>NZ_JAHDTG010000197.1 GCF_018531475.1 Pseudonocardia mahuensis
CGGTTGTCGGCGAGCACCAGCTCGGCCACGTCGTCGGTCATGTCCCGCAACAGCCGGTCGCGCTCGCCGCGGTCGAGGTCACCGGTGGTGACCAGCCGGTCGAGCAGGATCTTGATGTTGACCTCGTGGTCGGAACAATCCACCCCGGCCGAGTTGTCCAACGCATCGGTGTTGACCCGGCCCCCGGCCCGGGCGAACTCGATGCGCCCCCGCTGGGTCAACCCCAGATTCCCACCCTCCCCGACCACCCGCACCCGCAGACCCCGCCCGTCCACCCGCACCGCGTCATTGGCCTTGTCCCCCACCTGCGCATGCGTCTCACCGGACGCCTTGACATAGGTGCCCACCCCGCCGTTCCACAACAGATCCACCGGCGCGCACAACACCGCCCGAATCAACTCCGGCGGACTCAACCGGACCACCTCCGCGGGCAGCCCCAACGCCGCCCGCATCTCCGGCCCGACCGGCACCGCCTTCGCCGCCCGCGGCCACACCCCACCCCCCGCGCTGATCACCGAGCGGTCATAGTCCGCCCACGACGAGCGCGCCAACCCGAACAACCGCCGCCGCTCCGCGAACCCCGCCGCCACATCCGGATCCGGATCCACGAACACATGCCGATGATCGAACGCCGCCACCAACCGGATGTGCGGCGACAACAGCATCCCGTTCCCGAACACGTCCCCGGACATGTCCCCGATACCCACCACCGCGAACTCCCGGCGCTGGACATCCACCCCCAACTCCCGGAAATGCCGGCGCACGCTCTCCCACGCCCCCCGCGCGGTGATCCCCATCGCCTTGTGGTCATACCCCACCGAGCCCCCCGAGGCGAACCCGTCACCCAACCAGAACCCGTAGCCGGCGGCCACCTCGTTCGCCACATCGGAGAACCGGGCGGTGCCCTTGTCCGCGGCCACCACCAGATACGCATCGTCCCCGTCGTGACGCACCACCCCCGGCGGCACCACAACAGCCCCGTCCACCAGGTTGTCGGTGACATCGAGCAACCCGCGGATGAACATCCGATAGCAGGCCTCCACCTCCGCCGGGCCCGGCGCCGCCGCCCGCACCACGAACCCGCCCTTCGCCCCCACCGGCACGATCACCGCGTTCTTCACCGCCTGGGCCTTGACCAACCCCAAGATCTCGGTGCGGTAGTCCTGCGGCCGGTCCGACCAGCGCAACCCCCCACGCGCCACCGGCCCGAACCGCAGATGCACCCCCTCCACCCGCGGCGAATACACGAAGATCTCGAACCGCGGCCGCGGCGCCGGCATCTCCGGAATCGCCAACGGATCGATCTTGAACGACACATACGGCCGATCCCGGAACCAATTGGTCCGCAACGTCGCCGAGACCGCCGCCAGATACCCACGCAGGATCCGATCCGCATCCAGACCGGTGACCTCATCGATCAGATCGCTCACCGCCGCCAACGCCTCGGTGCTCCGCACGTCCCGTTCGGCATCGGTGAGCGCGGGATCGAACCGGGCCCGGAACAGGTCGATCAGGCCGCGGGCGACATCGGGCTGCGCGAGCAGGACGTCCGCCATGTACTGCGGTCCGAACGTGCTGCCGAGCTGTCGGGCGTAGCGGCCGTAGGCCCGCAGGACGGCCACCTCGCGCCAGTCCAGACCGGCGCGCAGCACCAGGGCGTTGAACCGGTCGGTCTCGGCGTCGCCCCGCCAGGCCGCACCGAACGCCGCGCAGAACCCGCGCTCGACGTCGCCCGGGCCGTGGCCGGGCAGCGCCGGGAGGATGGCCTCGTCGATCCGCAGCCCGAAGTCGTAGAGCCAGCAGCGGCGCCCGTCCGGCCGGACGATCTCGTAGGGCCGCTCGTCGAGCACCTCGACGCCCAGGCTCTGCAGCACCGGCAGCACCGCGG
>NZ_JAHDTG010000198.1 GCF_018531475.1 Pseudonocardia mahuensis
CTCATGTAAGGGGCTTCGGGACTTGATCGGCCTGGAGTTCTCGGGTTGCATGCGCATCCCGGCTGGTCCGGTGGGTGGCGTCGAGTAGGGCTCTGAGGACGGGCTGACCTGTTCGTGCCTCGTTCGGCTGATTGCCACCGCTGGCCTGGCCACGGATGCCCCGGATGAGGGAAGTAGACCGGCCCTTCGAGGTCGGGTCTGGTTGCAGCACATGAGTGGGAGCCGTTGTCAGGATCGCTTGCCGCCCGTGGGGACCGTGGCCGATCGAGCACGCGCCGCCCGTGTGGAGCAGCCCGGAGGTCGTGATCTGTCGATGACGGGAGGCTGCGGTGCAACGACGGCTGGTGGGTATCGATCTCGGGATCGCCAGCGCGCACACGGTGCGCGTGCTGGACGAGGCCGGCCGGCAGGTGTGCCGGCGCAGGACCGGGCCGACCGTGGCCGAGCTGTCACAGATCGCCGACGCCGCCCTGGGAGGCGCCCCGCCCGGGACCCGGTTGGAGGTCGTGCTCGAGCCGACCGGCCCGGCATGGCTGCCGGTCGCGGTGTTCTTCGCCGGGCGCGGGCACGCGGTGTTCCGGGTGTCGAGTGCGAAGGCCGCGGACCTGCGTCGGTTCCTGTCGCGGCACGCCAAGAGCAACGGCATCGACGCCGACACCCTGGCCCGGCTGCCGCTGATCGATCCCGGTGGGTTGCGCGAGCTGGCACTGCCCGACGGGCATCACGCGGCGCTGGACCGGCGGGTGCGCGCCACCGACCGGTTGACTCGGGCCGCGTCCGAGCACAAGGTGCGGATCAAGGACCTGGTCCGGCAGCTGATGCCGGCCACCCCGCTGACCGGGGATCTCGGAGCGGCCGACCTGGCGGTGCTGGCGCGGTGGGCCGATCCTCGCGTGCTGCTCGCCGCCGGACCCGCCCGGCTTCGGGGCGTGATCGAGAAGGCTTCGCATGGGCAGCAGGGCGCCGAGCGGGCCCAAGCCTGGCGGGCGGCGGCCACGGCGGCGGTCGAGCTCTACGGGGCCTATCCGGCGATGCCGTTCACCGATCTGGCCGCCGAGGTCGCCACCGAGGTCCGGCTGCTGCGCGCGGTCACCACCGAGCTGGCCGTGCACGCCGCGCACCGCGAGGACGCCTACCGGCAGGCCGACCCCGCCGGCCTGGCGCGCAGCCTGCCCGGCCTGGCCAGCATCGGCGCCCCCGCCCTGGTCGCCGTCGTCGGTGGCCTCCCGGTTCCCCAGCCGGAGACATGTCCGTTCGTTCACCGGGCTGGCGCCACGGGCCTCAGAGACCGGGGACACCGACCGCAAGGGCCAGCCCATGTCCAAGGCCGGGCCGGCGCTGCTGCGCACCACCCTGGTCCGGGCCGCGGACAACGCCCGCCGCCAGGACCCCCAGCTCGCCCGGATCTACTACCGGCAGATCGTCGAACGCGGCGCGAACCACACCAAAGCGCTCTGCGTCGTCGCCGCCACGCTGGTCGAAAGAGCCTGGACCGTGCTGCGCCGCGGAACGCCCTACGTCATCTGCGACATCGACGGCACCCCCGTCGACCCCGCCACCGCGAAGAAGATCATCACCGAGCAGTGGACCGTCCCACCCGAGGTCCGGGCCCGGCGCCGCTCGGGCAAGCACCCGGCCGCGGGGACGAGGGCGGGGAAGGCCCCTCAGCGAGCCCACACAGGACACGACAGGTCAGGCACCCCACAGGCGCCGACAAACGAGGCGACCTTCCCCACCGACCATCGTCACGCGCTCAGCGAGCAGCAGCAAGACCCAATCTTGACAAGCGATCTCCCATAGGGAATCAG
>NZ_JAHDTG010000199.1 GCF_018531475.1 Pseudonocardia mahuensis
CCGTGCACCGCAACGACCCGGACCCCAAGCTGCTCGCCTACCAGTACCTGCAGATGCTGCCCCAGCTCGCCCAGGGCCAGGGCAACACGTTCTGGGTCATCCCCAGTGAGCTCACCTCCGCGCTGCAAGGAGTCTCCCGCGCCTTCAACCAGGACCTCCCCCGATCGCCCGCGACCCGCCAGGCTGCCGCTACGGAGGAACCGGCCGTGCGGGCCGCGGAGGATGCGGCCAACGCCGCAGAAGCCGCCGCCGAGGCGGTCGCCGAGGCAGCGAAGCCCGACGGCATCCGTCAGATGACCACGGGCGGGCGCGAGCCCGCGGCCGCTACGACCGACAGCGGACGTACCGGATCGACGAGGAACCCGGGAACCGGCGCCGGGCCTCCGGCCGGTGCCACGACAGACAACCCGGACCGGTCGCCCGCCCAGCCCCAGCCTTCGCCCGAGTCGACGGCGGTCGGTGAGCCGCGCTGAGCACGGCGCACCGAACCACCGCGCTCAGCAGCGGGTCCGCTGCTCGGTGGCGTCTGGGTTGATGCCACGCATCATTTCCAACCCGGTGCCTTCGCGACACGCTCGGGGCGAAGTCACCGAGCCCCCTCTCGGGCGGGGGCATCAGCTGACGCGTCGCCCGGACCTCCGCTTGATCGCCGCATAGCCGGCGGTCGCCAGGAACAGTACGACCCCGACAACGGTCAGCCAGAAGAATCCCTCGATGACCGCGCCCAGGATCGCCAGCACGAGCCATACCAGCAGCAGCGCAACGATGACACCCACCATGAGCATGTCCTTTCTCGTCTCAACGAATGGCATCTCTCAAACCTCCGAGATAGCAGGCGCGGGACGTCACGATGAGCCCTGCATCGGCGCCCTTTACGAGGTCATGTCACGACGTCCTGATCCGTTGTCCCTGTCCGCGACGATCTCGGAAGGCCGTCGTAGCGCCGTTTCGTCGCCCGCGAGGCACTCACGATCCACGGGACGATCAGCATCCCGGTGAGGAGCGCCGGCCCGGCCATACCCAGCTGGAGGGCCAGCGGATGCAGGACGATCAGCGTGAGCAGCGCGAGGATCAGCAGACCGGTATGGCGTGCTGACAGCGGGAAAAGCCTCGATACGGGCGAGGGTGAACGCGCCCTGGTGAAAGCCGCGACCAGTGCAGGGTCAGTGGCGCTCAGTCCGTTCTCGATCGCGGCCAGGGTGCTCTGTTCACGTGGCGAAAGCGCCATGCTGTCCTCCGATCAAATTGATCTGTGCCCCACCGGGATCGGCGCGTCGAGGGAGGTGGTGTGCGCCGGGTGCCGGTCTGCTGGTGTGAAGGCCTCGTGCACCGACACGCGGCGTTGCGGGTCGATGAAGCCGAGTAACCGGTGCACCGCTTCCGGGTCGTCATCGAGCTCGACTCCGGGTGGCGTGGGGTGTTCGGTGACAGGGCCGTCACGTTCGGCGGTCGCCCACTGCAGTACCTCCGGCGCGGTGGGCACCAGGTGCAGGGGGGTGGCCTGGGGGCCGGCGTAGTAGTGCAGCGGTGGACGTGCCGCGGTACGGGACAGGGACCAGCCGTGCGCCGGGGCGAGCAATCGTCAAGACCTGTGGATGAAGATCTTTTAGGCGGCTTCTGTTTGAGGGTGCTGCTCGGGTCGTTCGACGAGCTTGCCGGCCTCGAAGGTGGCGCCGGCGCGGACGAGGGCGACCAGGT
>NZ_JAHDTG010000200.1 GCF_018531475.1 Pseudonocardia mahuensis
GGGGTCATCCCTGAAGGAGCGGGGCCGGTCAACCCTCTGTTCTTGTGGTTGATGTTCTTCGCTGCTGGTTGTGGGCGCGTCGAAGTGGCGGCGGGGGTCAAGGAGCGCCCGTGAGGGCGCCCGCGTCAGCGGCCGGAGGTCCTTGATGCCCGTCGCCGGGGCGGCGCATGCTGTTCAGCTGGCGATATCGCGCAAGGTGTCGTTGCTCCTGCTTGGAGGGGGTTCGGTGTGCTGCGCCAGAGCCGTGGTCCCCGGCTCGATGTGGACGAGCCCCGAGGGGTCGTCGGTCATCCCTTCGCCGCGCCGGCGGTGAACGCGGGCGGCATGGTGCGCTGCGACAAGAGGTGGGCGGTGGGCGAGATCAATCAGACGGGACGATCACGCCGAGCCGGCTCGGGGATCATGACCCCTTCGATCCGCGCCCATCACGATTCGACCCTGCTCACGCCGCATCGGCGGTGGGGGACAGGCAGCGGATGTGGTGATCGCGTAGCCCGTAGAACACCAGCGTGACGAGGTCTCTCGCGGCGGCGACGACCCCGATGTTGTGGCCCCGACGCTCGGCGACCCGGTCGCGTCGGCGCCCGAGGCGGGTGTGTGCCGGGACCCGTTGCACCGCTTCGACCGCGGCCCAGCGGACCAGCCGGGAGCCCTGCTTGGTGATCCGCCCGCGGTGCACGGTGATGTCGGATTCGTGGTGCGAGGGAGTCAGCCCGGCCCACGACGCCAACTGCGCCGGCCGGGTGAACCGGCCGATGTCGCCGATCTCGGCGACGAACACCGCGGCCAGGACCGGCCCGACCCCGGGAATGGCTTGGATCGCGGTGTAGCCGGGGTCGGTGCGCAGCCGCCCCGCGACCAACTTGGCGAAGGTGTCGATCTCGAAGTCGAGAGCGGTGATCAACCTCAGCAGCGAGTCCACTCGGGAACGTGATTCCACCGCGAGCCGGGTGGCGGCGAGGAGCTTGTGCCCGCCGGGGCTGAACAGATCACTCATCGGCACCTGCACCCCGGCCGCGGCGAGCACGGCGTGAACCTGACATTTCATGTTCGACCGGACCCCGACCAGTTTCGCGCGGTGCCGTACCCGGCCGCGCAGCTCCCGCGTCGCCGGAGGCGCGATCCAGGCCTCCGGGAGCCGGCCCATCCGCAGCAGGTCCGCCAGGTCCGCGGCGTCGCGCTGGTCGTTCTTGACCCGCCGCAGGGAGAACATCTTCACCCCGAGCGGGTGCGCCAGGTGCACGTGCGCGCCGAGCTCGGTGAGGGTGTCCGCGGCCCAGTACCAGCCGTAGGTGGCCTCCAGTACCACCTCCGGCGCCTCCCCGGCCCGGGCCATCACCTGGGCCAGGTACTCCGGATCGTTGGAGATCCGTACCGTCTCCAGCTGCTCACCGGACTCGGTCATCCGCACCAGCACCGAACGGCGCCGATGCAGATCCATCCCGACGATCTGCCGTCCCTCGTATGCTTCGCTCACAGGGGCCTCCCACCATCGTTGACGTGAAGCACCTCGAGCATGAGCCGAGGGTCACGAGGAGCGGGAGGCCCCGCTCCTTCATCGCATCAG
>NZ_JAHDTG010000201.1 GCF_018531475.1 Pseudonocardia mahuensis
CCAGGGGGTCGGCAAAGTTAGATGATCCTGAGTAGCTGGAGTGGTCGGGTGGCGTTGCGGCCGTGATGTCGGAGCGCGGCGGCGATGTTCGTGGCGCCGACGAGGCGGTGCAGGCTGATCGCGAGGTTCCGCAGGGCCGCCATGACCTGTGGCCCGGCACCGGTTCGAATGTGTGAGGAGTCCTCGGCGTAGGTGACGTCGCGGACCCAGTGCAGGCCGTTCTCGATCTGCCAGTGTCCGCGGATCCACCCGGCCAGTTCCTCGGGTCGGGCCTGGTGCGGGCCCAGGTCGGTGATCGCGTAGACGGTCTCGGTGCGCCACCGTCCCTTCGTGCCGGCGCGTGCGTTGACCGGGCGGGTGCGGCGGGTGATCTGGATGGCCTGGCGGGCGTGCGGGAACGCGATCCCCGCAGCGATCGTGACCACTTTCAGCACGCGGATCTCCCGGCGTCCGTGCCCGGTCTCGGCGCTGCGATGGCCCTGCTCGACCTGCCGCCAGGGCAGTTCGGCGAGTTGGCGGCGCAGCCGGGGCTGGTTGCCCTTGACCGTCAGCACCCAGTGCGCGCCGCGGGCGTGCAGGTCGGTGACGTGCTCGCGCTGGGTGTGCAGGGCGTCGGCGGTGATCACCACGCCGGCGAGGTCGACGCCGGTCAGGGTGTCCAGCAGCGGGGTGAACTGATTGATCTCACTCGCGCTGCCGGCCACCGTCGCTTCGACGGCGACCTGCCCGAGCACGACTCGGGTGTGCTGGTCGATCACCGCGAGCAGGTGCCGGCCCGCCACCTCAACGCCGACACCGGCGCCGGCGCCGGCGATGTGGCGTGACCCGCGCACGGTCTTGCCATCGACCGCCAGCACCCGACGCCGCCCGGCCACCGCCTGCTGTGCGCACAGGCGATGGACGAACCCGCCGAGCGCCGCGTCGAACCGGTCCGCGTCGATCTTGCCCAGCACCCGGCGGATGGTCGACTCCGACGGGCATCGCCGATCGACCCCGAGCACGGCCGCGAGCTCGTCGGGCAGGTCGGCGACCCACTCGGCGACCGCGACGAACGAGCGCGCGCCGGCCGCGACCGCGCACACCGCCGCGCTCAGCACGACCACCAGCCCGTGGCGCACCCCACGGCGCTTGCGTGGATCGACCACCCCGCCCAGCACCGCCTGCAGGCCGGGAGCAAGCGATGCCGGATCGGGTAGCGCCACCCCGCCCACCTGGTCGGCGACAGCAGCGATCGACAAGGATGCAGACGCGGGCACGGCTCTCCAGGCGGTGATCAAGCTTGGTGTGAGAACCGCAAGATCACCACTGGGGCCGTGCCCGTACCCGTACCTCCGCCCGCGTGTCGCCGCAGCTCAGCGCCTACTCACCGCGACTTTGCCGACCCCCTGCCTGCACTCCGAGCTGGGCGCACATGAACGTGACCGGGTACTGCTTGTCGCCGGCCCAGTCCGCGATCGCCGCGTATTTCACGGCTGTTCCTTCGCGAACCAGGTCGCAACTTTTTTTGCGAAATCCCGCTCC
>NZ_JAHDTG010000202.1 GCF_018531475.1 Pseudonocardia mahuensis
ACAGGCCGCGTCGGGCCCCCGTAGTCACCGTTCATGCTCCACACCACCCCGTCGGCGTGTCGTCCGTTGATGCGGGCGAGCCGCTGCCTCCCGCCGACCGGCGGTCACCATACGCAGCGGCGCACCCGTCCCACGCCAGGAGGGACGCCGGGGACACCGATCTGGTTGCGTGTGGATCGGATGAACTCGCCGATCGGCCGCTCCGGTCACGGCCGGTGGCGTGATCACCACTCAATCGGACAGCAGCGGTTCGCCCTCGAAGCGACCGAGTTCCTCGCGGTAGAACTCGATGCCGATCCCGTTCGGGTCACGGATGTAGAGGCTGTTGTCGATCCCGCGATCCGGGCCGATGTACTCGATACCCGCCTCGTCGAGCCGCTTGCGGGCCGCGGCGAACTCCTCGGCGGAGGTCGACAACGCGATGTGCTGGACCCCGCCGATGGTCTCGCGGAAGTCCGGATGGTCGTGGCCCGGGAAGTCGAAGAAGCCCAGCAGGTTGCGGTTGCCGATGTCGAAGAAGAAGTGGCTCGAGCCCTTGTAGTCGCGGTTCTCGACGAGTTCGACGAGCGGGAACCCGAGCAACTCCTGGTAGAAGCGGATGGTCTCCTCGACGTCGCGGCAGATGAGGGCCATGTGGTGCACCCCGCGCACCGTCGACGTGCGGCGCTCCCCCGGGGAGCGCAGGTACTTCTCCCTGAGATCCGCGCGGCGCGCGCGGACGGCCTCGAGTTCTGCTCCCTCGGGTTGCGGCATCGGACGTCCTCTCCCTCGATCCGTTTCCTGCGCCTCCCACAACGGTGCTTGCGTGTGCAACATCTTGCTGTGGAGAGGATGGGAATGACGGTAGCGCCGCGGGGCGGTGGATGCGCCCCACGCAAATGGGTCGAGGTGCGTGCGCGCGAGCATCTCGGCGCTCGACGTGGCCGAGAGCGGACAGGCGAACCGTCGACGGCGAGCAGCCCGTCGGACCAGGTGTCGATCCGGTCAGGGTCCGGGCGGTGAGGCCGGGGCCCTGGGCCGGCGCGGGGCGCCTCGACGAGTCCTCGGCGAGACGGCCCGCACGATGCGGCCAGACGAACGCGGGCAGGTGGCGCGACGGCGCGACGGCGCGAGAATTTCTCGAGAGTCATCGAGCACAGCGCTTCTGGACGTCCAGAAGCTGTCGGTGCCGGTCGCGACAATTCTCTCGTGACGGACAGCCCGCTCGTTCTCGCCCACCGCGCCATCGCGGACGCGCTGAACGCGCTGGCGGCTGCCATGGATTCCTCGGCCACCGACGACGAACTGTTGTCGGTGGTGACGCTGTGCGAGGGCCTGGCCCGGAAGACCGATCACCTCTCGACGGTGACGATCGCGGCGCTGGACCCAGGGGGTCGGCAAAGTTAGATGATCCTGAGTAGCTGGAGTGGTCGGGTGGCGTTGCGGCCGTGATGTCGGAGCGCGGCGGCGATGTTCGTGGCGCCGACGAGGCGGTGCAGGCTGATCGCGAGGT
>NZ_JAHDTG010000203.1 GCF_018531475.1 Pseudonocardia mahuensis
GAGCAATCGTCAAGACCTGTGGATGAAGATCTTTTAGGCGGCTTCTGTTTGAGGGTGCTGCTCGGGTCGTTCGACGAGCTTGCCGGCCTCGAAGGTGGCGCCGGCGCGGACGAGGGCGACCAGGTGTGGGCCGTTCACGGCTCGCCAGCGGTCCTGGGCAGCCTCGATGAGCTTGAATGCCATGGCCAGCCCGGCCGCTCGTGAGCCGGGCCCTCGGGTGATCTTGGTCCGGTGGCGGACGGTGGCGAAGGTGGACTCGATCGGGTTCGTGGTGCGCAGGTGCTGCCAGTGCTCGGCGGGGAAGTCGTAGAACGCCAGCAGCTCGTCGAGGTCGTCGGTGACCTTCGCGACCGCCTTGCCGAACTTTGCCCCGTAGGCGGCCTCGAAGGAGGTCACGGCGTCGAGGGCGTGGCGGCGGTCCTCGGCGTTCCAGATCTCGGCCAGGGCCTTCTTCGCCCCCGGCTGCGCGGACTTCGGGAGCGCGGCGAGGACGTTGGCGGTCTTGTGGAACCAGCAACGCTGTTCGCGGGTGGTCGGGAAGACCTCGCGCAGTGCGCCCCAGAACCCGAGCGCACCGTCGCCGACGGCGAGGACGGGGGCGCGCATGCCGCGGCGGGCGCAGTCGCGCAGCAGATCGGCCCAGGACTCGGTCGACTCCCGGTAGCCGTCGGCGAGGGCGACCAGCTCCTTGCGGCCATCCGTGCGCACCCCGATCAGCACGAGCAGGCACAGCTTGTGCTCCTCGAGGCGGATGTTGACGTGAATCCCGTCGGCCCACAGGTAGACGTAGTCCACGCCGGACAGATCCCGAGCGGCGAAGGTGCGCTGGTCGGCCTTCCAGGTCTCGGTCAGCTTCGTCACCGTCGCCGCCGACAGCCCGGACGTGGAGCCGAGGAACTGGCCCAGGGCGGGCACGAAGTCTCCCGACGAGAGTCCGTGCAGATACAGCAGCGGCAGCACCTCGGTGATCTTCGGGGTGCGGCGACACCACGGCGGCAGGATCGCCGAGGAGAACCGCCGCCGCTCGCCGGTGTGCGGGTCCACGCGGCGGTCGTTGACCCGCGGCGCTCGCACCTCGATCGCCCCAGCCGCAGTGAGGACCTCGCGGGGCTGATGGCTGCCGTTGCGCACCACCAGGCGGCGGCCGGCGGCGTCGCGCTCGTCGGCGTGGCGGGCGATGTAGTCATCGACCTCGGCCTGCAGCGCGGCCGCGAGCATCCGCCGCGCGCCTTCGCGGACGAGCTCATCGATCAACACCGGGTCGCCGTCGCGGCGGGCCTCGTCGCCGGATCCGGGGTCGGGAACTACGGTGAGCATGGGTCGTGCCCTTCCGACCAGCGTTGCCGCGCCGGTCTTGCTTGAGAGCCTTCAAGATCACCGGAAGGGTACGACCCCTCCACGGTCATCCACAGGTCTCAAGCATTGCTC
>NZ_JAHDTG010000204.1 GCF_018531475.1 Pseudonocardia mahuensis
CCCTAGTACTCCAGCCGTAGATCGTTATCAGGTCTCGGGGCGGGCTCGGTAGTGGCTGGTTCGGGCGCGGTGTTGGTGGCGTCGTCGCCAGTCGGCCCAGCTCAGGGCGTCGGCGAGGTGGCGGGCGGGTCCGATGACCAGGCGGTTGAGCAGGCGGGCGATCTCGTTGCAGGTCAAGGGGATCAGCCCGATCGGGGCCGGGTTGTGGGTTCGTTCGGTCGACGCGACGACGGCGAGCAGGGCGTGCGCGAGCATCGCGATCACGGTCCAGCGTCGCCACGGTGTCCAGCGGCGGACCTGGTGGGCGTCGAGGCCGGTCAGGCCCTTGCCGGCCTGGAACGACTCCTCGACCGACCATCGGGCTCCGGCCACGCGCACCAGCTCGGGGAGCCCGACGGGGGCGGGTGAGTAGCAGCGGTAGAACGCCAGCTCACCGTGGCCGGGATGGCGGCGGATCAGCAGCCATCGATGCCCGGGGCCGTCCTGGGCGGTGAGCGCGACCAGGGCCCAGTCGTAGAGCCGTGGGCCCTTCGCGCCGGCCCCGGCGGATCGGCGCTGCCAACAGTGCTCGGGCAGCGCGGCGGCGATGTCATCGGGCCGCAGCCGACCGCCGTGGGTGTGCACGCGGCGGTTGCAGCTGATCGCCAGGACGTAGCCCAGCCCGAGGGTCTCAGCCCGGGCGCGCAGCTCGGGGTCGGCGCCGTAGACCTCGTCACCGGTCAACCAGCGGGCCGGGGTCCCCGCAGCGACGGCGGCGGTGAGCATCTGCCCGGCCAACCTCGGCTTGGCCGCGAACTCGACCTCCTCGGGCACCCCGGCCTGCGCCCGCCGATCCCGGTCCTCGGCCCAGGACCTGGGCAGGTAGAGCTCGCGGTCGATCATCGCGTGCCCGGCCCGGGACGAGTAGGCGAGGTAGACCGCGACCTGGGCGTTCTCGATCCGACCCGCGGTCCCGGTGTACTGGCGCTGCACCCCGACCGTGCGCTGGTCCTTCTTGAGGTCCCCGGTCTCGTCGACGACCAGCACCCCGTCGGGCTCCCCGAGGTACTCGATCACGTAGTCACGCAAATCCGCCGCCACGGCGTCGGTGTCCCACACCGCCCGGTTGAGGAAATGCTGCATGGCGTGCGGAGTGCTGTCCCCGGCGTGCTCGGCGAGCGTCCAGCAGTTCTTCCGCGGCAGCTCGGCGAGCATGCCGCGCAGGAACGCGGCGAACCGGCGCCGGGTCTCGACCCGCCCCAGCCGCAGCTCCACCCGTCCGAGCAGCTCGTCCACCGCGGCCTGCCATCGGCCGGGCTCTACGCTGTGGCCCGCGGCCGCCGCCTGATCTTCAGATGTCCACACAACTGACGATGATCAAGCGGTGGCCGTGCTCCGTCCGGGACCGCCACGCCGCAAGATCACGAAGTACGGCTGGAGTACTAG
>NZ_JAHDTG010000020.1 GCF_018531475.1 Pseudonocardia mahuensis
TACACCCGCGGTGCAGACACGTACCGCCGAGCTTGTCCTTCTCGATCAGCACCACCGACAGGCCCAACTCCGCCGCACGCAACGCGCAGGCGTACCCACCCGACCCGCCACCGAGAATCACCAGGTCGAACGACTTCTCCATCATCTGTGCCTCCGTGGCGGCCCGTACCGGCGATGCCAGGGTGGTCCGGTGCCGGGGACGGTGAAACGGTTGCACCGACCTTGCAACGAGTCGGCCGGGCCGCGGGAGCGCTCAGCCCCCGGTGGCCAGCCGCTGCACGCCGGGCGCGGTCGAGTCGCGCACCAGGGCGCACTGCGCCAGATCGGGCAACCGGACCTCGACCTCGGGGGCGATCCGGTACGGCCGGGCGAGCAGCAGCCCACCCAGCGACCGGCGCAACCGCGACATCTCGGCCCGGACCGTCACCAGGTGCCCGGCCTGGCCGTAGACGGCTTTGCTCAGCGCAGCCGCGTCGAGCCCCGCGCGCCCGGCGTGGGCCAGGAGCAGCAACACCTCGGCGTGCCGGGTGGACAGCGGGTGGATCCACACGCTCGCGCCCTCCACCACGGCCCGGGGCGGCCGGGAGTCGAGGTCGAGGCTCAACCGCAGGGGAGGACGGCCCGCTGTGCCCGTACCGGCGGCGCGCAGCAGCCAGCCGCCCGGCACCGGTTCCGGAACGCACAACCCGACGCCGTGCACGGCGACCGGCTTCTCCGGCCGGGGGGCGGCCACCCGGTCGACAGCGGGCATGCCGGTGACCGCGGCGACCCAGCCGTGGTCGTCCACGACGAGTCCGGGACCGGACACCGACGCGAGCATCGGGGCGGCCACGGCCCGCAGCGCGTCGAGCCGGCCCTCGTGCTGCCGCCACAGGCTGGCCTCGGCGAGCCGCACCGCGGTGCTGACGAGCGCGACGGTGGTCGGATGCACGGTCTCGGCAGGGCCGCTGACATCGACGACGCCGAGCAGCTCACCGGTCCGGGGGTCGTGCACCGGGCACGCCGTGCAGGTCCAGACGTGGTGGGTGCGGACGAAGTGCTCGGCGGAGAAGATCTGCACGGGCGTGTCCTCGGCCAGCGCCGTGCCGATCGCGTTCGTGCCCACGACGGCCTCGGACCAGGTGGCCCCCTCCGTGAAGCCCAGCCGATCCGCCCGGGTGCGGACCCGTGAGGAACCCTCCCGCCACAGCAGCATGCCGTCCGCGTCGGTGATCACCATGACGTGCCGCGCGTCCTCCGCGACCGAGGTCAGCGCCGCCCGCAGTTCGGGGAGTACTCGGCTCAGCGGCGAGCGCATCCGGCGCTGCTCGACCTCGTCCGCGCCGGCCGGGCCGGGCGGATCCCCCAGGTCGGGGTCGACACCTTGCGCCCGGACCCGCTGCCAGGACCGGGCCACGAGTTGTCGCGGGTCGGCCGGGGGCCGATCACCGGAGAGCAACGCGTCGTGCACGCGCGCGAGCATGCGGGCATGCCGCCCGAGGTCGATCCCCGGCCGGATCGCGCAGACACCCTCGTCCACTGCCATCCTCCGCATCCCCCGGGGCCAGACTAGGGCGGTGTTGTGGCCCGCGCCATAGGGCCTGCCGGGACGGCGGCTGCCGCACGGTGGCCGGAACAGGCGCGGCTGGACCAGCAGCCTTCGACGCCTCCGCGCCGGCGGCCGGCCCCTCGGTCACTGCAGGCAGAACTCGTTGCCCTCCGGGTCCTGCAACACGAGGCACCAGCCGGTGGGCTCGTCGACCTCGCGCTGCACGGTTGCCCCGGCGGCGACGAGTCGCTCGGCATGCGCGCGGGCCGAGGCCCGCTGATCGCTCGCGCCGTGACTGACGTGCACGTCGAGATGCACCCTGTTCTTCGCCTCCTTGGGCTCCGGGACCCGCTGGAAGAGCACCCGAGGCCCGGCTCCGGCCGGGTCGACCACCGCGGCCAGCCGACCCCGCTGCTCCGCCGGGAGGCCGATGGAGTCGGCGAACACGTCCCAGCTGTCGAACCCTGGCGGGGGCGGCTGTACGACGTAGTCGAGAGCGACGGCCCAGAACTCGGCGAGCCGGAGCGGATCGTGGGCGTCGAGGGTGATCTGCACGGGGATGGCCATGCCCGGCAGTGTGCCGGCCGGCACCGACGATTCGGGGCGTCTACCGGGGCCACTTGGACTTCGGCAGCTTGGCCACCACCGCCTCGTAGGAGGCGTCGACCAGCTCACGCAGTTCGTCGTCCGGAACGGCGCCGTCGAGGGCCACGGCGTTCCAACCGTAGCGGCCGATGTAGGCCATCACGGTCGCGGTGCCCGGGTAGCGGTCGCGCAACTCGGCGGCCTCGTCGGCGTCACGCCCGCATTTCACCCCGAGCCCATCACCGCCGAGGAACGCGAAGATCTTGTCGCCCACCTTGGCGACCAGGTCGCCCTCCCAGGGCTCGTCGGGCACCGCACCGGGCTTGGCCAGGCAGTAGGCGACGAGCTCCTCGTGGGTCATCCCGCGCTCGGCTCGCGCTCCGGTCGGCGTCGGCCGTAGTGCCACCAGCCGGCGACCAGCAATCCCAGCGCGACGATCACGTAGGTCGCGCCGATGGTCTGCTGGAAGCCGCTCCACCCCAGCTCGCGGCCGTCGTTGTGCGGCAGGAACCGGAACGGCGCCAGGTAGAAGGCCACGAGCAGCACGGCGGTGCCCCCGGCCCAGCCGACCGACCGCAACCGCACGGCGTGGCCGGCGGTGACCACGAGAGCCGGTGCGATCCAGACCCAATGGTGCGACCAGGACGTCGGCGACACGAGCAGCGCGAACCCCGCCACCGCGATCAGGGCCAGCGCCGGATCGGCCCGGCGCACGACGGGGATGATCAGCGCGAGTAGCCCGGCGGTGATCACCAGCCAGGAGGCGGTGAGCGCGGTGCCGCCCATGCCGAGTCGCGCGAGGACGGCCTGGATGGTCTCGTTGGTGTAGAAGACCGACCCGCTGACACCCGAAGCCGGCCCGCCGAACCAGTACCGTGCCGACGACCCGGAGTCCACGAGGAAGCCCAGACCGGTCGCGGCCGCACCGATGACCGTGGCGACGATCGCCGCCCGCACGTCCCGGCGGAGCAGGAAGAACAGCACGAACGCGGCCGGGGTCAGCTTGATGGCCGCCGCGATCCCGACCAGCAGGCCGCGCGGCCAGCGCGGCTTCTCGACCAGGCAGTCGACCGCGACGAGCGCCATCAGGACCAGGTTGACCTGGCCGAACTCGAACGTCTCCAGTACCGGTTCGAGGACCAGGGCCAGCGGGAGGGCCACCGAGGCGACCGACAGCGCGCCGCCGGGACCACCGGCCGGCCAGACGCGCCGCGCCACCACGTACAGCGTCACGGCCAGGCTGGCCAGCGACAGCACGAACAGCGCGATCCACGACGCCGTCCAGGGCAGAACCACCAACGGGGTGAGCACCATGGCCGCGAAGGGCGGGTAGATGAACGGCAGCGCCAGGCCGCTGACCGTGGGCGGCAGGCTGCCGTACATGTCGCCACCGGCCAGCCAGGTCTGCACACCGAGCCGGTAGACCTCGAGATCGATGTGGTAGCCGTGCAGGTGGAACAACAGGCCGGTGAGGGTCAGAGCGAGCACCGGCACGGTGACGACGAGCGTCGCCCGGGGCGACGCGAGCCGGGGGCGCATCTGCCGGGCGAACCCGTCGGCGCCCGTCGACGTGCTCGAGACGGTCAAGCGGGCCCTCCGGACGCTACCTGCGGATGTCGACGGCGGTTACTGCCGGGGCACACGGTAGCTGCCGGGACGGATGTCCGTCACAGCGGGCGAGGGGGCGTCCAGTGGCCGGTGCGCCGTCTCCGGCAACCGCAGGTAGACGCCGAAGCCGAGGGCCGCCAGCACAGCGACGTAGTACGGGAACCAGGTCGGGTGCCCGCTCGAACTCAGCCAGGTGGCCAGGTAGGGCGCGGTGCCGCCGAACAGCGCGACCGCCAGCGAGTACGGGAACCCGATTCCGGCGGCGCGGACGTGGCCGGGGAACAGCTCCGCGTTGAGCGCCGCGGCGATCGAGGTGTATCCGGTCAGGAGCACCATCCCGGCGCACCCCACGAGCACCAGCGAGATCCATGACGACCCGATGAGGCCGAGCATCGGCACGACGCCGAGAGCGAACCCGCCGGCGAAGACGAGCAGCAACGGCCTGCGCCCCCATCGGTCCGAGACCATCCCGCCCAGCGGCTGGATGACGGCGAAGAACGCCAGCGCGATGGTCCCGGCAAGCAGCGCGTCCGCCGCCGCGAAACCGTTGTTGACCTGGGCGTAGGTCGGGAGGTAGGTGGTCCAGGTGTAGTAGGTGACGGTCCCGGCGACGGTGACCGCACCGATCAGCAGAGACTGCCGGGGGTAGCGGCGCAGCGCCTCGAACAGCGGCGGTCGGTGTCCGGCGTCGAGGGCGGCCTTCGCCGGGTGCGCCTCCTCCGTGCCCCGGCGGATCCAGAAGCCGACCAACGCGATCGCCGCGCCGACCGCGAACGGGATGCGCCAACCCCACCCGTCCATGTCGTCCGCGGCGAGCAGCATCGCGAGCAGCGCGGTGAATCCTGACGCGAGGAGCTGGCCGATCGTCGTGCTGATGTACTGGAAGCTCGCGAAGAAGCCCCGCCGCCCGGGTGGCGCGGACTCCACCAGGAACGTGGTCGACGCGGCGAACTCGCCTCCGATCGACAGCCCCTGGACGAGCCGGGCGATCATGAGCAATACCGGCGCGAGCAGGCCGACCTGCTCATAGGTGGGCAGGACGGCCATCAGCAGGCTTCCGCCGCCCATCATCAGGATCGTCACGGTGAGGGCGTTGCGGCGGCCGATCCGGTCGGCGACGGAGCCGAGGAGCAGTCCGCCGAGCGGTCGCATGAAGAAGCCCACCGCGAACACGGCGAAGCTGTTGAGCAGCGGGACCAGAGGCCGGCCCGACTCCGGCGGGAAGATCTGCGCCGCGAAGTAGACGGTGAGGAACGAGTAGGCGTACCAGTCGTACCACTCGACGAGGTTGCCGACCGATGCCGCGAGCAGCTGGCGTGCGCCGCGCCGGGGGCGAGGCTCCTGTCACGGTCCCGCGCGCTCCGGCGCCAGCGGCTCGGCGGGCTCCCGCATCCCCGATCAGTGCCTCGTCCGGTCCAGCCGCTGCCTCGTCCGCCATGTGCGCTCGCCCCCGATCTCGCCGTGTGCGACCACGCCGAGCCGCCGGACGGACCGCGGCATGATCACCGAAAGCGGGACACGAGCTGCACGGATGCAGCTCATGTCCCGCATTTGTTGATCATGCACCGGTGGACGAGGAGGCCGACACCGGCCCCGGCGGAACGACCTGGAGCCGGCCCTCGCCGGGCGGTCTGAACCGGCACCGGCGGGGCCCCGCTGGGACCGACCGCCCGCTGCACGGCCGATCGGTCCCGGTTCAGCTGATCCCGGCGGCGTCCATCCCCCGCAGTTCCTTCTTCAGGTCGGCGATCTCGTCGCGCAGCCGGGCGGCGAGCTCGAACTGCAGGTCGCGCGCGGCGGCGAGCATCTGGTCGGACATCTGCTGGATCAGATCGGCCAGCTCGGCCCGCGGCATCCCCTTGGTGTCGCGTCCCGCGATCACGCCGGAGCTCGCCCGCCCCGGCTCGCCCGCGGCCCGCTTGCCCCTGGACTGGTTGCGCCCGGACCCGCCGACGGGGACGGGTTCCTCCTCCGCCTCCCGGTACACCTGGTCGAGGATGTCGGCGATCTTCTTCCGCAGCGGCTGCGGGTCGATCCCCTTCTCCGTGTTGTAGGCGATCTGCTTGGCCCGGCGCCGCTCGGTCTCGTCGATCGCGTGCCGCATCGAGTCGGTGATCGTGTCGGCGTACATGTGCACCTGCCCGGACACGTTGCGCGCCGCACGGCCGATCGTCTGGATCAGTGACGTCCCCGACCGCAGGAAGCCCTCCTTGTCGGCGTCGAGGATCGCCACCAGTGACACCTCGGGCAGGTCGAGGCCCTCCCGGAGCAGGTTGATGCCGACCAGCACGTCGAACTCCCCGAGCCGAAGCTGACGCAGCAGCTCCACCCGCCGCAGGGTGTCGACCTCGGAGTGCAGGTAGCGCACCCGGATGCCGAGCTCGAGCAGGTAGTCGGTGAGGTCCTCGGCCATCTTCTTGGTCAGCGTCGTGACCAGGACCCGCTCGTCGCGCTCGGTCCGGGTGCGGATCTCGTGCACCAGGTCGTCGATCTGACCCTTGGTCGGCTTGACGACCACCTCGGGATCGACCAGACCGGTCGGGCGGATGACCTGCTCGACGAACTCGCCACCGGTGCGCTGCAGCTCGTACGGGCCCGGGGTGGCCGACAGGTACACTGTCTGACCGATCCGGTCGCTGAACTCCTCCCAGGTCAGCGGCCGGTTGTCGACCGCCGACGGGAGCCGGAACCCGAACTCGACGAGGTTGCGCTTGCGCGACATGTCACCCTCGTACATCCCACCGATCTGCGGCACCGTCACGTGCGACTCGTCGATGACGAGCAGGAAGTCCTCGGGAAAGTAATCGATCAGTGTCGCCGGCGCGGAGCCGGGCCCGCGACCGTCGATGTGCCGCGAGTAGTTCTCGATACCGGAGCAGAAGCCGACCTGGCGCATCATCTCGATGTCGTACTGGGTGCGCATCCGCAGCCGCTGGGCCTCCAGGAGCTTGCCCTGGCGCTCCAGCTCGGCGAGGCGCTCCTCCAACTCCGCCTCGATGCCCCGGATCGCCTTCTCCATGCGCTCCGGGCCCGCCACATAGTGCGTGGCCGGGAAGATCCGCAGCGAGTCAACCTGGCGGATCACCTCGCCGGTGAGCGGGTGCAGGTAGTAGAGCGCCTCGATCTCGTCGCCGAAGAACTCGATGCGGACCGCGAGCTCCTCGTACGCCGGGATGATCTCCACGGTGTCGCCGCGCACGCGGAAGGTGCCGCGGTTGAACGCGAGGTCGTTGCGCGTGTACTGGACGTCGACCAGGGCACGGAGCAGGGCATCGCGCTCCACCTCGCCGCCCACCGTCAGCTCGATCGACCGGTCAAGGTAGGACTGCGGCGTGCCCAGGCCGTAGATGCACGACACCGAGGCGACGACGACGACGTCGCGCCGGGACAGCAGTTTCTGCGTCGCCGAGTGCCGCAGCCGCTCGACGTCCTCGTTGATCGAGGAGTCCTTCTCGATGTAGGTGTCGGTCTGCGCGATGTATGCCTCGGGCTGGTAGTAGTCGTAGTACGAGACGAAGTACTCGACCGCGTTGTTCGGCAGCATCTCGCGCAGTTCGTTCGCCAGCTGGGCCGCCAGTGTCTTGTTCGGCGCCATCACCAGGGTGGGCCGCTGCTGCTGCTCGATCAGCCACGCCGTCGTCGCCGACTTGCCCGTACCGGTGGCGCCGAGCAGTACGACGTCCTTCTCACCCGCCCGGAGCCGCCGGTCGAGCTCCTCGATGGCGGCCGGCTGGTCACCGGCCGGTTCGTACTCGCTGACCACCTCGAACCGCCCACCGGTCCGCGGGATCTCGCCTACGGGACGGAACTCCGACTGCGCGGTCGGGGTCTCGGCGCTCTCGGGGATCTCCGTCGCAAATGCCACGTCATCCAGGGTACGAGCCTGGACCGACAACGCGCGTAGCGCAGGCGGAGCGCGCATCGACATGCTCTGACAGGATCAGGACGGTGCACCCGCCGAAGATCCAGACCTTCGACGTCGCGGCCCGCATCAACACCGACAACAAGGGCTTCGAGCGCGCGGTCGACGAGTTCCGGGTCGAGCCGTTCGGGCTGTACATGAGCCGGCCGATGATCAAACGACCGACCGCGCACTGGATCGAGTCGTGGCTGCTGCCCGACCTCGGGATCTGCGTCACCGACTGGTGGTGGAACCCCGGCCACGAGCGCGACCAGGACTACTACCTCGACATCGCCGTGATCGAGCGCGGCGCCGAGCGGTGGCGGATGACCGACCTCTACCTCGACATCGTCGTGTGCTCCGGGCGCCACTCGCGGGTGATCGACGTCGACGAGTTCGTGGAGGCCGTCGCAGCCGGGCTGCTCGAGCCGGAGGTCGCGGAGTACGCGATGCACCGCACCCACGAGACGGTCACGGCCCTGGCCGAGCACGGCCACGACCTCGACGCCTGGCTGGCGACCCAGGGGATCACCCTGCGCTGGCGCGGGCGCGGGTGATCAGAGGATCGGGAGGACGCGTCCCAGCGCCGACGAGCTCTCGCCCGGGCTCCCTCCGGGTTCCGGGGCCTCCGAGGTGCTGCTGGTGGGCTGCGCGGAGCTGCTGGTCGGCCTCGGCTGGGTCGTCGGCGGCGTGGTGGTGGGATCAGCGTCCCCCTCCGACCCACCAGGCGAGGTCGTCGGCGGCTGAGTCGTCGGACGAGTCGTCGTCGGACGAGTCGTCGGCTGCGTGGGCCGGGCCGGCGGAGTCGTCGGCCGTACCACCCGCGGCGGGACCGGCCGAACCACCGGAGCCGGCGCCGGTGTCTGTACCACCCGCACCCGGGTCGGCTGGACCGGCTGGGCCTGCCGCTGTGTCTCGGCGGCCACCGGAGCCGGGACTGGCTGCGCGATCGGCATCGGCGTCACCGGCGCCGCGGTGCTGGACGTCGGGGCGGCGGGCACTGCGACCGGCGGCGCCGGTACCGCGGCAGCCGGCTGCGCGGCGGCCTGCGCGACGGCGGTGATGCCGCCCAGCGCACCCACCGTCAGCACGGCCGCCGCAGCAGCCGTACTGGCGCGGTTGATCGAGCCGGTCCGCCGGATCACGGCGTCGACCGGAGGCAGTGTCACCCCGGCCGACAGCTCGTCATCCAGCCGCCGGAACTCCTCGGTCACCCAGTTCAGTGGGTCGCTCATGAGCCCTCCTCGTACAGACCGAGATCGGTCGGCATCATGTCCGCCATCCCCTCGGTCACCACGTGCCGTCGTGCCCGGGACAACCGGGCCTGCACGGTTCCGAGCGATACCTGTTCCAGCGTCGCGATGTCACCGATCGACATGCCCACCATGTGGAAGAGCACCACGCTGCGCCGCTCGGCCGCGGGCAACCGGCCGAGGGCGGTCAGCAGCGCCGCGGTGCGCGGATCGACGGTGTCGGCGGACGGAGGCTCCGCCCGTCCGAGGCCGATCCGCGACAGCACGGCCCGCCAGCTGCGCATGGTCGAGCGGACAGCCACACGACGGATCCAGCCCGTCGGATCGGCCGATTCCCCGATCTCCGACCACGAGCGCCAGGCCCGCGAGTACGCGTCCTGGACGACGTCGTGTGCTTCGCCCGCGTCCAGCGTGATCGCGTACAGCTGGGCCACGAGGCGCTGGTAGTTGGCTTCGAGGTGGGCGCCGAAGTCGACGCGCAGAGCGGCGGGCGACGCCGACGCGGGGTCCTGGACCACCGCTGCGGGCTGCGCGGGGGGCACCCGCGTCGGCTGATCCGGGTCGACGGCACTCGTCTCGACGACGACCGCCGTCGTCTCGGGCTCAGCAGGCCCGACCGCGTTCGCCGTCGGCTCGCCGGTCGTCGTGCCGGGCTCGTCGGGCTCGTCGACGCCCACCCCGCGCTCGTCGCGCTCGGCGACGCCCACCCCGGGCTCACCGGGTTCGTCGGCGCCCGCACCTGACTCGTTGTCCTCGTCGGCGCTCGTCTTCGGACCGTCGCGTCCGTCGGCACTCGCCCCGATCTCGTCCCGCTCGTCGGAGTCCGTCTCGGGCTCGTCGCGCGCGCTGGCGCCCGCCGCGGCATCGTGCCGCTCGATGAGACCTGTCTCGGGATCGTCGCACCGCTCGATGCCCGCCGCGGACTCATCGCGCTCGTCAGGGCCCGCCTCGGCGCTCGCCTCGCGCTCGTCGAGGGTCGAATCCCGCTCGTCCACGCTCGTATCGGGCTCGCCGCGCTCGGAAGCGTTCGCGCCGGGCCCGGCGGACCGGCCGGCGCGCGCCTCGGGTCCGGTGGGCTCCTCGGCGTGCGTCTCGGGCCCGGCCGGCTCGTCGGAACCGCCGTTACCGGTCCCCGCACGGTGCTCGACCAGCGCGCTCAACCTTTCGCCCCCTCGACCTCGCGAAATACCCGCGCTCGCGCGCATCGGCCGCGCCGTCAGAGCGCCCGGCGCCGATTCCCCATGCCCGTCCATCGGTCAACGAGCGACGGCCGTTACAGATTCGGCACCGCTGTTCAGGCTAAAGGTGGACGCCATCCGGACCTCTCGGCCCAGTGCTCCGCGCGCGGCAGCGCCGCGTCGAACCAGGGCTCCTTCATCTCGGCGTACCGCGCGGCGTCCCCACCGCCCGCGCACTCGCGCTCGGCCCGGCGCTTCAGCGCCAGGTACTCCGCGCAGGCGTCCGCATCGGCGCGCAACCAGTCACGGAACAGCAGTGCACAACGCCAGCCCGCCGAGCCGGCCTCGCGAACGTGCAGGTGGACGACGCGACCCGGGTCGGCGCCGGCGTGGAAGCGCTTACGCCAGTGCTCCGGGTCCGGGTCGACCGGGTTCGGCCGATCCCGGTCGATGTCCGGACAGGTGGGGAAGCCGGCGGCGCTGAGCGCCCCGGCCAGCGCGTCGGCGTCGTCGAGAGAGCGGACGCTCAGCTGCAGGTCGATGACGTCCTTGGCCGGGAGCCCGGGCACTGCCGTGGAACCGACATGCTCGACACCCAGCCCACGCTCGCCGGCGACCAGCGCGATCCGAGCGGCCAGCCGGGCCGCCTGAGCGGGCCAATCCGGGTCGGGGTCGACGAGTCGCGGAGCCCCGCTGCGAACGATCCGGCGCAGCCGCAGGTTCTCCTCGAAGGGCACCAGCCTGTGCGTCCACAGTTCGTCGACGGCGGCCTCCAGCTCGGCCGGTGTCCCGCTGTTGTCGAGGATGACGTCGGCGGCCGCGCGCCGCGCCTCGTCGTCGGCCTGCGCCGCGATCCGCGCCCGCGCGTCGGCTTCCGGCATGCCCCGACTGCCGACCAGCCGCCGGACCCGCTCCTCGGCGTCCGCGTGCACCACCACGACCAGCGGGAAGGCCGGCGACATCCGGCCCTCGACAAGGAGCGGGATGTCCTGCACGACGACGGCGTCGTCGTGCGCAGCGGCGATGAGCTCGTCGGAGCGGCGGCGAACCCGAGGATGCACGATCGCGTTGAGCCGGTCACGGGCAGCCGGGTCGCCGAAGACCACCGACGCCATCCGCGGCCGGTCGAGCTCGCCGTCGGCTCCGACCAGCTCCGGACCGAATGTCTCGACGATCTCCGCGAGGCCGTCGGTGCCCGCCGCCACCACCTCACGGGCCAGCGCATCCGAGTCGACGAGCACCGCGCCGTGCTCCACGAGTCGGCGTGCAACCGTCGACTTGCCCGAACCGATTCCGCCGGTCAGCCCCATCCGCAGCACTCCGATCACGCTACGCGGCCGGGTGGGGGCTCAGGAGTGGGGCCGTTCAGCGGCCGCGCGGTCCAGGGCGGTCGTCCTCGCGGCACTCATTGGTCCGGCCGTCGGCGCAGTGGTCGGCGTGACATCGGGTGCGGTGGCCGCGACCTGCGGCAGCACGCGCAGCGCCAGGTCGACGAGGGTGTCGGCGGCCGACCGGGGCCCCGTCGCCGGACGGGGCAGGACGAAGGTCAGGGTGTCGACACCGTAGGCCACCATGAGCACGGTCTCCGCACGGCGCTCGACGAGCACCGCCGGTGCGCTGCCGATCGGCACATCACGGCTGTTGCCTTCACTCGCGCGCTCGGCAGCACTGTTGACCTGCCACTGCTTGGCCGCGGCGGCCGCATCGGCGTAGCGGCCCACGTTGAGGTCGAGCAACGTGTCGCCCGTCGATGGACCTGCGACCGCGCTGTAGCGGCAGCCGACGCGTCCGGTGCGTCCGACCGACGGCTCCGGGATCCCGCGCACCGTCCGCACCGTGACCGAATCGATCGGCCGAGCGAAGAGCGCGGCGAGGTCGACCACCGAGAGCAGCCGACCGCAATCGTCCGGCAAGGCTCCCTTCGGGGTGCCCGAACCGGCCGCAGCCGCCGCCGAGGGTTCCGCGAACGTGGGAATCGGTAGCTCGGGCGAGCCGGCCGCTCCACCTCCGCAGGCGGCCGTCGTCCCGACGAGGATGAGAAGGGAGAGAACTCTGACTGCACCGGTCACCGCCCGACGCGCCGCCCAGCCGCGCATGCCACCAACGTTAGAGCGAGAAGCTAGATCAACTCTTGCGGCGCGCCCTTTCGGGGGCCGAACGCAGTAAAACTGTGATGCGAGCGACCGATCACGTTCGGCCAGCGGGACGCCGAAGGGCCCCAGGTGACCACTGGTCACCTGGGGCCCTTCAGATCATGCGTGGATCAGCGAACGGTCACGCCCCGCCGGAGAGCTTCTCCCGCAGCGCAGCGAGCTGCTCGTCGCTGGCCAGCGAGCCGCCGCTCTCGGCGGGCGCACCAGCCTGCGAGGAGTAGTTCGTCGCGCCACCCTCGGCCGTCGCCTCGGCCTCGGCCTCGGCGGCCTTCTTGATCTGCGCGATGTGCTGCTCGTAGCGGACGTGCGCCTCGGCGTACTGCTTCTCCCACTCCTCGCGCTGGGTCTCGAAGCCCTCCTGCCACTCGCCGGACTCGACGTCGAAGCCCTCGGGGTAGATGTAGTTCCCCTGGTCGTCGTACTCGGCGGCCATGCCGTAGCGCGTCGGGTCGAACTCGGTGTCGACCGTCATGCCCTCGTTGGCCTGCTTGAGCGACAGCGAGATGCGGCGCCGGTCGAGATCGATGTCGATGACCTTGACCATGCAGTCGTCGCCGACCTGCACGACCTGCTCCGGGATCTCCACGTGGCGCTCGGCCAGTTCGGAGATGTGGACCAGGCCCTCGATGCCCTCCTCGACGCGCACGAACGCACCGAAGGGAACGAGCTTGGTGACCTTGCCCGGGACGATCTGGCCGATCGCGTGGGTCCGGGCGTACAGACGCCACGGGTCTTCCTGGGTGGCCTTGAGCGACAGCGACACGCGCTCGCGGTCCAGGTCGACGTCGAGAACCTCGACGGTGACCTCCTGGCCGACCTCGACGACCTCGCTCGGGTGGTCGATGTGCTTCCAGGACAGCTCGGAGACGTGCACCAGACCATCGACGCCACCGAGGTCGACGAACGCACCGAAGTTGACGACCGAGGAGACGACACCCTTGCGGACCTGGCCGCGGGCGAGCTGGTTGAGGAACTCGCTGCGGACCTCGGACTGGGTCTGTTCCAGCCAGGCACGGCGGGACAGGACCACGTTGTTGCGGTTCTTGTCCAGCTCGATGATCTTCGCCTCGATCTTGCGGCCGACGTACGGCTGCAGATCGCGGACCCGGCGCATCTCCACCAGCGACGCGGGCAGGAAGCCGCGCAACCCGATGTCCAGGATCAGGCCACCCTTGACGACCTCGATGACGGTGCCCTCGACCGGCTCGTCGGCCTCCTTGAGGGCTTCGATCGTGCCCCAGGCGCGCTCGTACTGGGCGCGCTTCTTGGACAGGATCAGCCGGCCCTCCTTGTCCTCCTTCTGGAGAACGAGGGCCTCGACGAACTCGCCGACCTCGACAACCTCCGCGGGGTCGACATCGTGCTTGATCGACAACTCGCGGGAGGGAATGACGCCTTCGGTCTTATAGCCGATGTCGAGCAGGACCTCGTCACGATCGACCTTGACGATGGTGCCCTCGACGATGTCTCCATCGTTGAAGTACTTGATCGTCTGGTCGATGGCGGCGAGGAAATCCTCCTCCGACCCGATGTCGTTGACGGCGACCTGCGGCGTGGTCGGGGCGGCGGTGGTGTCGGTGGACATGTAGTGGGATGCTCCGGTAAGGGATATGGGGTTGGTCGTGCGGACCTGGCTGGTTGTGTCGTGCTGTGACGTTGTGACAGTCACCCTTGCTCGTTGATTTCTGTGGTCCAACAGTCGTGCAGATGTGTAGCGCACGGCGTGTCGGCGGTCTGCGAACAGACGGCCCCGCTGAACTGGAACTGCCGGGCGCCACGTTGACCACAGTGCGATTTTCATGGTACGCGGCACTGGATCAGCAGGGCAATGCGGGTCCCCCACCGGCAGCGCGCGTCCCACAGGGACGATACGACGGTGAGCGCGGAGGAGGAACTCGGGACCACCGGTGTGGCGCGACGCACGGTCGGTGCGGCCGAGTCGCAGCGCGCGAGTCGCGCCTGGTGGGACGCCGACGCCGACGACTATCTGGCCGAACACGGGTCCGACATCGGCGATGCCGACTTCATCTGGTCCCCGGAGGGCCTGCGGGAGGCGGACGCGCATCTGCTCGGCGACCCGGCGGACCTGCGCGGCGCGCGGGTGCTGGAGGTCGGCTGCGGATCGGCGCCGTGCGCGCGCTGGCTCGCGACGCAGGGTGCGCGGCCGGTGGCGCTCGATCTGTCACGCGGGATGCTCCGGCACGCCGCGGCGCTGGGCGTTTCGACCGGTGTCACCGTCCCCCTGGTCGAGGCCGGCGCCGAGCGACTGCCGTTTGCGGACAGCTCGTTCGACCTGGCCTGCTCGGCGTTCGGGGCGGTCCCCTTCGTCGCCGAGCCGCGGCAGGTCATGCGGGAGGTGGCCCGGGTGCTCCGCCCCGGCGGACGCTGGGTCTTCGCCGTGAACCACCCGATGCGCTGGATGTTCTCCGACGACCCGGGGCCCGGCGGGCTGACCGTCACCCAGTCGTACTTCGACCGGACGCCCTACGTGGAGGTCGACGAGTCGGGCGCCGCGACCTACGTCGAGCACCACCGCACCCTCGGCGACCGGGTCCGCGACGTGGTCGCCGCCGGGCTGGTGCTCACCGACATCGTCGAGCCGGAGTGGCCGGAGGGACGCGAGACGGTGTGGGGGCAGTGGTCCCCGCTACGGGGGGCGCTGTTCCCCGGCACGGCCATCTTCTGCACCCGCCGCCCCTGACACCCCGCGAGTCGCGGTGATCCTGCGCGCGAGTCGCGGTCATCCTGCGCGAGTCGCGGTGATCCTGCGCGCGAGTCGCGGTGAGCACATCCGCGAGTCGCGGTGAGCACGAGAACCCGTGCGTGCTCACCGGTCAGCGGCATCGACGTCACCGTCGGTTCCATGTGTTGTGATCCGTCCCGCGCGGGGGAGCTGGCGGCAGGTGACCGGTGGCGTGCGGGACGTCAACTGCTCGGCGAGCCGGCGGGCGATGCGCTCGCCGTCGCGCGGCTGTGCGGGGTGCACGCCCAGGTCGCGACGAGCGCGCTGATCGCCGGGATCCGCACCGACCGACCGGCGCCGGACCTCGACGGGTTGCTCTGGACCGACCGCACACTCGTCCGGACCTGGACCACGCGCGGCACGCTGCACCGGCTGCCGGCCGACGAACTCGCTCTCTGGACCGGCGCGCTGACCGATCGGGAGTCCCGCCGCCGGTTCCCGCCGTCCTGGGAACGCGAGCACGGTGTCACCGCCGCCGAGCTGCACACGATCACCGACGCCGTCGGCGAGGTGCTCGGCGCCGAACCGGTGAGCCGCGGGGAGCCGGCCAGGTCGACCTGCACCCACCTGCGGAGGCCCGAGCTCGCCGGACCGCTGTCCACCGGCTGGGATGCTGCTGCTTTTCCTGACCGCCAACGGTCCCGCCACCGCCGCCGACGTCGCCCGCTGGTGGGGGAAGCAGCCGCACCCGCGAAACGCTGGATGAAGGCCAACGCCGACGCGCTGGTCGAGGTGGAGATCGAGGGCGAGCCGGGATACGTGGTGTGTGCCGAGGACGCCGAGGCGCTCGCCACCACCCCGACTGACAGCACCGACGACCCGCTGCTGCTGCCCGGCTTCGACCCCTGGGTGATCGCCCCGGTCAGTCACCGCCGGCGAGCGGTCCCGGCCGGGCGCGAGTCCGAGGTGTCGCGGACCGCGGACTGGATCTCTCCGGTGCTGGTCGTCGACGGCGGTCGCCGGGGTCTGGGACCACGAGCGGCGTGGTGACGTGCTGACCCTGACGTTCCGTGCCTTCGGCCGGGGCACGGCGCGGCGCCGAGCGGCATGCCACTCGGTACGCGGAGCTGCTCGGCGCGCAGCGGGCCGAGGTGGCCTGGTACCGAGCGGGCGCAGCCGGACGGCGAGGCAGCCGTTCGGCGGCACGCGACCACGAGTCACGGCGCGGAGAACGTGAGCACGCTGTGCGGCACGGCGGCCCGAACGGCGAGCGCTCGACCCGGGCTCCGGGCCGAGCGGCTGCCGTTCGACTCCTGTCCGGCGTGGTCGGAGTCATGTCGCCGTGCGAGCAGTGTGCCATGGCGCCTGCCTTAGGGTGCCTCCGTGCCGATCGACCCCGAGAAGTTGCGCGAGTTCCCCGTCCAGCTCCCCACCGAGCAGCTGCAGGAGCGGATGGGTATCGAGTTGGTGACCCTGAGCCTGGACGAGGTGGTCGGCCGGATGCCCGTGGCCGGCAACCGGCAGCCGTTCGGCCTGCTGCACGGCGGCGCGAGTGCTGTGCTGGCCGAGACGCTGGGCTCGACGCTGTCGGCGCTGCACGCCCTGCCCGATCGCTTCCCGGTCGGCCTGGAGCTGGCGTGCACGCACCACCGCTCGGCCACCGAGGGGTACGTGACCGGGGTGGCCCGGCCGATCCACATCGGACGCAGCACGTCGACGACCGAGATCGTGATCACCGACGAGCGAGGGCGCCGCACCTGCACCGCGAAGCTGACCTGCCTGCACCGCGACACCCGCCCCGAAGCCTGAACCGGATCCCGGCCCACCGTCGTGATGCGGCGCCGCCACTGCCCACCTCTGGTGGTGACCAGCATCCCGCTCCCGACCCGCCCCTGAGGCCGGGTCCGGCGGCCCGGACCGGCTTCGGGGCTGCGCTACTGGCCGGCGGCGCCCTCGACGTCGAGGCCCCCGCCCAGGTACGCCGCCTGCACCTCGGGGTCGTCGAGCAGCGCGGACGCCTCGGCACTCTTGACCATCCCGGCCGGTCTCCAGCACGTAGGCCCGGTGCGCGAGCTGCAGCGCCTGCTGGGCGTTCTGCTCGACGAGCAGCACCGTCGTCCCCCGGTCGTTGATCTCGGAGATGATGTCGAAGATCTGATTGACCAGGATCGGCGCGAGCCCCATCGACGGCTCGTCGAGCAGCAGCACCCGGGGCTTGGCCATCAGCGCGCGTCCGATCGCCAGCATCTACTGCTCGCCGCCGGACATCGTCCCGCCGCTCTGGGACTTGCGTTCGGCGAGCCGGGGGAACAACTCGTAGACCTCGCCGAGTTCCTTCGCGACGCTGCCCTTGCGCGCGTAGGACCCCATGAGCACGTTCTCCTGGACGGTCATGCCGGGGAAGACGCCGCGCCCCTCCGGGGGCCTGCCCGATTCCGGCCACGACCCGCTTGTGACCGGGCATCCGGCAGATGTCGTTCCCCTCGAACACGATCCGGCCCGCCGACAGCGGCCGCAGCCCGGAGATCGTCGTGCGGGTGGTGGTCTTGCCGGCCCCGTTGGCCCCGATCAGGGCGACGATCTCGCCCTCGTCCACCGACAGCGTGACGTTCTTCAGCGCGGCGATCTTTCCGTGGTGCACCGCGATGTCGGTGAGCTCAAGAAGCATGGGGAGCCCCCGGGTACGCCTCGATGACCCTGGGGTTGTGCTGCAGCTCGCGGGGCAGCCCCGCGGCAATCTTCTCGCCGAAGTCCAGCACCGCGATGCGGTCGCTGATGTCCATCACCAGGCCCATGTCATGCTCGATGAGCAGCACCGTCCGTCCGTCGTCGCGGATCTTGCGGATCAGACCCAGCAGGGACTGCTTCTCCGCCTGGTTCATCCCGGCGGCCGGTTCGTCGAGCAGCAGCCGCGGATCGGAACTCCTTGGACGCGCTCTCGGTCACGCCGAACGGAATGCTGCACGGGCAGCCCAGCACGGTGCCCTCGGCGGCCGGTGCGCCGGCGCCCGCGATCAGCGGCGGGTCGAGCGAGCCGTCGCCACTGGCGAAGGTGGCGGTGACACCGCTGTCGCGCAGCTGCTTGAGCAGGCGACCGGCCTGGGCGTAGTAGCCGCCGTAGACGATGACGTCGGGGTTCGCGGCCTTGACCTTGGCGACGGACGACGAGTAGTCGGACGCGCCCTGCGCGAACTGGTCACGCTCGACCGTGACGCCCTTGGCCTGGAACGCCTGCAGCGCCGCGTCGGCGAGACCGACGCTGTACTCCTGGTCGTTGCTGATCACGAACGCTCTGGCCGGGCTCGTGGCGCATCTTGCCCTGCTCCAGGACCGGGCCGACGACCTGGACTCACCCGAGAACGCGGGGCCCACCAGACCGACGATCCGATCGGTGTTGATGGCCTGCTGGATGAGCGGGACGGCCTGGTCCGCGCTGCCCTGGCTGTCGTACTCGACGAGCTCGAGCTTCACGGGAGGGTTGGTGGCGTTGTACTCGTCGATCGCGAGCTTGGCGCCGTTGCGCGGTGGGATGACGATGCCCGAGTTCTCGCCGGTCAGGTCACCCCTGAACCCGATCTTGAGCGTTTCACCACCGCCGCAGCTACCCCCGACGAGGTACCACCGCCACAGGCCGCGAGTACCAAGGTCGCGGCGAGGACCACGGCAGTCGCAATGACCGTCCGTTTCCGACTCGTCCTGATGTCCCTCCGTGCCGTTCGAGCCGTCCACGGCGGGCCCCGGACACCGCCGAGCCCCCGCAGCTGTCGAGAGCGTGGCGGATGTCATGTGACCTTCGACTCGGCGTCGTCAGAACTGATGGGCTCGTTTTTCAGAACGCAACCGAGCCGGTCGGGATGTGCCTAAACGACTACGGGCCGCAACCGGTATGGTCGCGGCCCGTAACACGGATCTGCAGCGCTGGTGATCAGGCGCGGGGCGCTGCAAGCCCCTCGACGATGGCCTCGGCGACGGCCTTCATGGTCGTCCGGCGGTCCATCGCGGTGCGCTGGATCCAGCGGAACGCGTCGGGCTCGGACATCTGCTGACGCGACATCAGCAGCCCCTTGGCGCGGTCCACGACCTTGCGGGTCTCGAGCCGCTCGTTCAGCGTCTCGACCTCGTCCTCGAGCGCGCGCTTCTCGGCGAACCGAGAGACCGCGAGTTCGATCGCAGGCACGAGCTCGTGCCGGGCGAACGGCTTGACCAGGTAGGCCATGGCCCCGGCGTCGCGAGCGCGCTCGATGAGGTCACGCTGACTGAACGCCGTGAGCATGACGACCGGGGCGATCTTCTCCTCGACGATCGCGGCAGCGGCGTCGATGCCGTCGACCTTGGGAATCTTGACGTCCATGATCACCAGGTCGGGCCGCAGTTCGCGAGCCAGAGTGACCGCGGCCTCGCCGTCGGCGGCCTCCCCCGCGATCTGGTAGCCCTCTTCGGTGAGCATCTCGGTCAGGTCGAGACGGATCAACGCCTCGTCCTCGACCACCAGCACTCGCCAGCCTACGGCCGGTCCGGCCTCGCTGGTGTGCTGGTTGTCCTCGGAAACCTGCTGGGTCACCGGGCTTCTCCTTCAGCGGTGGGTCGAACGCAAGAGTCAAGGCTACCGGGATAAGGTAGGCGTTCCGGTGTGATCTCCTGCCTCCGTGGGCAGGAACACCCTGGCCCCCGTAGCCCAATCGGCAGAGGCAGCGGACTCAAAATCCGTCCAGTGTGCGTTCGAGTCGCACCGGGGGCACCACCACCTACCGGCCCGTTCGGGCCGTTCACCTGCGCAAACGCCGCGGATGCCGGGTAGGCGCTGTCCGACCGCGCCCGAGCCCGTCCGGCGGTCGACGGGCTCCCTGCGGCCTATTCGCGGCCGAGCTGCGGCCTATCTGCGGCCGAGACGAGTGACGCTCATGAGCCTGGCAGTCACAGCGGGGCGGCGCCTCCCACGCCACAGGACTGACTACGCCGGCCTCCAGCCGCCCTGCGGCCGCGTGCCCTTACGCGTCGAGGCTGGAGTGAGCCACCTCTGTATCGCGCGACGAGCAGGAAGGCCGTGGCCGCGACAGCCAGGGCCCCGGCATCCGCCCAGATGGACGGGCCGGGGCCCTGGCTACTGACCTTGCTCGCCGGCTACAGCGTCCCGTTGAAGAACACGGGCTCGTTGAACGCGTCCGTCACGGCGATCTGCAAGGGACCGGTCGTCCCCTCCTTCACCTTGAACCGGAACGGGATAGCGAGCCGCTGTCCCGGAGCGATGTCCTGGGTCGGGACGAATGCATCGTCGAACACGCGCTCCGCCGGCGCGCTGTTGACGGTGGCGTTCATCGTGATGAGCGCGGCACCGACGGGCTGATCAGTGCCGTTCGTGACCGTCACAGTGGCTTCGTAGGCCGTTTCGTTGGGACCGACGATGAACTCGTTGTCCACGCTGTGAGGTTGAGGCTGGGTCACGGCGATCTTGAGCCCGGAGGCGTACGAGAACTCCTCCCCGATCGCAACGGTCCCGCCGGCGCGAGCATCGTCCACTGCCTTGACTGCGCCGCCGACGAGCGCGGAGCACGCAACGAAGAACAACACCGGGACCATGAAGACGGCGAGCAGAACCCAGGGCCAGACTTTGCGCTTCTTCGGCGGAGGAGGCGGCGCGTAGCCCTGCTGATAGCCGTACCCCTGCGGAGGAGGCTGCTGATATCCCTGTGCCGGGGGAACTTGCTGGTGGCCATCGCCGGGCTGGGAAGACTGCTGATAAGGGTCCTGGGGAGCGGTCATCGTGCAGGGTCCTCTCGATGTGATCTTCGTGTGAGAAGTCGGAGACCTGGAAGGTTCGTTACAGTTCGTCACCAATCTGTGACTTGTCGCGATTGGCCCCGCCTGCGCCGGTATGCCTCGGTCATAGTCCGAGTGCTCGCTCGATTCGATGTCGGGCGCCTTCTTCCTGGCCTGCGATGACCTTCACGTAGATCTGGTGGAGGACCGCAACGGAGTGACCCGCCCACTCCGCGACCTGGGTCGACGGCACTCCTCCGCTGAGCCACGTCGACACGCACGCATGGCGGAGGTCGTACGGCCGGCGCGCGAGCAGAGATGCGTACTCAGCCTCGGTGAGCACAGCCTTCCGGGCCTTGTCCCACACCCGGGCAACCGTCGACTCGGCAACGTCGCTGCCGTACTGAGGTTCCCCCGCTTGCTCGGAGATCGACGATCATGGCCAGCTACTTCTTCCGAGGGCTGGAGTCGCTCGACGTCGCCTGGTGAACGCGCCGGCCGACTCCCCGGCTACCTCCGCGACACCATGCCGTGGGTGATGTCGGAGCTCTCGCAGGATGTTGATGACGGTGCAGCCCTCGTCCGCGTGCAACCTCTCCGGGCTGCGCCGCCGCCGGCCGCAGCGACGGCGCACGGCGGGGTTGGTCTCCAGCAGCTCCGCCTCGGGCAGCTCGTCGAGCACCCGCCGGTGCAGTCGGTCCCACCCCGGCGTCCTGCCGGAGCCGACGCCACGCGGTATGCCCCGAGCCGCACCCCGACTGCGGAGGCAGGTCCCCTCCACACCCGCGCCGATCCCGGGAAGCGGTTCAGCTGATCCACTGCGCTGCAGCCGCGGCCGGTCCGCCCGGGCCGATTCGGCCGACGCATCTCGCCGGTAGCGCTACGGCCCCTCGGCTGCGACAGGGAGACGGGCCCGGCGCCGCTCCGGCCCGCGACGATGTGGAGCCGGAAGAGTTACCTATGCCCCATACGGTAACTTTGCCGAAATTGAGGTCCCAGTCGGTGGAGGTCGAAAGGATGCCGGGTTCGAGCCGGATGCACAGCTGCGTCACGGCATTGAAGAGCGCGGTCAGGCCCGTCGTGCGCCGGACTTCTGCCATCGTGGAACCGGTCGCCCGCCCGGTGGTGACCACGCTGCAGCGCCGGGACGGGTTCTTCACCCCGGAGTCGTTCCTCGCGCAGTACCGTGCCGGCCGGTTCCCCTACGCAGGACGCTGGGGCCGCATCGTGTGGAAGGACCCCGAGCAGCGAGCCATCGTCCCGGTCGACGAGCGCCTGCACATCCCGCGGAGCGTCGCGAAGCTGCTGCGCCGCGAGAGCTTCGAGATCCGGTACGACACAGCGTTCGGCGAGGTCGTCCGGCATTGCGCCACCGTGCAAGGCCGGGCCGTGCACTGGACGCCGTGGCTGACGCCCGAGGTGCAGCGTGTCTTCCTCCGACTGCACGAACTCGGCTACGCGCACAGCACGGAGGCGTGGCGGGACGGCCGCTTGGTCGGCGGCGAGTTCGGGGTCACGATGAACGGGCTGTACTGCGGCGAGAGCACGTTCCACCTCGAGCCCAACGCCGGGAAGGTGGCGCTCGCCCACCTGGCACAGCGGCTGACGTCGCGGGGATACCTGCTGCACGACACCCAGGTGCTGTCCTCGGTGAGCCAGCAGTTCGGTGCTTACACGATTCCGCGCGAGGAGTACCACGAGCGCCTGCGCGATGCGCTGGCTGCCGACGTCACCTTCGTCTGATCACGTCGGCAAGACCCGTCCGGTGCCGGGCCTCGGAGATCGATTCGCTCAGACGTCGAAGTCGACAGTCACCTTCTCCGACACCGGCCGCGTCTGACAGGTCAGTACGAAACCGGCCTCGACCTCGTCGTCCTCGAGCGCGAAATTGCGGCGCATCGTCACCTCGCCGTCGGTGACCTTGGCCCGGCAGGTGCCGCACACCCCGCCCTTGCAGGCGAACGGCAGGTCGCCGCGGACCTTCTGCGCAGCGTCGAGCACGGCGACGTTGCGCGGCAGGGCCAGCTGGGTGGACCGGCCGTTGAGAACGACCGTGACCTCGCTGCTCTCCCCTTCGACGACGTCGTCGACGCGGTGCAGCTCCGGCGGCGGCTCGTCGACGTAGAACAACTCGCGGTGTACCCGCTTGCGCTCGACGCCGAGCCCGGTGAGCACCTCGACGGCGCCCTCGGTCATGCCCAGCGGCCCGCACAGCCACCAGTGGTCCACGTCGTCGACATCCACCAGTGCGCCGAGCAGCGTGCGCAGTTTGTCGGCGTCCAGGCGGCCGGAGAAGATCTCGGCCTCCATCGGCTCCCTCGACAGCACGTGCAGCAGGTGCAGACGCGGACCGTAGGCGTTCTTCAGATCGGCGAGCTCCTCGGTGAACATCACCGTGTCGGTGCGCCGATTGCCATAGAGCAGCGTCACCCGGGTGTCAGCGTGCGCGGCCAGCACCGACGCCGCGATCGACAGCACCGGCGTGATGCCCGAACCAGCCGCGACGAGCCCGTGGTGCATCCCCGCTTCGAGATCGGGTGTGAACGACCCGGACGGCGGTCCGACCTCGATCTCGTCGCCGGGCTCCAGTCGGTCGACCAGCCATTCGGAGAACAGCCCGGAGTCGATCCTGCGCACACCGACCCGCGGCGCGGCACCGGCCGGGGCGCAGATCGAGTAGGAGCGGCGCTCCTCGGCCCCCTCGACGAACTGCCGCAACGTGAGGTACTGGCCGGGCCGGAAGGCGTACTCCGTGCGCAGGTCGTCGGGGACGTCGAAGGTGACGGCGACGGCGTCGTCGCAGAGCCGCTCGATCGCAGCGACGCGCAGGCGGTGGAAACCGCCGGCAACCGGCTCGACGACCGCGGCGGTAGGGGCGGGCGCACTCACCGCTCAGATCTCCTTCATGTGCTCGAAGGGCTCCCGGCAGGCCGGGCACCGTCGCAGCGCCGTGCAGGCCGTGGGACCGAAGCGCGACAGCTCGTCGGTCGCCGGAGCGTCGCAGCGCGGGCAGCGCACGGCCGCCGGCGATGCGGTCAACGTCAACGGAACCGGGCCGGCGGCGCGGGGTCCGACGCGGCCGGGCGGGGCGATCCCGGCTTGGGCGAGCTTGCGCAGGCCGTCATCGGAGATCCAGTCGGTGCTCCACGGCGGGGAGAAGACGGTGCGCACCTCGACGCGCTCGTACCCGGCCGCGCCGAGCGTCGCGCGCAGGTCGTCGCGCATCACCTCGATCGCCGGGCAGCCCGAGTAGGTCGGGGTGATCGTCACGGTGACGCCGCCCTCGTCGTCGACCTCGATCCCGCGGACGACGCCCAGATCGTCGAGGGTGAGCATCGGCATCTCGGGGTCGACGACCTGCGCCACCGCCCGACGGGCTCGTGAGCGAGCGGTCGCGCTGGAGCGTGACTGCGCACTCACAGGAGCCCCGCTCACCACGACGCCCCCGGGTGCTGGCGGGCCAGGCTCTGCATCTCGGCCAGCACGTGTCCGAGCTTCTCGGTGTGCACCCCCTGCCGGCCGCCGCGCCCGCCGATGGTTCCCACCGGCGGGCGCTGGGGGCGGGTCAGGGTGGCCTTCGCGAGCACCTCGCCGAGGACGGCGTCGACCTCGGCGCGCGTGTCGGCCGGGTCGACCGCGACCCCGGCCTCGATCAGCCGCCGCTCCTCGTCCGAGGTGCGGTACAGCTCCTCGATGTGAGGCCACACGGCGTCGAGCGCGGCCTGCATCCGGCGGTGCGACTCGTCGGTGCCGTCGCCGAGCCGCAACGCCCAGCGGGCGGCGTAGTCGCGGTGATAGGTCAGCTCCATGACCCCCTTCCCCGCCACCGCCGCGATCACCGGATCGCGCGAGCCGAGCAGCCGGTGCAACAGCGCCAGCCGCCAGCTGGAGAAGATCATCAGCCGGGCGATCGCACGAGCGAAGTCGAGGTCGTCGCCGAGTTCGGCCAGCGCGACGTTGCGGAACTGCGGCTCGCTGCGCAGGTAGGCGAGGGCGTCCTCGTCCCGGCCCTGCCGCCCGTCGATGAGGCCCTCCACGTGCCCGGCGCGGGCCAGGAGCACCCTGGCCTGGCCGAGCAGGTCGAGCGCGATGTTGGCGAGCGCGACCTCCTCCTCGAGCTCGGGGGCGTTGCTCACCCACTCCGAGATGCGGTGGCTGCAGATCAGCGCGTCGTCGCCGAGCATCAGGCAGTACGCGACCAGGTCGGCCGGGCCGACGCCCTCCGGGACCGGCGAGGTGATCTCGGCCTGCACGTCCTCGACGCCGGTGCCGAAGGCCCAGCGCGGGTCGTCGATCCCGGTGGTCTCGGCGAGTGACTGGTAGGCGTTGGTCGCGTCCTCCTCGGCGGCGTGCGGGCTCACGAGCCGGCCTCGCTGCGCTCGACCGCCTCGCTCGCCGGGCTGCTGTGTCCGATGGTTCGCTCGCTGCGCTCGCTCACAGGTGCGGCACCTCCTCCGGGATCGCGTAGAACGTCGGGTGCCGGTAGACCTTGTCGCCGGCCGGCGCGAAGAACGGGTCCTTCTCCGCCGGGCTCGAGGCGGTGATGTGGTCGGCGCGGACCACCCAGATGCTCACGCCCTCGTTGCGCCGCGTGTAGACGTCACGTGCGTTGTGCAGCGCCATCTCGTCGTCGGCGGCGTGCAGCGATCCCACGTGCACGTGGTTCAGGCCGCGCTTGCCGCGGACGAACACCTCGTACAACGGCCAGCTGCGCCGTGACGACTTCTCCCCGGCTCCGGTCTCGACACCCGTCGTGGGCACGGCGCCGTGGCCGCCCTCGGCGGTGACGTCCGCGCTCACGCCGCGTCCTCCTTCGGCGCCGTCTTCCGGGCCGTCCGCGCAGTCTGCTTGTCGGCGTACGCCCGCGCGGCCTCCCGCACCCAGGCCCCGTCCTCGTGCGCCCGGCGGCGGTGGGCCAGCCGCTGCGCGTTGGTCGGACCGGAGCCGGCGATCACGGCCTTGAGCTCGTCCCAGTCGGGCTCGCCGTAGTCGTGCGCCTGGCGCTCGTCGTTCCAGCGCAGGTCCGGGTCCGGCAACGTGACGCCGAGCGCCGCCGCCTGCGGCACGGTCATGTCGACGAAGCGCTGGCGCAGCTCGTCGTTGGTGTGCCGCTTGATACCCCATGCCATCGACTGCTGCGTGTTCGGCGAATCGGCGTCAGGCGGGCCGAACATCATCAGTGACGGCCACCACCAGCGGTTCACCGATTCCTGCACCATCGCGCGCTGCTCGTCGGTGCCGTTGACCATCGCCAGCAGCAGCTCGTAACCCTGCCGCTGGTGGAACGACTCCTCCTTGCAGATCCGGATCATCGCCCGGGCGTAGGGGCCGTAGGAGCACCGGCACAGCGGCACCTGGTTGCAGATCGCCGCGCCGTCGACCAGCCAGCCGATCACACCGATGTCGGCGTAGCTCAGCGCGGGGTAGTTGAAGATCGACGAGTACTTCTGCTTCGAGTCGATGAGCTTCTCGGTGAGCTCCTCTCGGTCCACGCCGAGGGTCTCCGCGGCGGCGTAGAGGTACATGCCGTGCCCGGCCTCGTCCTGCACCTTCGCGAGCAGGATCGCCTTGCGGCGCAGGCTCGGCGCCCGCAGGATCCAGTTCCCCTCCGGCTGCATCCCGATGATCTCGGAGTGTGCGTGCTGCGCGATCTGCCGGATCAGCGTCCTGCGATACGCCTCGGGCATCCAGTCCCGCGGCTCGATCCGCTGGTCGGCCGCGATCGTGGCCTCGAAGCCCGCGGCGAGCTCGTCCGTGTCCGGCACCGGGCACCTCCTGAACCGAATGTTCGTTCGGCTAACAGGATGGCGCAGTCCGCGGCGCGACGCAAGGCCGACGGGGCGCGCACCCGGTCCGGGGCGGCGCCCCGCCTCCCGGCGGACCGACGGTCACCCACGCCGATCGCGTCGACGAGCGGGCGCGGTTCCCCTCGCAGACCTGTGCAATGCGCACCCGGACGCGCCGACCGGCCAGAGGAGCGGAGCGGTGCGTCGAGGTGCGCATTGCACAGGTGCGCGGAAGGCACGTGGACAGCATGCCCGCGGGCCGGGTCCGGGCTCACGGACGGACGACCGAGGGGCAGAACGTCGAGCCGTGCACTGCGGAGGCGCGAGTGGTCGCACCATGAACGCAACGGCATGCATTCGCGAAGGGAGGGGGCGGCTCTCGGTCACTGAATCATTCCAGAGGCGGACACTCCTGGGGACACGCCACACGACTGACGAGGGAGGATCGTGACCGGCCGCGACGTTCCCGAGATCGACGAAACGCTGGCAATCCTGGTCGAGGTCATCGACAAGATGTCTCCGCCGAGGAGCGAAGGCCCTGGTGTCATCCTGACGCTGAGCGGGCTGGTTGTGAGCGGCAGGGTGATTCCACGGTGGCAGTGGTTCGATGAGGTCGAGCACGCGTCGCGCGCCGCCTTCACGGTGCACACCGGTGGCTCCATCGACGACGAACACGGTGGTTGGGCGACCCTGTTCAGGGACGTCAGCGAGACCCTGATGCAGGACCACGACGAGTACGCCGCCGTGAAGGATGCGGTCCAGTCCCTCCCCGAGCGGTATCGGCGACGCCTGGCTCACATCGACCCGACGAACTTCATCCACCTTCGGGAAGCCCGAGTCTTCTCCCCCGGAGGTGCTGCGCTACCCGGCAACGGGATGCACTGGCGGGGCCGGCTCTCCGAGATCTCGGGATGGTCCTTCGGTCTGCTCGAAACGGCCCCACCGGCAGACGCGATCGACAACCCCGGCCACCACGTGTAGGAATCCCGAGCGCCGGGCAGGCGAGGTGGCATGGGCTCGACCGCCGCACTCTTGTTGCGCGCAGGATCGCAGAGTAGAACTCTGCTACGGGACATCGACACGCCAAGGCCGGACCGGCAGAGAAGGTCCGTCCTCCCGGTCGGCGTTCCCAGCACGAGCGCACCGGGCACCCACGCCGAGCACGCCGCGACGAGGCTCAGCGCCGCGGGTCTGCGTCAGCATGCGACCCACGTGTGCGGACGCCGAGACCGATCAACGCGGCGCGTTGTGCACGCTCGGTAACCCGATCACCCGTGCGGCTCGGGCGTCGCCCAGAACGTCGGGGCGACGCCCGTTGCCGTGTCCGGCAACCACGACCCGCCCCACGGCGGCGACGCGGGACCACGCACCCGCGGCGCGCAGCGGCGAGCCCCGTCAGGCCGCGGCCGGCAGGATCCCCGCAAAGACCGCCTGAGCGACGTCGTCGGGCAGGTTCGCGGTACCGGGGCGGCCCGGGCGGTACCACTCGACGATCGAGTTCACGAGCCCGGACAGCAGCTTGGCCGCCAGCGCGGGCTCGACCCCGGCCCGTACCTCGCCCGCGTCGACGGCGGCACGGACCAGCGCGGTGATCTCGGCGTCGAACGCGCGGCGGCGCTCCAGGGCCCACCGCTCGGTCTCGGTATTGCCGCGCACCCGCAGCAGCAGCGTCACGTAGGGCAGGTCTGCCATCAGCACCCGAACCTGGCCGCGCACGATGTGCCGCAGCCGCTCCGAGGGCGTCCCGGTCTGCGCGCCGGGCTCGGCGAGCACACCGAACAGGCCGTCGAGCGCGCGCTCCAGGGCCGCCCGCAGCAGCGCCTCCTTGCCCGCGAAGTGGTGGTAGAACGACGACTTCGTGATGCCGGCGGCACGGGAGAGGTCCTCCATGCTCGTGGCGTCGTAGCCGCGCGTGTTGAACTCCGCCACCGCCACCTCGAGCAGCGAGCCGGGGCCGCCGCTGGGCCTGCGGGGCCGACGCGCGGGTTCGGTGGCTGCGGGCTTCGCCGGTGCCGATTCTCGAGCCCGTAAGCCGCTCATCGCACTCCCTCGCTGCGCGAGGCCGGCGCTTCGCACGGGCCCGGTGTCGACGATTCGCTCGCACGCTCGCTCATCGGCCCTCGAAGGTGGGCTGCTTCTTCCCCAGGAAGTCTCCGACGGCCGCGACGTGGTCCCGGGTCGCGGCGAGCCGGGTCTGCGCGGCGGCCTCGTGCGCGAGCACCGCCGGTAGCTCGTTCACGGCACCGAACCGGACCGCCCTCTTCACCTCGGCGTAGGCGACGGTCGGCCCGGTGGCCAGCTTCCGGGCGAGCTCGAGCGCTGCGCCGAGGACCTCGTCGGCCGGGACGACGCGGCGCACCAGTCCCCACGCCTGCGCCTCCTCGGCGGTGAACTGCTCACCGAGCAGCAGCAGCTCCGTCGCCCGGGAGATCCCGACGGCGTGCGCCAGGCTCGCCGAGAGCCCGGAGTCGGCGGTGAGCCCGATCCCGGTGAAGGCCGTGGCGAACTTCAGCCCGGATGCCGCGATCCTCAGGTCCGCGGCCATCGCGAAGCCGAGACCGGCCCCGACGCACGGCCCGTTGATCGCCGCCACCACGGGCTTCGGCGCCTCGGACAGCGCCGTGACGATCGGGTTGTAGTGCTCGGCCACTGTGTCGAACGCGGTGGCCGGGTCCTTCTCCAGGTTCTCGGCGTGCTCGCCGAGGTCCTGGCCGACGCAGAACGCCTTGCCTGCACCGGTCAGCACCACCGCGCGCACCGAATCGTCGCCGGCGACGTCGGTGACGGCGGCGAGCAGCGCCCCCTTCAGCTCGACGGTCAGCGCGTTGTAGCGAGCCGGGCGGTTCAGGGTCAGCACCGCGACCGCGGGGTCGGCGTCGTCGCGTTCGAGCAGGACAGCGGGATCGCCGGAAGGATCGACAGCCATCGGGCCATGCTAGCCGGTCTCCGACCGAACGATCGGTCGACGCGGCGGAGCCGTCCCGGGCCCCTGCGGGAACCGTTCCGTTGCGGGCCATGAGGTGCTAGCTTCGGCGCCACCGTTTAGAACGAACGGTCGGTCGAGGACAGCACCACCGAGTACGGCGTCGTTTTCGGGAGGATCACCGATGGCAACCCTGCGCAGTTACGTCCAGGGGAGCTGGTACTCCCCCGCTGACTCCGCTGACAGCGGCCGTCCGCTCCACGACGCGGTCACCGGCGAGGAGATCGCCCGGATCTCGTCGGCCGGCGTCGACTTCGCGGGCGTGCTCGAGCACGGCCGCCGCGTCGGCGGGCCCGCGCTGCGCGAGCTCACCTTCCACCAGCGCGCCGGACTGCTCAAGGCCCTCGCCGGGCACCTGCGAGAGCACCGCGACGCGCTCTACGCCGTCTCCGCGCGGACCGGCGCCACCCTCGGCGATTCCAAGTTCGACGTCGACGGCGGCATCGGCGTCCTGCAGGCCTACGCGTCCACGGGGCGCCGGGAGCTGCCCAACGACACGGTCTTCGTCGACGGCGCCGTCGAGCCCCTCAGCAGGGGCGGCACCTTCGTCGGCCAGCACGTCGCCACCTCGCTGCGCGGCATCGCGGTGCAGGTCAACGCGTTCAACTTCCCCGTGTGGGGGCCGCTGGAGAAGCTCGCCCCGGCGTTCCTCGCGGGAGTGCCATCGGTGATCAAGCCGGCCAGCCCGACGGCGTTCCTCACCGCGAAGCTGGTCGAGCTGATCGTCGACTCCGGGCTGCTGCCCGAGGGAACCCTGCAGTTCGTCGCGGGCGGGATCGGCGATCTGTTCGACCACCTCACCGACCAGGACCTCGTGTCGTTCACCGGCTCGGCGGCCACCGCCGCCAGGCTGCGCACCCACCCGACGATCGTCCACCGGGCCGTCCGGTTCACCGCCGAGGCCGACTCGCTCAACCTGTCGATCCTCGGCCCCGACGCCGCCCCCGGCACGCCGGAGTTCGACCTCTACGCGTCCGGTCTCGTCGCCGAGATGACGGTCAAGGCCGGGCAGAAGTGCACCGCGATCCGGCGCGCGTTCGTCCCGGAGCAGCACGTCGACGCCGTCGTCGAAGCCGTCTCCGCCCGGCTGGCGAAGACGGTGATCGGCAACCCGGCCGCGGAGGGCGTCCGGATGGGCGCGCTGGCCAGCCTCGAGCAGCGCGAGGAGGTCCGGCGCTGCGTCAAGACGCTCGCCGACGCCGGCCGGATCGTCTACGGCGACGCCGAGAAGGTCGAGGTGCTCGACGCCGACGCCGAGCGCGGCGCGTTCGTCTCCCCGCTGCTGCTCACCGCCGACCCCGACCGCGCGGAGCCGCACGAGGTCGAGGCGTTCGGCCCGGTCAGCACCGTCATGGCGTACACCGGCACCGAACAGGTCGTCGAGCTCGCCGCCCGCGGCCAGGGCAGCCTCGTCGGCTCGGTCGTCACCGCCGACCCCGCGTTCGCCCGCGACGTCGTACTCGGCGTCGCGCCGTGGCACGGCCGCCTCCTGGTGCTCAACGAACGGGACGGCAAGGAATCGACCGGCCACGGTTCCCCGCTGCCCGCGCTGGTGCACGGCGGCCCCGGGCGCGCCGGCGGCGGCGAGGAGATGGGCGGGATCCGCGGCGTGCTGCACCACATGCAGCGCACCGCGGTCCAGGCCGACCCGGACACGCTCACCGCGATCACCGGCCGCTGGGTCCAGGGTGCGCAGCGCACGGAGACCGACGTGCACCCGTTCCGCAGGCACCTCGAGGAGCTGCGCCCCGGCGACACGATCGTCGCCGGCCCGCGCACCGTCACGCAGTCCGACGTGGAGCACTTCGCCGAGTTCACCGGGGACACGTTCTACGCGCACATGGACGCCGAGGCCGCCGCGGCGAACCCACTGTTCGGCGAGCGCGTCGCGCACGGCTATCTCATTCTGTCGCTGGCCGCCGGCCTGTTCGTCGACCCCGACCCGGGCCCGGTACTGGCGAACTTCGGCGTCGACAACCTGCGGTTCCTCACCCCGGTGAAGTTCGGCGACGAACTCACCGTGACGCTGACCTGCAAGCAACTCACCCCGCGCGACTCCGCAGGCTACGGCGAGGTGCGCTGGGACGCCGACGTGACCCGGCAGGACGGCGAATCGGTCGCGCGATACGACGTGCTCACCCTGGTGGCGAAGAAGGAGGGGGCGCAGTGACGACCGTCCGGCGCCGCCTCGGTGACGCCCCCGCCTCGGACCAGCTCGACCCCGCCGAGCGCATGTCGGTCGACGAGCTGCGGGCGCTGCAACTCGAGCGTCTGCAGTGGACGCTGCGGCACGCCTACGAGAACGTGCCGTTCTACCGGAAGAGCTTCGACGCCGCCGGCGTGCACCCTGAGGACTGCACGGAGCTCGCCGACCTGGCGAAGTTCCCCACCACCTCCAAGGCCGACCTGCGCGACAACTACCCGTTCGGCATGTTCGCCGTCGGGCAGGACCGGGTGCGGCGCGTCCACGCCTCCTCCGGCACCACCGGCCGCCCCACCGTCGTCGGGTACACCGGGCGCGACATCGACACGTGGGCCACCGTCATGGCCCGCAGCATTCGCGCGGCCGGCGGGCGGCCCGGGCACAAGGTGCACAACGCCTACGGCTACGGCCTGTTCACCGGGGGACTCGGCGCGCACTACGGCATCGAGAAGCTCGGGGCCACGGTCATCCCGGTCTCGGGGGGCATGACCCCGCGGCAGGTCCAGCTCATCCAGGACTTCCGGCCCGAGATCATCATGCTCACGCCGTCGTACATGCTCACGATCATCGACGAGTTCTCCAAACAGGGAATCGACCCCCGCTCGTCCTCGCTGCAGGTCGGCATCTTCGGCGCCGAACCCTGGACCGAGCAGATGCGCACCGAGATCGAGGACCGAATGGACATCCATGCGGTCGACATCTACGGGCTGAGTGAGGTCATGGGCCCCGGTGTGTCGCAGGAGTGCGTGGAGACCAAGGACGGCCTGCACATCTGGGAGGACCACTTCTACCCCGAGGTGATCGACCCACTCGACAGGAACGTGCTCACCGACGGCGAGCAGGGCGAGCTGCTGTTCACCTCGCTGACCAAGGAGGCGCTGCCGATCATCCGGTACCGCACCCGCGACCTCACCACGCTGCGCCCCGGCACCGCCCGCCCGGCCATGCGGCGGATGGACAAGATCACCGGGCGCAGCGACGACATGATCGTTCTGCGCGGGGTGAACCTGTTCCCGACCCAGATCGAGGAGATCGTGCTGCGCACGCCGGGGCTGGCACCGCACTTCCAGCTCGTGCTCACCACCGAGGGTCGGATGGACGCCCTGGGTGTGCGGGTCGAAGCCCGCCACGACACCCCGGCCGGGCGCCGTCGCGATGCGGCCCGGGAACTGGTGCAGGCGGTCAAGGACACCGTCGGTGTGACCGTGACCTGCGAGGTGGTGGACCCTGACACCCTCGAACGGTCGGTCGGCAAGCTGGCGCGCCTCGTGGACCGCCGGGAGAGGTAGCGGGGAGTCGGTCCGACGGCCCGAGGACGACTCGACCATCGCGAGGCCTTGCCTCGTAGTTCAGTCGCCCTTGATGTTCACGATCTGCCGGAGCGTGTGGTCGACGCTCACCAGGTCGGCGGCGTCGGCCATCACGACGTCGATGTCCTTGTAGGCCTCCGGGTGCTCGTCGAGGAAGGCGTCGGACCGGCCCCACGCCACGCCCCGCATGGCCTCGTCGAGCGACTCCCGGCTGAACCGCTTCCGAGCCGCGGTCCGGGAGAAGTTGCGCCCGGCGCCGTGCGGGCTGGAGTTCAGCGACAACGGGTTCCCCTTGCCGGTCACCACGTAGGACGCCGTGCCCATCGACCCCGGGATGAGCCCCCGGGTGCCCTCGGCGGCATCGATCGCGCCCTTGCGGGTCAGCCACACCTCCCGACCGACATGGCGCTCGCGGGTGGTGTAGTTGTGGTGGCAGTTGATCGTCTCGACCCGCTCCAACTCGGTGTCCATCCACCCCGTCAGGGCGTCGGCGGCGCGGTCCATGATCTCTTCGCGGTTCAGCCGGGCGAACTCCTGCGCCCAGCGCATCTCACGGATGTACGCGGCGAACGACCCGGTGCCCTCCGACAGGTGGGCGAGATCGCGATCGGGCAGGGCGACCGACGCGCACTCGTCACGGGCCACCGCGATGTGTTTCTGCGCGATCTTGTTCCCCACGCCCCGGGAGCCGGTGTGCAGGAACAGCCACACCCGTTCCTGCTCGTCGACGGTCACCTCGATGAAGTGGTTGCCCGACCCCAGCGAACCGAGCTGCAGCTCCCAGTTCTCGGCGTAGCCGGCCGGGTCGAATCCCGCCGCATCGGCCAGTTCCCGGAGCGCCTGCAGCCGCGGTTGCGCGGTCCGCGACCGCGAACGGTTGTACTGTCCCGCGGACAACGGGACCCGCCGCGCGATCCCGGCGTGCAGCGGGCCGAGGCCGCCGCGACCCGCCGCCACGACCTCGTCCACGGTGAACCCGGTGCGCACGGCCATCATTCCGCAGCCGATGTCCACCCCCACCGCGGCCGGCATGACGGCTCCCTCGGTCGGGATCACGCTTCCGACCGTCGCCCCCTTGCCGAGGTGCGCGTCGGGCATCAGCGCCACGTGCGGGTGAATGAACGGCCGACCGGACGTCGCCTCGGCCTGCCGCCGGGCCCCCTCCTCGAGGATCGAGGCCCAGTTCAGCAGCTTGTCGTTGATCCGCTCCACGTCACCCTCCCCGGCGCGGCGCCCCGCCGGCAGGCCGACCTCCAGGAGGCCGCCACCCGGATCGATCGTCGGTCAGGGCGACAGCACGACCTTGAGGCAGTCATCCTCCTTGTTCTTGAACATCTCATAGCCTCGCGGGGTCTCCTCGAGCGACATCCGGTGGGTGATGACGAAGCCGGGGTCGATGTCCCCGGCGCGGACGCGGCTCAGCAGGGGCTCGAGGTAGCGGTGCACATGGCACTGCCCGGTGCGCATCCGCAGCGACCGGTTCATGAACGCGCCCATCGGGAACTTGTCCACGAACCCGCCGTACACCCCGATCACCGAGATGATCCCGCCGTTGCGGCAGCTCATGATGGCTTCGCGGAGCACGTGCGGCCGGTCGGTCTCGACCCGGGCGGTCTGCTTGACGCGGTCGTAGGCGTGCAGCGGGCCGACGTCGTGGTGCGCCTCCATGCCGACGGCGTCGATGCACGCGTCCGGCCCGCGCCCGGCGGTGATCTCCTCGAGCGCCTCCAGGGTCGGGACCTGCTCATAGTTGATGACGTCCGTGGCGCCGGCCCGTTCGGCGGCGATCCGCAACCGGTAGTCGAACCGGTCGATCGCGATCACCCGTTCCGCGCCGAGCAACTTCGCGCTCGCGATCGCGAACTGGCCGACCGGCCCGGCACCCCAGACCGCCACCACGTCACCCGCGGTGATGTCGCACATCTCCGCACCCATGTAGCCGGTCGGGAAGATGTCGGACAGGAACAACACCTGCTCGTCCGGGATCCCGTTCTCGATCTTGATCGGACCGATGTCGGCGAAGGGGACCCGCGCGTACTGCGCCTGGCCGCCCGGGTAGCCGCCGAGCATGTGTGAGTAGCCGAAGATCCCGCAGGGCGACCGGCCCAGCATCTTCTCGGCCAGCGGCGCGTTCGGATTGGAGTTCTCGCACACCGAATGCAGGCCCTGCCGGCAGGCGCCGCAGGCGCCGCAGGCGATGGGGAACGGGACCACGACGCGGTCGCCCACCGCGAGGTTGGGGACGCCCGGTCCGGTCTCGACCACCTCACCCATGAACTCGTGCCCGAGGATGTCGCCCTTCTTCATCGTCGGGATGAAGCCGTTGTACAGGTGCAGGTCGGACCCGCAGATCGCGCTGGAGGTGATCCGCACGATCGCGTCCCGGGAGTTCAGGATCTTCGGCTCCGGGACGTCCAGTACCTCGACGCTGTTCTTGCCGGTCCAGCAGTTCGCTCGCATGACGTGTGTTCCCTTCTCCGGGCCGGATCAGGCCGGCAGCGGCTGGGCGGGGCGCTGGGCGATCAAGCGCCGGGTCGTGGTGCCCTCCGGACTGGCCTCGGACCGGACCACCTCTCCGGTCTCCATCACCTGCTTGAACCGGCGCAGGTCGTCGCGGACCTGCTGGCCCGGCTCCTCGCCGAACAGCTTCGCGACCGCGGCGCCGAGCTTCCCGGCCGGTGGCCGGTAGTGCAGGCGCACCCGGATCTCGGTACCACGATCTCCCGGCGCGGGCCGGAACCGGACCTCTCCTGAGTTCTGCACCCTGGCGCCCGCGACCGAGCGCCACGCGATGTACTCGTCGATCTCCTCGCCGGTGATCTCCGCTTCCCACTCGATCTCCATGCCGGCCGGGGCCTTGGCCCGCCACCGGGAGCGGCCCCCGCCGAGAGAGCGCACCGATTGCAGGTGAGCCATGAACTGCGGCAGGTTCTCCACGTCGTGCCAAAATCTGAAGACCTCGCCCAGCGGCCGGTTGACCGTGATCATGGCCTTCGCCTCGATGTCCGCCATGTCTCCCGTGCCCCTTCCGTCGGTTTCGCGGCCCGCGCCGCGGCTGAGCCGAAGCGCCGCGGTGATGTCGGCCGCCGTCACACCCAGCACCGCAACCGTGGCCGCCGCCGCCCGCCGCCGCTCGTCGGGTCGGCGCCACGGATCGGCCAGCACCAGCCCGAGCAAGGACACATCGAGGACGTCTCCCGCAACCCGTGCCCACAGCCAGCCGGTGGTGCTGCGACGGGTTTCGATGCCGATACCTGCGGCGATCTCCCTGGCCCCGCCGAGCCACCGCTGGACGGCCCGATTGGCCTGGGTGTCCTTCGCGCCGACCAGGCGGTTCATCGCACCGGGAGCCACCAGCTGTGCGGTGCCGAGCCCCAGGCTGAAGATCCCGAGCCCGTCCACCAACCGCCAGGTCCTGTCGCTGCCAGCCACGTCCACTCCCTCCGCCGCGACGCCCGGGATGTCGGGCGCGCTACCGGAGTGCCCGTTGATTCGGCTCCGACACCCCTGCGGCCTGCTGTTTCGCCGCGGATCCGCGGGCGGCGGCGGCGCACTGGGCGCCGCGGCCATCGCCCGATCGACCGGCTCGGCGAGCGGTGAATCGTGACCGGCCGGGCGGCTGCTGCCGGCGAATCTGAGGAGCCGGCGCCGCATTCGGCGCAACTCGTGCGCCGTCCGGAGGAACCGGCCGCCGTTCGTCGCGCGAGGCGCCACGCAGGGCTCGGACGGCCCTCAGCTTTGCAACGTCCGCGGCTCCGACGTACTTATCGTCCCGGCCGTGAAGGTGCAGTCGGCGCGAGCAGGGCCGCCGCCGGGCATGGACCCCGGCGTCTCCCCGCACCCCGCCCGCGCCACGCACCCCGCCCCGGGCCGATGACCCGGGAGACGGCGACCGGCTCGCCCCACCGCTCCCCGACCGAAGAAGAGGCCACCGTGGAACCCACCAGCCGCATGCGCGGTCTCAGAGCACGACGGATCATCGTGAGGTCCGCAGCCGCCCTCGCTGTGATCTCGGCCCTGGCCGCCTGTGACTATGCCGCCGCCGCCGACAACTCCGACCGGGGAGGTAGCGCCCGTGCGGCGGCGAGTGCCCCGGCCAACGACGAGCAGGGCTCGAACGGTCGCGGTGAGGGCCGCGGTGAAGGATCCCAGGACCGAGGTGGCGACGGCCGCCAGGACGACGGCGCCGACCGGGGCGACGGACGAGGTGACGACCGGGGCGACGACCGGGGCGACCGCGATGCGGCACAACCCGGTGCCGGCGACCGTGGCGGCCAGGACGGTCGCAGCGGCGAGCCTCCGGCCGATCGCGACCAGGGGGCGGGGGCCGGCAACGGGCAGGCGCCGCCTCCCGGCGACGACGACCGCGACGGCGAACAGGCCCCACCTCCGGGCGACGACGGCAAGGGTGAGAGGGACGGCGCACCGCAGGCCCCGCCCGCCGGCGGGCTCGACGTCCTCGCCACCGACTGCAGCAACAGCAGGCTGGAGCCGCACAACGGGTTCCAGGAGGCCCCGCGCTGCGTGGACACGTCGTTCGGTGAGGTCACCTCGGCCGACAAGAGCCCGTCGCTGCTCATCACCTCGGCGCCGGACACCGCCCGGGTGAACGAGCCGTTCGATCTCCAGGTGAGCACCCGGAACCTGGTGCGGGACCGCTTCCTCGGCGCGGCTGCGGGCGGCTACTACCTGGAGAGCTCGGTCCTCGACGGTCAGGGCATCCAGCGCGGACACTTCCACACCGCCTGCCGCATGCTGCCGAGCACGGACGTCGCTCCTGACGCCGCGCCGGAGCCCGAGTTCTTCGTGGCCACCCAGGACGGCGGCGGTGGTGCCGGAGCGGACACGGTGACCGTGACGGTGACCGGCATGCCCACTGCCGGCGAGGCCCAGTGCTCCGTGTGGGCCGGGGACGGATCGCACCGGATCCCGATGATGCAGCGCGCCGACCAGACTCCCGCCTTCGACTCGGTGCGCGTCACCGTCCAGTAGGTCGCGCGCACCCATCCACGGATTCGGGCCGGGCGCTGCGCCCGGCACGGATCCGACGAACGGGATGTCCGACCGGCGCACCCCGTCTCGTAACGAAACGAGGAACATCGATCATGTCCAGGTCCAAGCTCGCCGGCATCGTCGCCGGGGCTCTGCTGCTCACGCTGGGCAGCGCGTGCAGTTCGCCGGCCGTGGCCCCGACCGGCAAGGCGGTGCCGGCGGCCCCCCAGGCCACCGCACCCGCGCAGGCTCCGGCCGCGGCCGAGGGCCTCGCCACCGCGACCACGGCACTCGGCACCGTCGTCACCAGCGACGGCCTCACCGTCTACCGCTTCGAGAAGGACACCGCGCAGCCCCCGACATCGAACTGCGACGAGCAGTGCACCAAGGCCTGGCCACCCGTGAGCGGTGACGAGGCCCCTGCACTGCAGGGCATCCGCTCCGAGCTGGTCGGGACCATCGAGCGTCCCGACGGGACGAAGCAGCTGACCCTCGACGGCTGGCCGTTGTACCGCTTCGCCAAGGACACCCAGCCCGGCGACACCAAGGGTGAAGGCGTCAGCGGCACCTGGCACGCGATCGCCCCGAACGGCAAGCCGGCCACAGCAACCGGCCACGGCGGCTCGGCAGGCCACGGCGGCTCGGCGCCCGCCCCGGCTCCGGCCCCGAGCAGCAGCTACGGCTACTGATCGCCGACCGATCCCGCGATGCGCGGTGAGCCCCTCGGGCTCACCGCGCATCGGCCTGTCCGGGGGTCTGCCACGACGAGCGAACCGGCCGGTTGACCGCTGCCGGGGTCACACCGAGCGGACGACGCGCGGGGTTGCCCACGGCGACCACCCCGGCCGGCAGGTCCCGGGTCACCACCGCACCGGCCCCGACCACCGTGTCCGCCCCGATGCTCACGCCCGGCAGCACGATCGCCCCGCCGCCGATCCACACGTTGTCGCCGATGGCGATGGGCCGCGCTGCCTCGAACCGGGCGCGCCGTGGTTCCGGCTCGACCGGATGTGTCGGCGTGAGCAACTGGACGTTCGGGCCGATCTGCACGTCGTCACCGATCGTGATCGTCGCGACGTCCAGGGCGACGAGCCCGAAGTTGACGAACACCCGGGCTCCGATGTGGATCTGGTAGCCGTAGTCGCAGAACAGCGGAGGACGGATCACGCTGGTGTCCCCGATCGAACCGAGGAGCTCGGCGAGAATCCGGCGGCCTTCCTCTCCGTCCTGCAGGCCGGCGGCCCCGAACCGTGCGACGAGGGCGAGGGCGCGGGCGTTCTCGGCGGCCAGCTCGGGATCGCGGGCGATGTACGGTCACCGGCGAGCATGCGTTCGCGCTGCGAGCGGGGGTCCGCGTCCGGAACCGCATCCATGCTGACGACGGTACGCATGTGGATGCGACACGGACCGCGAAGATCGATTCAGGCTCCTCGGTGACGATGGTGGAGCGAGGGGGGAACGTCCGGCCCGGCCGTCCGGGCATGGGGCGCTGCTCGTGCTGATCCTCGCCCTCGGCGCCGTCCTGGTGATGGGCCACTGCCGTGCGGGCACGACCGATGACCACACGCCGGCGGCGACGTCGATTCACCGCGACGCGGCGCACTCACCGCGGCCGGGACCACCGTCTACGGGTTGAACTCCCTCGACGACGCGGTGCTGCGCAGCGACGACCTCGGGACGACGTGGCACCGCGGCGCGAGCCTCGAGGCCGCCGACCTGGCCGTCGACCCCGACGATCCCCGGCGGGTGCTGGTCACGACCGCGGCCTCGTCGCCGTCCGGAAGGTCGAACGACCGGACGTGACGGGGCACGTCAGCCGGTCTTGGCGACGGTGAGCAGCACGACGGCGTCCTCCATGGCCTCGAGCGCGTGCCGGGCGGGTGGAACGAGCAGGAGGTCGCCCTGCCGCCCCTCCCACACCTCGTCGCCGGCGACGAGGCGGACCCGGCCGCGCAGCACGAACACCGTGGCCTCGCCCGGGCTCTCGTGCTCGGCCGAGGACGCATCCTTGGTGAGGGCGATGAGCGTCTGACGCAGGACCTGCTCGTGCCCACCGAACACGGTGCGGGCGCTGCGGCCGCTCGACGCGGCGGCGGCTCTGGCGGCCTGTTCACGGGCGAGCGCATCGAGGGACAGCTTCCGCATGACGCAAGTGTGACACCGGCCGCAGCTCCCGCCACTTCTATACGGTACCCCCCTAGGGTAGTTTCACAGCAGGCCGGCCGGACCAGGAGGAAGCGATGAACGGTTACGCACAGGACAAGGACGCCTACCTCAAGCGGATGCGGCGGATCGAGGGCCAGGTCCGCGGCATCGCGAAGATGATCGAGAACGACGAGTACTGCATCGACGTGCTGACCCAGGTGTCCGCGGCGACCAAGGCGCTGCAGGCCGTCGCGCTCGGCCTGGTGGACGAGCACCTCAAGCACTGCGTCACCGAGGCCGTCGCCGAGGGCGGCCAGGTCGCCGAGGACAAGGTCGCCGAGGCCAGCGCCGCGATCGCGCGGCTCGTGAAGTCCTGACCCGGGAAGGAGAGACGAGATGACCAGCACCACCTACAGCGTCACCGGTATGACCTGCGAGCACTGCGTCCGGTCGGTCACCGAGGAGGTCGGGGAGATCGACGGCGTGACCGGCGTCGCGGTCGACCTGCCCACCGGGGCCGTCACGGTCAGCAGCGCCGCACCGCTCGACGAGGCGCGGGTCCGCGTCGCCGTCGAGGAGGCCGGCTACGAACTCGCGGCCGGTTAGCCCGGCCGCGCCTGCTGCACTGATCAGCACCGAGCAGCCCTGAGCAGCAAGGACCGACATGAACACGAAAGCGAAGCTCTCCGCCTACGGTGCGGCGCTCGCCCTGCTCGTCACAGGCGCGTATGCGACCGGAACCGCTGTCGGTCCCCTCTCCCCCGTCGCCGGCGCGGCCACCGCGGCCACGCGTCCGGCGAGCACGGCGGGATGTCCGCCGCCGAGGACGCCGGGCACGGGACACCCACAGCGGCACCGTCGCGGGGACCGCGAGCGACCGGCCCGCCGGGCTGGCGTCGAGCAGGGGCGGTTACACCCTCACGCCCACCGACCCGACGCCGACCGGCGGAGAGTTCTCCGTCCGCATCACCGGCCGCGGGTGCGACGGCGCCGGAACACGGCCCCCCCGATCCCACCGACCAGCACTGACCGCAGGAGGGAGCTTCCCATGACCACCACCGCACCGGCCCCCTCCGGGCCGGCGACCCTCACCGACGTCGAACTGTCCATCGGCGGCATGACCTGCGCGTCGTGCGCCAACCGGGTCGAACGCAAGCTCAACAAGCTCGACGGCGTCACCGCTTCCGTCAACTACGCGACCGAGAAAGCCCGCGTCACCGCCCCGGACGGCGTCGACCCGGCGGACCTGATCGCCCAGGTCGAGGCCGCGGGCTACACCGCCGAACTGCCCCGCCCCCCGGCCGCCGACTCCCCCGATTCCACCGCTGGCCCGGAGGAACCCGACCCGTCACGGCCGCTGCGCGACCGGCTGATCACCAGCGCCGTGCTGTCGGTGCCGGTCATCGCGATGGCGATGGTCCCGGCGTGGCAGTTCACCTACTGGCAGTGGATCTCCCTCGCCCTGGCCGGGCCGGTCGTGCTGTGGGCGGCGTGGCCGTTCCACCGCGCGGCGTGGACGAACCTGCGCCACGGCGCGGCCACGATGGACACGCTCATCTCGATGGGTACCCTGGCGGCCTTCGCCTGGTCGCTCTACGCGCTGCTGTTCGGCACCGCGGGCGTCCCCGGCATGACCCACCCGTTCGAGCTGGCCATCGCCCCCAGCGACGGCGCGGCCAACATCTACCTCGAGGTCGCCGCCGGGGTGACCACGTTCATCCTGGCCGGGCGCTACTTCGAGGCACGGTCCAAGCGCCGGGCCGGAGCGGCGCTGCGCGCGCTGCTCGAGCTCGGCGCCAAGGACGTGGCGGTGCTGCGGGACGGTGGCGAGGTCCGCATCCCGACCGCGCAGCTCGCGGTCGGCGACCGGTTCGTCGTGCGGCCCGGAGAGAAGATCGCCACCGACGGTGTCGTCGAGGACGGCACGTCCGCGGTCGACGCGTCGATGCTCACCGGTGAGTCGGTCCCGGTCGAGGTGCGTCCCGGCGACGGCGTGGTCGGGGCCACGGTCAACGCCGGCGGCCGGCTCGTCGTGCGGGCCACCCGGGTCGGCTCCGACACCCAGCTCGCCCAGATGGCGAAGCTGGTGGAGGACGCCCAGACCGGCAAGGCCCAGGTCCAGCGCCTCGCCGACCGGGTCTCCGGGTTGTTCGTCCCCATCGTGATCGCGCTGGCCGCCGGGACGCTGGCCTTCTGGCTCGGCACCGGCGCCGGAGCCGCGGCCGCGTTCACCGCCGCCGTGGCCGTGTTGATCATCGCTTGCCCGTGCGCGCTCGGTCTGGCCACACCGACCGCGCTGCTCGTGGGCACCGGGCGCGGCGCCCAGCTCGGCATCCTGATCAAGGGTCCGGAGGTGCTGGAGTCGACCCGGCGGGTCGACACCGTCGTCCTCGACAAGACCGGCACCGTGACCACCGGCCGGATGGCGCTGCTCGACGTCCACGTGGCGGGCGGCGACGACGAGATCGACGAGGCCGAGGTGCTCCGGCTGGCCGGCGCGGTGGAGAACGCGTCCGAGCACCCCATCGCCGCGGCGGTGGCCCGGGGCGCGACCGAGCGGGTCGAGGTGCTGCCGGACGTCGAGGAGTTCACCAACCACGAGGGCCTCGGCGTGCAGGGCATCGTCGACGGACACGCCGTGCTGGTGGGCCGGGCGACGCTGCTGGAGCAGTGGAGCCAGCCGCTGACCCCGGACCTGGCCGCGGCGAAGGCCGCCGCCGAGGAGCAGGGCCGCACCGCGATCGCGGTCGCCTGGGACGGAGCCGCGCGCGCGGTGCTGGTGGTCGGTGACACCGTGAAGCCGACGTCGGCGCAGGCCATCGCCCAGCTCCGCGACCTGGGGCTGACGCCGGTCCTGCTCACCGGCGACAACGCCGCCGTCGCACACACGGTGGCCGTCCAGGTCGGCATCGACGCCGGTGACGTCATCGCCGAGGTGCTCCCCGCCGACAAGGTCGCGGTGGTGCAGCGGCTGCAGGCCGAGGGCAAGGTCGTGGCGATGGTCGGCGACGGGGTCAACGACGCCGCCGCGCTCGCGGCCGCCGACCTCGGCCTGGCGATGGGCACCGGCACCGACGCGGCCATCGAGGCCGGTGACATCACGCTGGTCCGCGGTGACCTACGCGCCGCCGCGGACGCCATCCAGCTCTCGCGGCGCACCCTGCGCACGATCAAGGGCAACCTGTTCTGGGCGTTCGCCTACAACGTGGCCGCCCTGCCGCTCGCCGCAGCCGGACTGCTCAACCCCATGATCGCCGGCGCCGCCATGGCGTTCAGCTCGGTCTTCGTGGTGAGCAACAGCCTGCGGCTGCGGGGGTTCACCGGCACCCACCGCTAGCATCCCGGAGGTGGGCCGCAACGACGCGGCCCACCTCCTGCGTGTCCGGGGCCGGACTGCTGTCGGTCCGCTGCAAGCCCGCGGGCTCGGTGGGCCGCGCCTGCGCGCTCGGACGAAGGTCAGAAGCTGGCCTTGGGCACACCCTGACCGGGGTCGATCTGGTACGGGCCCTCCTTACCGGGCCGGACGTCGAAGTCGAAGATCGCGGTCGGGATGTAGACCGTCGAGCACGAGTTCGGGATGTCCACCACCCCGGACAGCCGGCCCTCGATCGGCGCCGCACCGAGGATCATGTACGCCTGGATCGGGCTGTAGCCGAACTTGGTGAGATAGTCGATCGCGTGCAGGCAGGCCCGCTGATACGACAGGTGGGAGTCCAGGTAGTGCTGCTTGCCCTCGAGCGTGACCGAGGTGCCGGAGAACGCGAGCCACTGGCTGTACTGCGGGTCGGTGTTACCCGGCATGAAGATCGCGTTCTCGGAGACGCCATAGGTCTGCATCCCGCCCTTGATCAGGTCGACGTGCAGATCGATGAACCCGCCCATCTCGATCGCACCACAGAACGTGATCTCACCGTCGCCCTGGCTGAAGTGCAGGTCGCCCATGGACAGCTTCGCGCCGTCGACGAAGACGGGGTAGAACACCCGCGTCCCCTTCGTGAAGTTCTTGATGTCCTGGTTGCCACCGTTCTCCCGCGGCGGCGCCGTCCGGGCGGCCTCGGCGGCGACCCGGTCGAAGTCGGCGCCGGATAGACTGCCGAGGATCGCCGAGTCGGGTAGCGGGGGCAGGGCGAGTGGCGGCACCCGGTCCGGGTCGGTGTCGATGAGCTCCTGCTCGCGGGCGTTCCACTTGGCGAGCAGCTCGGCCGAGGGCGCGGTGCCCATCAGCCCCGGGTGCACGATCCCGGTGAAGGACACACCGGGGACGTGCCGCGAGGTCGCCGTGCCGCCGCGGAAGTCCCAGATCACCTTGTACGCGTCCGGGAACTGCTCGGTCAGGAACCCGCCGCCGTTCTTCGTCGCGAACACGCCGGTGTAGCCCCAGCCCTGCCCGGCCAGCGGACCGGAGTCCTCCTGCGGGACCGGTCCGAGGTCGAGGATGTCGACCATCAGCAGATCGCCGGGCTCCGCACCCTCCACCGCGAGCGGCCCGCTGAGCACGTGCACGCTCGGCAGTGGGGCGTGCAGGACATCCTCGGCGGAGTCGTCGTTGTGGATCGCCCCGTCGAACCACTCCCGGCAGTCCACCCGGAAAACATCCCCGGGCTTGACCCGCACCTGGGCCGGGATGTCCGGATGCCAGCGGTTGTGGCCGACGATCTTCTGGTCGGTGAACTTCTTGTAGTTGTCGAGCGGGAACACAACTTCCGGCATGGCCAGTCCTTCGTCTCGGTGTTCTCGACGTTCGCGACCACAGGAATGCGGTCGTGCGCACGGCGCCCCCGACCGACCATGCGCGTTCGTGGGCCCAGCAGGCCCACGACGATCAGTGCGTCCGGTCAGCCGGGGCTGACGCCGCCGACCACGGCGGCCTCGCCCGCATGCGGTGCCGACGGTGCCTCCCGATCCGACCGCAGGCGCAGGTACAGCGCGACGAACACGACCACCCCGAACACCGCCAGAATCACCGCGGTGAGCATGTCGGCCTGCCCCCACTGGCCCGTGAGCAGCAGGAACGCAGGGACGGCGCCGGTGACCCAGCCCTGGATGAGAGCGACGGCCCCCGTGTAGCGGGTCAGCTCCTCGCGGCTGCGGCCGAGCAGGAGGAAGAACAGCAGCCAGAGGAAGGCCCAGTACAGCCAGATGACGCCGAAGGTGGTGTCGCCGATCCGGAAGAAGTTCAGCCCCGCGTAGACCACCGCACAGATGGCAACGAAGAGCGAGAAGTAGCCGAGGCCCGTGCCGTCGAGGCCCCCCAGCAGGTTGAATGCCACGTAGAGATAGGTGAAACCGAACAGATACAACCCGGAGGCATTGAGGATGACGTTCGCGTCGCCGTTCGCGGTGAAGATCAGATAGGTCGGCGTGATGACCTGCAGCAGGCCGACGAATATGTTGAGCGGAGCCGCCGACCGGGACTCGACCCAGCCGAGGAGCATCGCTCCATTGAGGAACAGTACGGCTCCGACGTAGAGCAGCCCGACACTACCCATGGGTGCACACCTATTCTGCGGACGGGCGGGATCCGCTCCGGTACGCAGCTCCGGTTCGGTCCAGCGTGGATGTGGAGGCCGCGGGGCCGCGGGCTCAGGGCCGTGGCAGCCGGCGCAGAGCCGGGTTCGGTGGGGCCATCGGCGTTCGGCGGTGGGCCGGCCGTGGGGGCGGCGCGGAGACGACCGCCGGCTCGCAGCTGGTCGCCTCGGCGCGGTCGATCGCAGCCATCAGCGGACGCGAGGCGAAGCCGAGCATCAGCGCTGTGAAGGCTCGGGGCAGGTCGGCGGCGCAGGTCGGGCAGACCGCCGTCGCCGGCGCGGTTCCGATGGGGTGGCCCACCTCGATGATTCCATCCCGGGCACAACGGTATTGATACGTCGCCATCCAGGACTCCTTTGGCACCGGGTGGAACGATCCGGGAAATGCCCCGACGGGGCCATCTTGACCAGACCCACCGAGAGCGTCAATAGTCCATTCGGTATGTACGCCGGGAATCTCAGACCGGCTCGACCGAGATCCTGGCTGTTCAGCGCCGCGTGGTCGCGCCGCGCAGCGCCTGAGAGACGATCTTTGAAAGAACTTGAAAGACGTGCCGGAGAACATTTCCAACCCATCGAAAGATCATCGGCACGGAACTCGGCACTGGCATCTCTCGGGGCGTCAGCCTCTGACATCTGGCCTGCGCTTCACCGGCCGACTGGTCCGCGTATGACCGGATCGTACAGCCCTGATCCGGGCGGCTGCCGACCAACGGTCACAGCGTTCGACACGGATCGAGGGCGGCGAGGTCAGCACCTCCGGCAGAGTGGCCATGGCGTCACGACGCCTCGACGAGCATGGCCCGGCCGGACGCCGTGAGCGGTGCGGGCCCCGCTGCGGTCCCGGGCGGCGACGAGCCCGGCTCGGACGAGGCGTGTCGTTCTCAGTAGCCGGCCGCCAGCCGCACCTGCCCGACGGCGCTCCCCTCCGGGGGGCCTCCGGGGGCGTGGTTGTATTTCTCGGGTCGAGCCGTAAGGGGGACACCCCGGCCGGCGGGAACGCGGCAAGATGGCCGCGTCGACAACCTCCAGGAGGAAACATGCCCCAGGGCACCGTGAAGTGGTTCAACGGCGAGAAGGGCTTCGGCTTCATCACCCCCGACGACGGCAGCAAGGACGTTTTCGTCCACTTCTCCGCGATCCAGGGCACCGGCTACAAGTCGCTGGACGAGGGTCAGCGCGTGTCTTTCGAGACCAGCCAGGGCCAGAAGGGACCGCAGGCGGACAACGTCCAAGTCATCTGACCGCGACACCCGGCCCGGTCGGCCCGGGGCCGCTACGCGACCGGACGGCGACGCACGCGCTCCCACGAGGCCGGTGCCTGGGGCAGCACAAGCCACCGCCGTCGGGGTTGGTCACGTTGCGTCCTCGATCGGCGCCCTCCCGAGGCCTCGGTCTTTGAGTCGGTAGCTGTCGCCGACGAGGCTGACGGCTGCGGCGTGGCGACATCGGGCTCTGGGCGCCGAGCCACCGATGAGTTGTGCGTCACCGCGGGATCTGACCAGGAGAGGTCAGATCAGAGGAGCCGGTGATGCGTCGTTCCCGGGTGATGTCAGGTAATGAGCGGGTCGTCCCACACAAGGAGCCCGCGAGCCACGGCACCGCGACGTGGTCGTCCCCGCAGTGGCGCGACGAGGCGGTGTCGTGGCTGGACGGGCAGCTTGCTGCCGTCGGCATTGACCGCACAGGCGATGTCGAGCAGCCGCATCTGCGGCCGTGGGCGACGGTGCTCCGGGTGCCGACGACGAAGGTGCGGTCTGGTTGAAGGCGGCTGGGCCCGGGACGGCTCTCGAGGCCGGGCTCGGCGTGGCTCTCGTGCAATACGGTGAGCTGCAGCTAGATCTTGCTCCGCACGCCGACGAACTCCTCACTCTCGGCGTGGCAGAGATGCGACCCACGGTGATGCCGGAGCGGTTCGACGAAGCGCTCGACGTCACCGGCGCTGCCATCGGCAGTCATGGGAACCCAGCCGATCGGGCGTTGCACCGTCACGCCGCGGCGATGCGAGAGACCGTCGCGTCATGGTGTGGGCAACTGACGGCGTCGCGGGCGTCGCCGAGTCTTGACCACAACGACCTCCACCCGTGGAACATCCTCGGTGACGGCCCCCGCAACGCGAGGTTCTACGACTGGGGGGACAGCGTCGTTGCCCACCCCTTCGCTGCAATGCTCGTGCCGCTGGGATTTGTGAAGCGCCATCTCGACGTAAGCCTCGACGATCCCCGGTTCATGTCCGCGCGCGAGGCCTACCTGAGGGTGTTCACCGCCCTCGCGCCCGAGGAGACCCTGGCCACGACGCTCGAGGTCGCCTGCCGCGTCGGGAAGGTGGCCCGCATCCCGCGGTCCACGGCTCACGCCGCCGCGGCGGAACGGTCGGTCGGGGAACGGCCGTCGCCCGCCCCGCGACACCGTCGTCCTGGTGCACCCCGCGTCCGGCGGGGTAAACCCCAGGGGTGGCTGCGACGACGACGGCGTGGCGGACAGTGCTCACACCCCTGCTCGCGCTGCTGCTGCTCGTTCTGGCCTGGGGACGTGTGCTGGCGCCGCCGGTCATGCTGGTCGTCGGTGCAGCGCTGATCGGCGCGGTGCTGGTCGCGGTCCACCACGCCGAGGTCGTCGCGCACCGTGTCGGGGAGCCGTTCGGTTCGCTGATCCTGGCCGTCGCGGTCACCGTCATCGAGGTCGGGCTCATCCTCAGCCTGATGGCGGCCGGAGGCCCGGAGAGCGCCACGTTGGCCCGCGACACAGTCTTCGCGGCCGTCATGATCACGTGCAACGGGATCATCGGCCTGTGCCTGCTCGTCGGCACGCTGCACCACCACGTGGTGCCCTTCCACGCCGGCGGCAGCGGTGGGGCACTGGCCACCGTGACCACGCTGGCGACGCTGTCCCTCGTGCTGCCGGCGTTCACCACGAGCACGCCGGGCCCGACCTTCTCCGCCGCGCAGCTGGCCTTCGCCGCGATCGTCTCGATCGTCCTCTACGGCCTCTACGTGTTCGTGCAGACGTTGCGGCACCGCGACTACTTCCTACCGGTCCGGGTGGAGGGCAGCGACCGCACCGAGGTGCACCTGCCGCCACCTTCGACCCGGACGGCGCTGGTCAGCCTCGTGCTGCTGATCGTCTCGCTCGTCACGGTCGTAGGACTGGCCAAGACCGCATCGCCCGCCATCGAGTCCGGGGTCACGGCGATCGGGGCACCGCTGTCGGCCGTGGGCGTGGCGATCGCCCTGCTCGTGCTGCTTCCGGAGACCCTCGCCGCCGTCCGGGCCGCCCGCCTCAACCGCCTCCAGACGAGCTTCAACCTCGCGCTCGGCTCGGCCCTGGCCAGCATCGGGTTGACCATCCCCGCCATCGCGGTGGCGTCGATCTGGTTCGACGGGCCGCTGCTGCTCGGTCTGGGAGGCACCGAGACGGTACTGCTCGCGCTGACCGCGGTGGTCGGGACGCTGACGGTCACCGGGGGGCGCGCCACCGTTCTGCAGAGTGCGGTGCACCTGCTCGTCTTCGCCGCGTTCCTCTTCATCGCGGTCACGCCGTGAGCAAGCCCCGTTGACCTGTACCGGGGTGAAGGTTGCAGGCTGGTCGTCATGACTGCGCCGCCCGGGACAGGTCCCGACGTCCCCGTCCGTTCCGAGCTGTTCGGCCCGTCCCGGCGCGCCACCACGATCGGCCTCGTGCTGCTGATCAGCCTGGTGGCCTTCGAGTCGATGGGGGTCGGCACGGCGATGCCCGCGCTGGTGGCGGACCTCGGGGCGGTGTCGTCCTACGCCTGGCCGTTCGTCGCGTTCATGGGGGCCGCGGTGGCGGGCACGGTGCTCGGGGGGCGCTGGTGCGACCTGTCCGGCCCGCGGCTCCCGCTGATCGCGGCGCCGATGCTGTTCGGGATCGGGCTGCTGGTCGCGGGGACGGCCGGGACGATGGCCCAACTGCTGGCCGGCCGGGTGCTGCAGGGCCTCGGCGCCGGCGCCCAGGCCGTCGCGGTCTACGTCCTGATCGCGGTCGTGTACGCCGACCGGGCTCGGCCCGCCGTGTTCGCGCTGATCTCCTCGGCGTGGGTGCTGCCGGCGCTGATCGGGCCACCCGTCGCCGGGATCGTCACCGAGCGGCTGTCCTGGCACTGGGTTTTCCTCGGTCTGCTCCCGGTCGTGCTGCTCGCTGTGGCGCTGGTGCTCCCGGCGGTCCGCCGCCTCGGCCCGCCCGATCCCGCCCGGCAGACCGCTCCCGGCCGCCGCGGCCTGGTCGCGGCGGCCCTCGGCGCTGCTGCCGGGGTGTCGGCGCTGAGCTGGGCCGCCCAGCGCACGACCGTCGCCGCGGCGATCGTGGCGGGGGCCGCGGTCGTGCTGCTCGTGCCGTCCATGCGCCGCCTGCTGCCATCCGGGGTGTTCCGCGCGCGGCGCGGGATTCCCACCGTCGTGGCCGCGCGCGGCCTGCTCGCCGGGGCGTTCTTCACGGTGAACTCCTACCTGCCGCTCATGCTGGCCGGCACCCACGGCTGGTCGCTGGCCGCCGCGGGACTCCCGTTGATCGTGGGATCGCTGGGCTGGTCGGCGGCGTCGGCCTGGCAGGGGCGCCATCCGGACCTGTTCCGGCCGGCCCTGCTGCGGGTGGGGTTCGTCGGCCTCGCGATCGGCACGGCGGGGCTGCTGCTCGTCGCGCCGTCCTGGGGCACGCCGTGGCTCGCCCTCCCGGTGTGGGGTGTGGCCGGGGTCGGGATGGGGCTCGGCTTCTCGTCGGTGTCCTACCTGCTGCTGCAGCAGTCCGGGGCGGGCGACGTCGGTTTCCACACCTCCGCCGCACAGATGGCGGACCAGCTCACCACCGCCGCGATGATCGGCGCGGGCGGCGCGCTGCTCGCCCTGTTCGGCTCCCCCGCCGCGGCCCTGCCCGTGCTCCTCGCGGTGCTGGCCGGGCTCGCGGTGCTGGGCGCGGCGATCGCGGGCCGCGGCGCCGCGGACCCCGCCGCGGGGTGACGCCACCGGAGCCGGCCTACCCGGGCTCCCCCCGGCGCTTGCGGTACAGGATCCAGACCAGGTCGACGAGGGCGACCGCCGCCACCACCACAAGGACGACGCCGAACCAGGTCAGGCCCGCACGGAAGGAGACGACGGCCCCGGCGGCGCAGACCAGCAGGCCGAACGCCGCCAGGACCGCGCGCAGGGTCAGCGCGCTGCGCGCGGGCGTCGAGCCGCCGACGCCCGCGGTCGGGTCGTGGTATCCGGGCAGGCCGCGCTCGTAGTCCGCGCGGGTCCGCCGCTGCGGACGCCCGGTGGGGTCGTGCTCGCTCATGTGGGTCCTCCTCTCGCGAACACTCAGCCCGGCAGAGTCTCGCCGCCGAGCGGCGCCAGCACCTCGCCCGTGTAGTACGAGGACAGCTGCTCGGCGGCGAAGAACACGTACGACGGGGCGATCTCGTCCGGGTGCGCCGCCCGTCCCATCGGCGTCTGGGCGCCGAACGACTCGACCTTCTCCGGCGGCATCGTGGCCGGGATCAGCGGCGTCCAGACCGGACCGGGGGCCACGCAGTTGACTCGGATACCCCGATCGACCAGGGCCTGGGCCAGCGAGTAGGTCAGCGCGGTCACCGCACCCTTGCTCGCCGAATAGTCGATCAGCGACTTGTTGCCGCGCAGGCCGTTCACCGACCCGGTGTTGATGATCGAGCTGCCCGGGCCCAGATGCGGCAGCGCCGCCTTGGTGACCCGGAAGAAGCTGTGCACGTTGACGTCGAAGGTGCGCAGCCAGCGCTCGTCGCTGATCTTCTCGGGGTGGTCCTCCGTCTCCTGCGTGGCCACGTTGTTGACCAGGATGTCGAGTCGTCCGAGCTCGGCGACGGTGCGTTCGACCACCGCCCGGCAGTGGGCCGCGTCGGCGAGGTCGCCCCGGATCGTCAGGCAGCGCCGGCCCTGCGCCCGCACCAGATCGGCGGTGTGCTCGGCGTCGGCGTCCTCGGACAGGTAGGCCAACGCGACGTCGGCCCCCTCCTTCGCGAACGCAACGCACACCGCCCGGCCGATCCCGGAGTCACCGCCGGTGACGAGGGCGACCTCCCCGTCGAGCAGGCCCCGGCCGACATATCCCTGCATCTCGTCGCGGGGATCCGGCTGCATGACACCGGTCTCACCCGGCGGTTCCTGCTGCTGGGCGGGCGGGTTCGGGTCCTGCGGCATGGTCGGTGACCTCCGGTGGGCGGCGTCGTCCAGGTGACACATCCGACTACCCGGTCGACGGCAACCCGACACCCCCGATCGAGCCGCTGTACCGGAGCGGGGCCCCACGGCGCCGGCCACAGCCGGTCATGCGGACGGCCCAACGGACGTGGTCGGCCGGTGTCACCGGGCCGCGTCCGGGCGCGCCGGCGGATCGGGCGCGGGCGGCAGCAGCATCCCCAGCGGGCCCAGGTCGAGGTTCAGATCGTCGGGGCTCAGTCCGAAATGCTCGCGCAGCTCGGTGACCGCCTCCTCCAACCGCATCAGCCCGAGGCCGAGCCGCTCGACGGTGTCGTCCGGGAGGCCCCCCGCCTCCACCCTCCGGATGGCCTGACGCTCCATCAGCTGACGGAGCAGCTCGATGATGGTGAGGACGAGGCGGCCGAGGTCACGACCCACCGACTCGGAGTCGGTCTCGATCCGGGCGGGCAACTGGGTCACCGCTCCTCCTCCACCAGGGTCTGCACCGAGCTGATCAGCGCCCGCAACGACACGTGCACCAGGTCGACGTCGGCCAGCGAGATCGTGAGATCGCCGGTGATGACGACGCCCCCGGCCAGCAGCCGGTCGAGCAGGTCGACCAGCGCGACCGTCTCCTGGCCGCGCGCCACGCTCACGACTCGTCCAGGCCCGCGAACGAGTACGGCGCCCACGGCCCGGTGAGCTGGAGCCGCAGGCCCGGCACGTCCCAGGTGTCCACGAGTTCCCGCACGGCCGGTCCGGCCGCCTCCTCGACGAGGTACGCGGCGTTGAGCACCATCTCGTCGCGTTCCCCCGACAGCCGCGGGTCCTGGGGTGGATACGCGCGACTGGCCACGGCCAGTCGCGCGAGGCTCGTGTGCAGCTGCTCCGCCTGCTCGTGGGCCTGTGCCAGGCTGCGGGCGGCCCGATCGCGTTCCGTGCGGCGGCGCATCAGGTAGGCCGTGCCCGGTCCGGCGGCTGCACCATCCGCTTGTTCCTCGACGCGCTGCGGCGCGCCGAAGGCCTTCACCCCCCACTCCGCGCGCCCGCGGATACGAGCCAGCGCCGCGGTGAACCGAGCGTTCTGCTCGTCGAGCAGCGACCGGACGTTGTCCTCGGTCAGGTAGACCGTGGCCAGCCGCAGCGGAGCCGCCGGTCCCGGCCGGGCGACGGCGTCGACCACGGCGTGATGGGCCCGCGCGGTCCGTTCGAGCCAGCGCAGGTCCTCCAGGTTGCGCCGCAGCGCCTCCTCCCCGAACTCGGCGGCCTCGACGGAGCTGACCATGGCGGCGAGCTCACCGGACGTGATCGCGCGGACGGGCGCACCCGCGACGCCCTCCACGGCCGGGAGCTCGGCGATCCCGGTCGCATCCGCGATCGCGTAGACGTAGACCAGGGTGTCACCCACGGCGCTCTCCGCGGCGCTCCACGCGGCGCTCTCCGTCGTGCTCGCTGAGCCCTGCCTCCAGCTCGCCGATGCGCTCGCGGAGCTGCCGGTTCTCCTCCACCACGTCGGGTCTGCCCGAACTCAGCGTCGGGTCGTGCTCCCACCAGTCGATGCCCATCTCCCGTGCCCGGTCGACCGATGCGACGAGCAACCGGATCTTGATCGTCAGCAGTTCGATGTCGAGCAGGTTCACCCGGATGTCCCCGGCGATGACGATCCCCTTGTCGAGGACCCGCTCGAGGATGTCGGCCAGGTTGGCCGACTCCTGCCGCGGGGGGGTCCGCGCGACACCCGTGGACGGCAGTCCGCCGCTCAGGCTCATGTCACTCCTCCCGGAGCCGGCCGCGCGAATACCGCCGGGTCCGGCGGTACGAGACCAGCTCGCCGTGCGCGTCCAGCTCCGCTTCGTAGGTGGCGAGGATGTCGGCGGAGTCGGGGATCCGGCGCGTCTCGACGACCTCGATGCCCACCACCCAGCCGTCCTCGCTGCGCTGGATGGACACGATGCCCTCCGGCGTCCGCCCGGTCAGGTCGGCGACCTCGCGGGCGGCCCTGCGGGCGGCCACCCCGGCCGAGCGGATCCGCCCGTTACGCCCGGGCAGATCGTCGTCCCGGTCGTCCGGGTCCGGGCGGTCCTCGCGCGGACGGCGCCGCCGGCGCGGCGGCTCCGCCCGGCGGTCATGCTCGTCGTCCCGGTCGTCCCCGGTCACTGTGCCGGCCCCCCGGCCGTCCCGCCAGGACGGCTCATCATGCGCTGCAACAACGCGTTCTCGAGTTCCGCACACTCCTGTTCGGGCAGCTCACCGGTACGCCGCGCCTCGTCGATCGCCTCGAGTTGCGCACGGATCCGTGCCGGGTCGTAGTACTGCTCCTCAGCCTGGTCGCGGATCTGCTCGGCCAGCCACAGGACGCCACGAACCGGCGCCAGCGGAAGGCCGAGCAGACCCGTCAGGAGACCCACGCTCCGTCTCACTCCCCGGGGACGAAGTCGTACGGCGCCAGCGGACCGAGCAACCGCAGCCGGACCCGTCCGGCCAGCTCCGCACCCAGCTTCTCCACGGCGTCCTCGAAGCGCTGCTGGTGCGCGCGGTCGACGAGGAACGCGGCGTTGACGACGTCCTCGGGTGCGGTGGGTGTGTGGGCGACGACCGCCACGGCCTCCGGCCCCAGTCGCTCCACGAGCACCGCGCCCTCCTCGTCGCGGCGTGCCTCCAGCTCCTCGACGAGGAGCTTGCCGAGCCGGACCCGGTCGTAGTACGAGGCGTCCTCGGGGAGCGCGCGTACCCGCTGCTGCAGTTCCCGGATCTCCGGGTCGTCCGCGAGCACCTCGCGCAGGACCACGTCCTGCTCGTAGCGACCCTTGACCGTGTACTGCACCCGGCCGGCCAGGTCGTCGAGCACCGCGACCAGGTGGTCGTGATGCGGTACCAGCAGCTCGTCCACGACGGCGTCACGTTCGACGACGGCGGGGAAACGCATCGGGAGCACGGTCGTGGAGGCCACCACCGTGTCGACCACACGTTCGTGGGCGAACAGGTCGTCCCGGGTGCCGAGCGGCCGGTCCGTGGGGACGTCGCTCACCAGCGCTGCGAGGTCCCCGTGGCTGATCATCTCGACCTCGCCGGACGGCCCGAGACCCACGAGGTCCCCGGGGACGGCCGCATCCGATCGGATCAGACCGTAGATGTAGGTCGGGTTCACTCGTCCCGCTCCCTCGCGCGCTCACGCTGCCGCGGGCGCCGCCGCGGCCGCTCCTGGAGTTCCTCGTCCTCCTGGTGGGTTCCGCCGATCAGTTCCCCGACCTTGTCCACCGCGGCGTCCAGCATCCCGTTGGTCTTGCCGCGCGCGCCGCCCTCCGTGATGCCCTCGGTGAGGTCGGCGAGGTCCTTGGGGCGGTTCGCCTGCAGGTCCAGCCGGTTCGTCGCCTCGGCGAACCGCAGGTAGGTGTCGACACTCGCGACGACGATGCGCGCGTCGATGGTCAGGATCTCGATACCGACCAGCGCCACCCGGACGAACACGTCGATGACCAGGCCCTTGTCCAGGATGAGCTCGACGACGTCCGCGAGTCCGCTCGGGCCACCGCCACCTGCGGGCCGCTCGACGTTCCCGCCACCTCGTTGGGTTGCCACCGTCATATGTCATCGCCTCCGTCCGGAGCCGGCACCGGCCCGCTCCCTGGAACGCCGTTCGGGCCGCTCCTCGGCGGCGGGTTCTTCGTCCTCGTCCTCGTCCTCGTCCTCGTACTCGTCGTCAGCGCCTTCGGGCTCCTCCTCGTCCTCGCCGGCACCGTCCTCGTCACCCTCGTCACCCTCGTCAGCCTCGTCCGCGTACTCGTCCTCGGCGTACTCGTCCTCGTACTCGTCCTCAGCGCTCTCGGGCTCCTCGCCGTCGCGGTCGGCCGCGGCGCGCCCGGGCTCCTCGTCCTCCGGCCCGGGCTCGAACTCCTGCTGTTCCTCGCGCTCCTGCTCCTCCTTGAGGGCCTCCTCGTGCGTCTTCACCACCTGGCCGTCACGGATCTCGCCGCGCCAGCCCTCGACGTCCTCCTGGTGCAGGATCACGTTGGTCATGGCGTGACGGCGGAAATGCTTGAACTCGAGCCGGGCGCGCCGGCCCTGGGCCCGCCAGAGGTTGCCGGTGTACTCGAACAGGCCCTGCGGCCAGTACTCCATGACCAGCGCAACGCGGGTCAGGTTCGGGCCGAGTGCGGTGAAGGTGACGGCGCCGTCGACGTGCCCCTTCTGCCCCTTGGACCGCCACACGATGTGCGAGTCGGGCACCTGCTCGACCGTCGTCGCCTCCCAGGTGCGGTGCGACAGGAAGATCTGCGCCTTCCAGTTCGACTTCTCATCCTCCGGGCGGTCGACGTCCTCCACCTTCTTCATGAAGCTGGGGAAGTCCTGGTACTGCGACCAGAGGTTGTAGGTGGTCCGCAGCGGAAGACCGACGTCGAGGGTCTCGACGATGTTGGTGACCTTGAGCTTCTTCCCGCCACCGGGTTTTCGCCCGCCGCCGAAGAGGCCCTTGATCTTCTCCGTCACCGCGCTGAGGGGGCCCCCGTCCGCCTTGCCGTCACCCGAGGCACTGCCGTCGCTCTCGCTGTTCTCCGCGCTCCTGCCGGTCAACGCCGCCCGGATCCCCTGCCCGCCGTCCTCGGCGACGTCGGTCAGCCGTTCGGACAGCTCCCCGACGCGTTCGGTGGCGACCTGGGCGGCGCGCTGCACGAGCAGGCCGAGCAACCGTTGGCCCGCCTCCCGCAGGGCTTCGGTGGGAAGCGCGTCGCTCAGGCCGCCGCGGTCGTCGTCCTTGGACGCCGTCCTGGTCACCTCAGCCATCATCGCCACCCCGCCGGCTCGCGGACCGGCCCTTGCGGGCGCCCGCACCGGCCTTTGCGGTGGTGCGGTCGCTCCCGCCCTCCGCCTTCGTGGCCGCGCGCTTGCGGCCCGTTGCCGAGCCGGCAGCCGACGTGGCCGACCGGGCGATCTTGGCGGGGGCGCTCGCGGCGGCCGGCTGCCGACGGCGTCCCGCCTCGCCACCGCGCGCCGGACTGTCCGCTCCGGACCGTCGGCCGCGGGCCGTCCGCGACGGCGGCTCGTCGGCGGCCGTGTCCTCCTCGTCCTCCCTCTCGGCCTCCTCCTCGTCCTCGGACGCGGCTTCGTCGTCGGCGCTGTCCTCCGCGGTGTCGTCGCGGTCCGCGTCCGCATCCGCGTCCTCGTCGTCCTCGTCGACCTCCTCGACCTCGTCGACCTCCTCGACGTCCTCGGCCTCGCGGCTGTCGTCCCCCTGCTCACCCCGCCGGCTCCGGGACGGACGACCCGGCTGACCGAGGTCCCCCAGTGACTCCACCCGGCGACCCACGCGGTCGGTCAGCACCTCGACCTGACGCGCGGCCACCGCCATGGCGGCACCCTTGCCGGCGTCCAGGAGCCGCCCGCGGACCTCGTCGCTGAGCCGTTGCAGTTCCGGCGACCGGTCGAGGAGCTTGGTTCCCTGGGCGAGCAGCTCACCCGGGCCACCGATCCGCCGGCCACCCGCCATGCCCGCCAACATCAGCGCGAGCTTCATCTTCTTCGTGCGGCCCAGGAAGTAGCCACCGGCGACGCCGAGTGCTACTCGCGCTCCACATTTCACTGGATCTCCTCATGTCTGTTCGGACGTCCGCCGGGGGGCGCACGACCCGGGCGGAATGGATCACGGAACGACTCCGCCTGATCACAGGACTACTGCGTCCAACCGCTCTACCCGGAGCGAAGATCACGCACACCGGAGCACGCACATCGGGGCGAATTTGCACTGAACAGCCCATTCGAAGGCCGTACGAACGGCCTCGGGACTGCACCGGACGGGCGACAGATGATTGAGCGGACAACCGCAACCGTCGCGTTCTCCGCCAGCACCGCGATAGCGCTTTTCACCGGATTGCTGGTATTCCTGTCGACCGTTCCCGGATCGGCCCTCGAGGAGCAACGATGCACAGGTCCGCCGCGCTAGCGCCGTTCATCGCCTGGCTCGCCTCACGCGATCCGGATGAGGCCGCCCGTCGTCGTCACCGGGACCATGTCGAGCGGTACCTGCGCTGGGCCGACCGGGACCGGGGTCCCGCACGCGATCGCTGGAAACGCTACGAGCGACTCCTCCGGCAGATCGGCGCCGAACCACCGGCGCTGACCGCCGCGCGGGCGGCCCTCGATCGCTACGCCGAGTTCCAGCGGATCCGCGCGCTGACCGACGCCGCCGATTGAGCGGATCCCGGGCGCCGTCGGTCTGTGGAGAGCATCTCGGCAGCAGGCCACCGACGAGAACTCACCTTCGGCCATTCACCGACAAAAGGTACAGTCGACAAAGGGGGTTCCATGGATGAATCGCCCGGGCGTCGATGCCTGATCGCCCCCGCGCGGCACAATTGTCGTTCGATCGGCACTCGATGAAGGGCATCGGACCTGGCGACCGAGCTACCCCGTCACAACCGGCGGACGGACCGGACCAGCCAGGCGCCGCCGGCGATCGCCAGGACCACGCCGGGGACGAGTGAGCCGACCGCGGCCAGCATCACCCCGGCGGTCAGCACGACGAGCGCGGCACACAGCTGCAGCACCTGTCCGGCATTCACGACTCACCCACCCAGGGTCAGCAGCTCCTCGTGGAACCCGCCGATCCGCCGCGCCCGGTCGACCAGGTGGACCTCCAGGATCCAGTGGCAGCGCCGGCCTGCCTTGTCCGTGCGGCGCATGACGGTGTCGTTGCCGGGCGCGATGTAGCTCTCGATCCGTTCGCCGTCGATGAACTCGTGCGGGAACTCCCCCACCAGGTGGCCGCAGTGCGCGCCACCGAACTCCCAGCCGGCGGCCCCGGCAAGCCCGGTCATGTGCGCGTAGAGCTCGCGGCCGGTGACGTCCGGGTGCGCCGTGAAGTACCGGCGACCCGCATCGAAGATGCGCGGCAGGTCGTCGCGCAGTCGGTGCTTCACCGGGTCGCCGCCGAGCACGAACGTGCGCCCGAAGTCGGCCTCCCACTCGCCGAAGACGGGCCCGAGGTCGACGAAGGCGATGTCGTCGGCCTCGATGGCCCGGTCCGGTGGGTTCTCCCGGTACGGCTGCAACGTGTTCGGCCCGGAGCGGACCACCCGCTTGTGCCAGTGCCGGCTGACGCCGAACATCTCCGCGCCGAGGTCGCGGACCTCCGCGCTGACGGCCGACTCGAGCACCCCGGGGCGGATCAGGCCGCGGCGGGAGATCTCGGCGAACAGCTCGACGGCCCGCTCCTGGGCATCGGCGAGGCCACGGGCCCGCGCTCGTTCGTCGATCGGTGCGACAGCCATGCCGGTCACCTAATCACGGATACTGGCCCGGTGAGCCGACGAGACCGGGGCACCGACCCGTGCGCGTGATCGCCCGGGACGGGGTGCACGAGTTCGAGATCCAGCGGTCACGGTTCCTGTGCAGCCTCGCCCGGGTCACCGACGACGAGGAGGCGGCCGCGTTCATCGCCGCCGTCCGCAAGGAGCACTGGTCGGCGACGCACAACTGCTCGGCGTTCCGGGTCGGCCCGGACGGCGGGTCACAGCGCTCCAGCGATGACGGCGAGCCCGCGGGCACGGCCGGGGTGCCGATGCTCGAGGTACTGGTCCGCCGCGAGCTCACCGACACCGTGGCGGTGGTGACCCGCTACTTCGGAGGGATCAAGCTCGGCGCCGGCGGGCTGGTGCGCGCCTACGGCCGGGCGGTGTCCGAGGCGCTCGACGCGGTCGGCACGCTGCGCCGGGCCCGGTTCGCCACCCTCGAGATCGCGGCCGAGCACGCCGAGGCCGGCCGGCTCGACAACGCGCTGCGCGCCGCCGGACACCGGATCGCCGACGTCGGCTACGGCCGGCAGGCGACGTTCACCGTGCAGGTCCCGGTGGGCGAGACCGAATCCTTCCGCGCCTGGCTGGCCGAGCAGACCGGCGGCACCGTGACCGCCACCGACGGCCAGCTCGTCGACCTCGACGTCCCCGACCCCGGGTGCCTCTGACCCGGCGCACGGCTCCGCCGGGTCAGAGGCACCATCAACGGCCGTCCGGCTCGCGCCGGGTGGCAACACCGAACCGGTAGCCGTGGCCGGCCGAGAAGTGCGCGGTGACCGCGAAGCGGTCACCGCGGACGAGGGTGTGCCGCCACTCCACCGCAGTCTCGCCCACGCAGCCGAGCCGTTCGATCGCGAACGCCGCGATCCCCGGGCCCATCTCGAGCAACTGCTTCTCGGCGGCGCTGGGCACGACCGCGCGGATGTGCTCCTGCCCGCCGGTCAGCCGCACGCCGCACCGCTCGGCGTACTCGTCGTAGAGCGCGGTGTGGGTGAAGTCGACGTCGAGCAGCGGAGCAGCGAGCCGCTCGGGCAGCCAGACCCGGTCGATCGCGAGCGGCGCGCCGCCGGCCAGCCGCAAGCGCTCGAGGTACACCAGCGGGGTCGACTCCTCCAGCCCCAGCCTGGTGGCGACCACGCCGTCGGCCCGGACATCGAGGGTCTGCACCACGCTGCGCTGCCGCAACCCGGTCGCCTCCACCGAGGAGAACAGGCTGTAGAGCGCCCCGAGGGGCTGCTCGATCTCCACCGGCGCGGCCAGTCGCGGGGTCCGGCCGCGGGTGGCGACCACGACGCCCTCGTCACGCAGTCGGCGCAGCGCCTCGCGCACCGTGTGCCGGCTGACCCCGTACTCCGCGACGAGCGCGAGTTCACCGGGGAAGGCATCGGCGAACTCGCCGGCGTCGAGGCGGCGGCGCAGGTCGGCCAGCAACTGGGCCCACAGGGGCACCGACCGGGACCGGTCCAGTGCCCGGGCCCCCCGTTCGCCCGCCGCTCCTGCCATCGTCGCCTTCCCGCTGCCACGCCCGAAGAATGTACGGTCATTTTTACCGCCGGATCTCACAGATCGTCGACGCCGGGCCCGGGCTCAGGTCAGGATCTTCGCGAGCCGGACGGTCACCGGGTCCGGTGCAGGCCACTCGGCCAGCCCGTCGACGGCCCGCACCCACTGCAGGCCACGGATCGCGTTGGTGAGGAAGACGCCGTCGGCCCTGGCGAGATCGTCCAGGGTCAGCTCGCCGATCTCGTAGCGGGCGCCCCGCGTGTCGAGGGCGTCGAGGACGGCCTGCCGCGCCGTCCCGGGCAGGATGCGGCCGTCCAGCGGCGGGGTGGCGACCACTCCGTCGCGCACGAGGAAGACGTTGGACCGGGTGGACTCCAGAACCCGCCCCTGCGCGTCCACGAGCAGCGGCAGCGTACCCGGGACCAGGCCGGCCTCCCGGTCGTCGAGCCATCGGCGGTCGGCGAACTTGTGCGCCGCCCCCTCGGCGGGCCGAGACACCCGCAGGACCAATCCGGGCTGCCGGTCGAGCGGCGCGGGCGGATCGCACGGGTGCGCCACCACCTCGACCCGGCCCGGCTCACCGGGGGCGGCGTCGACCCGGACCCGCAGATGGCCTGTCCCGTCCCCCACCACGGCGCCGATCGCGCCCGCGACATCGGCGGTCAGCGGATACCCGAAGCACTCCCAGTAGGAGCGGCGCAGGCGGCGCAGGTGATCGGCCAGGCGTTGCGGGTGACCGTCGACCACGAGCACGGTCTCGAACAGGCCGTCGGCCGGTCGGGGCCGCGGACCCGCGGTCACCGTTCCCGTCGGCGCCCAGGGCACCCCGTCACCGAGCACCCGCAGCAGCGGCGCGGCCTTGGTCAGGCACTCCGCCCACTCCTCCGCCGGGGTCGAGTCGACCGTGACCCCGCCGCCGACGCCGAGCCGGGCCCGCGCGGGGCCGCCACCAGACCCGTCGACCTCCAGGGTGCGGATCGCGACCGCGAGTTCCAGCCCCGCCAGCGGGCTCGCGTACCCGAGGGCCCCGGTGAACAGCCCCCGCGGGCGGCCCTCGAGCTCTTCGATGATCTCCACCGCGCGCACCTTGGGAGCGCCGGTGACCGAGCCGGGTGGGAACGCGGCGGCCAGCAGCGCGGCGTCGCCGCGACCCGTGGCGAGTTCCCCCCGCACTTCCGACACCAGGTGCCACACGCCGGGGTGCGGCTCGACCGCGAGCAGCCGGGGCACGGTCACCGAGCCGGGCACGCAGACCCGCGACAGGTCGTTGCGCATCAGGTCGACGATCATCACGTTCTCCGCGGCGTCCTTCTCCGAACCGCGCAGCAGCCGCCGCTCGGCCTCGTCGGCCGCGGTGCTCGCGCCGGTGCGTGGCCGGGTTCCCTTGATCGGCTCGGTGCGCACGGCGCGTCCGTACCGGTGCAGGAACAGCTCGGGGCTCGCGCTGATCGCCGTGCCCGCCGGATCGGCGACGAACCCGGCGCGAGCCGGGCCGAGCACCTCGACGAGCCGGGCCCACGCGTCGTGCACCGAACCCGTGAGCCGCAGGTCGAGCTCGGTCGCGATGTTGGCCTGGTAGATCTCCCCCCGCCGGATCGCCTGCACGCACCGCTCCACGGCGACGACGTGCGCGCCCGGATCAGGCAGCCCGACCACCTCCAGCCGGGCGGGTGGCTCCGCGGCAGGGCTCCGCAGCGCCCGGGCCAGCGTCTCCCGCCGGCGCTCCGCCTCGGCCTGACCGAACCCGTCCGCACCGTCGTCGGCATCGTCGGCACTGTTCTCCGCGATCAGTGCCTCGTACCACCAGCGCCGGCCGTCGTGGCGCAGCACGTCGCGGTACCAGCCCAGCGACGCCCTCGGGAACCCGCCGTCTCCCGTGGCCGGGAAGGACAGGTAACCGAACCACCCGCCGCCGACGGCGTCGGCATGGGCGGGGTCGGCGCGCACCTGCGGCTGCGTCGCCAGCAGCTCGAAGGGGTCCTCCCCCGGCGCCGAGATCCGCAGCGGATCGCAGGTGACGATCCCCCCGCGCGACCACACCCCCGACCAGGCCGTCACCCGCTGCCGGCCGGCGAGCCGGCGGACCGCCTCGGGCAGCGTCACGTCGGCGTCGAGCGCGGCCACGTACAGCCGGGCCGTCGGGCGCATCGCGAACTCCTCTCCGCAGGCGGGCGGACCCGGCCGGGACCAGCGAGGACCGGCAGGATCATCGTCGCGCGCCCCCGCCCGGGGAAGGGCTACCGCCGCACGTCACGTCCGGGCCGGACAACCTCACAGGCCCGGGCAATCACACGGAACGTTCGTCGAACACACTTCGCGCCACGTCTCGGGTGGGGCCACCGGGGTGATCCTCCTCCCCCGACCGAATCGCGGGATGAATTGACCCGGGCCGTCCGAACTTGTTTCAACCCGCTGGCGGCCGTCCAGGCCGCCAGCGGCACAGCCGTCGGCCCCGACGGCACCACCAGGCCGCTCACCGGGTCGTTCACCCGCCTGAACACCACCGAGGACGCCCTTCGTCATTCTCGCCGGGATCCGGAGAGCAGAGCCTCGGCGGCGGACTCCGGCCGGTGCGGACCGCTCGACGCTGGTGACCGCAGCCCACGCGCGCCGCATCGGCGACGACGATCACGACGAGAACGGCGAAGACGCCCGGGAGGTGCGCTCGATCGTCGCAGGCGGTCCGGGACATGGCCAGCGGCCATCCAGACGCTGACCGGGCGGCATCGCGGGAACCGAACACCGGTGCTGAAGCCGCCCTACGACGCCGCACATCCGAGTACTGTCGGCACGGCAACCGCCCGGGGTCGCTCAAGCGCCCCGCAACTCGGGTCCGAGATCCGGAAGGATGGGCACCCCTCGGCATCGATCCACGGCGGTCCGATCCTCGTCATATGCAGCCGTGGAAGTGACCACGGCCCGCCAGGGAGTGCCATGTCCGACAAGTCTCCGCGACAGTCCGCGAGCAAGAAGTCCGACAAGACCATCAAAGAGAAGCGCGCGATCAAGAAAATCAAGAAGGCCACCGGCTCGGACGGCGGGACAGCGTTCCCCGGCAGATGAGCCCGTGCCGCCGGGTCGATCCGGGCTGAGGCCTCGAAAGGCGTTCCGGGGGCCCCACAGCACCGACGGGACGGTGAGCGGTGACGTCGGCGCCCAGCCGGGCCACCGGGTGCCCCCACCTGTCCGACCACCCGACCGTGCCCCGGAACGGGGCCTCACGCCTACTGGATGCGCCGTTCCACGCCCTCCCACGCCCGGTCCCGGAGCACGAACTTCTGGATCTTGCCGGTGGAGGTCTTCGGCAGGTCCCCGAACATCACCGACTTGGGCGCCTTGAACCGGGCCAGTCGATCCCGGACGTGGTCGATGATCTCGGCCTCGGTGGCCTGCGCACCATCGTGCAGGGTCACGTACGCGGCGGGCACCTCACCCCACTTGTCGTCGGGCACCGCGATCACCGCGACCTCCAGGACCGCTGGGCGCTCGGCGATGGCCTGCTCGACCTCGACGCTCGCGATGTTCTCGCCGCCCGAGATGATCACGTCCTTGCTGCGGTCGCGCAGCTCCACATACCCGTCCGGGTGCACGACGCCCAGATCCCCGGTGCGGAACCAGCCGTCGGGCGCCGCCGCCCGGGTCGCCTCCGGGTCCTTGAGATAGCCGAGCATCACGTTGTTGCCCCGCAGCGCGATCTGCCCGATCGTCGCGCCGTCGGCGGGCACGTCGGAGCCGTCGTCGGCGATCACCCGGGCCTGGCAGGCGATCATGTTCCCGACGCCCTGACGCGCCTTGAGCCGGGCCTGCGCCTCGGCGTCCAGACCGTTCCACTCCGGGCGCCAGTCGCAGATCATCGCCGGGCCGAAGGTCTCGGTCAGCCCGTAGAGGTGCGTGACCTCGATGCCGAGTTCGCCCATCCGGCGCAGGATCGCCGGGCTCGGCGGGGCGCCGCCGGTGGCCATCCGGATCGGCGGCGCTCCGGGGCCGGGCCGGTAGGTCTTCGCCTCGGGGGCGTACGCGAGCATGCTCAGCACGGTCGGCGCCCCGTTGAGGTGGGTGACCCCCTCGTCGCAGATCAGCCGCCAGACCTCCGACGGGTCCATCTTCGGCAGGCAGACGTGGGTCGCGGCGGCGGCCGTGACCGCCCAGGGGAAGCACCAGCCGTTGCAGTGGAACATCGGCAGCGTCCACAGATGCACCGCGGACGGGGTCAGCCCCGTGTGCCCGACCATGGCCAGCGCCTGCAGGTAGGCGCCCCGGTGGTGGTACATCACGCCCTTGGGGCGCCCGGTCGTCCCGGACGTGTAGTTGATCGACAGCAGCGACCGCTCGTCGGCGGGGTGATCGCCTGCGGGGTCGCGCCGGCCAGCAGCGCCTCGTACTCCCCGTTGTCGCCGTCGCCGGCCCGGATGACCTGCGGCGGCGCGTCCAGCTGCGCGAGGGCCTTGCCGACGAGCTCGTCGAACACCGGGTCGTGCACCAGCACCGACGCCTCGGAGTGCTCCAGGATGTATGCGACCTCGCCGGCCGAGAGCCGGGTGTTGACCGCCACCAGCGGCACTCCCGCCCAGGGCACGCCGTAGTTCGCCTCCAGCAGCACGTGCGTGTTGGGCGCGAGCACCGCCACCGGGCGGTGCTGCGCGAGCGGGGCCAGCGCCCCGGCGAGGCGACGGCAGCGATCGCGCAGCTCGGAGTAGGTCCAGCGCCGGTCGCCGTCGATCACCGCGGTCCGGTCGCCGTGGGCCGCCGCGGCCCGGTCCAGGTAGGAGACCGGGGTCAACGGCTCGAAGGACAGCGCAGCGAGGTCAGTCTCCATGGCGGGACCTTCTCACCCACGAGGCCCGGACACCACAGGTGCGCGGCCGCATCGTTGCGGTCAGGCGCGCAGCAGTCCCCGGATCCGGTCGGCCAGCCAGCTGCGATAGCGCTCCGGGCTCCAGCCGCGCACGTTCACGAGCCGGCGGTAGTGGTCGGGCGCCAAGCACAGCCACATCACGTCGACCGCGGCGTCGTGGTCGAACCGCACCGCCGGTTCGTCGCCGACCACGCCGGCCGCGTCGTCGACGCCCGGGTCGTGCAGCACGACTGGGCCACCGGACGCCCCTCCGGACTGCACCACATGAAGCTCCCGGTCCCCGACGTGGGGCGTAGCCGCGACCGGTACGTCCAGGCGCTCGGCTTCGCCCGGGAGGTGGAGTTCCGCGAGGAGGGCCGGCTACGCGGGGTGGGGCTGCGTCATCCGGAGGCCGACCTGGGACTGGGCCTGCGGGAGGACCCGGCGCGAGCCCGTGCGCCGGCCGACCTTGACTCCGTCTGCCTCGCCGTCGGCACCCGGGCGGATCTCGACGCCCTGCTCGCCCGGCTGGACACTCAGGGCATCCAGCACACCGCGTCCGTCGCCGGCCACCGCGGCGACGCTGCCGACGTCCCCGGACCCGAACGGGCACGTCATCCGCGTCCACACCCTCAGCTGAGCGAGGGAACGATCATGAGCAGCTTCACCCACGTCCACGACCGCCACTGCTACTGGGACCTCACCCGGTGCGGGTGGGCCTGTCCCGCTCCGCCGCCGGCACCGCCCGTGACCGAGGCCAAGCCCGGCGGCACCACATCCGAGCCGGCCGAGGACGCCGACGCCCGCACCTCGGCAGAGACCGTGACCAGCTAGTTAATGCAGGTGCACTACTGTCGGCGAGGTCCCGTCTCCCTGCACGGCGCCGGGACCGCGCATGCGCGAGCCGACAACCTGCGGAGGTCAGATCACGATGGCGTGGGACTTCTCCACCGAACCGGAGTTCGAGGCCCAGCTGGAATGGATGCGCGGATTCGTCCGCGAGGAGATCATCCCGCTGGAGACCCTGGACCTGGACCGCGAGACCTTCGCCCGGATCACCGCGCCGCTGAAGGAGCAGGTCAAGGAGCGCGGGCTGTGGGCCGCCCACCTGCCGCCCGAGCTCGGTGGCGGCGGGTTCGGCCAGGTCAAGCTCGGCCTGATGCACGAGATCCTGGGCCAGTGCCGGTACGCCCCGGGCATCTTCGGCAACCAGGCCCCCGATTCCGGCAACGCCGAACTGCTCGCCATCGGCGGTTCGGCGGAGCAGAAGGAGCGATGGATGCACCCGCTGCTGCGCGGCGAGCTACGCAGCAGCTTCTCGATGACCGAGCCGGGCGCGGGCGCGGACCCGACGATGCTGTCCACGCGCGCGGTCCTGGACGGCGACGAGTACGTGATCAACGGGCACAAGTGGTTCTCGTCCAACGCGTCGATCGCCGACTTCCTCATCGTGATGGCCGTGACCGACCCGGACGTGTCGCCGTACCGGGGTTCGTCGATGATCATCGTCCCGGTTGGCACACCCGGGGTGAGCATCGTGCGGGACATCCCCGTGATGGACCATCCGGAGATCGGCGGCGAGCTCTACGGTGGCCACGCCGAGATCATCTACGACGACGTGCGGGTGCCGAAGGAGAACCTCGTCGGCAACCCCGGTGACGGGTTCAGGCTCACACAGCAGCGCCTCGGCCCCGGCCGCATCCACCACGCGATGCGCTGGCTCGGCCAGTCGCAGCGCGCCTTCGACATGCTCTGCGAGCGGGCGGTCAGCCGCTACGCGCACGGCTCCGTCCTGGCCGACAAGCAGATGATCCAGGACTGGGTGGCCACCTCGGCCGCCGAGATGCAGGCCGCCCGACTGCTGACGCTGCACGCCGCATGGACGATGGACCAGGTCGGCGCGTCGAACGCCCGGATCGAGATCGGAATGATCAAGTACTGGGGCGCGAAGGTGCTCCACGACGTGATCGACCGCGCGATCCAGGTGCACGGCTCGCTCGGCTTCTCCGGTGACCTGCCTCTGGAACAGATGTACCGGGCCGCGCGGGCCGCGCGGATCTACGACGGCCCGGACGAGGTGCACAAGGAGTCGGTGGCCCGCCGGCTGCTGCGCGGCTACACCCCCACCCAGGTGCCGACCGAGCACGTGCCGACACGCCGGGAGGCAGCGCAGCGCAAGTTCGCCGACCACCTCGCCGCGGCGACGGCGAACCTGTAGAGGCCCCGTGGTCCGGGACGGTGGAGGGGGCCGCCCCGGGCCGCGGTGGCCGACCGGGCGGGGCCGCGACGTCAGCTCGCCGGCGCGTCGCGCTCCCGCGCGGCAGCCTCGGCGACCCGCTCGTGCAGCCGGGACCGGACATCGTCCGGGGTGTAGGCGCGACGGCGGCGCTCCGCGCGTGCCGTCACCACCCCGGTCGCCGCGACACCGGCCAGCCCGGCCAGTCCGAGCACCTTCCACCACCGCATCGCCCTAGGCTAATCGCCTGTGAACGGCACCACGATCAGCCTCGACCGTGCGCTGGAGCTGACCCGGACCGGGGACATCTGGGGGTTCCGCGGGCGCAGCGGCGCCGACCGGGCGATCCGGGGTCTGACCAATTCGCCGGTCAACCACGTCGGCATGTCGATCGTCGTCGACGACCTGCCTCCGCTCATGTGGCACGCCGAGCTGGGCCGTTCACTGCCGGACCTGTGGTCGGGCAGGCATCAGCGCGGCGTCCAGCTGCACGACATGCGCGACGCGGTGCTGCAGTGGGGCCACCGCTACGGCCAGCACGGCTGGTTGCGCCAGCTCGACGGCCCGGTCACCCGGGAGCTGGAGGACGCCGCGCTGCGCACGGTGGCCCGCCTCGACGGCACCCCCTTCCCGTCGACGGCGCGGCTCGCATCGCGCTGGTTGCGCGGCCGGTCCCCGGCGGCCCAGGAGCTGGTGGCCCGGGCACGCCGCCGGATCCGGCGCGAGCGGGACCCGGAGCCGGTGGGACAGGGCACGGGGCTCGAGACGGCGTACTGCGCGGAGGTCGTCGCCGTCACCTACGAGGAGATGGGGCTGCTGTCCGCCGACCGCCGGCCCAACTGGTATGACCCCGGGCGGTTCTGGAGCGGTGACGCCCTCGAGCTCACGCCGGGTTTCCGGCTGGGTGGGGAGATCGCGGTGGCCCTGCCACCCGCCCCACCGGAGCCGGAGCGCAGGTCCGAGCCGGCCGCCGGATGGCGCCGGCTACTGCCGCGCCGGTCCCGGTGAGACCGAGCCGACAGCAGCGACCTGCCTCTACAGCGTCCATAGATCTGAAGAACAGCAACGGCGAAAGGGCCATCGTGAGCAGTCTGAACACCGAGGAGCAGGCCGTCGTCGCGACGGTGCGGGAGTTCGTGGACCGTGAGGTCCGCCCGGTGGTGCGCGACCTCGAACACGACAACACCTACCCCGAGAAGCTCATCGAGCAGATGAAACAGCTCGGCATCTTCGGCCTGGCCATCCCCGAACCCTGGGGCGAGGCCCCGGTATCGATGCCCTGCTACGCCCTGGTCACCGCCGAACTCGCCCGCGGCTGGATGAGCCTGGCCGGTGCCATGGGGGGACACACCGTGGTCGCCAAACTCCTCCTCGCCTACGGCACCCAGGAGCAGAAGGACCACTACCTGCCGAAGATGGCCACCGGCCAGATCCGCGCCACCATGGCCCTGACCGAACCCGGCGGCGGGTCGGACCTGCAGGCCATGACCACCGTCGCCCGCCGCGACGGCGACCACTACGTGGTCCACGGGGCCAAGACCTGGATCACCAACTCGCGGCGCTCCCAGCTCATCGCGCTGCTGTGCAAGACCGACCCCACCGCCGAACCCAAGCACCGCGGCGTGTCGATCCTGCTCGTCGAGCACGGCCCCGGCCTCACCGTCTCCCGCGACCTCCCGAAGCTCGGCTACAAGGGCGTCGAGAGCTGCGAGCTCACCTTCGACGACTACCGCGCCCCCGCCACTTCCGTCCTCGGCGGCGCCGAAGGCCGCGGTTTCGCGCAGATGATGAAAGGCCTGGAGACCGGCCGCATCCAGGTCGCCGCCCGCGCCCTGGGCGTCGGCCGCGCCGCCTTCGACGACGCCCTGCGCTACGCCCAGGACCGCGAGTCCTTCGGCAAGCCCATCTGGCAGCACCAGTCCATCGGCAACTACCTCGCCGACATGGCCACCAAGCTCACCGCCGCCCGCCAGCTCATCCTGCACGCCGCCGAGAAGTTCGAGACCGGACAGCGCGCCGACATGGAAGCCGGCATGGCCAAACTCTTCGCCTCCGAAACCGCCATGGAGATCGCCCTCGACGCCGTCCGCATCCACGGCGGTTACGGCTACTCCACTGAGTTCGACGTCGAACGCTACTTCCGCGACGCCCCCCTCATGATCGTCGGCGAGGGCACCAACGAGATCCAGCGCAACGTCATCGCCGCCCAGCTCGTCAAACGCGGCGGACTTGACTGAGCAGGGCGCAACGCCCGGAGCGCCACTGGGCGAGCGATCACTTTCCCACCACGTCCACCCAGGACGGCGCGGGTCGTCACCCTCGCCCGACGGGAGGCGCCGGCGGAAGCCCCGGCCGCTCGACGTCGTCGGTGACGACGTGGCGGTGCTCCTCCATCAGCTGGTTCATGCTTCCGAGAAACCGGCGCACCGCATCGAGGTCCTCATCGGACCAGCCGGCGAGCATCATGTCCATCCGCTCCCCGAGCGGGCCGAAGAACGCACTGCCGAGATCGGCGGCCGCGCCACCGAAGCGCACCGTGACCCGGCGGCGGTCCGCCTCCTCACGGGTGCGGTACACGTGCCCGAGGTGCTCGAGCCGGTCGACGACGGCGGTCGTCGCCCCCGACGACAGGCTCAGGCGCTCGCCGAGCCGCCCGGGCGTGAGCGGCGTCCCTTGATATTCGGCCGGGATGACGGCGAGCAACGCGTGCAGGTCGGTGCTGTGCAGCCCGTGACGCTGGGCGAAGGCCTGCCGCAAACCGGTCGGCCTCCGTCGCGTAGTCCTGCAGCAGCCCGGCCAGCTCGTCGCGCAGCCGGCGGCGGTCGGGGGCCGGGTCTGCGGCGCTCACGCCGGGCAGCGTAACCCGGCCGGGGCGCTTGGCGAGGGGCGAGACACCCGCGCTCGTCAACGCCCTGTCCAGCGCGGAGGGCGCTTGTCCAGGAACGCCGCGACACCCTCCTCACGGTCCACCGATTCCCTGATCCTCTCGGTGGCCCGCGCCGTGGCAGCCCAGCCGCGCTCGTCCGGCTCGGCGACGACCGCCTCCATCGCACGCAGTGTCGCGCTGACCGCGACCGGCGCGTTGGCGCACACCCGCTCGGCCAGCTCCAGCGCCGCCCGCTCCGTCTCGCCCGGTTCGGTCAGCTCGTTCACCAGGCCCAGCGACCAGGCCCGTTCGGCCCCGAGCGGCTCACCGGTCAGCAGCATCTCCCGGGCGATGTTGAGCGGCAGCGGCCGGTGGGCCCGGAACAGGGCGCCGCAGTTCGCGATCAGCCCGCGGGCCACCTCCGGTAGCGCGAACCGCGCCGTCCGGGCGGCCACGACCAGATCGCAGGACAGCACGATCTCGAACCCGCCGCCGTAGGCGACGCCCTCGACGGCGGCGATCAGCGGGGTCGACCGGTCCCGGCGCACCACCCCGTAGCTGCCGCCGCGGGGGGTCGGCTCCCCCGCGCCCGACGCCAGGTCGGTCCCGGCGCTGAACGCCTCCGGCGTCCCGGCCAGCACGCCGGCCCACAGGTCGGGATCGTCGTCGAGTTCGTTGAGCGCCGCGTCGAGACCGCGGGTCATCTCCGGGTCGACGGCGTTGCGCTTCGCCGGCCGGTTCATCCTGATCAGCAGGACCCGCCCGCGGCGTTCCGTGTGTACCACCATGAGATCAAACGTAGGTTCTGGACATGAGCCAGAACCAGAGCCTGACCCTCCCGCGCATCGGCCTGTGGACCGGCGCGCTCGACGCCGTGCCCGCGGCCCGCGCGCAGGAACTGGCCGCCGAGCTCGAGGAACTCGGTTACGGAGCACTGTGGATCCCCGAGGTCGCCGGCCGGGACCCGTTCGTCCATCTCGCGCTGCTGCTGTCGGCGACCAGGCGGCTGATCGGGGCGACCGGAATCGCCAACATCTGGGCCCGCGACGCCGTCGCCACGTCGTCCGCGACGAAGGCGCTCACCGAGGCATTCGGTGAGCGGGTGCTGATCGGGCTCGGGGTGAGCCACCAGAATCTCGTCGGCGACCTTCGTGGCACCACTACGACAAGCCGCTCACCGCGATGCGTGAGTACCTCGACGGCATCGACGCCGCGCCGTACACCGCGTACCGGCCGACGCCCCCGGCGCGGTACGTGCTCGCCGCGCTACGCCCCCGGATGCTGCGGCTCGCCGCGGAGCGGACCGAGGGCGCGCACCCGTACTTCGTCACCCCCGAGCACACCGCCCGCGCGCGGGAGATCCTGGGCGCCGGGCCACTGCTGTGCCCCGAGCAGGCCGTCGTCCTGGAGACCGATCCCGAGGTCGCCCGCACTATCGGCCGGACCTACACCTCGGTCTATCTCAGCCAACCGAACTACGTGAACAGCGTCCGCGAACTGGGCTTCGCCGAGGAGGATCTGCGCGACGGCGGCAGCGACGCGTTCGTCGACGCGCTGGTCGCGTGGGGCGACGCCGACCGGGTGCTCGACCGCGTGCGGGCCCACCTCGACGCGGGCGCCGACCACGTCGCGGTGCAGGCACTCGGCGCGCACCGCCGCGACGTCCCCGAGGCGCAGTGGCGCGCGCTCGCCGCCCCGCTGGCCACTCTCGCCACCCGGTCCTGACCTCGGGCACGGCTTCGTAGGCTGTGGGGGTGACCGCCCGCCGGTTCTCCCCGACCCGTCCCCTGCTGTACGGCGGCACCCTCATGGCCGCCGCCACCGCCCTGCGCGCCGCGCACGGCGTACCGGCCTCGATGGGGGCGTCGCGCGCCGCGCTGACGGCCGGGACGGCCGCCGCGGCCGGGCGCGCGCACGTCGCCGACGGGGTCTTCCGCAACACCGAGCCGAGCGCCCTGCTGCACGCGGGCAGCGCCGGCCCGGTGATGCGCGCGCTGATCCGCCGCGGCCGGACGGGACGCCCCGCGCGCCCGGTACCGCTGGCCCCGGTGGACGTGCCCGGTACCGCCGGGACGCTCGCGGCGACCTGGTACGGCCACTCCACAGTGCTGATCGAGATCGACGGACGCCGCGTGCTGGCCGACCCGGTGTGGAGCGACCGAGTCTCCCCGTCACGGCTGCTCGGCCCGCGCCGACTGCACCCCGTGCCGGCACCCCTGGACGGACTGCCCCCGGTCGACGCCGTCGTGATCTCCCACGACCATTACGACCACCTCGACCTACCGACGGTCCGGGCGCTGCTACGGGCCGGCTCGGCGCCGTTCGTGGTGCCGCTGGGCATCGGGGCCCACCTGCGCCGCTGGGGCGTGCCCGGGGAACGGGTCGTCGAACTCGACTGGAACGAGTCAGCCACCATTGCCGGCCTCACCCTCTCCTGCACGGAGGCCCGTCACTTCTCCGGTCGCTCGCTGCGCCGCAACACCACCCTGTGGTCGTCCTGGGTGATCGCCGGGCCGGCCGGAAGGCAGGTGTTCTTCGGCGGCGACACCGGCTACACCGCGGCCTTCGCCCGGATCAACGACCGGTTCGGCCCGTTCGCCCTCACGCTGCTGCCGATCGGCGCCTACAGCGAGCAGTGGCCGGACCTCCACATGACACCCGAGGAATCCGTCCGCGCACACCGCGATCTGGGCGGCGGCCTGCTCCTCCCGGTGCACTGGGCCACGTTCAATCTCGGGTTCCACCCGTGGTCCGAGCCGGTGGATCGGCTGCGTGCCGCAGCCGAAAGCCTTGATATCCCGCTCGCCATCCCCCGCCCAGGCGAACGAATCGACGTCGCGGCGCCGCCGCCGATGCGAGACTGGTGGACACCGATCGCCTGAGATCTTTCGGAGAGTGACCTGGCTCCCTTTCCGGCGATTGCCCGGGCCCCCAGGTTGCGTCCGAAAGAGTGATTGGCACCCGACTCCCGTCCATGCCCGGGGGGTCGAATCGACATTCGCCCACGGGCTCCATTATTGTCTCTCCAGAATTTCGACTCAGAGGACACCCATAGCACACCCGGCTCCCGGTTCACCCGGGACCTGCGGCATCCCCGAAAACCCTGAAAGGCAGCGCACGTGGCGAAGCAGACGACGGTCACGCTGGTCGACGACCTGGACGGCTCCATGGCCGACGAACAGATCGAGTTTTCCGTCGACGGCAAGTCGTACGAGATCGACCTGTCGGCCGACAATGTCACCAAGTTGCGTGACGCGCTCGCGCCGTTCATTTCCGCAGCTCGTCGCGCCGGCGGCCGACGTGGCGGTGGTCCGTCCCCGGCCCCGGCCCGCCCGGTCGCGGACCGTGAGCAGAACCAGGCCATTCGGGAATGGGCCCAGCAGCAGGGGATGAAGATCTCCGAGCGTGGACGCATCCCGACGAATGTTCTCGAGGCCTACCGCAAGAACCACTGACACCCCGCGCCCTATCGGCACTTTCCGACGCGAGGGACCGGACGGCTCGTGACCGTTCGTCCCGGGGATCGCGGGCGGGTCGGCGTTCGCCCGACGAGTATTCGCGCACCGGGTCGTGAGTCGGTTCGGCCGAGATTCCGCAGGATCGCGGGGCCCGCCTGCCGGCCATCCCGGTCGAGCCGGTCCGGGTGAACCTGCACTTTCGCCCCGCGATCGCGCCAGGTCTGTCAGGGTGTTCCGATGACCCGGCTGACGACGGCACCCGAATCGGTGCACCTCGTGCTCCCCGGCGACCGTCCTCCGTGGACCTCGACGGGGCTGACGGTTCGCCGCGGTGACCGGGTCACCCTGCTCGGGGCCGGATTCATCCGGTGGTCGGGCTCCCACGACGCCGGCGCCGGCGCGAAGTACCACCTCTGGGGCCGGGTTCCCGGCGGCACCGCGTTCGGCTGCACCCGGGACACCACCACGGTCGTGATCGACCACGACGGGATCCTCGAGCTGTGTGTCTACATGGGAGCGTGGGCCGACCGTTACGGCACGCTCGCCACCGGTGACGGCCCGTACCGGCGGTCCTCGGGAGCTCTGGAGGTCACGGTGCTGCGCTGGCCCGCGGGTACCGACCCGGTGCACGGCCTGGCTTCGCTGGGCCCGGACGTCGCCGACCCGGAACTCGCCGCCGCCGAGGCTGCGCGGCTGAGCGACCCGGTCGTACCCCCGGCCGGCTGGGAGTACGTGCGAGACATCGGGCCGGGGGACATCTACCGGCACACCCGCGTCGACGGGCGCCCGGCCATCGACGTGGTGTGCGACGACGACGCCGGCATCATCCGCACCGACGTCGACCTCGCACTGGACCCCGACACGACCATCGAGTGGACCTGGAAGGTGGACGCGCTGCCCGGCTCGGCCGCCGAGAACACCGTCTGGACCCACGACTATCTGAGCATCGCCGTGGAGTTCGACTCGGGCCGCGACCTGACATGGTTCTGGAGCAGCGCCCTGCAGCCCGTCGAGAGCACGTTCGACTGCCCGGTCCGCCACTGGCGGGAGCGGGAGACGCACATGCCGGTGCGTAGCGGCACACTCGGCCTGGGCCGGGCCCACCGCGAGTCGCGCAACGTCTTCGACGACCACCGGCGGTTCATGGGCGACCCGCCGGACCGCATCGTCGCAGCCTGGCTGATCGCGGTGAGCCACTTCGGCCACGGCGTCGGCCGGGCCACGTTCACCGACATCGCCCTGCACAACCGCGACCGACGGATCCAGGTGCTCTGAGATCCCTGCTGCATGCGCTCGCCGGGGGCACCGGTCACCCGGCGCCGGTCCCCCAGCCCGGTGGCCATTCCTGACGGTGGTGCTCGCGCTCCTCCGGGTCGAAGCCGCTCTCGTCCGCCACCGTCATCATCCACGGGATCGGGCAGGGGCCCGGGTGGTCGGGGCCCGGGCAGAGCGTGCGTTGCAGGCGTTCCCTGAGGTCAGCGGCGTCCGCCCCGGTCGCCGGCACCACGAGGGTGATCCTGTGCAGCATCGGCTCGCTCACTCACACCTCCCCGTCCAGGTGCGGCTCGAACCGCCGCTGTCACGCGCGTCCGATCCGCCATCGTCGCATCCGGCGCGGCCCGACCCCCAGGAAAACACCCGATCCGGTCGTCACCCGCTGGGGTGATCCGGGTACGCCCCGTGAGGAGTTACCGTTCCCGCCACGCGGCACCAACGCCGTCCCCCACCGAACCCGGTGCGGCGTCACCACATCGGGTCGAGACGAGGCAACCTGCGTGAACGAGCTTGCACGTGAAGTCCGGGCCCCGGCCCGCAGCCACCCGCACTACGGCACGTGCGGCCGCTGCGGCCTGCTCAAGCACGTCACCCCCGACGGCGTGCTGCACGACCACAACCGGTACCGGGCCCGCGGCACCGTCGTCACGGCCCAGCGCTGCCCCGGTTCCGGCGAGCGCTACCTGGAGCGCACGGCCGACGATCCGCGCGCCCCGGACCTACTCGCGATACTGCAGCCCCGGGAATCGCAGGACTAGCGTCACGCCCGCCACATCTGTGGCCCGGCGCGGGTCACCACGATGGTGGGGACGACCGCGGCCGCGGACAGCCGGGTCAGGCTCAGCACGAGCTCGGCGACGTCGCCGACGGTGAGCATCGAGCTGCGTTCGAGCCGGTCGCGCAGGTGCTCGGTCATGTCGGTGTCGACGTAGCCCGGCGCCACGGCGGTCGCGCTGACCCCAGCGGCCGACTCCTCGAGCGACAGCGTCTCGCAGAACGAGATCAGCGCGGCCTTGCTCGCGCCGTACACCGCCAGCCCCGCCTCCCCCGCCACCCCGGTGATCGACGCGAGGGCCACCACCCGGGCGCCCGCGGCCGGGTTCGCCTTCGCGGTGGAGCGCAGCAGCGGCAGCAGCTGCGAGACGAGCAGGACGGGCGCGCGCAGGTTCACCGCGAGCTGCAGGTCGTAGGCCTTGGGGCGGAGCGCGGAGATCGGTTCGTCGGTGCCCATACCGGCACCGAGCACGAGCAGATCGAGCCGGCCGAAGCGCTTCTCGTGCTCGGCGGCGAGCCGCGCGACGTCGGACTCGGAGGCCATGTTCGCCGCCACGCCGTGCACCTCGACGCCGAACTCGGCGCGCAGCTGCTCGACCGCTGCGGCGACCCCGGCCTCCTGGCGCGCCGCCACCGTCAGCGCGAACCCTTCGCCCGCGAGCCGCCGGGCGATCTCCGCGCCGATCCCGCGGGATCCGCCGGTCACCAGTGCCACCCTGCCCGAACCGTGATCGACCATGCGCACACTCTGCCCGGTCGGATCGGCGGAGGGGGCCTCAGGCCGGTGGCGGGGATCCCCCGGTGTTCTCCGCGCCGGGCTCCGTGGCGGCCCGGGGCCGTCGCCGGTCGTAGCGCGCCCGGGCCAGCACGGCGACCACCGCCAGCGGGACGGCCACCACGAGCGCCGTCCGGAACAGCAGCCCGAACGCCCCGGCATCGGCTGCCGGCGCGGCGACCGCGGTGCCGACGGAGCTGCCGAAGAAGAGCACCGCGGCGAACAACGCGACCGCGGCCGCGCGCGCCTGCGGGACGACGTCGGTGGCCCAGCTCTGCAGGGTCGAGTGCAGGAACGCCCAGGACCCGCCGAGCAGCAGCCCGGCGATCAGCACTGCAGGCACGTTCACCGTGATCGCCGGGGCCGCCCAGGCCGCGGCCAGGAACCCGCCGCCGATCCCGGCGAGCCCGGCCGGGGACACCCGGCCGACCAGCAGCCGCACCACACGCGAGAACAGGAGCGCGCCCACCCCGAACCCGCCGGACACCAGGCCCGCGACGGCCGCCGACGAGCCCAGCGACTGCAACGCGGGCGCCAGGTAGGTGAGTGCACCGAGCACGACGATGCCCTCGACGAACCCGAGCAGCAGCACCATCCACGCCCAGCGGGTCCGCAGCACCCGGCCGACGGGACGCAGCGGATTCCCTGTCACCGGCTCCAGGTCCGGCTCCGGGAGCCGGGCGAGGGCGAACCACAGCGCACCGCCGGCCACCGCGGTCACCGCGAAGACCGCGCGCCAGCTCACCAGGTCGGCGAGCAACCCCGCGCCCGCGGTGGCCATCGCCGTGCCGAGTGCCGATGCGGCGAGCACATCGGACAGTGGACGCTGGCGGACCTGCGCGGGCCAGGTGTCCCCGACGTAGACCAGCGACGCCGGGATCAGTGCGGCGAAGCAACCCCCGGCCAGCACCCGGCCCACTCCCAGGACAGCCAGGTTCGGGGCGAGCACCGAGCCGACCCCGCCGAGCATCGCGCCCAGCAGGGCCACCCGCATCACCCGGACCCGCCCGATCCGGTCGCTGAGCAGGCCCCAGACCGGCTGCATGAGTCCGTAGGCCAGGAAGTAGCCGCTGGCCACCGCGGCGACGGCGGCGAGCGAGGCACCGAGGTCGATGCCGATCAGGACGAGCAGCGGAGCGAGCGAGAACCGGTCGCAGGTACTGGTCAGCGCGGCGAGCTGGAGCAGGCGTAACCGGCGGTTCGCGTCGGGCGCTGCCGCGGTCTCGGGGGCGACGGCGGCGGAGCCCGTCTCGGCGCGGTCAGGAGGCACCCGTCGACCCTCCTCCCGGAGCTGCCGGGACGCCGCATCGGGCAAGCGTGAGCCTCACCACGACCGTCTGGGGCGCCGGGCGGGCCACATCAGGCCTCGGCGGGCCGTCCGGGGCCGGGGGTCTTGATCGCACCCCGGCTCCGGCGACAGCATGAGTGGCCCAGCGCCGGTCCGTCCGGCGGCCCCGTCGACGATGCCGTCGAGGATGCAGAGGACGCCGATGACCGCGACCGAGTCCGCCCGCGCCGCCACCATCACCGGTCGCGGTATGACCATGAGCGACCTGCTGGCCCGGCACGCCCGGACCATCCCGGACGCGATCGCGCTGCGCGACGTGCGGGCCGTGCGCAGCTACCGCGAGCTCGACGAGCGGGTCACCCGGCTGGCAGGTGCACTGGCCGCCCGCGGGATCGAGGTGGGCGACCGGGTCGCGGTGCTGGGCCTGAACAGCATCGAACTGCTCGAGGCCAACTTCGCCACGCTGCGGCTCGGGGCCCTCTGTGTCCCGGTCAACTTCCGGCTGGTGGCCGACGAGATCGCCTACCTGCTCACCGACAGCGGCGCCACGGTCGTGGTGGCGGACGCCGGGCTGGCCCCCCAGGTCAAGAAGGCTCGCGAGCAGGCGCCGTCGGTCAGGTCGGTGATCATGATCGACGGGGACTACGAGCAGGTGCTCGCCGAGGCCTCCGACACCTACACCGAGGTTCCGGTCTCGGACGACTCCCCCGCCTTCATCATGTACACCTCGGGCACCACCGGCCGACCCAAGGGCGCGGTGCTGACCCACCGCAACCTCCTGCTGCACGCGTTCAGCCAGATCGCGCACCTGGGCATCGGCGCCGACGACACGGTGTGGCTGTCCGGGGCGCCGCTGTTCCACATCGCCGGCCTGGCCGGGATGATCCCGCCGCTGATCACCGGTGGCCGCACGATCATCCCGCCGTCCGGTGGGTTCGACCCCGCCGCGACGGTGCGCCTGCTCGCGGCCGAGCGGGTGTCGTCGTGCTTCTTCGTCCCCGCCCAGTGGGCGGCGATCTGCGCCGTGCCCGGCATCGCCGAACACGACCTGTCGGCGCTGCGCCGCATCTCCTGGGGGGCGGCCCCCGCGTCGACCACGCTGCTCCGCACCATGATCGACACGTTCCCGCAGGCGCAGGTCGTCACCGCGTTCGGGCAGACCGAGTGCAGCCCGGTCACCTGCACGCTGCGCGGCGAGGACGCCATCCGCAAGATCGGCTCGATCGGCACGCCGATGGTCAACGTCGAGGTCCGGGTCGTCGACGAGGAGATGAACGACGTCCCCCGCGGCGAGGTCGGGGAGATCGTCTATCGCGGTCCGACGGTGATGACGGAGTACTGGGGTAAGCCGGCGGAGACCGCCGAGGCGTTCCGTGGCGGCTGGTTCCACTCCGGCGAACTGGTCCGGCAGGACGCCGACGGCTACTTCTACGTGGTCGACCGCAAGAAGGACATGATCATCTCGGGCGGGGAGAACATCTACTGCGCCGAGGTGGAGAACGTGCTGGCGGGGCACCCGCAGATCGCCGACGTCGCGCTGATCGGCGTCCCCGACCCGAAATGGGGCGAGACGCCGCTGGCGGTGATCGTGCCCGCGGATCCGGCCGACCCGCCGACAGCGGCCGCGATCGAGGCCTACTGCCGGGAGCACCTCGCGGCCTACAAGCGGCCCCGGGAAATCACGTTCGTCGAGGCGCTGCCCCGCAACCCGAGCGGCAAGGTGCTCAAGACCCGCTTGCGTGAGGAGCGGGCAGCCGGGGCGCTGGTCTCCCGGCCGGCCGTCTGAGGTTCCTATGCTCGGGTGCGTGCCCGATCTCGATCCCGAGGAGTTCCGCCGGCTCGGCCACCAGCTCGTCGACTGGGTGGCCGACTACCGCGCCGGCGTCGCCGACCTGCCCGTGCGCAGCGAGGTGGCGCCGGGCTGGGTCCGGTCCCAGCTGCCCGCCGAGCTGCCCGAGGAGCCCCGGCCCCTCGGCGACCTGCTCGCCGAGGTCGACCGCGTCGTGGTGCCGGGCACGACGCACTGGCAGCACCCGTCGTTCTTCGGCTACTTCCCGGCGAACGCGTCGCTGACCTCGCTGCTCGGCGACATGCTCTCCACCGGGCTGGGCGTGCAGGGCATGCTCTGGTCCACCTCACCGGCGTGCACCGAGATGGAGCAGGTGCTGCTCGACGGGCTGGCCGGTGCGCTCGGGCTCGGGCCGGAGTTCACCTTCGCCGGCGGCGGTGGCGGGTCGATCCAGGACTCCGCGTCGTCGGGCGCGCTGGCGGCGCTGCTCGCGGCGCTGCACCGCAGCTCGGACGGTGCTTGGCGCCAGACCGGCGCGGACGGGCGCGAGCGGGTCTACGTCACCGCGGAGACGCACTCGTCGCTGGCCAAGGCCGTCCGCGTCGCGGGGCTCGGTGCCCGGGCACTGCGGATCGTCGACCCGTCGCCCGGTTCACTGGCCATGTCCCCCGCCGCGCTCGAGGCGGCACTGGCGGCCGACGTGGCGGCCGGGCTCCGCCCGATCCTGGTCTGCCCGACCGTCGGGACCACCGGCACCGGCGCGATCGACCCGGTCCGCGCGGCCGCCGACGTGGCCCGGGAACACGGCGCATGGGTGCACGTCGACGCCGCCTGGGCCGGGGTCGCTGCACTGTGCCCGGAATTCCGGGACCTGCTCGACGGCGTCGAGCTCGTCGACTCGTTCTGCACGAACGCCCACAAGTGGCTGCTCACCGCGTTCGACGCCTCACTGCTGTGGGTCCGTGACGCGACGGCACTGCCCGCCGCGCTGTCGATCACCCCGGAGTACCTGCGCAACGCGGCGACCGACTCCGGCGAGGTCGTCGACTACCGCGACTGGCAGGTCTCGCTCGGGCGGCGGTTCCGGGCGCTCAAGCTGTGGACCGTCGTGCACTCCTACGGGCTGTCGGGATTGCGGGCACACGTGCGCGAGCACGTCGCGCTGGCGGCGGCCTTCGCCGACCGCGTCCGGGAGGATCCGGGGTTCACGCTGGCGGTGGAACCGTCACTGGCCCTGGTCTGTCTGCGGGTGGTCACCGGCGGCGGCGACGCTGCCGACGACGCGGCCTCCCGGACGGTGCTGGAGCGGATCAACGCGAGCGGCGCGGCGCTGCTGACACACACCGTCGTCGACGGGCGGTACGTGATCCGGGTGGCGATCGGGTCCATCGCGACGGCGAAGGAGCATGTCGACGCGTTGTGGGCCCGGCTCGTCGAGACGGCCGCGCAGGTGCGCGCGGAGATCGCGGCCGCCGACGCGCTGAGGCGCGAGGAGCCGTCATGATCGACGATTCAGGGACATGAGCGCCACCCATGACGCTCATGTCCCTGAGCTGGTGATCATCGGCAGTGCGCGGCGCGGAGGTCGCCGTCACTCGCGCTCGCGCAGCAGCACGCCGTCGAGCGCGAAGCGGCTGCGCGGCCAGCGGGCGAGCAGGACCGTGATCAGGAGCAATGCGCCGTCGCGGGCCAGTTCGACGCCGTAGGCCGGGCTCTCCCCGGCGGCCAGCTCGCCGCCGGACCCGAAGCAGCCGCAGTCGATCTGAAGTCCCCGGATCCATGCCGACGCGATCCCCACCACGAACGCCGCCATGAGCACAGCCGAGACGATCGCCACGATGCGCACCCCCAGCCCCACGAGCAGGAGCACGCCGAGCGTGATCTCGGCCAGCGGCAGCCCCGCGCCGATCATCTGCGCGGCGATCTCCGGAAGCAGGCGGTAGGCCCGCACCGCACGCACCGACGCGTCGAGGTCGCCCACCTTCAGCGCGCCTGCGACGATCCAGACCACCCCGAGAACCAGCCGGGCCAGCGTCGAGGCCCACGGCACCCAGTCCCAGGAGGGCCGTAGCGGCGAGGTCGGATGAAGGACGCGCACGGTCAGGCCGCGTCCTGCTGTGCGACCGGGGTCAGGCCGCCGCCCTCTCCCCCGATCCGCCCGGCCGGCCCCGATCTCGGGTCCGAGGCCCGGCCGATCGCGGCCGGCCGGCCGATCCGGCGGCCCGGCAGGTCCCCGCCGCCATCGCGCGATCGTCGGAGTCCGATCACGAGGACGAGACCGACCAGGATCAGGCCGTGGCCCGCCAGCCGGGACGGGTCCACCCGATCCGCCAGCAGGTCCATCAGGCTCAGCGCACCGAGGACGCCGACGAAGGCCCCGACCACCGGCACCAGACCGGAGGCCCGCGTCGAGCTGCCGGCGACCCACAGGAACCCGACCGCCAGGGCCAGGTTCCAGGCCGAGCTCTCGTTGGAGAAGTGCGCCGTGCTCGCCCCGGCCAGGTCGACGCCATGGTGGGCCGGACCGGACGTCCCGGCCAGCACGACCCCGTTGATCGCCAGGGCGAACTGGCCCAGGCCGACCGCGCCGAGCGCGACGCGCAGCACCGCCGGCCATCTCGGCCGCCGGGGGCGCGGGGCCGCCGCGAGCACGGCCGCGGCCAGGTCGGGTCCCCGCTCGGCGACGCGGGTCCGGGTGAGCCTGGTGACGTGCGCGGCCCGGTCGGCGAAGAGCCGGCACTCGGCGCACCCCTCGAGGTGGGCGTCGACCGCCGCCGCCTCGCCCGGGTGCTCCTCGCCGTCCAGTCGGGCCGACAACGCCTCTCGGCACTCCGCACAGTTCACATCAGTCATGGTCGTTCACCGGGCCCTGCCGGTTCCCGGGCACCCAGGTGGCCGGGGCTACCCTCGGCTTGTGGCCGATCGTGGGGACGATGAGATCACCGGGTGGGCCCTGGCGGCCGGCCGGGGCGACAGAGTGGCACTGACGGCGTTCGTGCGCGCGACCCAGCGCGACGTGCACCGCTTCCTCGCTCACCTGATCAGCCCTCGGGAGGCTGACGACCTCGCCCAGGAGACCTACCTGCGCGCCCTCGGCGCGTTGCCGGGGTTCGCTGGACGCTCGGGTGGCCGGACCTGGCTGCTCGCGATCGCCCGGCGGGTGGGGGCCGATCACCTGCGCGCGGCGGGCCGCCGGCCGCGGACCAACCCGGTGGACGACTGGGATGCCGTCGCCCGCATCGAGCCGCGGCCCGCCGCCGTGCGTTCCGGCGTCGACGAGAGCATCGCCCTGCGCGCTCTGATCGAGACCCTGGACTCCGACCGGCGCGAGGCGTTCGTGCTCACCCAGCTGCTGGATCTGAGCTACGCCGAGGCCGCGGAGGTCTGCGGCTGCCCGATCGGCACGATCCGCTCGCGGGTCGCCCGCGCCCGCGAGGATCTGGTGGCGGCGATGCAGGCCCCCGCCGAGCCGCGTCGGCGAATCTCGGGGGCCTGAGCGCTCGCACCACGCTGCGGTCGGGCCCGCCGACTTCATGCCGGGGTCCGAAGGTCGATGCGGTGCAGCGAGTTGCGTCGGGGCCCGCCCGGTATCCAGGGTGGCGGGTGGAACAGCGGGAATCCCTGGCTGATGGTGACGGCCCGTTCGGTGTGGTGGAGCAGGTTGTGGTGGCGCGGACACAGCAGCACCAGGTTGTGCAGCGCGGTCGAGCCGCCGTCGGCCCACTGGACGAGGTGGTGGGCGTCGGTCCATTGCGCCGGGCAGGGCCAGCCCGGAAGGCGCAGCCGCCGTCGCGCCGGGCCAGGGCCTGGCGCAGCGCGCGGGGCACGACCCGGTGGGTGCGTCCCACATCGAGGGGGCGCTGTCGCCGCCGAGGCGATGTTCGAGGACCTGCAGGGGCACGGTGACGGTGACGTGCGGGCGCCGCCCGCCCTGGGCGGGCAGCTTCCCGGTGTCCAGGGCACGGCGGGCGAGGTCGACGAGCGCGTCGCCGTCGCGTTCGGCCGGGGTGCGCGGGTCCGGGGTGCCGTCGGTGGCCGGGGCGGGCGCGGCCAGCGGCGACAGCGCGGTCCGCAGGACCGCGGCGGCCTCCCGGTCCAACCAGCCCCGCGCCTCGAACCCCTGGCCGCAGGCCGGGGCCAGCCCGGCCAGCACCGCCCGGATCACCGCCACGTGGTCGGCCGACACCGCGGACTCGGCGACCGCCGCGGCGGTCACCGGCAACGCGGCCGGCACGTCCTGGCCGGTCACCGACCGGCCGGGCAGCACGTCGCGGGCCGCGGCGAGCCGGGCCCGAGCCGCGGCCCGGGTGACGTTCTGGGTGCAGCGCAGCAGTTCCACGTCGGTGCCGTAGCCGGCCGCCCCACCCAGCCCGCGGGCCTGCACCTCCCCGACCACCGCCAGCATGTCGGCCCAGGCGGTGTTCAGCGCGATCTGGGCCCGCCCGAGCGCGGCCAGCCACCAGGCAGACGGCCGGCGAATGGGCCCACTGAACGGCACCGGGCAGCCCGGTCATCGCGACGGCGCGGTGACCGCGCCGCCCGTCGTCGCAGCCGTTGTCGACGTGAGCGTTGAACCGCAGTGGACGCCTGCCTGGCACCCGGGCCCAACATGAGTCGGACGTCGCCCCCCTTGTAGGCGGGGCGACGTCCGAGAACTCGAGATCGGGTTACCAGGCGTGAACAGGGCGACGTGTTGGTGGTCTCGGCGTCAGCAGACGATCATTGACTGCTGCGCAGACCCACGACGCTCGAGCCTCATCGCGGCGTGCTTCGCGTGGGTGCCCGGTGCTCGAATCGGGGATCGCCGACCGGGAGGACGAATCTTCTCCTCTGGTCCGGCCTTGGCCTGCCGGTGTTCCCGTGGAACACGTTCTACTCCTCCCGTCCCCCGCTGACAAGGCGCCGGGGTCCCCGACGCGGTCGTTGGGGTACCTGACGGCGGCCCTTGCGGGCCTGGCGTGATCGTCGTGATCAGCGCCCTACGGGCCGCCCTGCGCCGGGCTGGTCGGCACCCACTGATCGATGGGACCGCCGCACGCCTCACCGCGACCCGACGCCACGCTGGCCCTGCTGACGACCGGCTGACCGCCGCCGATACACGGCGGATGCCCGCGGTAGGGGCCTTCCCGGGCCGTGGCGGCGATGGCGGCTGAAAGGTGGCGACGTGGGCGCAGGCACGCCCGGTGGTGACCAGCCCCCACCTCGAACCGCAGCGTTCCTCGCCAGGCTGCGGGAGCGAGTCCCCCGGAGGGGTGAGGAATGGGCGCATAGTTGCGGGGATTCCTCACCAGAGGAGGCGGGGCGACCTCGGAGACCAAACTCTCCGGGCCGCCCCTTGATCCAGACCTCGTGAGAGAGGAACTGGACCCACGTCCAGCATGCCCCACTCGGCCGGGCTCCGCTCGAAGCTTCTCCCGAGGATCCGCCATCTGGCGACTCTTCCCCTGAGGGGTATGCGGTTTCAGGCGGCCACGGCGGGGCCGCGGGGCGGAGGGTCAGGAAGTTGAACAACACGTCCGACAGGCTGGTCAGCTCGACCCGTCCCCGCGCCGGGTTGATCTCGAAGCCGACCAGGTGCTGCATCCACGAGTTGGCGGCAAGGATGAAAGCCGCCGACAGCACGGTGCCGACCACCACCGCTGCTCGACGTCGCCATGAGCGCGCTGTCGGCCAAGCTCGACTGGCCGGCGGCATCGCAGTCCTGACCGGCGTCCGCACCAAAGCCAGGTATCAGCCGCCGAGGTAGGACATCTCCGGCTTCGGAAGGTCCACGGTGCTCAGGCCACGCAGCTCGGAGTAGCGGTCGTCCCGAGCGCCCCAGACAGCGGCGATCGCCGCATGCAGCGCGTCGTCGTCGACCCCACCGCGGAGCAGCCCGCGCAGGTCACGCCCGTGCACGGCGAACAAGCAGGTGTAGAGCTCGCCGACCGCGGTGAGCCTGGCCCGGGTGCAGGTGCTGCAGAAGGGCGTGCTCACCGACGAGATCAGCCCGAACTCGCCACGTCCGTCGAGGTAGCGCCAGCGTTGCGCGACCTCACCCGGGCGCGCCGCCGCCACGGGTTCGACCGGGTGCACTGCGGCGATCCGGTCCAGCACCTCGGCCGAGGTGACGACCTCCGACCGGTCCCAGCCATTGGTGGTGCCCACGTCCATGTACTCGATGCACCGCAGCACATGGCCGCCGTCGCGGGCGAACTCGACCAGGTCGAGCAGACCGGCCTCGTTCATGCCCCGGCGCAGCACGGCGTTGAGCTTGATCGGTGCCAACCCTGCGTCGGCGGCCGCGGCGATGCCGTCGAGCACCTTCGACAGCGGGACTTTCGTGTCGCCCATGGTCGCGAACACTGTCGGGTCGAGGCTGTCCAGGCTGACCGTCACGCGGTGCAGCCCCGCGTCGCGCAGGCGCTGCGCGTGGGCGGCGAGCAGCGAGCCGTTGGTGGTCAGCGCGACGTCGGTGATGCCCGGTGTCGACGCGACGAGGGACACCAGGACTTCGAGGTCGCGGCGCAGCAGCGGCTCACCGCCGGTGAGCCGGACCTTGCTGACGCCGAGGTCAGCGAAGACCCGTACCAGCCGACCGAGCTCTTCGTAGGACAGCAGCTCGCTGCGCGGCAGGAACGCGTGGTCCGGGCCGAAGACCTCGCGCGGCATGCAGTAGCCGCAGCGGAAGTTGCAGCGGTCGGTGACCGATATCCGCAGGTCGCGCAGTGGTCGGGCGCGGCGGTCGCGGACTGCCGGCCTGACCGCGTCCCCTCCTGCGTCCCCCGATGTTTGCGCCATGCCGCCAGCGTAAGCCCGAATCCACCACCCGCCGTCGGTTACGTCGTACGACGTAACCGACGGCAGGTCGTGCCCGCCTGCCAGACTGGCCCGGTGAGCGACCAGGAGAGCCCAGCGATCTGCTCGGCCAAGGGGTGCCAGGCCGCCGCGAACTGGGCGGTCGTGTGGAACAACCCCAGGCTGCACACTCCCGACCGCGAGAAGGTCTGGGTGGCCTGCGGTGAGCACAAGCAGCCGCTCGCCGACTACCTCGCCGTCCGTTCGTTCCTCAGGCGGGTCGACCCTCTGGAGGCGGTCTGAGTCGCACGACCCATGGGGCACCCTGCCCGTGGCGGGGTCGGAGGGCCCTGGTTCCGCCTGAGGTGGCGGAGGACCGTACTGGCCGTCGGACACGGCCCCCATGGACCGGTGCAAGGAGGAACGACGGATCAGTGAGTGCGTGCGGCTGGGGCCTTCATGAGGGATAGCAGCCGTATCGCGAGGTGCAGGTTGAGGTGCTGGTCGGGGTCGTGGAAGTCGTACCCGGTGAGGTCGCGGATGCGGGCCAGGCGGTAGCGCAGGGTGCTGCGGTGGACGTGCACGGCAGCAGCGGTGTCGTCGTAGTTGCCGCCGCACTCGAGGTAGGTCGACAGGGTCTTGACCAGGCCGGATTTGTGGCGGGCGTCGTAGTCGAGCAGGACACCGAGCCAACGTTGGACGAACTCGTCGAGGTCCTGCGTGCCGCCGCCGGTGGCGCCGAGCAGGCGGATGAACCCAAGATCATCATACGTGGTGACGCCCTGTGGGCGGTGAGAGGAGCGGCGTACCGAGTGGGCCCGGGTCGCTTCTTTCCACGATCGTGGGATGTCGGCCGGTCGGTGCGCGGGTTCACCGACCCCAATCGTGACATTCTGGCCGCTGAGGGCGCTCGTGACACGGCGATGCAGCGCGTTCCATCGCTTCGCGCCGTGTTCGCCGGTGTGCTCGACGATCAGGACCAACGTACTTTCACGGGTGGTCAGCAAATAGGACAGCTCCAGTGATGCGGCGCTCCGGGTGACTGCCCGGATGAGGGCCTTGTCGCTGGCCGCCCCGTCGATCACGACGACGCAATGCGGTGGGTACAGGTTGTGGCCGAGGGTCTCGGCCCGTGCGTAGGCGCTGTCGTCCTGGACCCCGGTGAGCAGGTCTTCGACCAGGTCGCGACGCAGGCGCAACTCCAGCTCGGCGATCGCCCGCTGATGGGCCAGCTCGGTGGTCAGCAGCGCTGCGGCGTGCCGCAGAGCCCACGCCTGTCGGTCGGTTGTCGTCCTGTCGGGGTCGACGAGGGCGAGAACGCCGAGGACCTGGCCCCGGGAGCAGGCGAGGGCTAGAAGGTGATCACCGTCGCGGACCGTCGCCTCGCCGTCCCGCTGGGCCTGGCGTAGCAGCTCGGATCGCCTACGGCCCGGGCGGTGACGCGGCGGGGCGTCCACCCCGGCCCACGACCGGGCGTTGCCGAAGACGTCCTCGGCGAGGACGGGTAGCCCGGTCAGCTCGTGCACCGCGCGAACGATGCCCACCTCGCCGGCACCCGAGGACAACAGATCCGCCAATGTCTCAGCCACCTCGGCGCGGTACTCAAGGTCCGCCACGGTCGTGCTCAGTCGCGCGTTCCTGGCTTCGAGCTGCTCCCGGACGGCGGGCAACTCTGCGGCATGGTCGCGCTGCGCGCGAGTGAACCGGGCGGTGGTCAACGCGGCCCCGAGTTGCTGGGTGAGAACGGTGAGCAGAAACTGTTCGTCATCGGGCGGCTCGTCCTCCGCCTCAACCAGCAGAACGCCGCCGCGGGCGCTGACGCCCTCCGGCCGCGAACGCCCGAGCTCACCGGGGGAGCGTCCGGGCTGCAGGGGAGGCCGCAACCGTCGCGCCCACTCGTGGACCGGTCACCGTCGCGGACTTCCAGCCGCCCGTTAAGCCCCGGATCGGGCGCGCCGACACCGGGCACCTCCTGAGCACGGCGCGGGACGAAGCTGGCATGGCAACGCGAGCGGACCAGCGCGTGGACCGCGGTCACGGCGAGCTGAATGATGTCCTCCTCGGTACGTCCGGCGGTCATCGCCGTCGCCGACGCCAGCAAGCCGCGCATCCTGGACAACCGTCGGCGTTCTTCATCGAGGGCAGCGCCCACCATGACTCCTTTCTGTTGCAGACGGCGGGTCACCACACGGTCCGGCCGGTACCAGGTTCAGGAGATGCTGAGGTCGAGACCCACCGCTCGGGCGGCAGGTAGTAGGGGTTCTCCACGAGCGCACCGCCCACCAGCACCTTGGGATGGGTGTCGACCAGGTTGAGGACGGCATCTGCCGGGTCCACCGGCGCGCCTCGGCGGTCACCCGCCCGAAGCTGTATGTTCCCGCGCCCAGCGGCTCGGCGACGGCCCGCTCCCGAACTCGATCATCTCTGCTACCGAGAACCTCGTCGGCGAGGTGATGAGATCCGTCGCGCTGCGCAGGACCAGCTGCTGTGACGCGACCGCTGCCTCCACATCGATGTCCGGTCCCAGCGCGGCGAAGGTCTCGGCGGCGCGACCGTCATCCGGCGCGGCGCAGCTCCACTGCCCGGCAACCAACCCCGCCCGAACGTAGGACAGCAGGACGGCGTCACGTTCCCGCTGATCCTCGTAGAGCACGCAGATGTGATCGCCCGGCTCCAGCGTGACGCCGGCGAGGCCCGGCGGCCCGGCAGCAGCGGCGCCAGCTGGTCGGCCGCAGGTCCTGGTGTCGCTCGCGACCGCGCCGCCGCCGTCATCGGTCGAGTACCGGTAGTCCAGGAAGGTCAATTGCGCCTGCCCACATGCCGGTGGCGGTGGCCCGACTCGCCTGGCCCCCTGGGCGCCACCAACCGTGTGGCGCAGGGCGCGCAGGGCTGCGGGGTGCGTGGGGTCGAGTCCGGTGAGTTCGCGGATCCGGGAGAGCCGGTACCGGGCCGTGCCGGGAAGGATGGTGAGCGCGGCCGCGGTCTTGGCGATGTCGCAGCCGAGCTGACGGTGTGTCTGCAGGGTGCGCACCAGGATCGCCGTGAGGTCGTCCTGTCGGGCCGGGGACGGGGCCGGGAACGGATCGGTCAATGGTGATGTCCTCCTTGGTACTGCGGCTCGTGCCGTGGGGCGGCACGAGGGCAGGGAACGGCGCCCGCTCAGGGTTGTGGCGGGGCCCGGGGTGGGTGGCTGAACGCCGGTGATCAGGGTGAGGCCGACGGCTGGTGGCCTGGAACTACGGGACCTGGGCGCCACCGGCGGTGTGGCGCAGGGCTTCCTCACTCAACGCTTGTCCCTGTCGACGGGTATGCGTTCTTGCGTCGCCAGGGCCTCGTCGTGGGTGCTGTAGGGGTCGTGGGTGCAGTAGGGGTTGTCCACCACGACCCCGCTGAGCCACACCCTGGGGTGGGTCCTGATGACGGGGATGAGGACGGAGCCGCCGAACTGTTCGAGGTCATACAGACAGACGGAGACCTGAGGGCAGAACCTGGCCCATCTGTCGAACCGCGCTTCGTAGCCGGCCAGGTCCTGGACGAACGAGGGGCTGATCAGTTCGTGTGCCCAGCTCATGTCGCAGGCGATTCTGACCGGCTTGCCCCCGTTGCGCTCGACGGCGCTGCGCGTCCAGATGTCGAAGAACTCGACTGTCGCGGCGGGGTCGAACCTTCCCGTCCGGAGATAGCACGAAGAGGGGTCGACGACCTGGAGCAGGTATTCACAGCCCGCAGGAACCGCATCGGCCAGGACTTCGGTCACTGCAGCGCCCGCCCCCGTCGGCAACACACACAGACAGGCCTGACCTGCCCGAAGACCGTCGTGCAGGTAGGGCAGCAACAGCCTGTCACGCTCGGAACGCCTGTGGACGAACGCGCACAGGTGATCGTGGATGTGCAGTGGTACCTGATCGAAGTATGCCGCGGGCGGGACCGCGCCAGGCGGGCTGGGGGTATCGATCGGAAGCATTGCGGTGCTGCGGGTATCCATGGGAAGCAGTGCCTTCTCTCGGGGACGAGGGGCTTCGACGCTGCCCGGGAGCTCGGTCGTAGCGGCTTGGCCGGCAGTACAGGTCGGGGTCCCCTCCTACCGCGCCGGGTAACCCACCCGTGCGAGGTACGCGGGGCTGGGCTTCGAGGCGGCGGTCTCCAGGAGGCGGACGAGCGCATGCAGGTTGCGGTCGGGTGAGCCGAACTGGCACGCGTCGGGCTTGCCGACGTCGGCACCGCGCAGCAGCGCATGGGTGAAGGCGGCCACATGATGCGGGGAGGGCGCGAGGCCCTCATGGAGGAACCGCCACTGGATCCTGGGCCTGTCCCGGTGCGGGCGCAGCGCGAACTCCCAGCCGGTGATCTCGGTCCAGCGCAGCTCGACGACCTCAGCTGGGGAGCCTGGGCGCACACACTTGCGGCCGAGCCCGAGACGACCGCCGAACACCCCTTCGGCCGCGGTAGTGGTCTCCACACCCGAGACAGCCACGGCCCGGTGGTTCAGGGCGCTCGCGACCGCTTCGAGATAGCGGATCACGGCGATGTGAACCCGGTTGGACACAGCACGCGCGACCACCGCGTCGGTACCTGTCTGCGGGCGGGTCAGACCGGTGAGCTTCAGGGGCCGTGGGCACCGGGCTGCGACACCGGCATCGGCCAAGGCGAGGTCGAGGTCGGGATGAACGTCCAAGCAGCCGGTGAGATCCAGTCGTGCCAGGGCCTGGCCCACCGGCTGGTGGTGGCAGACGAGCCGCAACCCCGTGGAGACGCGGCCGGCTGTGGCGCGGGCCCTCATCACGGCGCGCCAGCCGCTCACACTGAAGAAAGCCACGCCTCGCAGGTCGAGCACCAAGAGCTGCGTGGCTGATCGCAGCTGTTCCTCGATCGCGACGTCGAGTCGGGGAGCGGTCTGCGAGTCGATGCGGCCCGCAACCTGCAGCACCGCAACGGTGTCCGTGGGTCGGTGCGCGATGAGCTCGAACCACGGGTCGGTGTCGCCGGCCACGCGTAGCCGGGCCAGGCGCGCCGGATCGGCGGCACGGGGTTCGGAGAGGCTGCAGTCGAGCGATTGCACGGTCTGGTTGTCCATCCCGATCTCGCGGGGGACCACCTCGGGGGAGCGCCTGGTGCGGGTGCGGGTGCGGGTGCGGGTGCGGGTGCGGGTGCGGGTGCGGGTAGGTTGGCCAAGGGTGAGATCGTGCAGGACGGTCAAGGCAAACTCTTCCTGTAGCGGGGGTCACGAGCTCCGCGAATGACGCGGTACGCCCGAGTGTGCGAACCCAGCCATTGCGCCGCATTGCTCTGACGTGATAGATCACTTCGCCGCGGTTGCCCTGCCAGGGCCTTGCCCGAGCGAACCCCACCCGGCCAAGAGCGTGGGACCTGCGAGCCAGGGATGCGCCGCTCCGGGGCCCGGCCGAAGGCACCGCCCGCGCGGCCGCTTCTCCAAGTGGCGGCAGCAAGCTCCCGTTGTGGCACTCCGGTCGGTCGCCCGCCGCCCGGCACCGCCACTGCAGCTGGGAGCGTCAACCTGCGTCCGCCGCTGCCGCAGGCGGGCCAGCCGGGCCACTCACTGGCTGCCGCTCGAGCCAGGGCGAAGAAAGTCGTTCACGCGACGCTAGATCAATCCGCGCTCTCTACGCTCACTGACGTCCTGGACGATCCCAGAAAATTCTATCCAGATCACCACTCGCGTCTGTGATCAAACGTCCGCCCGCGCGAATCCAGCGGATACCGCCGCCACCGGAACTGATGATGCGGAAGTCCTCCAAAAATTCCTCCCCATTCGACCCGCTCCGGAGAAGTCACCGGTCCATTCTTGACCGATCCTCGATATGGATGCACTCGAGGAACGCTTCATACGTCACCAAGGACCCACCCGTCGGGTCGAACAGGTGCCGGATCTCGTCAGACCAGGTGACGGTGTTCGCGGGGATGCGCCACCTCCAGCAGTCGACGAGCACCGTTGCTCCGGCTCTGGATGTCCGCGCCGGTCGGATGGCCGGCGGGCCCGCTGGCCCCCTCGCCCCACTGAGCCTTTTCCAGTAGCGGGAGCGGTGGCTCGAGCCGACACGCCGGGGACGTGAGGATGATCAGCTCGGGGTGCAGGACCTCGGTAGGAAGACGGTCCTTCCACAGATCGTCGTTCCGACACCGAG
>NZ_JAHDTG010000001.1 GCF_018531475.1 Pseudonocardia mahuensis
ATCTGCAGGGTGAAGACCTCGCCGGAGCGGATGTGCTGGACACCGCGCAGCACCTCGGACGCGTCGAGGTAGTTCAGGCACCCGACCTCGTCGTCCGGACCCCACTTGCCCCAGTTGCTGGGGGCGTTCTCGCCCAGCAGCTCGCGCATGGCAGGGACTTCAGACATCGGCGTCTCCTCACATCAGGTGAACATTCAAGGACCGGGCGAGCGTTCGCACGGCTCGATGTTTAGGAGATGATGCAGTTCACAACTGCGACCGTCAACACCCAGTTCTGGACATGGCAGGGGTAGATGTGTTCAGATTTGCTAAACGACAAGCGGTTGGGAGTAAATGGCCGTGATGGCGAGGGATGGTGGCACCCGGCCCGCCGACGCGACGCTCGGGGCACAGGTCCGCGCCGCCAGAGCCACCCAGAAGATCAGCCTGCGCGCGCTGTCACGCACGCTCGGGATCAGCCCCGCGACGATCAGCCAGATCGAGAACGGCCGAACCGGCCTCAGTGTCGTCCGCCTCGGTCAGATCGCCGACGCACTGAACCTCACGGTGCCGCAGATCCTCGACATCGTCGTCGACCCGGAGGCGCCAGAGATCCCGCCCACTTCGGTGCCGACGGGGCCGCCGACCGCGCCGACTCCGCCTGCGAACGAATCCGACCGGTCGGATTGGCGCACGTATGCGCCACTGGACTTCGATCCGGTACTGCGCGCGGCACTCGAGGAGTTCCTGGAGATCGGCTACCACGGCGCGACCGTGCGCGGCATCGCCTCTCGCTGCGGTCTGTCGGTCTCCGGGCTGTACCACTACTACACGAGCAAGCAGCACATGCTGCTCACGATCCTCGACCTCACGATGACCGAACTGCTGCAGCGTGCACGGGCCGCCCGCGACGAGGGCCGCGATCCCGTGGAGCGGTTCAGCCTGCTCATCGAGCACCTCGCCCTGTTCCACACCCACCGCAGGGAACTCGGCTTCGTCGGCGCGAGCGAGATGCGCAGCTTCGACACCGAGAACCGCACCAAGATCGCCGGTATGCGCACCAGCCAGCAACGCATGGTCGACGAGGAGGTCGAGGCGGCGGTCCACGACGGGAGGTTTCGCAACGACCATCCCCACGAGGCCTCCCGAGCGGTCGTCACCATGTGCACGGCCCTGCCCAACTGGTGGCGGCCCGATGGTCCCCTCAGCGCAGAGAGGGTCGCCCAGCAATACGTCGGCTTCGCTCTCGACCTCATGCAGTACACATCGCCCTGACTGCGAGACCACGTCGTCCCCTGCCGGCTCAGTCGCGCTTCTCCCCGCTGCTCCCGTTGCACGTGGCGCCGCAGCCCGGGAGCGGCTGGGCACCCGCTCCCGGCCAGGGCGGCCGGTTCCAGGCGACGCGTCACCGGGCGCAGCGACGGGCTGGTCGTGTTGTGCCGTGACCCCTACCTGGGCTCGCGCCACATGGGCCAGATCGTCGGGCCGCCGCTGGGCAGCGTGATCTCGCCGGTCACGGTGAAGCCGAAGCGCTCGTAGTAGCCGATGTTGGCGGGCTTGCTGGACTCCAGGTACGCCGGCAGCCCATCGCGGTCGCAATCCGTCAGCCGGGCGCGCATCAGTTCGCCGCCGAACCCCTGGCCCTGCAGCGCCGGTTCGGTCCCGAGCGTCGCGAGGTACCAGTGCGGGCGTGTGGGGTGGACCTTCTCGGTCGCGGCCGTGAACCTCAGGCCGAACCAGGCCCGCCTGCCCATCGCCCGCATCAACGCCGGGGCGGCTGCGATCATCCGGCCGATCGGTGCGCTCGACCGCCCGGGCGGATCCCACAACGCCACCCCGGCCGGCGTGCCGTCCGGGCCGGTGGCGACCTGCACGCCTCCGCCCGGGAGGTGGAGCCCTCCGGTGACGACGGCGAAGGTCAGCTGGGCGCGGCGCAGTCGTGCCGTGCCGTCCGGGAACATCCAGGTGATGACCGGGTCGTGGTCGAACGCCCTGGCCAGCACGTGGGACAGGTGCGGCACGTCGGCGGCCACCGCCGCCCGCACGGGCGCCTCGCTACCGGTCACTCGCGCTCCTTCGGGTCACATCGTCAGTCCGGCTGGATGGTCATCCTGGCCGCGCCGCCGTCCTGCGGATCCACCGCCCCACACCATGCAGGAGCCTCGAGCGACACGCGGCGGGCCGTCATCGGGCGCCGGTGAGCGGCAGGCCGCTGATGTGTGCATCCCGGCAGCCACTCGGCGTGGCGGATCGCCACCTCGCCCGCGATCGTGCCGGCAGTCTCCACGTCGCGGGGTTATTCAATGAGGACCGTGACGCAAGGACCGCGATGCGGCATCGTGGCGCCGGAGAATCCGACACCGAGGAGGATCGGATGGATCTCGACGAGGCACGGGCAGTGGTGCGGGATCAGCCGAAAGCCGTGCTCGCCACGATGCGGACGGACGGCACACCACAGATGTCGCCGGTCCTCGTCGCGGTCGACGACTCGGGACGCCTGCTCGTCAGCACGCGTGAGTCCGCGTACAAGGTGCGCAACGTCCGGCGCGAGCCGCGGGCCTGGCTCTGCGTCCTACCCGAGGAATTCTTCGGACGCTGGATCCAGGTCGAGGGGACGGTCGAGGTCGTGGAGCAGCCCGAGGCGCTCGACCTGCTGGTCGACTACTACCGGCGGGTCTCGGGCGAGCACTCGGACTGGGACGAGTACCGGGAGGCGATGCGGCAGGAGCGCCGCGTCGTGTTGCGCATCGAGCCGACGCGAGCGGGGCCGGATCGCGCCGGCTGACAGCTTTCGAGGACGGGGCCCGGGCCGGCTACGAGCGACGCTCGACCAGTGCCGCGAGCCCGTCGAGGACGCGGGCGAGCCCGAACCGCCACGCGTGCTCGGGACTCCAGGCGCCGCCGTGAGCGGTCCCGGCCGCAGCCCCGACCCGGACCGCGGTCGGGTACGTGGACTCGTCGAGGACGCGGGCCAGCAGCGGCTCGTTGATCGCCCACCACTGCTCGTCGTCCATCGCGCTGTCCTGCTGGGTGGCCCGCGCGTCGGCGGCATCGCGGGCGTGCGACCGCACGAAGCCGAGCAGGTGGGCGAGCGCGGCGTCGAGGTCGACATCGGACAGGCCCAGCCCGTCGAGGGCGCGCAATTCGTGCTCGTACTTGGTCATCTGGCCCGGGCCGAGCGGCGGGCGGCTGGTGGAGACCGTCGCCGCCCATGGGTGCTCCGCATACAGCGTGCGGTTCTCCTCCGCCACGGCTGTGACCCGCTCGCGCCACGGCTGCCCGGAGGTGTCGGTGCGCGGCATCGCGGCGTAGGCCGCGTCGAGCATGAGGTCGAGCAGCTCGGCCTTGCCGGGGACGTAGGTGTAGAGCGTCATCGGCGCGACCCCGAGAGCCTGCGCCACCCGGCGCATCGTGACGGCCGCGAGCCCTTCGGTGTCGGCCAGCCGGGTCGCCGCGTCGACCACGGCGTCGATGCTCAGGCCCTGCCGCGGGCCGCGGCGTGGGGCCGTCGAGGGGTCGCGCCACAGCAATGCGAGTGTGCGGTCCGGGTCGCCGGCGCTGCTGCGGTCGGTGGGCATGGGAGCAATCTTCGCGCACCCGATGCCGTACGGAGTACGGTGTACGACGTACAGAGTGAAGAGCGTCGAGGAGTCCCCGTGAAGATCACCGCATCCGCTGTGTCGCTCAACGTGGAGGACGTGCCGGCCTCCGCAGCCTTCCTCGTCGGCCACTTCGGCTTCCGCACCGAGATGGCCGCCGAGGGGTTCGCCTCGCTCACCCGTGACGACGTGGGCATGAACGTGATCTTCCTGCGCCGCGGTCTGGCGACCTTGCCCGCCGACCAGCGTGACGACCACGCGTCCGGGCTGATCCTCGCGTTCACCGTCGACGACCTCGAGGGTGAGCTCGCTCGGCTGCAGGCCGAGGGCGTCACCATCACGATGCCGCTGACCAGCGAGGAGTGGGGCGAGCGGGCGTTCCAGGTGTGCGATCCCAATGGAGTGATCGTGCAGCTGGTGGACTGGAACGCCCCGGTGGGCTGATCCGCCGGTCCGCCCCACCCCGCGACCGGAGTCCCCCGCGAACCTGCACCGGCCCCGCGACGCCGGTCGGCGGCAGGTCGGGCACTGCCGCACTCCGGTCTTCAGTCGGCCTGGGGCTGCGGCCGGCGTCAGGAGCGCATGAGCAGCGCGACCGCGTCGACGACCAGCTTGTCGGAGATCTCGTCGGGGAAGAGCAGGCGTTGGATGAGCAGGCCGTCTTCGAGGGCATGCACGATCAGCGCGAGGAAGGCCGGGTCGGCGGGGGCTCGGCATCGTGTTCGGCGAGGCCGTGTTCGATGCCGGCGGTCCTACGACCGACCATGCCGGCCGACGATTCGGAACCGGAGGAGCGAGCGCCCGAACTCTCCATCCGTCCATGAAGGACGATCCCGTCCGGTTTCCCGGCTGACCGGCAGCGCTCGGCGTTCGCCTGGATCACATCGGCTGTTTGCCTTCTTGTTGGCCGGGTATCGCCTGCGTACGGTCGGAAAGCTCTGGCTGGGAGAACGGATCGAGGACGTCATGGCGACGAGGACGAGGAGCCCGAGCCGGCCGGCGGCCGGCGCCCGGGCAACCGACGAGACACCGGCCGCTCGCAGAGCCGGCGAGGTCTCGGTTCGCGAAATCGAGCGGGGCGGCGAGCGGCCGCCCAACGGCGGCCGCAGGACGGTCACGATCAATCTGCCGTTCATGACCGCACAGTTCCGGGCGCCGGACATGCACGTCCCCCGTCCCTCGGACCTGGGCGGCGTGGCCCGGGGGGCCTGGTCGATGCTGCCTTCCCCGACGGCCACGCTGTACTACGGCGGCCTGGTGGCGACCGCGGCGCTCGGTGTGATCGAGTGGCCGGTCGCGGCGGCGATCGGCATCGGGACGGCGCTCGCCAGCCGGGGTGAACTCGATCCCCTACCGCGCAGGGATGACGTTCCGCGCGACGCGCGGGCCGCGAACGAACGTGCAGCTGACGACGAATAGCTGACCCTGGCCGCGGCGGTGGCTCGCCAGGGTTCAGTGACTTGCCTCGTCCGGGGGTTGCATGGTCTTGCAGCGATTGCTGGGCGCGACCACGCGGGCGGCCGGGGCGGTGTTCGGCGCATCGGTGGGAGCGGTAGCGGGCGCGTTCGAGCTGGTCTCGACCGCGGTGTCCGGGGCGACGTATGTCGCGGTGGGGCGGGCACACATCCCGGTGCGCGGGGTGCACCGGGAGGACGCAGGACCGGTCGCGGCGCAGCTGGAGCAGTGGCTTTCCGAGCACGACGGAGTGATCAGGGCAGAGATCAACGCCGTGCTCGGTCAGGTCGTGATCGCGTACGACCCGGACCGGCTGGGCGTGCGCGAGCTCACCGGGCTCGTGGGCGAGGCCGAGCGGGAGTTCGGCCTCGCGGGCGAACCGCGCGCCCCGGCCGGGCGCGCCCATCCCGGGGGCCCGGGTGCGGTGTTGCGGGAGGCGCTCGGAGTCAGCCTGAACCTCGGCGGCCTCGGGTACGCCACCATCGCCCGCCCTCTCCCGATGCGAACCCTGGGTTCGGTGGTCCCGCCGCTGGTGGGGCTGGTCGATGCGACACCCCGCTTCCGCGCGCTCGCGGAGCGGGCGTTGGGCCGCCCGGCCGCCGACCTGCTGCTGATCGTGGGGGGTTCGGTGTCCCAGGCGGTCACCCGGCGGCCGCTCGGCCTGATCGTCGACACGTGCCAGCGGTTCAACCGGCACCAGGAGTCCCTGGCCCGGCGCAGGGCCTGGGTGACCTGGGACGAGGAGCTGGCGCGGGTTCCCGGTGCGCATCGCGCGCCGCCACTGCGCTGCCCGCCGCGCCCGTGCTCGATGCCCGGTGGGCCGGTCGAACGGGTGGCCGACCGATCGGCCCTCGTGGCCCTGTGCGGTTACACCGCCCTTCTGGCCGCCATCCGCTCCGCGCCGCCGGCGACCGCAGCGCTGGCGGCGGGGGTGCCGAAGGCGGCGGGTGCCGGGCGTGAGGGGTTCGCCGGTCAGCTCGATCGCGACGCCGCGGCGCGGGGCACGCTGGTCGTCGACGCCGATGTCCTGCGGCGGCTGGACCGCGTGGACACGGTGGTTGTGGACGCCCGCGTCCTGCTCAGTGGGCGGCGGGTGGTCGACGAGGTGTTGCCGGTGGCGCCCGGTGTCGATCCGGCCGAGATCGTCGAGCTCGTCCACGACCTCGTCGACGTGCGTCATCCGTGGCGCCGCCGGCAGCGCGCACAGTGGACGGTGGAACCACTCGGGCGTGCGATTCGGACGGTCCCGGCCGATATCCGGGCGGTCGCCCTGGACCACGCCGCGAGCGGCGCCGCCGTGCTGGCGCTGCGGTACGGAGAGCAGGTGGTCGCGCTCGTCACCGTGTCCGACGGGCTCGACCCGCTGGCCGAGGCCGTGGTCGACGCGGCCCGCACCGCGGGGTCGGTGCTGGTCAGCGGTGCGACGCGGCGGCTCGAACGGCGACTGCCGGTGAAGGGGGTCGTGCCCGGCGGCGACCGGACGGTGGCCTCGGTGCGGGCCCTGCAGGAGAGCGGACACGTCGTTGCGCTGGTCGCGCAGCGCGCCGGCTCAGCGCTCGCCGCCGCTGACGTCGGCATCGCCCTGACCGACGCCCGGGAGGCACCCCCGTGGGGGGCACACGTGCTGTGTCGCAGCCGTGCCGAGGTGTGCTTCCTGCTCGAGGCGGTGGGTCCGGCGCGGCAGGCCAGCCGGCGTAGCGCCCAGCTGTCGATCCTCGGGTCCGCGGTCGGCGTGCTGCTCGCGGCTCTGGGCCCGCGCGCCGGCGCGCCGGACCGGGCGACGGTCCCGGTTCAGATGGCCGCTCTGCTCGCGCTCGGCCTCGGCACCTGGTCCGGACTGTCCGCCGCCGGGCGCCCGCCGCCGGTACCGGCGGAGCGGACGCGATGGCACGAGATGTCCCCACGGGCGGTACTGCACGCACTGGACAGCGACCCGGCCGGACTGGCCGACGACGATTCGCGGCGACGCCACGAGCACGTCGGGCGGAGCGGCCACCGGAAGGTGGGGCTCGGCCGGGCCACCCTGGAGGAACTGGCCAACCCGGTCACCCCCACCCTCGCGGCCGGGGCCGGCCTCTCCGCGAGCGCCGGGTCGGTCCTCGACCCGCTGCTGATCACGACGGTGCTCGGGTTGAACGCGGTGATCGGTGGGGCGCAGCGGCTCGATGCGCAACGGGCGCTGCGGACCCTCACCCGATCCAGCACGACCCCGGTCAGCGTGCGCCGCCAGGGCCGGCAGCGCGCCGTCCTGGTCGGTGAACTGGTGAGCGGCGACGTGATCCGGTTGCGGGCCGGTGACGCCGTCCCCGCGGACTGCCGGCTGCTCGACGCCGAGGATGTGGAGATTGACGAGTCCTCGCTCACGGGCGAGTCCGTCCCGGTGGCGAAGGAGGTCCGAGCGACCAGTGCACCGGCTGTGGCCGACCGGCGCAGCATGCTCTACGACGGGACCGTCGTGGCCGCCGGACGGGCCGACGCGGTCGTCGTCGCCACGGGCGAGCGGACGGAGGCCGGTCGGACCCTCCGGCTGCACAGCGGCGACACCCCGGCGAGCGGAGTCGAAGCCCGGTTGCGATCTCTGACGGCTCGCGCGTTGCCCGTCTCCGTGGGGGCCGGCATCGGTCTGATCGCGGTGGACCTGCTGCGTCGGCGGCCGATGAGCCAGGCGTGGAGCCGGGCGGTCAGCCTGGCGGTGGCCGCGGTTCCCGAGGGCCTGCCGTTCGTGGCCACGGTGGCGGAACTCGCCGCCGCCCGGCGGCTGTCGGCCCGGGGGGCCCTGGTCCGCAAACCGTCCACCGTCGAGGCCCTCGGCCGGGTCGACACGCTGTGCTTCGACAAGACCGGGACCCTCACCGAGGGCCGGATCAGCCTGCGGCGGGTGTCGGACGGGGTGGCCACGCACTCGGTGGACGACGAGCTACCGCCGCACCTGCGTGAGGTGCTGGCGGGCGCGGTCCGGGCGAGCCCCTTCGAGGCCGAGGTCCACGAGGTGGCGCATCAGACGGATCGTGCCGTGCTGGACGGGGCGCAGCGGCTCGGGATCGCGGCCGACTACGAGCAGGACGGGGTGGAGCACCTCGACTCGCTCCCGTTCGAGTCCAGCCGCGGTTATCACGCCACGTTGTGGCGGGGCGGCGACGGCGCGTCGGTGAGCGTGAAGGGAGCGCCCGAAATCGTGCTCCCGCTCTGCGCGCACTGGCGCGGGGCCGGTCGGTCACCGCTGGACGGCGCGGCGCGATCACGGATCGAGGAGGAGATCGACCGGCTGGCCGGTCAGGGTTACCGGGTGCTCGCCGTCGCGCAGCGGCGGGTGCCGCGGCTGTCGCGGCTGGCGGAACCGGTGCTCGGCCGGCTCGAGTTCCACGGGCTGGTGGCGTTGGCCGATAGGGTGCGGCCGACCGCGGCGGACGCGGTTGCGACGCTGCGCGCCGCGGGCGTCGAGATCGTGATGATCACCGGCGATCACCCGGGCACCGCCGAGTCGATCGCCGCCGAGCTCGACGCGCTGAACGGTCGGCGGGTGCTGACGGGGGCCGAGCTGGACGCGCTCGACGACGAGCAGTTCGCCGCGACGTCGGCGACCGTCGCCGTCTTCGCCCGGGTCACCCCGGCGCAGAAGGCACGGATCGTGCAGCAGCTGCAGCAGGCGGGCCGGACGGTCGCCGTCACCGGCGACGGCACCAACGACGCGCCCGCCATCCGGCTCGCCGACGTGGGTCTCGCCCTCGGCGCCCGCGCCACACCGGCCGCCCGCGAAGCCGCCGACGTGGTCATCACCGACGACCGTATCGAGACGATCACCGACGTGATCGTCGAGGGCCGCGCCATGTGGACCTCGGTCCGGGACTCGCTGTCGATCCTGCTCGGCGGCAACCTCGGCGAGATCGCCTACACCCTCGGCACCGGCCTGATGAGCGGGGGCGAGTCACTCAACGCGCGGCAGCTGCTGCTGGTCAACATGCTGACCGACGTGCTGCCGGCCATGGCCGTCGCGGTGCGGCCGCCCGACGTGACCCCGGAGGAGCTGCTCGCCGAGGGCCCGGACGCCTCCCTCGGCAGCGCACTGACCCGCGATATCGGGGTGCGCGCGGCCATCACCGCGATCTCGGCGTTCGTGGCCTGGCTGCTGGCCCGCCCGGTGAGCACTCCTGGGCAGGCCGGCACCACCGGACTGGTCGCGTTGGTCGGGGCGCAGCTCGGACAGACCGTGGTGGTCCGCGGTCGTACCCCGCTGGTCGTCGTAGGGGCGGCCGGATCGTTCCTCGTCCTGGCCGCCGCCGTCCAGACACCCGGCGTCAGTCGCATCGTCGGCTCGCAACCCCTGCTGCCCCACCAATGGGGCCTCGCCCTCGCCGCCGCCCTCGCCGCGGCCGCCGCGCAGTCGCTCGCCCAGCGCCTGGCCCGCCGCCGATCGGGGTCCACGGGTCGCTGACCCAGCTCGTCACCTCCGTGTCACCGACCGTGCAACTGCGCAACCCTCCTCGGCCATCACGCCCCGTCATGGTGGGTGCAGTCGGCGATGAAAGGTGCGAAGGCGATGTCGGAGCTACTCACGGCAGTACTGGTCACGGTGGCGGCGGCGCTGATCGAGCGACTCGTGCTGCACGTCGTCCGATCCTTCACGGGCCCGAACGAGCCAGCCGTCGCCTGACCCCCCGGGGCGGAACAGGACCATGGCTCTGCCTCGGGGCGTGGTGACGCTGAGGGAGCCCCCGGCTACCCGTCTTCGGGGTCAGCGAGGCGTGTGGACGAGGTCAGACAGTACGGGTTCGCGTAGCTCGATCCGGTGACCAGGGCCTGGGAATGGGTCCGGACCAGGTCGATGATCATCCCACCGTCGACCGTGCCCGCGTCGTAGAGGCACAGGACGGTCACCGGGTGGCGCAGGACGAGGTCGTTGATCGCGGACTCGTACCGGATCAGGCCGTCGGATCCGGGTCGCCGGCGCTCCTGGGTGAGACCGATGATCATCCGGACCGCCGGGTAATCGTCGACGGTGACCGCCTCGGCGACAGTGCGCTCCCAGGACGCGAGCAACTCGTCCGTGGACGCGGTGGCGTACTGATCGTCGAGCACCTGCAGTTGCCGCGACGCCGTGGACGCGGCCAGGTCGATCCCGTTGGTGGGTGCTCGGGTGAGGGCGTCGACGTCCCGTGGGTTGAGTCTCACCAGGCACCGCTCGCCCCTGCCGAGACCGTCGCGGAGGAACGGCATGATCACGTGGTCACGCTCGGCGGCGTCGGCGCACAGGGCGCAGGTGTGTCGGCCGAGCTCCCGCGTCACCATTCTTGGACCCCTCCTGGGCACGACCACAGGCCCGAGAGATCGTGCGGGTTGCTCACACTCACCGGGGCGGCGGACCACGGTCTGGTCCGCACGACGTGCCTACCGGGGCCTACGTCACCATCCTCGTCCCGGAAGGGGCGCACAAGGCCCATCGGCGCTCCGGCTCGTCGGGCTCAACCGGGCGGCTCGGCCGTCCGTCCTGGAGCGCACGGGGTGCGCGAAGGCAGCAGCGCGTATCGGACAGGAACTCGCGCGAACGGTATAGAACCCCGGCGGGCTGCGGACTTCACTCGGTCAGGTCAACCGACTCGATGACGTTCCGGGGAGATTGCCCTGCAGGTGGAGCGCCGCACCGACGATTCCGCGGCAGGAGCCGGCCCGTTCCTGGAGGTCCGGCTCAGCCAGCTTCGCGCTGCCGTGCCGCTCCTGCAGGTCGACGGGCATCTGGCCCCCGCCACGGCCGCGGAGCTGTTCGAGATCCTCGACGGGACCCTGGCCCAGCACCCGTGGGGGGTCCTCGACCTGTCTGCGCTGTCGGCGCTGCACGACGGCGTCGTCCCGGACCTGGTCGGCATCGCCCGTCGGGCGGGCGACGCCGATATCGGGCTGTACCTCGTGGTTGCCGACGGCATCGTCGCCCCGACACTCCACGACGCCGGAGTGCTGGAGCTCTTCGAGCTGCACCCCGATGTCCACAGCGCTCTGCGGGCCATGTCCTGACGATCCGTGCCCGGCTCAGACGAACTCGATGATCGGCTCCACCCGCACCGGTGTCGCCAGGCTGTTCGCGATGAAGCACTCGCGATGGGCCACCTCGACGAGATGGCGGACCCGATCAGGTGTCGGCCCGGCGGCAAGCACGATCCGCGGCCGCAGCACGATCTCGGCCAGCCGCACGGGCCGGGCGGCCTCGGGCATGGTGGCCTCGGCGTCGTCGCGGTACTCGCGGACGTCGAGCCGGGCCCTGGCAGCGACGGCGAGGAACGACAGCAACTGGCACGATGCCGCCGCCAGCACCACCAGTTGCTCCGGGTTGAGCAGCGCCGGGTCGCCGCCGAAGGCGGAGTCGGAGCTCAGCGTGAGCCCGGCGTCCGCGGGTGCTGCGCCCGCGGCGTGGGTGCGGTCGTATCGGCGGTAGCCCTCGGCGGTCGAGCCCGACCACGAACAGTGGGCCCGGTAGTGGTGGACCGCCGGTCCGGTGGCGTCGCGCGTGCTCACCGCGCCGACGCTAGCCGGACGGGCCACGACCGGCGAACGGGTCAACGCGCCGGTTGTCTGGTCCCGTTGGACGACGCGGCCAGCGGGCCCTTGCTACGCCGGTGCAGCCAGCCTCGGGCCTTCTGCAGAACGCGGGTCAGGCCGTTGGGGCCGCGACGGGCTTCGATGACGTCACCGATCCGGCCGAGCAGCCAGGCGAGTAGTGGTGCACCGACGGCCAGTATCAGCCACATCCGCAGCCGTGCGGAGAAGAACGCCCACATCGTCCGTCACCTCCAGATCGAGGCGGGGTGCCCCGCGCGAACGCTCGGCAAACCTCACCTACCCACGAGTAATACAGGCCTGCATCGTATTGCGGCGCATTGCTCACCGTCGTCGCCCTGCCGGGTACGGTGGGAGCGCAGCAGATTTGGACAAGAGCGAATATGGCGCGAACAGCCTTTTTGGCCGGCTCTTACGCGTGGGAACACCTCAGATGAGGGTATTGGCCACCTCTCGCCCCCTGCTTTCCTCTCACCCGGTACCCGTCTTCGGCGCATCCCCGGCCGTCTGTGACGCCCCGGCACGCGGGATGTGAGAGGAGATTTCATCCGGTGGCCGCTGTGCCTGCGGCCGACGGCCGGGCGATCTCGACGGTCGGGCGGGTAGCCTCGGAGCATGACGGGCGACCGTCCGCTGTGGGCCGGGATGACGCTGTACCTGCTGATCACGGCAGCCCCGACGCTGCTGTTCTGGGCGGCACTGCGCGTGCTGCCCGCTGTCGCCGCGCGCCGGGTCCGCCGTCGGGTCGCGCCCACTGGACCGTCACCGGAATCGCTGGTCGCCGACCTGCGCCGGCTGCGACGGGAGATGTGCGGCCCGCCGAAGCGGACCCGCTTGCGCCGGGTCGCGCTACTGGCGGCCTACGACGACGTCCTGATCGACCTGGCCGGGGCCGTCGGGGTGGACGCCGCCCCGCTGGCCGCTTCGAGGGAGGGAACCAGCGAGCGTGCATTCGTCCGGTTGCAGACCGAGGCCGCCGTCGAGGCGGGCGGGATAGCGCTCGACCCGCCCGCGGCCGCGGGACCCGCGGCGGCCTGAGACCGTGGACGTGTGGCGGGTCGGAGACACCGGCCGCAGAGCAAGCGTAAACTTTCCTTTACCGAGCGGGAACTCAGCGGGCGTTCCCCGCGTTCCACCAACGGACGCCCACCCGCGCTTTCAGGAGGATCCAGGTGCGCACGACTAGCAACCCGGCGTTCCGCAACCTGCCCGCCGGGCAGGGCGGCGGATACGCCAGCTTCAACCGCCAGGGCGGCATGATGGGTGGTGGTGCCGCCTACGCCAGTGCCCAGACGTCCCAGGCGGACATCGGCCGGGCCGGGGCCGGCGAGCGTCCGCTGACCATCGACGACGTCGTCACCAAGACCGCGATCAGTGCCGGTGTGGCGATCGTCGCCGGCATCCTGACCGCTGTCAGCGGACTGTACCCTCTGGCGCTGCCGGCGTTCATCGTCGGTTTCATCGTGTCGCTGATCGTCATCTTCAAGCAGAGCAGCAACCCGGCGCTGGTGCTGACCTACTCGGCGGCCATGGGTGTGGCGCTCGGTGGGATCGCAGGGCTCATCAACAACGCCTATCCGGGTATCGCGTTCCAGGCGCTGATCGGCACGGTCGGTGTATTCGTCGGGATGCTGGTCATCTACAAGACCGGTGCCGTCCGCGTCACGCCCAAGTTCACGAAGTGGCTGATGGGCGCGATGGTCGGGGTCGTCGTCCTGATGCTGGCCAACCTCGTCGGCAACCTGTTCGGGTTCAACCTCGGCCTGCGCGGCGCCGACGGCGAGGTCGGCTGGCTGGCCATCGTCTTCAGCCTGGTCGTGATCGCGGTGGCCGCGTTCAGCCTGCTGCTCGACTTCGACATGGCCGACCAGGCGATCAGGGGTGGCGCCCCGGCCAAGTTCGCCTGGTACATCGCGTTCGGCCTGATGACCACCCTGGTCTGGCTCTACATCGAGATCCTGCGCCTGCTGTCCTACTTGCGTCAGGAGTGACCCGCCGCGGGTGGGCGGGCCCCGTGCCCGCCCACCCGGGACGCCGCCGGCAGGACCGTGACCGGCCGGGTGACCCCCTCTCCCGGCTGGCGACGCCGCGGACGACTGCTTCCCCCGGAGCGGATGTCCGCGGCGTTCGTCGTCTCCGGGCCCCGTCCCGGGAAACGCGACGGCCGGACCTGCCCGCGGACAGGTCCGGCCGTCGCCGTCGTGCGTGGAGGTCAGCTCAGGCGCTCGATGACCAGGGCCATGCCCTGGCCGCCGCCGACGCACATGGTCTCCAGCCCGATCTGCTTGTCGTGGGTGCGCAGGCCGTTGAGCAGGGTGGTGGTGATCCGGGCGCCGGTCATGCCGAACGGGTGGCCGAGCGCGATCGCGCCGCCGTTGACGTTGAGCTTGTCCTCGTCGATGCCCAGGTCGCGGGCCGAGGGCAGGACCTGCGCGGCGAACGCCTCGTTGATCTCGACGAGGTCGACGTCGTCGATGGTCATGCCCGCACGGGCCAGGGCCTGCTTGGACGCCTCGACCGGGCCCAGGCCCATGATCTCCGGGGACAGCCCGGACACGCCGGTGGAGACAACGCGGGCGAGCGGGGTGATGCCCAGCTCGGCGGCCTTGGTGTCGGACATGATGACCAGGGCGGCGGCGCCGTCGTTGAGCGGGCAGCAGTTGCCCGCGGTGACCCGCCCGTCGGGGCGGAACACCGGCTTGAGCCCGGAGACCCCTTCGTAGGTGACGCCGGCGCGGGGACCGTCGTCGGTCGACACGACGGTGCCGTCGGGCAGCGTGACCGGGCTGATCTCGCGGGCGAAGAACCCGTTCGCGATCGACTTCTCGGCCAGGTTCTGGGAGCGGACCCCGAAGCGGTCCATGTCCTCGCGGGTCACGCCCTTGGCCCGGGCGAGGTTCTCCGCGGTCTGGCCCATGGCGATGTAGATGTCGGGCACCTGCCCGGCCGTCCGCGGGTCGGCCCAGGCGTCGGCGCCGGTCTCGGCGACCGACGCGGTGCGGGCCTGAGCATCGGCGAAGACCGGGTTGTGGGTGTCGGGAGCTGAGTCGGAGTTGCCCTTGGCGAACCGCGACACGGTCTCCACGCCGGCCGAGATGAACACGTCGCCCTCACCGGCCTTGATCGCGTGCAGCGCCATGCGGGTGGTCTGCACCGACGACGAGCAGTACCGGGTGATGGTGGTGCCGGGCAGCGAATCGTAGCCCAGCAGCACCGAGACCACGCGGGCCATGTTGAAGCCCTGCTCGCCGCCGGGCAGCCCGCAGCCCAGCATCAGGTCGTCGATGTCGGTCGGGTCGAGCTGGGGGACCTGGTCGAGTGCGGCGCGGACCATCTGGGCAGTCAGGTCGTCGGGGCGGATGCTCGCCAGCGTCCCCTTGAAAGCGCGGCCGATCGGGGATCGGGCCGCCGCGACGATCACGGCTTCGGGCATCGGTGCTCCTCATTCGTCGGGACTGCTCTCGCGGCCGAGCGTACTTACCGGCCGGTAGCACATTCATTGTCAGGTTCTGTCATGTTTCGGGTCCACGATGAACTCCATGAATCCCATGACCTCGTGGAACGACGTCGAGCGGGCCGAGCCGGAGTTCGCCGCCCGGGTCCGCAGCATCTTCGACGCGCACAAGCACAAGACCATCGCGACGCTGCGTGCCGACGGTTCACCCCGGATCAGCGGGATCGAGATCCAGTTCGCCGACGGCGAGCTCACCTTCGGCTCGATGCCCGGCGCGCGCAAGGGTGCGGACCTGCTGCGCGATCCCCGGTTCGCGCTGCACAGCGCGTCGGTCGACCCGCCCGAGGGCGCACCGGCCGGCTGGACCGGTGACGCGAAGATCGCGGGAAGGGCGCGTCACGTCGGGGTCTCGACGGGGATGTGCCCGGTCAGCTGTTCCACGCCGATCTCACCGAGGTGGTCCGCACCGGCTTGAACGAGACCGGCGACCGGCTCGTCATCGAGTTCTGGCGGCCGGGCCGGCCACTGCGCCGGGTCGAGCGGGCATGAGTCCCCGAGCGGTCGTCGACACCGCCACGACCGTCCAGGCGGACCAGGAGGCAACTGCCTGGTCACCGACGGCCCGTTCGCCGAGACCCGCGAGGTCCTCGGCGACCGCGCTGGACGCCACACGGAGCGGAATCGGGGCGGTCGTGGCGGGGTGCGACGATGGCCGCATGCGCTACGTCGAGCACATCTCCGACCTGGTCGGGAACACCCCGCTCGTCCGACTCGGCTCGGTCGCCGCGGGCATCACCGCCCCGGTGCTGGCCAAGGTGGAGTACCTGAACCCGGGTGGCAGCGTGAAGGACCGGATCGCGTTGCGCATGATCGAGGCGGCGGAGGCCTCGGGCGAGCTGCGCCCCGGCGGCACGATCGTCGAGCCGACGTCGGGCAACACCGGCGTCGGGCTGGCCATGATCGCCCAGCGCAAGGGCTACAAGTGCGTGTTCGTCTGCCCGGACAAGGTGGGTGAGGACAAGCGCAACGTGTTGAAGGCCTACGGCGCCGAGGTCGTCGTCTGCCCGACGGCGGTCGACCCCGACCACCCGGACTCCTACTACCAGACCTCCGACCGGTTGGTCCGCGAGATCGAGGGCGCCTGGAAACCCAACCAGTACGCCAACCCGGAGAACCCGGCGTCGCACTACGCGTCCACCGGCCCGGAGATCTGGGAGCAGACCGAGGGGCGGGTCACGCACTACGTCGCGGGGGTCGGTACAGGCGGCACGATCAGCGGCGCCGGCCGGTACCTCAAGGAGGTCTCCGGCGGCCGGGTGAAGGTGATCGGGGCCGACCCGGTCGGCTCGGTGTACAGCGGCGGCAGCGGCCGGCCCTACCTGGTCGAGGGCGTCGGCGAGGACTTCTGGCCGACCACCTACGACAAGAGCATCTGCGACGAGATCGTCGCGGTATCCGACGCCGACTCCTTCGAGATGACCCGCCGGCTGGCCCGCGAGGAGGCGCTGCTGGTCGGTGGTTCCTGCGGGATGGCGACGGTGGCCGCGCTGCGGGTGGCCTCGGCCATCTCCGCCGAGGAGGCGGCCGATGCCGTCGTCGTCGTGCTGCTGCCCGACGGCGGCCGTGGGTACCTCGGCAAGGTCTTCAACGACCACTGGATGGCCAGCTACGGCTTCCTGCCGCCGACCGAGGGCGCGACCGTCGGCGACGTGCTGCGCCGCAAGGACGGTTCGATCCCCGACCTGGTGCACGCGCACCCGAACGAGACGGTGGCCGACGCCGTGCACTACCTGCGCGAGTTCGGCGTCTCGCAGATGCCGGTCGTGCGGGCCGAGCCGCCGGTGATGGCGGCCGAGATCGCCGGGGCGGTCGTCGAGCGGGACCTGCTCGACGCGCTGTTCACCGGCCGAGCGCAGCTCACCGACCGGCTGGAGAAACACATGTCCCCGATGTTGCCGACGCTCGGCGCGGGGGAGTCGCTGGCCAGCGCGATGACGGCCTTCGCCGGGGCGGACGCGGCACTGGTGCTGGTGGACGGCAAGCCGGCCGGGGTGGTCACGCGCTCGGACGTGCTGGCCTTCCTCGGAAACGGCTAGCCCCTCGGGCGAGGTGGTCGTCGCTGTAGCGGTGATTTCCGCGCACGAGCAGGCGCGTAGCGTCTGCGGCATGCGAGGTTTCTCCACCAGAGCGATCCACGCCGGCCAGGAGCCGGACCCGACGACCGGCTCCGTGATCGTCCCGATCCACGCCACCTCGACCTACGCGCAGGACGGTGTCGGCGGGACCCGCGGTGGCTACGAGTACTCGCGGACCGGGAACCCGACCCGGACGGCGCTGCAGGAGTGCCTGGCCGCGCTCGAGGGCGGCCGGCACGCCGTCGCCTTCGCCTCCGGGATGGCGGCCTCGGACACCCTGCTGCGCGCGACCGTGCGACCAGGTGACCACCTGGTGATCCCGCACGACGCGTACGGCGGCACGTTCCGGCTGGTCGACAAGGTGCTGGCCGGCTGGGGCGTCGAGTACACGCCCGTCGACCTCGCTGATCTCGACGCGCTGCGCGCCGCGATCCGTCCGGGCCGCACGAAGCTGATCTGGTGCGAGACGCCGACCAATCCGCTGCTCGGCATCGCCGACATCGCCGCGCTGGCCGAGGTGGCGCGCACCGCGGGTGCCCGGCTGGTCGTCGACAACACCTTCGCCTCGCCGTACCTGCAGACCCCGCTCACGCTCGGCGCCGATGTCGTTCTGCACTCCACCACCAAGTACATCGGCGGTCACTCCGACGTCGTCGGCGGTGCGCTCGTCACCAGCGACGACGCGCTCGCCGAGCAGCTGCGCTTCCTGCAGAACGCGGTCGGTGCGGTGCCCGGACCGTTCGACGCCTGGCTCACCCTGCGCGGGGCCAAGACGCTCGCGGTGCGGATGGAGCGGCACAGCGACAACGCCGAACTGGTCGCGCAGATGCTCGCCGCACACCCGCGGGTGGAGAAGGTGCTCTACCCGGGCCTGGCCGAGCACCCCGGCCACGAGATCGCCGCGAAGCAGATGCGCCGGTTCGGCGGGATGGTGTCGTTCCTGGTGGCCGGCGGGCGGGAGGCTGCGCTGCGGGTCTGCGCCGCCACTGAGATCTTCACCCTCGCGGAGTCGCTGGGCGGTGTCGAGTCGCTCATCGAGCACCCGGGCCAGATGACCCACGCGTCGGTCGCCGGATCGGCGCTCGAGGTGCCCGACTCGCTGGTCCGGCTGTCGGTCGGGATCGAGGACGTCGACGACCTGGTCGAGGACCTGCGCCAGGCTCTCGCCGCCGCCGCGACCTGACGCCGGCGTCCGGACCGGCGGGGTGTCAGCTACGGGCCGGCACGTCGCCGGTCGCGGGGGCGGGCGGCGGAGTCGCGGGCGGATCGGGCAGCACGATGTCCCCCGGCGCGATGCAGCCGCCGACCAGCTCGTACCCGCCGCTGCGGAGCACGTAGCGACCCGGGTCGTCGCAGCCGGCCTCGCGCACGGTCACGATCGCGATCACCGCGAGCGCGGCGGCGCCCAGCAGCGGGACGATGGCCCGCAGCCGTGTCATGAGACCTCCCCGGAACTCTCACTCGAGAGGCTACCGGCGCCGATGGCAGGATGCCGGGATGGCCGTTGCCGAACCGGCTGCCGGACCGCCGCCCGCCGCCCCGGTCGGGCTCGACGACATCCGGGCCGCCCGGGACCTGCTTGCCGACGTCATCCGGCCCACCCCGGTGACCCGTTCCCGGGCGCTGAGTGAGCTGGCCGGTGGGCCGGTGTGGTTCAAGTGCGAGAACCTGCAGCGCACCGGGTCGTTCAAGATCCGCGGCGCCTACACCCAGATCCAGCGGCTGGGTGCGCGGGAGCGCGCGGCCGGGGTCGTGGCTGCGAGCGCGGGCAACCACGCGCAGGGTGTCGCGCTGGCCGCCCGGCTGCTGGGCATCCGTGCGACCGTGTTCATGCCCGAACGGGCGGCGCTGCCCAAGGTGGATGCGACTCGCGGCTACGGCGCCACCGTCCACCTGGTCGGCGAGACGATCGAGGGCAGCATCGCGGCCGCCACCGACTTCGCCGAGCGCACCGGGGCGGTCCTGGTGCACCCGTTCGACCACCCCGACATCATCGCCGGGCAGGGCACGGTCGGGTGCGAGATCCTCGAGCAGGTGCCCGACGTGCGGACCGTGCTGGTCCCGACCGGGGGCGGCGGGTTGCTCGGCGGCGTGGCCGCCGCGGTGAAGGCGACGCGGCCCGACGTGCGCGTCGTCGGCGTGCAGGCCGAGGGGGCGGCGGCCTGGCCCGCGTCGCTGGCCGCCGGTGGTCCTCGGGCGCTGGACTCCATGCGCACGATCGCCGACGGGATCGCCGTCGGCCGGCCCGGTGACGTCACCTACCCGCAGGTCGAAGCCCTGGTCGACGAGTTCGTGACGGTCGGCGAGGACGCCCTGTCCCGGGCCCTGCTGCACAGCCTGGAGCGGGCGAAGCTGCTCGTCGAGCCCGCCGGGGCGGCGGGCGTGGCCGCGCTGCTCGAGCGGCCGGACCGGTTCGAGACCCCCGCCGTGGCGGTGCTGTCCGGCGGCAACGTCGACCCACTCGTCCTGCTGCACGTCATCCAGCACGGCATGGCGGCCGCCTCCCGCTACCTGTCGCTACGGGTGCGGGTGGGTGACCGCCCGGGCGCCCTCGCCGAACTGCTCGCGCTGATCGGGTCGCTGGGTGCGAACGTCCTGGACGTCGAGCACTCGCGGATCTCCGGCGCGCTCCCGCTGGGCGATGTGGACGTCGCCCTGAGCATGGAGACCCGCGGCCCGGAGCACTGCGCCGAGCTCGTCGAGGCATTGCGGGCGGCCGGCCACGCCGTGTTCGACGTGGCCGGTGCGCCCGTGTGGTGAGCCTCGTGTGCCGGGTCAGCCCCGGAAAGGCTCCGCGGAGACCAGGGAGACCTTCATGCTGCCGCCGTCGGGCAGCTGGTACTCGCGCGTCTCGCCGACCCGCGCGCCGAGCAGCGCGGCGCCCAGCGGCGAGTTGGGCGAGATCACTTGCAGGTCGCCGTGGCTGCCCTCCTCGCGGGAGCCCAGCAGCACCTGCTCGGTGTCCTCGTCGTCGTAGCGGATCGTCAGCACCATCCCGGGGGCGGCGACGTCGGAGTCGGTCGGTGCGGTGCCGACCTGTGCGGTGCGCAGCAGCTCCTGGAGCTGGCGGATGCGCGCCTCCTGCTGGCCCTGCTCCTCGCGCGCGGCGTGGTAGCCGCCGTTCTCCTTGAGGTCGCCCTCCTCGCGACGGGCGTTGATCTCGGCAGCGATGACGGGGCGGTTCGCGATCAGCTCGTCCAACTCGTGCTTGAGCCGGTCGTAGGCCTCCTGGGTCAACCAGGTCACCTGGGTGTCCGTCACGGTCATCACTCCTCCAGCCGTCCAGGTCCGTATCGGCACGAACCGGTTGCCCGCGGCACAGGTGGTCCTGTTGCGAGCGGCATAGCCCCGAGTAAGGAAAAACACGACCCGCGGGCGGGCCGTGTGCACTTCACGGTAACACGCTGTCTGCCGCTCGTCGCGGTTTTTCGTCGAACGGTTGCTACGCCGAGAAGGTTCCCGGGTGCAGTGTCTGCGCAGGTAGAAGCATCTTTTCGGGGCTTGAGGAGCACGGCCGGCGCTGTCCCGGCACCTCCGAACGGGGGTCACCGCGGGTGCGGTGGACAGCGGTACCCGGGCCGCGGGCCGGACGCTGCCTACGGTGGTGCGGCGGACCGGTACGGGCCCCGCCCACCACTGGAGAGGTCGCGCTGGGTGACGGGCCGGGCGTCCGAGGGTGACCGGTCACCCGGCCGGGAAGATCCCGGAGAGGCGTGGCGTTGGCAACCGTCAGCGGGCGGAATGTCGGTGCGCTCTGCAACGATCTGTGCCGACGACGAGCGCCGACCCGCCGGACAACCCGGTGGCCAGCTGACGACGAACCCGGAAGGACCGCGGTCGACCCATGACCCCCCTCGAACCGACGCACCTTCACCCGACCCGCCCCGACGGGTCGCCGGCGTTCCGGCTGATGACCGTGCACGCCCACCCCGACGACGAGTCGAGCAAGGGCGCCGCCACCACGGCGCGCTACGTCTCGGAGGGTCACGAGGTCATGGTCGTGACGTGCACGGGCGGTGAGCGCGGCAGCATCCTCAACCCGGCCATGGACCGGCCCGAGATACTGGCCGACATCCCAGTGGTACGGCGAGCGGAGATGGCCCGCGCCGCGGAGATCCTCGGCGTGCAGCACCGGTGGCTCGGGTTCGTCGACTCCGGGCTGCCCGAGGGCGACCCCAGGCCCCCGCTGCCCGAGGGCTGCTTCGCGCTCTGCGACCTCGACGAGGGCACCGCCGCGCTGGTGGCAGTCGTCCGTGAGTTCCGCCCGCACGTGATCGTCACCTACGACGAGAACGGTGGTTACCCGCACCCCGACCACATCCGCTGCCACGAGATCTCGGTGGCGGCCTTCGACGCGGCGGGCGACCCGGACCGCTACCCCGGCACCGGCGACCCCTGGCAGCCGCTGAAGCTGTACTATTCGCACGGGTTCTCCCGCGCCCGGGTCGTGGCCTTCCACGAGGCGATGCTGGCCCGCGGCCTGGAGTCGCCCTACGCGGAGTGGTTGGCCAACTGGCCGGCCGACCGGCCCGATTCGGCCACCCGGGTCACCACCCGGGTCCGGTGCGACGAGTGGTTCGCCGTCCGGGACGAGGCGCTCAAGGCGCACGCCACACAGATCGACCCGACCAGCCGCTGGTTCTTCATTCCGCCGGAGATCCAGCGCGAGGTCTGGCCGACGGAGGATTACGAACTGGTGCGCTCCCTGGTGGACAGCTCGACACCGGAGGACGATCTGTTCGCGGGTCTCACCCAGCCGGCCGACGCGCTGCGCGCGGGCTGAGTCCCCGCCCGGCACGGCCTGCCGATCAGGTCGTGCCGGGAGATGCGTACGTTGTCCGTATACGGACGCGACCCGGCGCCCGTGACCGAGCGGCCCGGTGTCGCCGGGGATGACGTGAACGATGTCCGGAGGTGCGGAACGTGACCGCGGTGCTGGTCGAGCTGGGCGCGGTGCCGGATCCGAGCGGGGTCTTCGCCGCCGTCGCCGTACCGGCCCAGAACCCGGAGCCCCCGCCGGGGCAGGGCGAGGAGTTCGGCAAGTCCTCGCCGATCGCGCTGGTCGTGATCGTCCTGCTGGCGCTGGCGACCGTGGTGCTGGTCCGCTCGATGAGCAAACACCTGCGCAAGGTGCCGGCATCGTTCGACGAGCAGTCCGGTGAGCGCACCGAGCCGGACGCCGAGCCGGGCACCGGGAGTGCCGGGAGCAGCAAAGACTGACAGGCTGGGCGTCATGCCCAACCGGCTCGCCGCGGCAACCAGCCCTTACCTGCTCCAGCACGCCGACAACCCCATCGACTGGTGGGAGTGGTCCGAGGAGGCCTTCGCCGAGGCCCAGCGCCGGGACGTCCCGATCCTGCTCTCGGTCGGCTACGCCGCCTGCCACTGGTGCCACGTGATGGCCCACGAGTCGTTCGAGGACCCGGCAACCGCCGAGCAGGTCAACGCCGACTACGTGGCGATCAAGGTCGACCGCGAGGAGCGGCCGGACATCGACGCCGTCTACATGGCGGCCACGCAGGCGATGACCGGCCAGGGCGGCTGGCCGATGACCTGTTTCCTCACCCCGATCGGGGAGCCGTTCCACTGCGGCACCTACTACCCGCCCGCCCCGCGGCCCGGGATGCCCGGGTTCCGCCAGCTGCTCGATGCCGTGACGAAGGCCTGGCGCGAGGACGGCGAGCGGGTGCGCAGCTCGGCCGGCCAGATCGCCGCCCGACTCGCCGACGGCGCCGCCGCGTCGCTGCCTCCGGCCGGGGTGGACGCCGCGGCCCTGGACCGGGTCGCCGCCACCCTCGCCGAGGGTTTCGACCCCCGGTTCGGCGGCTTCGGCGGGGCGCCGAAGTTTCCGCCGTCGATGGCGCTGGAGTTCCTGCTCCGCCATCACGAGCGCACCGGTTCGGCCCAGGCGCTCGGGCTCGTCGAGCACACCTGCGAGCGGATGGCCCGCGGCGGCATCTACGACCAGCTGGCCGGCGGTTTCGCCCGCTACAGCGTCGACGCCCGGTGGGTCGTGCCGCATTTCGAGAAGATGCTCTACGACAACGCGCTGCTGCTGCGGGTGTACGCCCACCTGGCCCGGCGCACCGGTTCCGCGCTCGCGACGCGGGTCGCCGAGCAGACCGCCGAGTTCCTGCTGCGCGACCTGCGCACCCCCGAGGGTGGCTTCGCCTCCGCGCTGGACGCGGACACCGACGGTGTCGAGGGCCTGACCTACGCCTGGACACCGGCGCAGTTGCGCGAGGTGCTCGGCGACGACGACGGCGCGTGGGCCGCGCGGCTGCTCGAGGTGACGGGCACCGGCACCTTCGAGCACGGGTCGTCGACGCTGCAGCTGCTCGCCGACCCCGATGACGCCGGACGGTGGGAGAAGGTGCGGGCCACGTTGCTGGCGGCGCGGGACCAGCGCCCACAGCCCGCCCGGGACGACAAGGTCATCACCGCCTGGAACGGGATGGCGGTCCTGGCGCTGGCCGAGGCCGGGGCGGCCCTGGAACATCCGGAGTGGGTCCGCGCCGCCGCCACGGCAGCAGATCTGCTGCTGGACCTGCACATGGTCGACGGCCGGCTGCGCCGCTCCTCGCGTGACGGTGCGGACGGGGCCGCGGCCGGGGTGCTGGAGGACCACGCGTACCTCGCCGACGCGCTGCTCTCGCTGCACCAGGCGACCGGGGAGGCGCGCTGGCTGCCCGCTGCGACCGGCCTGCTCGATCTCGCGCTGCAGCGTTTCGCCGACCCGGATCGGCCCGGCACCTTCTTCGACACCGCCGACGACGCCGAGGAGCTGCTGCACCGGCCGCGCGAGCTCACCGACAATGCCACACCGTCCGGGGCAGCGGCGCTGCTCAACGCGCTGCTGACGGCGTCGGTCCTGATCGAGGGGGCCGCGGCCGGTCGTTACCGGGACGCGGCGGAGGCGGCGTTGCGCTCGGTCGGGACGCTGGCCGTGGAGCACCCTCGGTTCGCCGGGCACTGGCTGACCGCCGCCGAGGCGATGGCCGCCGGCCCGTTGCAGGTCGCGGTCGCCGGCGCGGACGACGACCCGACGCGCACGGCCCTGTTGGCGCATACCCGCCGGGTCGCCCCGGGCGGGACCGTCGTCGTTCCGGGGGAGCCGGACGCCGAGGGCGTACCGCTGCTGGCCGACCGGTCCCTGGTGGACGGTAACCCGACCGCGTACGTGTGCCGAGGCTTCGTCTGCGACCGTCCGGTGACAACCCCCGCAGAGATCACCGCCCTCCTGATCCTGACCCCGTAACCCCGCGAGTCGGGGTATCCCCGCGCGCGAGTCGGGGTGAGGGCGCGACTTCCGTGCGTATACACCGCGACTCGCGGACGGGCGGACCCCGACTCGCGGGCGCATACAGCGCGACTCGCGGGGATCCGGGCCGGTGCCGGGTCGCGAGGACGTGGCCGTTGTGGGCTTTGCTGTGTAATCTCGTAATCAGATGTCACAGCAGGCGGAGGTGGCGTGATGTCCGGACGGATGCACCGCGGATGGCACGGGCCCGGCGGCCGGGGCGGGCGAGGGCCCGGCCGTGGCGGTTGGCAACAGGCCGATCTGCCGGGGGCCGAGGACGCCCCGGCCTGGCTGCAGGGCCGGCTGCCGGAGGGTTGGTTCACCGGCCCGCCGGAGGTGACGATCGACCGCGAGGAGATCGTGATAGTCGGTGAGCTCCCGCCGGTGGAGGGCAAGTTCGCCGACACCGAGGCCGGCCGGGCCGAGCGCGCGGCGGCCGCCGCCGGACGGATCTCCCGGTTCCGGGAGCAGACCCGCGACGAGCGCATCGAGATCGCCCGCCAGGCCGAGCACCGCTACCAGCGCAAGGTCGCCTGGGGCGCCCGGATCGGCGACACGGTCGAGCTGTTCACGACAGCGTCGGTGCCGGTGATGACCCGGCTGCGGCAGCCGGAGCGCATCGTTCTCGACACGCTCGTCGACTCCGGGGTGGCCCGGTCCCGGTCGGACGCGTTGGCCTGGGCCGTGCGCCTGGTCGGGCAGCACGCCGAGGAGTGGCTGGGCGATCTGCGCGAAGCCATGGCGAAGGTCGACGAGCTTCGGGCGAAGGGCCCGACGGGCGAGGGCTCCTGACGCCTGCCGCGGGTCAGCCGGGGAACAGGGCCAGCCAGATGGCGATCTGGTGGCACACCGCGGCGAGCACCGTGGCGGCGTGGAAGAACTCGTGGAACCCGAAGGTCTGCGGCCAGGGGTTGGGCCACTTCGTGGCGTAGATGACCCCGCCGATGGTGTAGAGCAGGCCGCCGGCGAGTAGCAGCACCAAGGCCGCGATGCCGGCGTTGGCCAGCAGGTCGGGGAGCACGAACACCGCGACCCAGCCGAGCGCGATGTAGATCGGCACGCCGAGCCAGGCGGGCGCCATCGGCCAGACCATCTTCAGCACGACGCCGGCGATCGCACCGGCCCACACCACGGTCAGCACCCAGCGCGCGGTGTCTTGCTCCATCGCCAGCACGGCCACCGGGGTGTAGGTGCCCGCGATGAACAGGAAGATCATGGAGTGGTCGAGCCGTTTCATGATCGTGCGGCTGCGCGGGGTCGTCCAGTTGCGCCGGTGGTAGAGCGAGCTGATCCCGAACAGCCCCAGCACCGTGACGCTGTACACCGTCGTGGCCAGTGCCGCGGTTGCGCCGACGAGCGCGGCTGACACCGAGATGAGCGTGGCGCAGGCGAGCACCGACACCGCGAACGACCAGAAGTGGAGCCAGCCGCGCATCCGCGGCTTCACGAGCGGCGGGCCGGCGGGCGGCGCCGCGGGGGTCCCCGTGGTCACGACCCGAGATTACGGCACGCCTCCTTGACAACGGGTTGCCCGGAGGTGAATCCCACGACCGCGTGGCCCGTGCACTGCGAGACCCCGACTCGCGCACGGCGAGACCCCGACTCGCGCACGGCGAGACCCCGACTCGCGCATGAGGCGCGGAGGGTGTGCGGGCCGTGGAGTGGTGGGGTGGGAGTCCCGGCGGCGGTGACGGCCGGGCGTACGCTGATCACCCGTGGGCGTGCGCGACCTGCTGTACTCGATGTACGAGCGCAAGCTCAGCCGTGAGCTGAGTGGTGCGGTGCGGCCGCGCCATGTCGCGTTGATGCTCGACGGGAACCGCCGCTGGGCGCGGGACGCGGGGTTGGTGGACGTCAACGACGGGCACCGGGTCGGCGCCGCGAAGATCGAGGATCTGCTCGGGTGGTGCCGCGAGGCGGGTGTCGAGGTCGTGACGCTGTTCCTGCTCTCGACCGACAACCTGAGCCGGGCCGCCGACGAGCTGGAACCGCTCCTCGAGATCATCGCCGACGTCGTCGACGAGTTGAGCAGCCCGACCGCGCCCTGGCGGCTCCGTGTGGTGGGTGCCCTGGAGTTGCTGCCCGTGGCGATCGGGCAGCGGTTGTCGGCGGCTGCGGCCCGCACTGTCGGGCGTCCGGGGCTTCAGGTCAACGCGGCGGTCGGTTACGGCGGCCGCCAGGAGATCGCGGACGCGGTGCGCAAGCTGCTGCTGCAGCACGCGGAGTCGGGCACGACGATCGAAGAGCTGGCCGAGGTCCTCGACGTCGACCACATCGCCGCGCACCTCTACACCTCCGGGCAACCGGACCCCGATCTCGTCATCCGGACCTCGGGGGAGCAGCGGCTGTCGGGTTTCCTGCTCTGGCAGTCGGCGCATTCGGAGTTCTGGTTCTGCGAGGCCTACTGGCCAGAGTTCCGCCGCGTCGACTTCCTGCGGGCCCTCCGTGACTACGCGGCCCGGCACCGCCGTTTCGGTTCCTGACCGGAGTCGGCGTGACCCCCAGCCGTCTCGCTCGTTGTCGACGCGCGAAAATGGCGCCGGGCACAAGGCCCGGCGCCATTTTCGCGGAAGAGCGAAGCTCAGTCGTTGCTCTGCTCGAGCACGTCGCCCGCGGCGGCGTCCTGGTCGCAGTTGCGCTGGTCCTGGATGACGCTGTTGGTCTCGGAGTCGGCGGTGCCCAGGATGCCCAGGGCGGCCGACAGCGGGGTGGCGACCTTCTGCGCGGCCACGGCGGCACCGATGCCGTTCACGGCGACGGGGACGTCGTTGTTGCAGGCCTGGACCGGCACGTTGACGTTGTTGTCCGAGACGTTCACCAGGCCCTGGTGCAGCTCCTTCTGGCTGTTCACCTGCTCGGTGTCGCCGCTAGCGAAGGCGAGCGGGCTCACCGCGAGCAGACCGGCAGCGGCCGCAGCCACGACAATTCCAGCCTTCTTCAGCACAGTTCATCTCCTGTTGAGTCATCTGGGCGACCGCAGTCGGCCCGTTTACTGTCAGCGTCTGACCGGGGAGCCGCGCTGACTGAGATTAAATGTATCGGGATCCGGGCTGCGCACCAAATCGCATACCACTATCGTGTGAGAACGGCACTGAGCGTTTAGTTACGCGTCCGATCGGGCGTATTTTTCGCTGCGCCGAACTGTCACTATGGCACGCCGAGCGGGATGGCACGCCGAGCGGGGTGCCTCAAAACGAGGTGCGACCGACGTTCGCCGACGTCGATCGCTTGGCGCGCTACACCTCACCTGCCTCCGGCCGCACCGGGGCCGGAGAGCATCCGGATCGGTCGGAGGTGGGACCGGCAGTTTTCACGTCGTGGTGACAATGCGCTGGCGATCCCGGGCCGAGGAGGGTTGCCGCCCCGGTAGAGCGATTTCGGTCACGGCACATTGCGCAACCTGCGGTTGCCTGGGTCGTTGCCAACGCACAGAAATGGCGCCGGCCACGAGGCTCGGCGCCATTTCCGGGGAAGAGCGAGGCTCAGCCGTTGTTGCTCTGGTCGAGCACGTCGCCCGCGGCGGCGTCCTGGTCGCAGTTGCGCTGGTCCTGGATGACGCTGTTGGTCTCGGAGTCGGCGGTGCCCAGGATGCCCAGGGCGGCCGACAGCGGGGTGGCGACCTTCTGCGCGGCCACGGCGGCACCGATGCCGTTCACGGCGACGGGGACGTCGTTGTTGCAGGCCTGGACCGGCACGTTGACGTTGTTGTCCGAGACGTTCACCAGGCCCTGGTGCAGCTCCTTCTGGCTGTTCACCTGCTCGGTGTCGTGGTCGTGGCCCCAGTCACCCTTGTCGCCAGCGAAGGCGAGCGGGCTCACCGCGAGCAGACCAGCAGCGGCCGCAGCCACGACAATTCCAGCCTTCTTCAGCACAGTTCATCTCCTGTTGAGTCTTCTGGGGCGACCGCAGTCGGTCCCGTTCTCTGCCAGCGTCCGACCGGGGAGCCCGCGCTGACTAAGGAAAAGCTATCGATTCGCGGCCCATACACCAAATCTCATAACACTATCGTGTGAGTTCAGTACTTTACGTTTAGTTACGCATCCTATCGGGGGTAGTTCTGCCCCGTCAGTTCCTCTGGTACCCGCGGTAACGTAACGGCTGGTGATCTTGAATCACCCGTTTGGAGTCGTAACCTTCTGCTGACAAGACACTCCGTGACCAGCGGGTGTCAGCGCTGTTCCCGGGGACGGGCTCCGCCGGGCAGTAGGTTGCGGGCGTGGCGCGGGATCTGCTGGTGCGTGACTATCTGTTGCTCGGTCTGCGGCTCGACCGCCTCGCCCCCGGTCTCGTCGACACCTACACCGGTGACCCGGCGCTGCGTCGTCACGTCGCGGCCGAGGTCGCCCCGGATCCCGTCCGGCTGCTGCAGAGCGCCCGCCGACTGGGTCGCGAGCTGCCCGGGACGCGTCTGTCTCCCCGCCGCGAGCGGTTCCTGGCCGGGCAGCTGACCGCCCTCGAATGCGTGGCGCGTCGGTTGACGGGGGAGCAGGTCGGTTTCGTCGCGGAGCTGGAGGCCTGCTACGGCGTGCGGGTCGCGCCCGGTGACGAGGACGAGTACCGACACGCCCACGACGAGCTCGACGAACTGCTACCCGGGAGCGGGACGCTGGCCGATCGGCTGGCCGCGTGGCGCCGCCGTGACGAGATGCCCCGGGAGCGCCTCGCGGTCGCGGTGCACGCGGTGTCCGAGGCGCTGCGGGAGCGGGTTCGCGAGCAGTTCCCGCTGCCACCGGCGGAGACGGTCTCCTACGAGGTCGTCTCCGACCGGCCGTGGAGTGGCCTGCACCGCTATCTCGGGGCCTACAGGTCGCATGTCGCCGTGAACGCGGACGCCCGCCTCCGGATGGCGCAGCTGCCGCATCTGGTGGCGCACGAGTCCTATCCGGGGCACCACACCGAGCACTGCCGGAAGGAGGCCGGGCTCGTGGCCCGCGCCCGGCAGGACGAGCAGACCATCTTCCTGGCCAACACCCCCCAGTGCCTGATGGCCGAGGGAATGGCCGATCTCGGTCTGCAGGTCGCAGTGGGCCCTGGCTGGGGCCCGTGGGCCGAGGAGGTCCTCGCCGAGGTCGGGCTGCGGACCGACGGTGTGACGGCCGAGCGGGTCGACCGCGCGATGCTCGGTCTGCTCCGCGTACGCCAGGACGCCGCGCTGCTGCTGCACGACCGGCACGCGTCCGCCGACGACGCGCTGGCCCACCTCCGGCGCTGGCTGCTGATCGACGAGCCCCGGGCCCGGCAGATGCTGCGCTTCCTCGCGCATCCGCTGTGGCGGGCCTACACGACGACCTATGTCGAGGGGGCGGCACTGCTGCGGAGCTGGCTGGGGTGCCCCGGCCCGGGCGCCTCGGTGCAGCGCTATCGCAGGCTGCTCGACGAGCCGCTGGTCCCGGCGGCCGTCCGGACGGAGCCGGTGGTCGCAGCGGGCTCATGCGTTGACCCGAATGAGGGGCTGACGGCGGAGCCGGATGGCTGGCGGCCGGATGTGTCGGTCACTGTCGGTCATAACGACGGACGGTATCTGATCATCGACGAGCGGTAGTCCGTTCTGTTAATTCTGCGGTCTCCCCAGACGGGTGACGCCATGTTGCAGTTGACCGCACCGGGGTGACCGCCGGTAGCGTTCGCATCGGCGGTCCGTACCCGATGCGGACCGCTCGGGGAGGCCCTGGTCGTGGTGTCACTTGCACCCGAGGGGGCCGGCACTCGGCCCTCGCGGGCGTGTTCGACGGCGTGCTGCAGGCCGTCGGGACGTCCCGCTCCAGGGTCGGCCGGCCCACCAGAGTGTGGGCGTGGTGCCGCGCCCACGAGGGAGCATCCGTGACCGAACGTCGTACCGCCCCCGCTTCGGAGTGCACCGACACCGCGTCCCGCTGCTACGTGCTCGACACCTCCGTCCTGCTCTCCGACCCGTGGTCACTGACCCGCTTCGACGAGCACGACGTGGTGCTGCCGTTGGTGGTGATCTCCGAACTCGAGGGCAAGCGCAACCACCCGGAGCTGGGCTGGTTCGCGCGAACGGCGCTGCGCCAGCTCGATGAACTGCGCATCCAGCACGGCCGCCTGGACTCCCCGGTGCCGATCGGCACCGCAGGCGGAACACTGCACGTCGAGCTCAACCACACCGATCCGATGGTGCTGCCGGCCGGGTTCCGGACCGACGGCAACGACAGCCGGATCCTGGCCTGCGCACTCAACCTCCGTGCGGAGGCGGCGGGCAGACGCGAGATCGTCCTCGTCACCAAGGACATGCCGCTGCGGGTCAAGGCCGCCGCGGTGGGTCTGCCGGCCGACGAGTACCACGCGCTCGACGTCATCCCCTCCGGCTGGACCGGGATGGCCGATCTCGACGTCGTGCAGGAGGATGTCGACCTCCTCTTCCGGGAGGGTGTCATCGACCATGACGACGTCCGCGAGCTGCCGTGCAACACGGGGTTGCGGTTGCTCGCCGGGTCGTCGTCCGCATTGGGCCGGGTCACTGCGGACAAGCGGGTGCGGCTGATCCGGGGTGACCGGGAGGCGTTCGGGGTACACGGCCGCTCCGCCGAACAGCGGGTCGCGCTCGACCTGCTGCTCGACCCGGAGGTCGGCATCGTCTCCCTCGGGGGCCGGGCCGGCACCGGGAAGTCGGCGCTGGCGCTGTGCGCCGGGCTGGAGGCGGTGCTCGAACGCCAGCAGCACCGCAAGATCGTCGTGTTCCGGCCGCTCTATGCCGTCGGCGGGCAGGAGCTCGGGTACCTGCCGGGCAGCGAGAGTGAGAAGATGGCGCCCTGGGCGCAGGCAGTCTTCGACACGCTCGGCGGGCTGGTCAGCCAGGACGTGATCGACGAGGTGCTCGCCCGCGGGATGCTCGAGGTGCTTCCGCTGACCCACATCCGCGGCCGCTCACTGCACGACAGCTTCGTGATCGTCGACGAGGCGCAGTCGCTGGAGCGCAACGTGCTGCTCACGGTGCTGTCCCGGCTCGGCACGGCCTCGCGGGTGGTGCTCACCCATGACGTCGCGCAGCGCGACAACCTCCGCGTCGGCCGGCACGACGGGATCGCGGCGGTGATCGAGAAGCTGAAGGGGCACCCGTTGTTCGCCCACGTCACGCTGACCCGGTCGGAGCGCTCGCCGATCGCCGCGCTGGTCACGGAACTGCTGGAGGGCCCCGGCGCCTGACGAGCTCCACGGACGGTGCCGCCGACCCCTCCGGTCGGCGGCACCGCCCGCTCATTCCGGCGAGACCGTGCCGCCGACCGCGTCCGAAAGTGACGACTCGGCCTCCTGAAAGCGCCGACTCGCGGGAACGCACGACCTGGGCAGGCCGGTCGTTCTCCGCTGGCGAGGGGAGGGCCGGTGGGGGCTGTGAACAGTTCGACTGAATGCGTGCTGCTGCGCTGTTCTCTGTCGTTCTGCCGGAGGTTGTTGATCGGCGAGGCGCTATCGCTCGGCTTGGCGGGCGGTTTCTCGCTGCTGGGTGCTGCGTGGCGTGGCGGGTTCTGTCGGTGCAGCGAGGAGGCCTACGCGTCGGGGTGTACGAACCTGTCGGCCGCGCTCGGCAACCACAACGCCGCACGGAACCTGGCCGCCCTGGCGGCCGACACCGGCGAGTCGCGCCGGGAGCTGCCCGCTGGAAGCGATGTCAGCCCGGACCTGCTTGCAGGTCCGGCAGTCGCACCACCACGGGAAGAGCCCGCGAGGACTCAACGCCACCACCGCGAGGTGGTGGCCCGATGAGACACGCGCTTACGCGTTTCATCGAACGGTCACAGGCCGTGCGGGGTGCCCTCGGTGAAGCCGGCGACCGTCTGGACACCCAGGACGGCCCGCTCGTGCAGTTCGTCGAGGGTGCGGGCGCCGGTGTAGGTGCACGCCGAGCGGACGCCCGAGCAGATCCCGTCCAGCACGTCCTCGACGCCCGGGCGGGCCGGGTCGAGCAGCTGGCGCGAGCTGGAGATGCCCTCTTCGAACAGGGCCTTGCGGGCGCGGTCGAAACCGCCGTCGCCGCGGGTGCGGGCGCTCACGGCGCGCTTGGACGCCATCCCGAACGATTCCTTGTACGGCCGGCCCGCCTCGTCGCGCAGCAGGTCGCCCGGCGACTCGTAGGTGCCCGCCAGCCAGGACCCGATCATGGCGGCGGAGGCGCCCGCTGCGAGAGCGAGCGCGACGTCGCGCGGGTGCCGTGCGCCGCCGTCGGCCCAGACCCGCACGCCGTGGTCACGCCCGGCGGCCGCGCACTCGGCGACCGCCGAGAACTGGGGCCGCCCGACGCCGGTCATCATCCGGGTGGTGCACATCGCGCCCGGGCCGACACCGACCTTGATGATGTCCGCGCCCGCGGCGGCGAGGTCGCGCACGCCCTCGGCGGTGACGACGTTGCCGGCCGCGACGGGGACCCGGGTCGCGGCGGCGTCCACGGCCGCGCGGACGGCCCGCAGAGCGTCGAGCATCTTGTCCTGGTGGCCGTGCGCGGTGTCCACGACCAGGAGATCGACCCCGGCGTCGAGCAGCGCCTTGGCCTTCACCCCGGCGTCGCCGTTGATCCCGATCGCGGCGGCGGTACACAGCCGGCCCTGCGCGTCGAGGGTCGGGGTGTAGATCTCGGCGCGCAGCGCGCCAAGTCCGGTGAGCAGCCCGGCGAGCCGGCCGTCGGCGTCGAGTCCGAGTGCCACCCCCCGGGCGCCGCCGAGGGCCTCGAAGACCTCCCGCGGCGGGGTCCTCACCGGCAGCGTGAGGGGCGACGGGTCGAGCACGTCGGCGAGCCGGGTGAAGCGGTCCACCCCGAGGCAGGCGGTCTCGTCGACGGTGCCGACCGGCCGGCCGTCGTCGTCGACGACCACCACGGTGCCGTGCGCCCGCTTGGGCAGCAGGTTCAGCGCGTCGGCCACGGCGTCGCCGGTGCGCAGCACGAGCGGGGTGTCCCACACCGTGTCCCGCGACTTGATCCACGCGACGATCTCGGCCACGGCCTGCGGAGCGACGTCCTGCGGCAGCACCGTGAGCGCGCCACGACGGGCCAGCGTCTCGGCCATCCGCCGCCCGGCGACCGCGGTCATGTTCGCCGCGATCACGGGCACCGTGGCGCCCGAGCCGTCGGCAGTGGTGAGGTCGACATCGAAGCGGGAGGCCACCGAGGATCGCCCGGGGACGAGGAAGACGTCGTCATAGGTCAGGTCGTGGCCGGGGTACTGGCCGTCGAGGAAGCGCACGAAACGGAAAGGGTACGCGTCGTGAGGGCCTGCGGCACACGTCGACGGGCCCCGGGGCGGTTGCCCCGGGGCGGGCCGTCATCGGGCCGGCCAGGCCGCCTCGGCCCCGGGCGCGCACGTGTCCTCCTGCCCGGACGCTCAATCGCGCAGCAGGGCCCGGACGGTGTCGATCGTGTCGGCGTCGGCAGCGGTCTTGTCCGGGCGGTAGCGCAGCACCCGGGCGAAGCGCAGCGCGACACCGCCGGGGTAGCGCGGGCTGCGCTGCGCGCCGTCGAGCGCGATCTCGACGACGAGTTCGGGGCGCAGGATCACCGCATGCCCCCGCTCCTCGCGGGCCAGCCCGGGGAACGTCGCGGTCTGCCAGGCCAGCAACTCGTCGGTCATGCCCTTGAACGTCTTGCCCACCATGATCGGCTCGCCGCCGTCGGGATCGCGGGCGCCGAGGTGGATGTTGGACAGGCTGCCGGTGCGCCGCCCGTAGCCCCACTCGGCCCCGAGCACCACGAGGTCGAGCGTGTGCACCGGCTTGACCTTCTGCCAGGCCCGGCCGCGCCGGCCCGCCGCGTAGGGCGCGTCGAGCGACTTGACCATGACGCCCTCGTGCCCGGCGGCCAGCGCGTCGTCGAGCACCGCTGCGGCCTCAGGGCCCGAGGGGCGCAGCGCCCCGGGCATCCGCAGCGGCGCCCCCTCCGGACCGCCGAGCAGCCCGGCCAGCGCCTCGAGCCGCTGCGCCAACGGTGCGTCGAGCAGGTCGGTGCCGTCGAGGTGCAGCAGGTCGAAGAAGAACGGGCTGAGCAGGTCGCCGGGGGAGCCTTGATCGCTGCCGAAGCGGCTCATCGTGTCCTGGAACGGCCGGGGCCGGCCGTCGTCGTCGAGGGCGAGCGTCTCGCCGTCGAGCACGACCGATCGGCACGGCAGCCCGCGCACGTGCTCGACGATCTCGGGGACGCCGTCGGTGATCTCGCGCAGCGTGCGGGTCCACACCCGGACCTCGTCACCGTCGCGGTGCACCTGGATCCGGGCGCCGTCGAGCTTGAACTCGACGCTGACCTCGGGGCCGAGCCCGGCCAGCGCGGCGTCGAGCGAGTCGCCCGGGCCGGCCAGCATCGGCCGCACCGGGCGGCCAACCTGCAGCCGGACCGCTTCGAGAGCCTCGACGCCGCCGTCGAGCGCGGCCCGGGCCGTCTCCGGCAGCCGCCCGGACAGCATGAACGCGCGCCGCACCGCCGCGGCCGGCACCTCCGCCGCGGCCGCGATCGCCTCGAGCATCACGCCCTCCAGCGCGCCCTGGCGCAGCTCGCCGGTGAGCAGCCGGCCCAGGAAGGACTGCTCGTCGGCCGTCGCGGCCGTGAACAGCCCGGTCAGCAGCTCGCGGCGGCGCGCCGTGGAGCCGGCACCGGTGGTACCGGCCAGCGCGTCGAGGGTCTTGTCGACCTCGGCGATGGTGAGCGACGGCTCGGCCGCCGGATCGGTCGCGAGCCCGGACAGCGTGCGCCAACCCGTGCCGATCCGGCCCTGCCGCGGCTCACCGGCCAGCCACGCGGTCGCCGGTTCGATCTCTTCGGGGCCGGCCGCGCGCAGCAGGGCGGCGAGTGCGGCCGTCTTGTCCTTGCGCGAGCGGGTGGCCCCGACCGCGGCGGAAGTGCGGACGACCCAGGTGAGCAGCACGGACGCAGTGTCGCAGCAGCCACCGACACCCGCGCGCGGCGAAACCGGTCGTGAGTGGGGGATGGTCGCCAGAACGGGTTGTTTACTCACGAGTGCGCAGCGCACACGGGTCAGGCCGCCGTGACGGCCGCCTCCTGCAACAGGTCGGCCACCCGCACCACACCCGCGCAGCTCCCGTCCGGCCCGGTCAGCACCACGTCGTCGTAGCTCCGGGTCCGATCCCCGCTCAGACAGATCTGCAGCGCCTCCCGGATCGGTGCCCGTTCGCCGAGGACGCGCGGCGGCTCGGCGAGGGTGCGGGCCGGTCGCGCCGCGTAGAGCGCCCGGCCGTACGGGCCGGAGATCGTCAGCATGAAGCGGTTGCGGTCGAGGTAGCCGGTGGGTCGCCGGCCGGCGCCGAGCAGCACCAGCCCACCGGCCTGCGGATGGTCGGCCAGCGCGCGGCGGGCAGCCTCGGCCGTCACGGTGTCCGGCAGCGAGACCGCGGCCTGGGCGAGCTCCCGCACCAGCGCCGGTCGCGGTCGCGGCCGGGGGCTCGGGGACGGCCGGCCTTCGCGCAGGGCCGGGGTCCGGTCGGCGGCGAGCGCAACCAGGTCCAGCGGCAGTTGCACGCCGCCGGTGGAGGGCCGCCGGCGCGGCGGGGCCAGCAGGGGCCCTTGGGCCCACGAGACCCCCAGCTCCCGCAGCGGCGCGAGTTCCTCGCGGCCGGAGACCGCGGTCGCGGTCATCCGGACGCCCACGGCCGCGCACACGTCACAGACCGCACGAACCACCACCTCGGCGGGACCGGCACCGGGCAGCGCGGCCACCAGGTGGGCGTCGAGCTTGACCAGGTCCGGCCGGATCGTGGGCACGAGGTCCAGGCCGAAGCCCCGGCCCACCCCGTCGAGGGCGATGCGGAAACCCCAGCTGCGCAGTTCGGCCAACCCCTCGATCAGGGCCTCGACGGGGGCCGCCGACGTGGCGGGGTTGATCTCCAGCACCACCGGAGGCATCACCTGGTCTCGCTGGGCCAGCCCGTCGAGCATCGACCGCAGCCGCCTGCGGGAGGCGACGACGGTGTCGGCGAGCACGTTGACGTGCAGCGGTACGGTGGCGTCGTATTCGGCGGCGAAGGCCAGCGAGGCCAGCGCGATCCCCGCGTCGAGGTCGACGATCTGCCGCGTACCCCAGACCGTTCCGACGGACCGGACCGCGACCTGGTCCCGTGGGTTGCGGGGCTGGATCTCGAACCCGATGACCCGGGCCGTCTGCAGGTTGAAAATCGGCTCGAAGGTGAAGCGCTCGTACTCCGTCATCCCCGATGTCCCGTTCTAAGGGTTGCCTAACCGGACGGGGGAACCTTGTCACAGTTACCGGGGAGTTAGTTGTACAGCGAATGAACGTTGGGAGACGGGCCCCCGATCCGGGTGTGATCTCGGCCGCGATCTGTCACCGTGCCCGGCCCGGTCGGGTAAGCGGCTCAGCGACGGGTCATGGCCAGTACGTCCAGCGCGGCGTCGAGCTGCTCCAGCGTCAGCTTCCCGCTCTCGACGTGCCCGCGCTCCAGCACGACCTCCCGGATCGTCCTGCGCTCCTTGAGCGACTGCTTCGCGATCGACGCCGCTTCCTCGTACCCGATGTAGGAGTTGAGCGGTGTCACCACCGACGGCGACGACTCGGCGTACTCCCGGGTCCGCTCGACGTCCGCCTCCGCCCCGTCGACGACCTTGTCGGCGAGCAACCGCGCGGCCGCGGCGAGCAGTCTGGCCGACTCCAGCACGTTGCGGGCCATGACCGGCATCATCACGTTGAGCTCGAGGTTGCCCTGGGTGCCGGAGAACGCGACCGTCGCGTCGTTGCCGATCACCTGCGCGGCCACCATCATCGTCGCCTCGCAGATGACCGGGTTGACCTTGCCGGGCATGATCGAGCTGCCCGGCTGCAGGTCGGGCAGGTGCAGCTCGGCCAGCCCCGTCCGCGGACCCGAGCCCAGCCAGCGGATGTCATTGGCGATCTTGAACAGGGACACCGCGACGGTGCGCAGCGCGCCCGAGGCCTCGACCAGCCCGTCGCGGGCGCCCTGGGCCTCGATGTGGTCGGCCGCCTCGGACAGCACGTCGAGGCCGGTCGCGGCGCGCAGTTCCTCGACGACGCCCGCGCCGAACCCGTCGGGCGCGTTCAGCCCGGTGCCGACGGCCGTGCCGCCGATGGGCAGCTGCGCGAGCCGGGGGAGGGCGTCGCGCAGCCGGGCGGCGCCGTACTCGGTCTGGGTCGCCCAGCCGCCGGCCTCCTGGCCCAGCGTGATCGGCACCGCGTCCATCAGATGCGTGCGGCCGGCCTTGACCACGTCCGCCCAGTCCGCCGCGCGGCGGCGCAACACGGCGGCCAGGTGCTCCAGCGCCGGGATCACGTCGGTGGTCACGGCCTCGGTCGCCGCGAGGTGGATGGTCGTCGGGAACACGTCGTTGGACGACTGCGACGCGTTGACGTGGTCGTTGGGGTGGACCTCCTGGCCCGTGGACGACAGAGCCCGGGTCGCGAGCGTCGCGATGACCTCGTTGGCGTTCATGTTCGACGACGTCCCCGACCCCGTCTGGAACACGTCCACCGGGAAGTGCGCGTCGTGCTGTCCCGCGGCCACCTCGTCGGCAGCGGCGGCGATCGCATCGGCCAGCTCCTGCGGCAGCACGCCGATCCGGCCGTTCACCCGCGCCGCCGCGCCCTTCACCAGCCCCAGCGCCCGGATCTGGGATCGCTCCAGGCTGCGGCCGGAGATCGGGAAGTTCTGCACGGCGCGCTGCGTCTGGGCCCTCCACAGCGCATCGACGGGTACCTGGACCTCACCCATGGTGTCCTGCTCGATACGGAACTGGCCGGCGTCGCTGTCGATGGTCATGAGCGCAGTGTTCTCCTTCGTGCGGTACCGCCGCAGGTCGGCGAGAGCGGATCAACACGCCTCGGCGACGCAATGGCGGGACGTCGATCCGGGAGCGGGTGCCCTGCTCCGGTCGGGTGGTTGTGCCCCGTTCCGGTCCGTGGCGGCCGACGGAGCGCTCATAGGAGGACGAGCTTCCGAATCCGGGGAAAGGGGCCGACGATGGCCGCGGTCGGCGGTGCCGACGGGGGGTGGCTGGATTTCGTCGCCGAGTTGATGGCCGAGCCGCTGACCGAGTGGCCGGAGGAGCGGATCGCCGGCCAGCTGTGCGAGACGTTCGAGCTGGTCGGATGCGCGTTCAGCGAGCAGTCCGACGCAGGCCCCATCAGGTGCACGCTCTGGTCCCGGGACGAGCGGTCCGGCGGGCACCGGGCGGAGATCGAGACCTGGGGCATGCACCCGCGCCGGTGCAGCCATCAGACGACCGGCCGCGACGAGCTGATCCAGGAGACGGAGGCCCCGGACAGCACAGTGGACCCCCGGATCACGGCCATGTGGGACGAGCTCGCCCGCCGGTGGGGCTGCGCCGATCAGATCGCGCTGCCGCTGCGGTTCGAGGCGAGCCGGCTCCGGGCGTTCGCTCTCGGCCGCACCCGGCCGTTCTCGCCCGCGGAGATCGCGCTCGCAGACCGGGTCCGCCTGCTGCTGTCCGGTCTCGATCGTCAGGTCGAGGCGCTCGTCGGCACCCGGCGCCGGGCCGGCCCCGGTACTGACGACGTGGCCGCGGCCGTCCGCCTGACCCCGCGTGAACTCGCCGTCCTCGGGCTGCTCGCCGAGGGGCTGACCGCCGTGGCGATCGGCCGGAAGCTGGCCATCGCCGAGCGGACCGTCCACAAGCACCTGGAACGGACCTACGCGAAACTCCGTGTCACCGACCGGCTCTCGGCCGTGCTGCGCGCACAGCGGATCGGCCTGCTCGCCGGGCTGTAGACCCGAGAGCTGCGCAGTTCTGCGTATGCCGGGGCACGGTGTGCCGCCCTTGGCCTCCCCGTGCGGGCGGGTGACGACCCCGGGAGGGACCCATGAGGCGGACGGTACGCGGGGGTGCGCACAACGCATGGGGCAGCGCTGTGACCGATGACGCGCTGATGATCGACCTGAGCCGCCTGGACACCGTGCAGGTGGACCCACCGGCTTCCTGCGGCCCCTGGTACGAGCGGCCGGCCGCCGCCATCAAGGCGGTGTACGACCCGGACGACGTGTTCCGCGGCAACGCGAACATCCGTCCTGCGGCGGCGCCCCGCTGAGGGCGCGGCGTCTCCGGCGGACGGGGGAAATCCCGCCGCCGGAGACGTTGACGCGTAACGGTTCCGCCCCCACCTCGAACCCCCTCTGGGGAATCGGATGGGGTGGTCGAGCATGGCCGGAACCGGGCGGGTGGAGTGTGAGTGGGTGGATTTCGTCGCTGATCTGCTCGCGACGCCACTGACCGCGTTCCCGGAGGAGCGGATCGCTGCCCAGCTGCGGACCACGTTCTCCGGTCTGGGCTGCGCGTTCCACATCCGCGAGTACGGCCGGGTGCCGGTGCAGCGGATCTACCAGCAGGGCTCACTCGCGCGTCTCGTCGACGAGCTCAACACCTGGGCCCGGGAGCAGGCGGCGACGGCGCACCCGATCCTGCGTTACTACCTGGCCACGGGGGACACGACGCCGGTCCAGGTGGCGGAGGTGCCGGTGGCGGTGGTCGGCGCCCGGACGCTGGGCTCCTGGTACGAGCTCGGCCGGCAGTGGGACATCGAGCACCAGTTCGCGATCCGCCTGCTGGGTGGCGGCGCCGCGGACCGGTCCTTCGTGCTCGGCCGCACCGAGCCGTTCACGCCCGCGGAGATGGCCTTGACCCGACGGCTGCAGCGGTTGCTGACCGGTCTCGACCGGCAGTCCACGGCACTCGCCGCCGCGGGTGCGCCGGCCCACGAGGTCGCCGCGGACGTCCGGTTGACCCCCCGCGAGCTGGCGGTGCTCACCCTGCTGGCCCGGGGGATGACCGCGTCGACCATCGCCCGCCGGTTGGATATCGCCGAACGGACCGTGCACAAGCATCTGGAACGCACCTACGCCAAGCTCGCCGTGACCGACCGGCTCTCGGCCGTGCTGCGCGCCCAGCGGATCGGCCTGCTGCCCGGTGCTACGTAGATCTGCGCATTCCGGAGGCGGCGGGGTGTCGGACAGGATCGCCGGGCGAAGGGGGTCGGGGCGCCGGTGGTTCCACCGGTGCCGGGCCGGCGCGGGGTAGGGCACTGCCCCGCGTCGATCGCCGGCTGTCGCCGCGGCCGGTCCGGACCCGTCAGGTCACGACCTGCACCACGTCGCCCCTGCTCAGCGAGCCGAAGAACGTCCGGGCGGCCGTCTGGGACAGGTGGACGCAGCCGTGCGACTTCTGGGTAAGGCTGCCCTGGTGGAACGCGATGCCGCCGTTGAAGAACACCGAGTACGGCATCGGGGCGTCGTTGAACAGGCTGCTGCGGTGGTGCCGGTTCTTGAAAGTCACGGTGAAGGTGCCGGGCGGGGTGCGCCAACCCCTCCGGCCGTGCGTGATGGGGACCGGGCCGTACTGCACGACCCCTTCGCTGATGAGCCACGCCCGGTTGGACGACAGATCGACACAGGCCCTGGCCGTCGACCGGCACGGTGTGCCGGCGACCCGGGACACGACCACCGGGGCCTGGGCGGCGGCGGCCGGGGTGACCGGCGCCGGTGCGCGCACGGTGACCGGTACCGGGGCGGCGGCCGGGGCCGCCGGTACCGGGGCGGCGGGCTGCGCGGGCGGGGCCGGCTGCGCCACCGGTACGGCCGGGCCGACGAGGTCGCTCCGTGCGGCGAGTGGCCCGAAGGGCAGTGCCTCCGTGACGACCCCGACGATCGCCGCGGTCGTCGGCACCGCACCTGCCGCCCCGCCGCTGAGCAGGCCGGTCACCGCCGCGAGCACGGCCAGCCCCAGAACACGCAACGCGCGCATGACCCACCCCCGTGACACTGCCCGCCGCAACCGGACGAACACCCCGTGCAAACTCAGGTGAGCATCGGGGTGACCCGGACGGTGATCGAGACCCTTTCGGGTGGTCAGGTCCTCACGATTCGATCACGGCGGCTCCGGCCCGATCCCAGGGGCGCACGGTTCAGGGCAGCGGCGGCCCGCCGCCCTCCCCCGTGTCCAGCACCTCGCCGGGGACGTCGAAGTCGACCGACGAGTACTCGCGCAGCTTCGTCAGCCGGTGGTAGCCGTCGATCATGCGCACGGTGCCCGACTTGGAACGCATGACGATCGACTGCGTGGTGCAGCCGCCCGCCCGGTAGTGGACGCCCCGCAGCAGATCGCCGTCGGTCACGCCCGTCGCGCAGAAGAACACGTTGTCCCCGCGGACCAGGTCGTCGGTGGTCAGGACCCGGTCCAGGTCGTGCCCGGCGGCCAGCGCCTTCTCCCGCTCGGCGTCGTCGGTCGGCCACAGCCGGCCCTGGATCGCGCCGCCCATGCACTTGAGCGCGGCCGCGGCGATGATCCCCTCGGGGGTACCGCCGATGCCGTAGAGCAGGTCGACGCCGGTGTTCGGGCGGGCCGCCGAGATGGCGCCGGCCACGTCGCCGTCGGAGATGAAGTGGATCCGGGCGCCGGTGGCCCGGACCTCCTTGACGATCGCCTCGTGCCGCGGCCGGTCCAGGATGCAGACGGTCACATCGGCGACGTCGGTGTGCTTGGCCGCGGCCACCCGGCGGATGTTCTCCGCGACCGGCGCGGTGAGGTCGATCGCGTCCGCGGCCTCGGGCCCGACGGCGAGCTTCTCCATGTAGAACACCGCCGACGGGTCGAACATCGCGCCCCGCTCGGCCACCGCGAGCACCGCGAGCGCGTTGGGCATGCCCTTGGCCATCAGGGTGGTGCCGTCGATCGGGTCGACCGCGACGTCGCACCACGGGCCCTCGCCGTTGCCCACCTCCTCGCCGTTGAAGAGCATCGGCGCCTCGTCCTTCTCGCCCTCGCCGATGACCACCACGCCGCGCATGGACACCGTGTGGATGAGCTGGCGCATGGCGTCGACGGCCGCGCCGTCTCCACCCTTCTTGTCGCCGCGGCCCACCCAGCGGCCAGCGGCCATGGCGGCCGCCTCGGTGACGCGGACCAGCTCCATCGCGAGGTTGCGGTCCGGCGCCTCACGCCGCCGCTCACGTTGGGTGTTGCTCATCGGCGCCTCCATCGGCTCGTCGGCCCCGCCGGGTCCGGCGGGGCGGCCGCGGACCGGCGGACGCCGGTCGGCGGGGTTTGAGTCGATCCTCGCAGATCACCGGCGCGCGCGGTGCCGCGAGCGACTGAGACCATGGTGGTTGTGAGTTCCGCCTCCGATCCGCAGCACGACCCGGCCACCGGTGCGCCGCAGTCCGATGAGCCCCGCCCGACACGATCCCGCGCACCGCTCCCACCGCCCCGTAAGCCGGCGCGCTCCGCGCTGAGCATGCGGGACATGCTGATCGCGCTCGCCGTCCTCGTGCCGATCGTGCTGATCATGGCGGGGTCGGTCCGGTCCTGCAGCTTCGCCCCCGGTGGCCCGACGGTCTCCGTCGACGCGGGCCCGACCGTCGACGCCCCGGCCCGGTTGCGGGAGCTGGCTCGGGACGTGCCGTTCGGCGTGCGCATCCCGGCCGTGCCGCAGGGATGGCGTGCGAACTCGACCGACCGCAGCCCGGTCGAGGGCGGCGGCAGTGCCGTGCGCGCCGGGTGGATCACCCCCGAGGGCCGGTACCTGCGACTCGTGCAGAGTGACGCGGCCGAGGAGGCACTGGTCGTGACCGAGGCCGGCGTGCCCCTGCCGGGCAGGGGCACGGTCGACGCGGCGGGCCGGTCCTGGGTGGTCTACGGCACCGACGGTGGCGAGCCGTTCCGGATCACCGAGATCGCGGCCCCGGGAGCTCCGACGGTCCGGTTGCTGATCACCGGCAGCGGCACCGAGGACGAGTTCCGGACCCTGGCCGAGGCCACGCTGGACGGGGAGCAACTCCCCGTCGGCCGGACACCGAGCTGAGGCCCGTGATCAGGACTCGGGGGTGTCGGTGGCGCCCAGCACCTTCTCGACCCGGTCGCGGGCGCCGGCCAGCTGTTCCTCGCAGCGCCGCGCCAGCGCCTCGCCGCGCTCCCACAGCGCGACCGACTCGTCGAGGCTGAGCCCGCCGACCTCGAGGGCGCGGACCACCTCGGTCAGCTCGTCGCGAGCCTGCTCGTAGTCGAGCCCGTCGACCGGGGGCCGTTCCGCCGTACTCATGAACCGCTCGCCTTCCTCGTGCGTGGTGCGGTGGTGCCGGCCAGTGTCGTGGCCGGCCCCGCCGTCGACCCCGCATCGTCCTCGGCCACGACCGCGGCGGGGACGGCGCCATCGGCGACGCGGATCCGCAGCCGGTCCCCGGGGCGGACGTCGGCGACCGACCGCAGCACGGGCCACGCCACTCCCGATCCGCCGTCGGCCCCACCGGCCGGGACGCGCTGCACCACGGCGTAGCCGCGGGCCAGCGTCGCCGCCGGGCCGAGCGTGGTGAGCCGGGCCCGCAGGTGCTCGACCTCCGTCGCCCGCCGGTCCAGGCCGCGCTCCAGGCCCGCGCGCGACGCGGTGCGCAGCCGTTCGACCTCGTCGTGGCGTGCCTCCAGGCCGCGCAGCGGGTCGGCCAGTACGGGCCGGGCGCGCAGCGCGGTGAGCAGCCGCTGCTCCCGGTCGACCCAGCCGGACAGCGCCCGCCGAGCGCGGTCGCGTAGCCCCGCGATGCGGGCGGTCTCCTCGGCCAGGTCGGGCACCAACCGGCGGCCCGCCTCGGTCGGTGTGGAGCACCGGACGTCGGCGACGTGGTCGACGAGCGGGGTGTCGGGTTCGTGCCCGATCGCGGAGACGACCGGGGTGCGGCACGCGAAGACCGCCCGGCACAGCGTCTCGTCGGAGAACGGGAGCAGGTCCTCCACGCTGCCGCCCCCGCGGGCCAGCACGATCACGTCGACGGCCGGGTCGCGGTCGAGGACACCGAGGGCGTCGACGATCTGCGGCACCGCGAGTGCGCCCTGGGTCGCGGTGTGCTCGATGCGGAACCGGGCCGACGGCCAGCGTGCCGTCGCGTTGGACACGACGTCGCGCTCGGCGGCCGACGCCCGCCCGGTGATCAGCCCGATGCAGCCGGGCAGGAACGGTGGCGGGCGCTTGCGGGACCGGTCGAACAGGCCCTCGGCGGCCAGCAGCTTGCGCAGCCGCTCGATGCGGGCCAGCAGCTCACCGAGGCCGACCGCGCGGATCTGGTCGACGCGCAGGCTCAGTGTCCCCCGGCCCAGGAAGAACGACGGCTTGCCGTGGACGATCACCCGGTTGCCCTCGGCCACCGCGGGCCCGCCCTCGCGGACCAGCCCGATGGGTGCGGTCAGCTGCAGGGACACGTCGGCCGCCGGGTCGCGCAGCACGATGAACGCGGTCCCGGTGCCCGGCCGGGCGGTGACCTGCGCGAGCTGGCCCTCGACCCACACCGCCCCCAGCCGGTCGACCCACTCGGCGATCTTGCGGGCGACGGTGCGGACCGGCCAGGGGGTGTCCTCGGAGGTCGGCGAGGACGTCACCCCTCGGTGACCGTGGTGATCCGGTTGCCGAGCATCGTCACGAACGGCGGGCGGTTGCGGTGCGCGGTCTCCCAGGCGAGCAGCACGCGCAGGTCGTCGACGCCGAGCTTGCGCAACCGGGCTCGCAGCTGCGGGATCGTCATCTCCTCGTAGCCGGGCAGCACGTTCGGACCGCCGGCCGCCTCGGCGGATCCGGTTCCCGACCCGTCGCCGGTCTCGTCCCCGGCCCCGGAGCCCGCGGTGTCCCCGGCGGCGGCCCGTGCGGTGACGCCTGCGGCGGTGGCCGCGGCCGTCCCGGCACGTGGGTCCTCCACCTCCGGATCGTCGATCGGATCGGTCGGCCGGGTGGAGGGGCGCAGCTCGGTGACGGTGCTGAGGCCGTTGGTCGCCGGACCGGGTTCGTCGTCGAAGGTCGCCCAGCTGGGTGCGTCGGAGACCGGGCGGAGCGTGCACAGCGCGCGATCGCCCTTGATGGCGAGCTCGGTGACCTTCTGCTGGATGCGCATCGACGCCTGCAGCGCCTGGCTCACGGCGGTGACCGGGAACTCGACGATCTGGCGGGGTAGCTCGCGGGCCTGCTCGACGGCGGTGGCGACAAGGCCGGCGGCGATCCGCACCGGCATCGGTAGCGGCTTCATGGTGCGCATTCTTCCCTGTCCCGGCGGTTGCGGCACCCGCGGGCGGACGAATCCGGCACGTCCGGGTGGTGATGGTGATCTCGCATGCTCCACCACGTCCGTGCGGCCCCGGTGCCGAGGCGCCCGTACGCTGGCGGACATGTCCGGATCGCATCGCAAGCGCGTCCTGCTGGCCAAGCCCCGTGGTTACTGCGCCGGCGTCGACCGGGCCGTGGAGGCCGTCGAGCAGGCCCTGGAGCAGCACGGCCCGCCGGTCTACGTGCGCAAGCAGATCGTCCACAACCGGCACGTCGTGGAGACGCTCTCCGAGCGGGGCGCGATCTTCGTCGACGAGGCCGACGAGGTGCCCGAGGGGGCGCTGGTCGTGTTCTCCGCGCACGGCGTGTCACCGGCCGTGCGGGACCAGGCGCGTGGGCGTGAGCTGCGCACCATCGACGCGACCTGCCCGCTGGTGACGAAGGTGCACCAGGAGGCCAAGCGGTTCGCCCGCGAGGACTACGACATCCTGCTCGTCGGGCACCGCGGCCACGAGGAGGTCGAGGGCACCGCCGGCGAGGCGCCGGGGCACATCCAGCTCGTCGAGACCGCCGAGGACGTCGAGACCGTCGAGGTGCGCGACCCGGAGAAGGTCGTGTGGCTTTCACAGACCACGCTCAGCGTCGACGAGACGATGGACACGGTGCGCGCGCTGCGGGAGCGGTTCCCGACGCTGCAGAACCCGCCGAGCGACGACATCTGCTATGCCACGCAGAACCGCCAGGTCGCGGTGAAGGCCATGGCCCCGCAGTGCGACCTGGTGCTCGTGGTCGGCTCCCGGAACTCGTCGAACTCGGTGCGGCTCGTCGAGGTCGCGTTGTCGGCCGGTGCCGGTGCGGCGCACCTCATCGACTTCTCCCGCGAGATCGACGAGTCCTGGCTGGAGGGCGTGGAAACCATCGGGCTCACCAGCGGTGCGTCCGTGCCCGAGGTGCTCGTGCGCGGTGTCGTCGACTACCTGGCCGAGCGAGGCTGGACCGACGTCGAGGAGATCAGTACCGCCGAGGAGACGTTGACGTTCTCCCTGCCCCGCGAGCTGCGTCCGAGCCGGGCCGGCCGCTAGCCGTACCGCCGGCGCGGCCGTGGGTACCGCTGCCGCGGGCCTCGGCCTGGCTGCGATCGGTGCCCGCATTGCGGGTCGCGCCACCCGACCCACGGGAGCCGGCACCGCGGGACCCCGCGGTGCCACCGTCCCGGGCGGTGTCGCGGCTTCCCCCGGCCGCCCGGCCGGCCGTTCGGGCGGTGCCCGCGTCACGCCCGGCAGCGGGGCGCCCGGTCCGGGCCGTGCCGGAAGGCCGGCGGCCCGGTCGGCGTGTCGCCGGGATGCCCGCGACGCCGGGGCGCTGCAGCAGGATCCGCGCGACACCGATGGCGACGACGACACCGGTGGTGACCGCCATCGTCGGGAAGCCGTTGATCAACGGTGCCCCGATCACCAGGAGCTTCTCCGTGATGCCGGCCCCCGGCCCGGGGGTGCCGACGAGCAGCACGACCGTGGGCACGGCGATGGCGATGAGCAGCGGCGGCTGCACCATCGGCCCGAACAGGTTCCGCCGGCGGACCCACGCCATCGCGAGCACGCACCCGGCGAAGTAGCAGATCTGGAAGATCACGCCGAGGGTGCCGAGGCGGAGGATGTCGATCAGCACCCCGAGCGCGGTGAAACCCAGCCCCACCCCGACCGCTGCCACCGGCGGGACGCCCAGGACGGTGTTCAACACGGACCGTTCGGAGACCGGCCACTGCCCGGCGGACGCCTGCTGTCTCTTCGGTCTGGCGCCAGCTCCCCGACCCACGGTCACCCGTTCACGGTAGCCCTCGGCTCCGGGCCGCCGTCGGCGGCCGGTTCACGGGCGGGTTCGCGGCCCAGTTCGTGCAGCGCGATCAGGGAGTCGGCGGCCGACGCGACCAGCTCCGGAGCGGCGACCGTGCGCGGCGCGCGCTCCACCTGGCTCGGCGCGTCGAGCTCGTCGTCGGCCACCTTCAGCTCGGTGAGCTTGCGCGCGGTGACGAGGACCCGCGCCTCCAGCGAGGACACCGTCTTGTTGTAGCTGTCGACCGCGGTGTCGAGACTGCGTCCGAGCTTGGCCACGTGATTGCCCATGGTGGCGAGCCGGCTGTGCAGCTCCTTGCCGAGCTGGTGCACCTGCGCGGCGTTGCGCGCCAGCGCCTCCTGCCGCCAGCTGTAGGCGACGGTGCGCAGCAGCGCGATCAGCGTGGTCGGCGTGGCGACGACGACGTTGCGGGAGAACGCGTGCTCCAGCAACGCCGGGTCGGACTGCAGCGCGGCCTCGAGGAAAGGGTCGCCCGGGACGAACAGCACGACGAACTCGGGCGTCGGCTCGAACGCCGCCCAGTAGGCCTTGGCCGACAACGCGTCCACGTGCTGGCGCAGCTGGCGGGCGTGCGCGGTGAGCCGCTCGGCGTGGATCTTCGGGTCGCGGCTCTCCACCGCCTCCAGGTATGCGGCGAACGGCACCTTCGCGTCGACGACGATCTGCTTGCCGCCGGCCAGGTGCACGATCATGTCGGGGCGGATCGCGCCGTCCTCACGGGACGCGGTGACCTGCGTGGAGAAGTCGCAGTGCTCGACCATGCCGGCGAGCTGCACGATCCGCTCGAGCTGCAACTCTCCCCAGCGGCCGCGGACCTGCGGTGCCCGCAGTGCGTTGACCAGCTGCTTCGTCTCGTTCTGCAGCTGCTCGGAGCTGCGGTGCATCGCGGTGACCTGCTCGCGCAGCCCGGCGTAGGCGGACTCCCGCTCCTTCTCCACGGTCCGCAGCTGGCCCTCGACGCGCTGCAGCGTCGCGGTCATCGGGTCCAGCATCGCGCCGATGGCCTGCGCGCGGGCCGTGGCGTCGCCGTCGGCCTTCGCGGCCAGCGCCGCGGTGGCCTCCTTGATGCGGCCCTCGGCGAGCGCGACGAACTGCTCGTTGTTGCGCGCCAGGGCGTCGGCCGACAGCGCCTGGAAGGCCTGCTTGAGCTCCTCGTCGCGGCGGGTGAGCAGCTCCTCGCGGGCGGCGCTCGCCTCCCGCTCGCTGCGCAGTGCCGCGCCGGCGGCCGCTGCCTCGGACTCGGCCCGGCGCAGCCGCTCGCCGACCTGCTCCGCCTGCGCGCAGAGATCTTCGATGCGCTCCAGCAGACCGGTGCGCTCGGCGCGCAGGCCGGCTGCCTCGGCGCGCGCGGAGGCCGAGGCGTCGGCGGCCCTGCGGCCCGCCTCGGCGACAGCCAGCTTCTGCCGGGACCCGGCGAACAACCACATCACCCCGGCACCCAGGGCCAGCCCGATGAGCAGGCCGATGAGCAGCACGTTCACCGCCGTCACGAGATCCACACCGACACTGTGCACCGAGCGCCCGACAGTTCGCCGACCGCCGCGCCGGGCACCCGGTCGGGTTACGGCCAGCGGCACCCCGCCCTCGACGGGCGGTCGAACAGACGATCGAAGTCAGCGTCCCGACTCGTGCTCCAGTAGCCGGCGCTTCACCTCGACGCCCCACCGGAACCCGCCCAGGGACCCGTCCGAGCGCAGCACCCGGTGGCACGGCACGAACAGCGCCGCCGCATTGCGGGCGCAGGCCGATGCGGCGGCGCGGATCGCCGCCGGGCGGCCGGCCTTCGCGGCGTACTCGGTGTAGCTGACCGGGCTTCCGGCCGGCACCGCGCGCAGCACCTCCCAGGCGTGCTCCAGGAACTCGCCGGACCGCTGCCGGACCCGCACGCCGTCCACGGCGGACAGATCGCCGTCGTGGTACCGGGTGATCGCCTCGCCGACCGCTCCGAGGTCCACGACCGGGGTCAGGGCCGACGGCCGCAGGGACGGGTGCACCTGCGGCAGCAGCGCGTCCAGTTCGGACGTCCAGCCCGAGGCGAGGACCGCTCCGTCGCTCGCGACGACGGCGGTGAACGGGCCGATGGGGGTGTCCAGGGTGGACCAGGTCGCCGTGTCGGTCATGCGCTTCTCCGGGTTCGTGGGGCCGTGGCGGCGGCCCGCCACAGATGGGTGGCGGCGTAGGACCGCCAGGGGCGCCAGCGCGCCGCGTGCCGGCTCAGCCCGTCCACATCGGACGGCAGACCGAGCGTCTCGGCACCGCGTCGGACGGCGAGGTCGCCGGGCAGCAGTTCGTCGGGTGCGCCGAGCAGCCGCATGGACAGGTAGCCGGCCGTCCACGGCCCGATGCCGGGCAGCGCGGTGAGCTCGGCGCACAGCTCGTCGGGGTCACGGCCCGGGTCGAGGACCAGCGTCCCGTCGGCGAGCGCGGTCGCCAGGCCGACCACCGAGGCCGTCCGCCGGGCGGGACCGGTCAGCACCTCGGTGCCGCGCTCGGCGATCGCCGACGCGGTGGGGAACACCAGATCCGGGCCATCGGCGGCGAGCCCGCCGGGCAGCCGCTCGCCCAGGGCGGCGGCCAGCCGGGCGGTCGTCGTGCGGGCCGCGGCCACCGAGACCTGCTGGCCCAGGACCGCGCGCAGTGCCTGCTCGACGCCGTCGACCGTGCCTGCCAGCCGGATCCCCGGCACCGCTGCCACCGACGCGGCGAGGGCCGGATCCGCCCCGAGCACCTCGTCGACGGCCACGGGATCGGCGTCCAGGTCCAGCAACCGGCGCAGTCGCGCGACCGCCGGGCCGAGGTCGCGCGGGTCGGCCATCCGCAGCGTGGCCGCGACGTACCCGTCGGCCGGGGTGAGCGCGACCGTCGCGACGCCGTGCGGCAGTCGCAGCGTGCGCCGGTAGGTGCCGTTCACGACGGACTCGACCCCGTCCAGCGCACGGTCGGCGAAGAACGCCAGCAGCCCGGTGGCATCGAAGGGCGGGCGGTAGGGCAGTCGCAGCACCAGCGTGCCGGCCACCGCCGGGACAGCGCCGCGGTGGCGTGCCGCCGCCGTGCGCAGCGTCGTCGGCGGCACGCCGTAGACCTCGCGAACGGTGTCGTTGAACTGCCGGACGCTGGCGAACCCCGCGGCGAACGCGACGTCGGCCATCGCCAGGGCGGTGGTCTCGATGAGCAGTCGGGCGGTGTGCGCGCGGTGTGCCCTTGCCAGCGCGAGCGGCCCGGCGCCGAGCTCGGCGGCCAGGACCCGGTTCAGGTGCCGCTCGGAGTAGCCCAGCCGGTGCGCGAGCCCGGTGACGCCGTCGCGCTCGACGACGCCGTCGGTGATCAACCGCATCGCGCGGGCGGCCAGGTCGGCCCGGCCGTTCCAGTCCGGTGAACCGGGGACGGCGTCGGGCAGGCAGCGCCGGCAGGCCCGGTAGCCGCGCTGCTGGGCCGCCCCGGCCGTCGGCAGGAACTCCACGTTCGCCCGCTTCGGGGTCGTCGCCGGGCACGAGGGCCGGCAGTAGATGCGGGTGGTGCGCACGGCGGTGATGAACAGCCCGTCGAAGCGCGCGTCGCGGGAGGCGACGGCGCGGTAGCAACGATCCTGGTCCAGCAGCACGACGACGATGCTGCCACCCGCCCGCACCGTTGATCTGGCGGGAATCGGACGCGGCCGCCGCGGACCGCGGTCGACGCGGATGAGAACGCTCTCATCTGCCTCTCATCGCGCCGCCACCCGGGACGCCGAGGCTCGGCCGGGTGCGACTCCCGCTGCTCGTCGCGACCGCGGTCGTGCTCGTCGTCGGTGCGGTGCTGGGCATCGCGGCGCTCCGCTCGGCACCCGCCGACAGCGGGCCCGCCCTCGCCCCGATCACGGTGCGGGCACCCGGCTCGGCGCCACCGGTCTCCGTGCCGGCCCCCGACCCACCGGCCGCAGGGTTCGTGCCGCCGCCACCGCTCGGCGACGACGATGACGACGACCTCGACGATGGCCCCGACGATGACGACGACGGGGACGGGGACCTCGACGACGATGACGACGACTGAGCCCGGCCGCCCGGCCACGGCACGAGAGCCCACGATCGGCGATCATCGTGGGCGATCCCGGCCGCGGCCCACCCTGAGGATGTCGATGAGCGCGCAGACCGACGGGGCCGGCCCGGCCGGAACGGCACGTGACCGGTACGGGTCGGTGTGGCGGCGCATGTCGCCCCGGGTTTCCGCCGCGCGCACCCGGATCATCGGCTGGGTCCTGTTGCTGGTGCTGGCCGCGCTCGCCGTCGTCACGTTCGTCACGTGGCGGCTGCTGATCCAGGCCACCGACGAGCGGATGGACACATCGCTTCGGACGGAGGTGGGCGAGTTCGAGCGGCTCACCGCATCGGGCATCAACCCGACCACCGGTCTGCCCTTCGCCTCGGTGGACGAGGTGCTGAACTTCGGTATCACCTACAACCTGGCGCGCCCCAACGAGAAGATCCTCGGCTACGTGGACGGGGCGTTCCGGTACCAGAGCCGCCAGCAGGCCCCGGTGCTGCTCAAGGACGACGCCCGGTTCACCGAACTGGCCGGGGGCGTCGTCGAGCCGGCCTCCGGCCGCTACCCCAGCGCGGTCGGCGAGGTCCGCTACCTCGCGGTTCCCGTCACGCTCGCCGGCGATCCGGCCCGCGGCGTCCTCGTCGTCGCGTACTTCGCCGACCAGGAGCGCCAGGCGGCGGATCAGGCGGCCCGGTTGATGCTGCTGGTCGGTGGCATCACCACACTCGCCGCGGCGGCCGCGGCGTGGGTCGTGGCGGGTCGCATCCTGCGTCCGCTGCGTGACGTCGCCGCCACCGCCCGCGCGATCACCGAGACCGACCTGTCCGGCCGGATCCCCGCGGACCGCACCGGGCGTACCGGCCCCGACGAGCTGGGAGAGCTGGTCGGCACCGTGAACGCGATGCTCGACCGGGTGGAGAACGGCGTCGCCGCGCAGCGCCGGTTCGTCGACGACGCCGGCCACGAGCTGCGCACGCCGATCACGATCGTGCGCGGCCACCTCGAGGTGCTCGACCCGGCCGACGCCGACGACGTGCGGGCGACCGTCGCGCTCGTCGACGACGAGCTGGGCCGGATGAACCGGATGGTGTCGGACCTGTTGCTGCTGGCCAAGTCCGGACAGCCCACGTTCCTGCACCCCGGGTCCGTCGACGTCGCCGCGCTGACCGCCGACATCCTGGACAAGCTGTCCGGCCTCGGCGACCGGCAGTGGGTGCTGGAGACCGCGGCGAACGTCGACGCCGTGCTCGACTCCCAGCGCGTCACCCAGGCCCTGATCGCGTTGGCCGACAACGCCTGCCGGTACACCGGACCTGGTGATCGGATCGCGATCGGCTCCCAGCTGACCGGCGGGGAGCTGCGGTTCTGGGTGTCCGACAGCGGGCCGGGGGTGGCACCGGAGGACCGGGACCGGGTGTTCGCGCGGTTCGCGCGGGGCAGCTCGGGCCCGCGCTCCGACGGGGCCGGGCTCGGCCTCGCGATCGTCACCGCGATCGCCCAGGCGCACGGCGGGCGGGTGCTGCTCGACAGCGTGCCCGGCCGTGGGGCGACGTTCACGCTGGTACTGCCCGCGGTGCTGGCCGACCCGGAGGAGCTCGAGGAATGAGCCGGATCCTGATCGCCGAGGACGAGCCACGGATTGCCGCGTTCGTCGAGAAGGGCCTGTCCGCGAACGGGTTCGCGGTGACCGTCGTGGGCGACGGGCCGTCGGCCTACGACTACGCCGTCACCGGTGGCTTCGACCTGCTGGTGCTCGACATCGGATTGCCCGGGATGGACGGGTTCGCCGTGCTGCGCAAGCTCCGTGACGACGGCTGCACCGTCCCGGTGATCATCTTGACGGCGCGGGACAGCGTTCAGGACACGGTCGCCGGGCTCGAGGGCGGCGCGGACGACTACATGCCCAAACCGTTCCGCTTCGAGGAGCTCCTCGCGCGGGTCCGATTGCGGCTGGCGACCGACCGGTCGGCCGAGATGACCGTGCTGTCCCACGGCGGCCTGCAACTCGATCTGCGGACGCGTCAGGCCGGGGTCGGTGGGCGGACGGTGGACCTCTCGGCGCGGGAGTTCGCGCTGGCCGAGACCTTCCTACGGCACCCCGGCCAGGTGCTCTCCCGCGAGCAGCTGCTCAGCCACGTGTGGGGCTACGACTTCGACCCCGGGTCCAATGTGGTCGATGTCTACGTCCGCTACCTACGGCGCAAGCTCGGCGCCGAGCGGATCGTGACGGTGCGGGGGATGGGCTACCGGCTCGACGAGCTGCCCTGACGCGCCCCGGGGCGCGGGCGGGGTCTCAGCCCGCCCGGCAGATCGGTCCCTCCAGGTAGCCGCGGCTGCAGGCCTCACGGATCCCGCTGCGGAGGTCCTCGCGCATCTGCTCCCGGTCACGCTGCACCCGCGGTTGCTCCGGACGCGGCCGGGCCGGGGTCTCGCGCTGCGCGGTGGCCTCCTCCTGCTCGGCCGCCGCCTGCCGCTGGGCGTCGATGAGGGTGCTCGCCCGGTCCTGGGCGGAGCCGATGGCGAGTGCGGCGATCTGGCTGCCGGTGACCGGCGCCATCGGGTCGGCGGAATGTGCTGCGACCGGCGACGGCGGGGTCATCGCGACGTCCGGCGTGGCCGCGGAGGGTCCGAACCCGGGCAGCGCGACCTCGCCCTCCCCGGCCGCGCCGGTCAGCGTCACGGCCGTCGCGGTCGTCGTGGACAGGGCCCCCAGGACCACGCCGGTGACCAGCAGTCGGGGCGTCGGAAACCGCACGGGGCACCACCGTTTCTTCTCGGACTCGCGCCGGAGTCGTCCGCCTTGCTCCATGTGGATCATCGAGCTGGGCTGAACAGCGTTAACCCGCCCGCTGCTCCTCCATGCGATCGAGTGATGGAAGGGATGATTCGGTCACTCAACGACACGGACTCCCCGGGCGAGTGCCCGGGGAGTCCGGTGGTGACCCGCGGTGCGGGTCGCGGGGTGGCTCAGTCGTCCCCGGGGGTGTCGTCCGGGGAATCGACGGGGCTGTCGTCCGGGGTGTCGGGGGTCAGGTCGTCCGGGCTGTCGAACGGCGAGTCCGCGGAGTCGTCGACGCTCTCCAGCGGCGAGTCCGCCGACTCCGGCGAGAGGTCAGCGGCGAACGGCGCCGGGGCGCCGGGATCGGCGCTGCTGACGCTGATCGGCGCGATGTCGGCGGCGGCGCCCTGGCCGCTGTCGGCGAGCGCGACCCCGGCGCCGGCCAGTCCGAGTCCGCCCAGGGCGGCGCCGACGGTGATGATCTTCCAGGTGGTGGGACGCTGCATCTCGGTGTGCTCCTCGTTGTGGTGGTCGGTTGCTGACGGGGAACCAGATTTCCGGGTGCCGGTGAGGTGATCGGGAGAGCGGGATGAGCGCCTTCTCATCGACGGGCTCATCGCCGCGCGAGCCACTGCTCGGCCTGCTCGATGCGCCGCTCGGTATGGGCGGTCCAGTCGCGCTGCTGCACCCGGAACGGACCGGTGGCCAGCGCCAGCAGGGCGGCGGCGACCCGTGCGGACAGCTCCCGGCGTGGCCAGCGCACCTCGGCGAAGGCCAGTAGCGCGGCGCCGTAGTCCCGCGCGTGGCCACCCGTCAGCACCGTGAGGTGGGCCAGCAGGGTCGCCCACTCGTCGATCCGCGTGCCCCGCCCGCACGTGTCGACGTCCAGCAGCCCGGTGATCGTGCCGTCGCCGATGAGCAGCTGGGATTCGTAGAAGTCGCCGTGCACCGGTACCCCCGGGTGCTCGCCCGGGTCGGTCGCGCGCAGGTCGGCGGCCAGCCGGTCGACCCGCGGTTGCAGCTCGGGCATGCTCAGCCCGAGCACGGCGGTGAAGTGCGGCACCCGGGCGAGGTGGTCCGCCGGGGCGTGCCGGCCGGGGTGCGGGAGCTCGGCGACGGCGGGCGGGAGTCGGTCGAGCAGCGCATCGAGGGCGGCGGGGGAGGGCAGCGCGCCGCCGTCGAGGAGTACGGCCCGCAGCGGTGCGCCCGGCAGCGCGGGTAGCACCGCGATCCCGTCGTCGGAGGCCGCGAGCACCGGCGGGACCGGGACGTGCCCGGTCAGCAGGTCGTGGCGGCGGCGCAGCGCGTCGACCGCGCCCGGGCGCACGATCTTGAGGAACATCCGGCTGCCCCCGGTGCGCACCTCCAGCACGGCGCGCCGCCCCGGGCGGTAGACCCGCACCCGGACCCGCGGGGGGCCGGTGAGCCCGAGCCGCCGCCCCAGTTCCGCCGGCCGCTCGGCCCAGGCCAGGCCCGGCAGCGCCGGGTCCTGCGGCCAGCGCCAGAGCCCGACCCGAACCGGGGCACCGTCGACCTCACCGGCGAGCACCGCCGCCCCGTCCGGGATGCGTGTACCGGTCGTCGCGGCGAGGGTCTCGCGGGTGCGACGGCCGTCCGCCCGCTCGACGTCGGCCGTGTACTGCACGACGGCGCTCCCCCCGGGCTGCACCCCGACGTTCGTGGCGCGCACCGACAGCAACCGGCCGCCGTACCCGTCGAGCGCGACCTGCAGCAGGTCAGCGGCGGCCGGGCCCAACAGCAGCCCCAGCGACGGGGGCCACCGCGGGTCGGCACGTTGCGGGGCCGGTTGCAGCGCGGAGGTCATGCCCGCCACGCTCGCCGCAGGGCGTGGCGGGGACGTGAGAGCCGGATGAGGACGTTCTCATCCCGGGTGCCCTCAGGGCGCGGGCCGCGGTCGGCGGCACACGAAGGCCCGCGCCGGCGGCATGTTGCGCCACACCGTCGCCGTGGTCAGGACCTCGTCGAAGGAGGATTCGAGCAGCCGGCGGAACTCCCGCCTCCGGTGGGGCAGCCCCGGCACACAGCAGATCGTGGTGAACACCCCGGACGGCCGCAGAACCCGGGTGATCTCCTCGATCATCCGCTGACGCGGCTCGGGTTGCAGCAAGGTCCAGGGCAGCGACGACACCACGGCGTCCACCGCGCCGACGCCCGCAGTCGTGAGCAACCGCCCGAGATCGGCTGCGTCTCCCTCCAGTACCTCGAGCCAGGGCAGCGACGTCTGCAGGTGCTCGACGAGCGGGGGGTCGATCTCGACGGCGAGGTAGCGGGCGGTGGGGTCGAGCCGGCGGCGGATCGAGGGGCACAGGGCCCCGGTGCCCGCGCCGATCTCGACCACGGTCGGGCCGCCGGTGCTCGGCAGCACCCTGCTGAGCTCCGTGGCCATCGTCGGTGAGGTCGGGAAGAACGTCCCGATCCGGTCGGGCTGGCAGGCGGCGCGGCGCAGGAACAGCAGGCGGGGGGCGGCGGATGTCGTCACAGCACAGGGAGTGCCCCGAGATCGTCGATTTCGAACGGACCCGGCCCATTCGTTGCCCTGACGGGCGGCGTCGCCGGCACCCCGCCGACCGCGACTACCCTGGACCCTCGTGAGTCTCACCCTCGGCATTGTCGGCCTGCCCAACGTGGGTAAGTCGACCCTGTTCAACGCGCTGACCCGGAACGATGTGCTGGCCGCGAACTACCCGTTCGCGACGATCGAGCCGAACGTCGGTGTGGTGCCGCTGCCCGACCCGCGGCTGGAGAAGCTGGCCGAGATCTTCGGGTCGGCCCGGATCCTGCCCGCCACGGTGTCGTTCGTCGACATCGCGGGCATCGTCAAGGGTGCGTCCGAGGGCGCCGGGCTGGGCAACAAGTTCCTGGCCAACATCCGCGAGTCCGACGCGATCTGCCAGGTCGTGCGCGTCTTCGACGACCCCGACGTCGTGCACGTCGAGGGCCGTGTCGATCCCTCGTCCGACATCGAGACGATCGCGACCGAGCTGATCCTGGCCGACCTGCAGACGCTGGAGAAGGCGGTTCCCCGGCTGCAGAAGGAAGCGCGGATGCAGAAGGACCGGCGCCCGGTCCTGGAAGCGGCCGAGGCGGCGCAGGAGATCCTCAACGGCGGCACCACGCTGTTCGCCGCCGATGTCGACCGGGCGCCGCTGCGGGAGCTGTCGCTCCTGACCACCAAGCCGTTCCTCTACGTCTTCAACGCCGACGAAGGCGTGCTCACCGACGAGGCGAAGCGCAAGGAGCTCGCCGAGATGGTCGCCCCGGCCGACGCGGTGTTCCTCGACGCGAAGGTGGAGTCCGAGCTGCTCGAGCTCGACGACGAGTCGGCCGCCGAGCTGCTCGAGTCCATCGGTCAGGACGAGCCGGGCCTCAACGCGCTGGCCCGCGCCGGGTTCCACACCCTCGGGTTGCAGACCTACCTCACCGCGGGCCCCAAGGAGGCCCGGGCCTGGACGATCAAGAAGGGCGCCACCGCCCCGCAGGCCGCCGGCGTCATCCACACCGATTTCGAGCGCGGCTTCATCAAGGCCGAGATCGTGTCCTTCGACGACCTGGTCGCGGCCGGGTCGATGAACGCCGCCAAGGCCGCCGGCAAGGTGCGCATGGAGGGCAAGGACTACGTAATGGCCGACGGTGATGTGGTGGAGTTCCGGTTCAACGTCTGAAACCGGCCCGTTCGGCCTGGTCAGCGGCTTACGCTGCATCGTCGTTCGTCAGTCGTCCGTCAGCAGGACCGAACACCTCGGCCAGCATGGCCGCCGCGGCGGCGCGCGTACGGTCCTCCGCGGTCGGCCAGAGGTGTGCGCGCGTGCTGAGCGTGACGGTCGCGCTGGGGCGTCCGAGCGACCGCTGAACGGTCACGGCCTCGCACCCGGCGCGATGGGACCGGGTGCCGGAGGTCGTGCAGCTCGGACGTGCCGGCTCCAGATGAGGGGTGACGGTTCCCAGCCGGTGTAGTCCGGCGGCTCGGGCTCCTTACAGTGCAGCCACGACTGCTATGTGGTGGCGTGCGATCAGGGCCCTTCGGGCCGTCGGACAGGCCCCGGTGCCGAGCGGGCAGCAGCATGAGGCACCGTGTGAGTGCATCAATGTGCGGCGTCGGCGCTCGCGGGGGCGCTGGGGGAGGTACACGCGATGAGCGATCCACATCAGCCCGAGCAGTCGGCGGGAGAGGAGAGTTCCGGCCAGGACCGGACGCTGGTCCAGAGCCAGGACCAGGCCGGTGAGGGCGCCGCGCAGCAGGCCCCGTCCGCCGAGGCGCAACACACCGAGGCTGAGGACACCCAGGCCCCGGGCGCCCCTGTCACAGGGCAGAAGGAGAGCAAGAAGGGCCTGGTCCTCGGGCTCGGCGGCGGTGCCGGCGCGGTGATCGTCGTGCTGGTGCTCGCCGCGTTCGTCTGGCCGGGCTTCCTCGCCGGGCCGGGCAAGCCGGATGACAAGGCGGCGGAGGCGGTCGCGGCACTGTCCAGCAAGAACCCCGGGGAGCTGGAGAAGGTCTCCTGCCACGGCCCCGACGGGAAGCCGACCGCGCAGATGCCACCGCAGGCTCTGCAGCTGATCCAGGCCGCCAAGCAGACCGGCCCGCCGCACCTGTCGCTGGACACCCAGGCGCTGGCGCCGGTCGACCTCACGCTGAGCGCGCAGGGCCAGACGCAGGACCTCCCGGTCGATGTGGTGCTGGGCGTGACCAACGGCGAATGGTGCATGAACGGCATCTCGCAGCGGCAGTAGCCGGGTGCCGGGTGCGTCGGCTTGTTCATACGTGTGGTGAGACCCCGGCCTCGGCTGCTTACCTCGTCACAAGTTGGGCCACGCCGAGCACCGGTACCGGGCGCTGGTCCGGACGGCCCAATCCTCCGCCAGATTGTGCCTACGACCTTGACACGAGCCGGTCGAGCGCCCGCAATGGCCGTGCACCGAACCGTTCACCGTGATCGCGGACAGGGAGGGGATCGGACATGGCCGTCGATGAGAGCAAGCTGAACGAACTGCTCGGCAGCTTCGTCACTGATCTCGGTGGGAGCTTCCAGGCGATCAGCGCGGTGATCGGCGACCGACTGGGCCTGTACAGGTCGCTGCTCGCCGTCATGCCGGCCACGCCGGCCGAGGTCGCGGCAGGGGCCGGTGTCGGTGAGCGGTATGTGCGCGAGTGGCTCAAGGGCCAGGCCGCAGGCGGGTACGTCACGTACGACGCTGAGAGCGAACGCTTCTCACTCACCGATGAGCAGGCGTTCGCGCTGGCGTCACCCGACGGAATGCAGATCGCAGCGGCGTTCCACATCCCAGTCGCTGTCGGCAAGAGCATCGAACGAATAACTGACGCCGTGCGGACGAACGGTGGTTTCGGGTGGCACGAGCACGACCCGGCGCTCTTCGAGGGGACCGAGAGGTTCTTCCGGCCCGGTTACGTCGCGAACCTGGTGTCTTCGTGGATACCCGCGCTCGACGGGGTCGACGAGAAACTCCGGGACGGTGCAAAGGTCGCTGATGTCGGCTGCGGGCACGGCGCGTCGACACTGTTGCTGGGCGAGTCTTACCCGAAATCGCGGGTCACCGGTTTCGACTACCACGGCCCGTCCATCGAGCAGGCACGCGAGCGTGCGGTCGACGCCGGTCTCGCACCCCGGGTGTCGTTCGAGGTCGCGGCCGCCGCCGACCTTCCCGGGACGGAGTATGACCTCGTCGCCATCTTCGACGCGTTGCACGACATGCCCGACCCGCTCGGCGCGGCGAAGCACATCCGCGAGGCGCTCAAGCCTGACGGAACCTTCCTGCTCGTGGAGCCGTTTGCCAACGACAAGGTCGAGGACAACATGAATCCGATCGGCCGTCTGTACTATGCGGCGTCCACGGTCATCTGTGTCGCGCACTCGAGGACGGAGGAGCCGCGCACGGCACTCGGTGCGCAGGCCGGCGAAGCACGGCTGACCGAGATCCTTCGCGACGCCGGCTTCTCGCGCGTTCGGCGGGCCACGGAGACACCGTTCAACCTCATCATGGAGGCTCGTCCATAGCAGGGCTGAATGCTCGCGCGACGCCGAGGAGGAGCTCAGCCAGCGGCGATCTCGTCCAGGAACTCCTGGGGGATGCTCTCGGCCATCAGTTCGTAACCGGCGTCGTTCGGGTGCAGGTTGTCCAGCGCGTCGTACTGCAACGCGATCCAGTCCGGCATCAGCGGGTCGCGGATCGCGGCATCGAAGTCGATGACGCCGTCGAAGACCTCACGACCCTCGGTGCGCAGCCACTCGTTCACCGTGTTCCGTTCCGCAACCTGCGAGGGCGCGGAGTACACCCCGTAGGGCGCGGGACGGAGGAGGTCGCCGGCAGGGGTCAGGGTGCCGATGTAGACCGGTACACCTGCGGCGTGGATTCGCTCCGCGATCTCACGGTAGGCCGCGATCAGATCGTCGGCCGTCTTGGGCTCCCCCTGCAGAATCGCCGTCCCCAGGTCGTTGATGCCCTGCAGGAAGATCACACCTCCCAAGTTGGGCTGGTCGAGCACCTGCGATTCCAGGCGCGCGAGCGCCGAGGGTCCGATGCCGTCCCCGGTGACACGACCACCGCTGATGGCCTGGTTCGTCACCGAGAGGTGCTGGGTCTGCGGGTCCGCCTTCAGCCGGCGAGCCAGGACGTCCGGGTACCGGTTGTCGATGTTGCCGTTGGACAGGAAGCCGTCGGTGATGGAGTCGCCGAACGCCACCAGCGTGCGGTCGCCGGGTTCGCCCTCGACGTGGATCCCGGTGGCGTAGTACACCGCGGTCGTGAAGGTCGACGTGTAGTTGTTCACGACGATCCCGCGCTCGGTGAACGCCTCGTCGCCTTCGGTTCCGGTCTGGTCGCCGGCCGCAGTGAAGAACGTCTGCATGGCGTTGCCGTGCACGGTCGCCGGGCCGTTGCCGGCGGGCACGAAGATGCTGAGGACGAGGTGGTCGAACGCCTCAGTGGCGAGGTCGACCGGGTCGCTGAGCACAGTCCCACCCGCCGGGATGCCCACCGAGGGCTCCCCGTCGAAGGTCACGACGCGTTGACTTCCGGGGTCGACCTCGGCACCCGCGTCACCGGTTCGCTTTCCGACGGTCACCGAGGGAAGAGTCGTGGTGCTCTCCCCGAACTGGTTCGACAGCTGGATCCGGACGGCGCTGCCGCCGTGGTGCAGGTACATCACCTGCCGGACCGTTTCGTCGGAGAAGGTCGTGGGTGGCGGCACCAGGTCCTGGACTGCGTTGACCTGGTTCGCACCGCTGAGTGTCTCGACCCCGAACTGTCCCAGCGTCGACGGGCCCTGTGGCGCCGCCGACCACGCCGAGACCCAATTGTCGTCGTCCTCGACCGGCTGGGCTGCGGCTTGTCGTGCGATGTTCGGGACGGTGAGCGACACGACCGTCAACACAGCAGCCGCGGCGGCCACCACACCGAGTCGGACGGGCCGACTCAGACCTCTCACCCGATGCTTGCCAGCCAGCATGGCGTCGTCCTCCTTGACGGCTCCTCAGCTGCGCGGTCCACCGACGCCAGCCGAACTGGATACTCGTCAGGCCAACGGTTGATCCAGATCACAGGGTGTTGACGCTTTCGGGTGCACCTGAGATCTGGATGGTCTGCCAAGGCAGCGGTTTCGGCGCCACCCGGCTGGCGCGTTGTCTCGGCGCCCACGGCTCCGAGCGAGTCGTCAGGGCGGCGCTGTTCGCGGGCGATACCACGGTTCCTGCTCAAGGCCGACGACAACCCCTGACGTGTCCGCGGCACCCGCATCAGCGACCAGGCCCGGCACCAGCAGTGCATCGTCAGCGTCGGCGGCTCGGCATCGGCACCGTGCGCTGCGTCGACGCGTGGCTGACCGACTTCCGCGCCCGACCTGCCCGAGATCGATGTCCCGGTCCTCGTCGTGCACGCCACCGAGGACCGCATCCTGCCCGCCGACGCCACCGCGCGCCGGCTACCGGCTCTGACCAAGGATCTGCGCTGCTCGTCCTGGAATCGCCGGGGCCGTCCACGACGGGTCGCGGCCGGCCAGGCCGAGGAGCCGGTCGAGAGCCGGGGCGTCGTCCGGCACCGTGACGGGTGGGCCGTAGGCGCCGCCGAACCCCGCGTTCACGACGTCGGTGGTGAAGTGCAGGGCTGCCTCGACCACCGATGGGTCACAGGAGAACGGCTGCGTGCTCGCCTTGGCCAGGTCCCAGCCGTGCAGGACCAGCTCGTTGAGCGCGAACCCACCCGCCATCGCGCCGGGCAGTGAGATCCCACCGACCTCGGTCGTCCCGTCCCAGGCGGCGGGTTCCCGCCAGGCGGCGGCCAGAGCGTCCAGCTGTGCCGGAAGCCGGGTCCGCCAGGAATCCGGCTCCGCGCCGCCCTCGCGGGGTGCCTCGCCGCCCGCGATCTCGGTCTTCGTCGCGGCGTGGCGGAACGCCAGCGTCAGTTCGAGCAGGTGGTCCAGCAGGTCCCGCACGCTGAACTCGGTGCACGGAGTGGGAGCGGTGAGCTGCTGGACGTCGACCCGCTCCAGGAGCGCGCTGGTGTGCTGCGCCGCCGATGAGAGATCGCGTGAGGTGGGCGATGTGGGCATGGTGTGGGTTCCTCTCCGGCCGCCGGTACCGCCCGTGCCGCGTCCCCCTCGACCGCGGCACGGACGGTCCTGTGAGTGAGACCGTGTGGCGGTTCGGAACTCATCGGTCGCAGAGCGCTCCGCGCACCGGCTCGCCGGTCATGGGCGCCCGGGCTCGGGTCCCTTCTCCGCCGGGCCCGCGTGCCGGTAGACGGCGCTGCCGTCGGCATCCCGGACCCCCGACAGCTCGTATGTGGAGGCGGTCCGCTCGGTCTGCGGGAGCGGCATGGTGATCTCGTCGTCGACGACCTCGGCGACCGCCGGGTCGAGCAGCCGGATCCGGGGTGGTGGGCCCCCGCCGGGTCCGGGCTCTACGGTCACCCACTCGCCCCCGCGGGGGCCGTCCTCGACGAAGACCCGCAACTGTGAGTCGGACATGCCGTGGGACGCTACGACGTCGCGGGGGCCGCCCGCAGGAGAGCCGGGCGGATCGTGACGTCTGCGCACTGTCGCCCACCCCGGCGCGTGCGGCTCGCCGTCGCGGTCGTCGACGATCACCGCGGACCACCACGACGACGAGCCGCGCCCCGAGCCAGGGTTCCGCCCATCAGCGCCGGTCAGCCGGCGCCGCGCTCGCCGTCAGCGCCGCGCCCGCACCGCCGCTGCGAGCTCGTCGAGCAGCGTCGCGGTGGTGTCCCAGTCCATGCAGGCGTCGGTGATGCTCTGCCCGTAGGTGAGCTCCGTCCCGGCGGCGAGGTCCTGGCGGCCGGCCACGAGGAAGCTCTCCATCATCACGCCCGCCACGCCGCGCTCACCGGCTGCGATGCGGGCGGCGACGTCGCGGACCACGCCGGCCTGCCGCACGTGGTCCTTGCCGCTGTTGCCGTGGCTCGCGTCGACGATCACGCGCTCCGGCAGCCCGGCCTTGCGGAGCCGGCCGAGGGTCTCCGCGACGGTCTCGGCGTCGTGGTTGGGGCCCGCCGAACCGCCGCGCAGGATGACGTGGCAGTCCGGGTTGCCCGAGGTGGTGATCAGGGCGGCGAGCCCGTCGGCGTTGATGCCCATGAAGACGTGGCTCGCCGCGGCCGCCCGCGCGCCGTCGACCGCGACCTGGACGTCGCCGTCGGTCGAGTTCTTGATGCCGACCGGCATGGACAACCCGCTGCACAGCTGGCGGTGCACCTGGCTCGCCGCCGTCCGGGCGCCGATCGATCCCCAGCTCACCGTGTCGGCGATGAACTGCGGGGTGATGGGGTCGAGGAACTCGCAGCCGACCGGAAGGCCCAGCGCCGAGACCTCGAGCAGCAGCTTGCGGGCCAGGCGCAGGCCGCGGTTGACGTCGAAGGTGTCGTCGAGGCCCGGGTCGTTGATCAGGCCCTTCCAGCCGACGGTGGAGCGCGGCTTCTCGAAGTAGGCGCGCATCACCACGAGCACGTCGTCCTGCACGCGCGCGGCGTGCCCGGCCAGGCGGTGGGCGTAGTCGAGGGCCACGTCGGGGTCGTGGATCGAGCACGGGCCGACGACGCCGATCAGCCGGTCGTCGCGTCCGTCGAGGATGTCGACGACTCCGGCGCGGGCGCGGGTGACCGTGTCCGCGATGGTGTCGTCGACCGGCAGCTCGTGGCGCAGCAGGGCCGGGGAGGACAGCGGGCTGATCCGCGTGGTCCGGTGATCGTCCAGCGCCGGGGCGATGGTGCGAGGCATGTGGGGGGCTTCCTTTCCGGCAAGCCGCCCCGTCGATCCCCGTCGAGCCGGCTTGTCGATCCGGCTCGGGGATGGGAGGTCAGCGCAGCGTGACGCCTGCCGGCCCATCCGGGGCCGGGCGTCCAAACCAGTACTGGCGCTGCACGGGGTCGACTCTAGCGGTTCGCCCGAGCGGGCCGCGTCGGGGAGGATCGGCACATGCGGATCGCGCTCGCCCAGGTCGTCTCCTCGACCGATCCCGAGGACAACCTCAAGCTGATCGACCAGTACGTCCGGCAGGCCGCGGATGCCGGGGCCCGGCTCGTGGTGTTCCCCGAGGCGGCGATGTGCCGCTTCGGCGTCCCGCTCGGTCCGGTGGCCGAGCCGTTGGACGGGCCGTGGGCGACCCGGGTCCGCGCCATCGCGGCCGACGCCGGGATCACCGTGGTCGCCGGCATGTTCACCCCGGCGGGCGACGGGCGGGTGCGCAACACCCTGCTCGTGACCGGCGGGGGTGTGGAGGCGTCCTACGACAAGATCCACCTGTTCGACGCCTTCGGGTTCGCCGAGTCCGACACGGTCGCGCCGGGCGCCGAGCCGGCGACCGTGGACCTCGACGGCGCGACGGTCGGCCTCGCGACCTGCTACGACGTGCGCTTCCCCGGGCTGTTCCAGGAGCTGGCCGGGCGCGGCGCGGCGGTGATCGTGCTGCCGGCGTCGTGGGGGGCGGGGCCGGGGAAGCGTGACCAGTGGGACGTCCTGGTGCGCGCCCGGGCTCTCGACACGGGCGCGTTCATCGCCGCCTGCGACCAGGCGGACCCGAGGTCGGTCGGGGGCGAGGCGGGCAAGGCGCCGACGGGGATCGGGGCCAGTCTCGTCGCCGACCCGTTCGGCGCCGTCGTCGCGCAGCTCGATGCGGAGCCGGGGCTCCTGGTCGCCGACCTGGAACTCGACCGGGCGGGCGCGGCCCGCGGGCGGACCGGGGTGCTGGCGAACCGCCGGTTCTGAAGCCCTGGGTGCGCGGCCCGGCCGCCGCTGTGCCGTCCGGGGCGTGGTCGACCCGCCGATCGCCGCCCGCGCCGCGGGCCGGGGCCGGCGGCGCGACCCGGACGGACGGAGGTCAGGCCAGCGTCGCCGCGTGGTCGGGCACCGCGGTGAACATCTCCCGCGGTGGCCGCCGGTAGCTCTGCCCCGACGGTCGCTTCGGCATCGTCAGTTCGGGGCGGGGGGACGCCTGCCACGGCACGCTGGACAGCAGGTGGGCGATCATGTTGATCCGGGCGCGGCGCTTGTCCTCGGCCTCGACCACCAGCCACGGCGAGCCGCGGGTGTCGGTCTGCACGAACATCTCGTCCTTGGCCCGCGAGTAGTCCTCCCAGCGGCTGATGGACTCCAGGTCCATCGGCGAGAGCTTCCACTGCTTCATCGGGTCGGACATCCGGTCGCGGAAGCGGCGTTCCTGCTCGGCGTCGCTCACGGAGAACCAGTACTTGCGCAGCTCGATCCCGTCATCGATGAGCAGTTCCTCGAAGATCGGGCACTGCCGCAGGAACCGCTTGTACTCCTGCGGCGTGCAGAAGCCCATGACGCGCTCGACGCCGGCGCGGTTGTACCAGCTGCGATCGAGCAGCACGATCTCCCCGGCGGCGGGCAGGTGCTCGACGTAGCGCTGGAAGTACCACTGGGTGCGCTGGCGTTCGGTGGGGGCCGGCAACGCCACGATGCGGCAGATCCGCGGGTTGAGGTACTCCGAGACCCGCTTGATGGCGCCGCCCTTGCCCGCCGCGTCCCGGCCCTCGAACACGACGACGAGCCGCGCGCCGGTGCTGCGCACCCACTCCTGCATCTGCACCAGCTCGCCCTGCAGCCGCAGCAGTTCGCGTTCGTAGAGCTTGCGTGGCAGCTTCTGGGCCCGGGCCTGGTCCGTCTCGGTCATGGCGGGCTCCCGTCGGTGACTGCTGCTCAGTGTCCCCGACGCCGCGGGTCAGTTGAGCTGCCAGATCGAGAAGTTCAGGGCGGCGGCGAACGTGACCCAGGCGAGGTCGCGCCGGCGTCGCCGCCCGGGCGGATCGACCGGACGGTCCTCAGCCGGACCGCCCGGCTGGCCGCCGAGATCTACCGCGCCGACCTGGTGCGTCACCTGCCCACCGATGGGTCGGCCCGCCCGTGGGTGACGCTGTGGCCGCTCACGGGCGAGGAGGCCCGGCGCGAGCGGTACGCACTCGGTCTGCCGGTGATGGCCGGCGCGGAGCGGTTCGTCGTGGAGCCGACGATCCCGGCTCAGCGCACCGTCTCCTGAGCCGGAGCCGTCAGCCGGTGGCCGCGTCGAGTTGCTCGGAGATGGCCCCGGCCAGGTCGACGTCGCGCCCGGTGAGCCCACCCGCGGAGTGCGTGGAGAGCCGGAACGTCAGGGTCCGCCACCGGATGTCGATGTCGGGATGGTGATCGCGTTCCTCGGCGATCTCGGCGATCCGGTCGACCACCGCGATCGCGGCGGGGAAGCTGGGCAGTTTCGCGGTCCGGACGAACGAGTCGCCGTCACGCTCCCAGCCCGGCAGGCCGTCCAGCGCGGAGGTGATCGCGGCGTCGTCGAGGAGGTCAGCCATACCGGCATCCTCCCGGCTCAGGCGTCGCGGCGCAGCATCCGGATCAGGGTGAGCCCCCCGCCGACGGCGACGTAGCAGAGCGCCCGCAGCGAGCTCTCCGCCATGCCGTTGAGGGGCAACGGGTCGCGCAGGGCGTCGGCGCCGGCCACCCAGCCGGACGTGAGCAGGTAGGGCTGCAGCCATTCCAGGGCGGGGATCGCGGAGAGCACCCCGAAGACGATCAGCCCGCCGAGCACCGAGGCCAGCACGACCAGCGGGTGCTCGGTGAGCGCCGAGATCGCCAGGGCGACCGCGCCGACGGCGGCGAGCTGGCCGACGGTCCACACGACCACCAGCGCGACCCGGCCCAGGGCCTCGCCGAGCCCGACCGTGGTCCCGGACAGCGTGACCAGCTGCCCGTCGGCCCCGCCCACGACGACGAGCCCGGCCGCGACGCCGACCACCGCGATCACCCCCGTCGCCAGCGCGGCGACGACCAGCACCCCGAACGCCTTCATCCCGACCAGCCGCAGCCGCCCGACCGGCGCGACCAGCAGACCCCGCAACGTGCCGTGAGCGGCCTCTCCGGCGATCGCATCGGCCGCGGCCATCGCGACGGCCAGCGGCAGCAGCAGCGTCAGGGCGAGCGTCATCGCCGCGACCGGCAGCACCAGCCCGTTCCCCGCGATCGCACCGATCAGCCCGCCGCCGGATTGCCGGTCGGCGATCACGACACCGACCGCGATGAGGATCGGGATCAGTGCGAACAGGCCGAGCATGACCAGCGTGCGCGGACGGCGCAGCACCCAGCGCAACTCGGCGCCCAGCAGCCGGCCCAGGGGTGCGGATGTGCGCGGACGGGGCATCAGGTCCGTCGGCGTCGTCACCGGGCCTCCTCGGTCAGCCGTGCGAACAGCTCCTCCAGCCGGGCCCGCCGGCGGCGGGCCTCGTACACCGCGACCCCGGCCCGCACCAGCAGCGCGATCACTTCCGGTGCAGGTGGGCCGTCGTCGGCGACGACCACCGCGTCGCCCTCGCGGAACGCCGTCGCACCCGCTTCGCGCAGGACGGGCAACGCGCGCCCGACGTCCGGCGTGCTGATCACCAACCCGCCGGCGTCGGCCTCCAGCAGGGTCCGCAGCTCGCCGGAGGCGACCAGCGAACCCGACTGCAGCACCGCGACGTGCGTGCAGGTCGCCTCCACCTCGGCCAGCAGGTGCGACGACACCAGCACCGTCGCCCCACCCGCGTGCAGCTCGGCGATGATGCGCCGCACGTCGCGGGTGCCCGCCGGGTCCAGGCCGTTGGTCGGCTCGTCGAGGACCACGAGCCGGCGCGGGACGAGCAGCACCGCCGCCAGCCCGAGCCGCTGCTTCATGCCGAGCGAGTAACCGCGGTAGCGGCGATCGGCCGCACCGGCGAGGCCGACGCGCTCCAGGGCCGCGTCCACCGCGGCCGGAAGGTCGCGGCTCGCGAGCAGCGGTTCGGTGGCGCCGGCCCGGCGCAGGTTCTCCCGCCCGGACAGGAACGGGTGGAAGCCGGGCCCCTCGACCAGCGCGCCGACCGACGGCAGCGCCGCAGCGACGCCGTCCGGGACGGGGGAGCCGAGCAGCTCCGCGGTCCCGGCCGTCGGGCGGGTCAGGCCCAGCAGCATCCGGATCAGAGTGGTCTTGCCCGAGCCGTTGGGCCCGAGCATCCCGAGCACCGCTCCGGCGGGCACGTCGAGGTCGATCCCGTCTACGGCGACGGTGCGCCCGAACACCTTCCGCAGCCCACGGACCCGGGCCGCGACCGCCGTCGCCCTGTCCGCCGGGGGGAGAGTCGCGTTCGCCGCTTCTGAAGCAGCGAGAGCCACTCGCGCGCCGTCGGGGGTGAGGGTCACTTCGACAGGGCTTCGGTCAGGACCTGCTCCGGGACGGCGCCGGCCGCGATCCGGCCGTCGTCGGTGACGATCGCCGTCGCCACCGTGGTGGTGATCAGCCGGCCGCTGCCCCAGCTGCCGCTCACCGGCGCGCCCAGGTTCGACAGGTCCGGCGCTTCCCGGTCCTCGGCGGGTGGACCGGCTGCCGGGGCCTTCACGATCACCACGGTGTCCCAGCCGTCACCGACCACCGTCGGGCCACCGCTGGTGGATGTGCCTCCGGGAGTCGGTGTCGTGGGCTTCGCCCGGTCCCCGGGCTCGGCCTCCGTGACCGTCGCGCCGGGGGGCGGGGTGAAGGTGAACAGCGACGGGTCCGGCGGGCCGAAGGTGATGTCGGTGAAGCCGACCTGCAGCGCCGGTTCCGGCGAGCCGGTCGCCAGCACGCTGAACCGCAGCGGCATCCGCTTCTCGGCGTCGACCGCGATCCGGATCTCACGCAGCAGCGTGCGCTCGGTCGGCGCCGGTGCGAGCACCAGCTCGTAGGCCGGGCGGCCGGCCACCTCGGCCGTGCCGTCAACGTTCACCGTGCTGGTGGAGCGCAGCATCTGGATGGCCTGGGTGGCGGCGGCCGTCGGGTCGGCGGCGGCCTGGGGCCCCTGCTTCTCCCCGATCGCCGTGCGGGTCACGGTGCGGTCCGTGGAGTTCCAGGACCACAGCGTCGTCCCGTCGGCGACGATCGTGCGCTCGCCCTGTGCCGTCGGGAGCGACAGCCGGCCCTTGTGGTCGCCACCGGACCACACCCGCGCCGTGCTCGTGCCGTTCGCGGCCTGCGGGAGCTGGGGCAACGCGGGCAGTCCCAGCGCGTTGTCCAGCTCGACCGTCCCGGCGAAGGGCCCGGGTTCGGCCGCCAGTACCGAGCTGACGAGGTCCTCCGGGGAGACCGGCGGCAGCTCCGGCTGGGCCGCCGCGCCCACCGGTGCCGCGAGCAGCCCCAGTCCGACGGCGCCGGCGACCGCCACACCCATCCCGGCCCTGACCCAGCCCCTGCGTCTCGCTGACCGCTCTGTCGCCATGGACACAGCGTGACGCATGGCTGCTGAGAGATGTCTGAGCTGCTGAGAGATGTCTGAGGTGACAGGGCGGTCACGGCGTTCCCGCGTGGGCGTCGCGACCAGTAGCGTCGCCGTCGATGGCGCGAGTGCTGGTGGTGGACGACGAACCCGGGGTGCGGACCGCACTCGCCCGGGGGCTGACCGCCGAGGGCATGGAGGTGGTCGCGCTCGGCGACGGGCCGTCCGCACTGCGGGCCGCGATGACCGGCAGCTTCGACGCCGTGGTGCTCGACATCATCCTGCCGGGGTTGTCCGGTTACCGCGTGCTGGAGCAGTTGCGGGCCGGCGGCGTCGACACCCCGGTCCTGCTGGTCTCGGCCAAGGACGGCGAGATCGACCAGGCCGACGGGCTCGATCTCGGCGCCGACGGTTACCTGGTGAAGCCGTTCTCCTTCGTCGTGCTCGTCGCGCAGCTCAAGGCGATGCTGCGCCGCCGCGACGCCGCGCTCGGCCGGACCGGGCAGCGGGTGCGCCTCGGGCCGCTGGTCGTCGACCCGGCGGCGCGCACCGTGGCCTGGGACGGCCGTCCGGTGGAACTCTCGCCACGCGAGTTCGCGCTGCTGCACGCGCTGGCCAGCCGACCGGACACCGCCGTCGCGAAGGACGAGCTGCTGCGCCTGGTCTGGGGTGACGAGCAGGCGGCGAGCCGCAACGTCGTCGAGGTCTACGTCGGGTACCTGCGGCGCAAGCTCGACGCGGTCGGCGCGGGGCACGTGCTGCGCACCGTGCGTGGCTTCGGCTACCTGGTCGGCTCTGCGTGACACCACCGTGATCGCGCGGTTGCGACGGTGGTGGGCGGCCCGCACGCTGCGGTTCCGGATCACCCTGGTGGTCGGGGTCGTCGCCCTCGTGGTGCTGCTCGCGCTGAGCCGCCTGGGTACCGGGCTGCTGCAGTCGGCGCTGCTCGGTGCGGCCGACGCCGAGCTGCGCGGGCAGGCCCGGGCCGCCGCCGACCGGATATCGACCGGCACCCCCGTGGACGCGCCGGGCCCGCAACCGTCGATCCGGGTGGTCGACACGGCCGGTGACCCGGTCGACGGGCGCGGACCGCTGCCGCTGCGCCCGCGGGAGATCCGCGAGCTCGCCGCCGGCGAGTCGTTCAACGTGTTCCGCTACGGTGACGCACGGCGCTGGCTCGCCGTGCCCGTCGTGCTGCCCGACGGGACGCCACGACTTGTGGTGGCCTCCGGTGACCTGGTCGGTGGGGCCACTCTGCTCGCTCGGGCCGCGGCCGGGTTCGGGTTGGCGGCCTTGCTGGGCGCGGTGGTCGTCGCGCTCGCCGCGTGGGTCGCGACCCGGGCCGCGTTGCGTCCGGTCGACCGGATGCGCGTCGCTGCGGCCAGGTTGCCGCCGGGGGAACGGTTGCCGGTGCCCACGGCCCGCGACGAGCTGCACGCGCTCGCCGAGGAGATCAACTCGCTGCTCGCCCGGCGCGACGAGGCGGCGGCCCGGCTCGAGCGCTTCACCGGCGACGCCGCGCACGAGCTGCGATCCCCGGTGGCCGCGATCCGCGCGCAGGCCGAGGTCGCCGTCGCGCACCCGGACCCGGCGCTGGCGGACGAGACGTTGCGTGAGGTGGCCGTCGAGGCGCAGCGACTGTCGGCGCTGCTGTCGGACCTGCTCGCGCTGGCCCGCGCGGATGCCGGACAGCGCCCGGCGGCCCAGCCCGTGGACCTGGCCGGGGCGGCCCGGGCGGCGATCAGCCGGGTCATGGTGCAGGACGGCGACGATCGCGACAGCCCCGCCGTGCACCTCGTCGCGCCCACCCCGGCCCGGGTCGCGGCCAGCGCGGGCGAGGTGGGGCTGGTGCTGGACAACCTGCTGGGCAACGCGCGCCGCCATGCCCGCTCCGTCATCCGGGTCGACGTGCTCCCGGCCGGGCGGTGGGTACGACTCGTCGTGGAGGACGACGGCCCCGGCATCCCCGAGGCCGACCGGGAACGGGTCTTCGACCGCTTCACCCGGTTGGCCCCGGAGGTCGGGGGAGGAGGCGCCGGGCTCGGGCTGGCCCTGGTGTCGGCGCTGGTGCGCGGCCGTGGCGGGACGGTCGTAGCGACCGGGGCCGGGACCGGGGGCGCCCGCCTCGAAGTCCGCTGGCCCGCCCCCTGACCCCCGCGAGTCGCGGTATCCGCGTGCGCGAGTCGGGGTGCGCCCGTGCGCGAGTCGCGGGTTCCGGCCCGGCGAGCCGACAGTTCGGGGAGGGCGAGTCGGGGCCTTCCGGAGGACGGATCGGGCGACCCCCTCCGGCGATTCGTGCGCCTAGCGGGCGAGGCCCGCTCACCGTTTCCGCCCTTGCCCGAGACGCCGGTCCCGGGTCATCGGGGCGCCGATGCCACGATCTCCGGTCGTGCCCGTGCTGTGCTCCACGACTCTGATCGACGCCCCGCCCCGCACGGTGGCCGGCCTGCTCCGGGACTCCGAGGTGGCCGCGGAGGCGCTCGCCCGCGACGGGCACCGTTTCACCGCCCCGGCCCGGTTGCTCGCCCCGGGCGACGAGGTCCGGCTGGGCACTCGGATGTTCCCCGGCGTCCGGCTCCCGGTGACCACCCGCATCACCGCGATCTCGCTGTCCGGGATGACCTCGGTCCTCGCCCGCGGACCGGTCCGGGACCTGGTGCACACGGTGACACTCACCCCGACGGCGACGGGCACCCGGCTCCTCGACGAGCTGATGTGGACGGCGCCGTGGGGATCGCTGGGGCGGATCGGCGACGTCCTGCTGCTGCGCCGGTTGGTGCGGCGGCTCCTCGCCGCGCGGGCCGAGGTGCTCGCCGAACGGGCGGCGGCGTTGGCCGGGGCGAGCGTCGTGGTGGCGACGGCTCTGGTGCGCGACGGCCGGTTGCTGGCCGCGCAGCGCTCGTACCCGCCCGAGCTCGCCGGGCAGTGGGAACTGCCCGGCGGCCGCGTGGAGCCGGGGGAGTCGGAGCCGGACGCGGTGCAGCGGGAGTGCCGTGAGGAGCTGGGGACGGAGGTCCGCGCCGTCGGACGACTCGGCACCGACCTGCCGATCGCCCCGGGCGTGCTGCGGGTGCACCGGGCCGAACCGGCGCCGGGCGCCGCGGAGCCGCAGCCGCTGGAGCACTCCGCGCTGCGGTGGGTCGAGGCGCGAGAGCTCGCCGGTCTTGACTGGGTCGCCGCCGACCGCGCGGTGGTCGCCGATCTGATCGAGATGCTGACCGAGCAGGCCCCGGCGACGGAGTGAGCAGGGTCGTCGCGGGCTCGCTGACGACGACGGGGCGGGGTGTGTCCGGCTCCGTGCTGTTCGGTGCGAGCATGATCGACGCTTCGGCATACGTCACCGCGACATCCGCGGCTGATCCTTCCCGATCGTCGATCATGAAACGGGTCGGAACCGGGACGTCCCGGGATCCGTCAGGACTGGACATGTCGGTCAACAGCTACCTGCTCCGCCAGGCCGGGGTCATCACGCGGGCGCAGGCGCAGAGCGCCGGGCTGTCACGCGACGCGGTCGACCGCCGGCTCGCCACCCGCCGCTGGCGGCCCCTGCATCCACGGGTCTACCTCGCTGCGGGCCACCGGCTGACCGACGAGGCGCGGCTGCGGGCGGCCGTGCTCTGGGCCGGGGACGGGGCTGTCCTCTCCGGTGTGGCCGCCGCCTGGTGGCACGGGATGGTCGAGCGCGCGCCGCTCGTCGTCGGGGTGACGGTGCCGCGACGGCGGTGTCCCGGGCCGCGCCCGGGGGTGGCGGTACGGCGGCGCGGGCTCGACCCGGCGGACCGGGCCGAGGATCGTGGTGTGGTGCTCACGGCCCGCCCGCTGACGGTGCTGGAGGCCGCCGTCGAGCTCGGCAGCGCGGGCGGGACGTTCCTCGACCGTGCCCTGCAGCGGTGGGTGCGCTTCCCCGCCGTGTACGCGGCCCACTGCCGCAACCTCGGTGCGCACGGCTCGGCGACGGCAGGCCGGCTGCTCGTGGCCGCCGCGGACCGGTCGGCGTCCGTGGCGGAACGGCTGCTCGCCCGGCAACTGCGGACCGCTGGTGTCACCGGATGGCGCCCGGGCCACGAGGCCGGTGAATTCATGATCGACATCGCGTTCCCGGTGGCCCGGGTCGCGATCGAGGTCGACGGCTGGGCCTGGCACATGGACGTCGAACGTGCCGGACGGGACGAGCGACGGCGCAACGCCCTCGTCCGCCAGGGCTGGACAGTGCTGCGCTACACCTGGCACGACCTCGTCGAGCGGCCGCGGACGGTGCTCGCCGAGATCCGGCACGAGGTCGGCACGGCGCGGGCCGGTGAGGCCGACGGGCCGGGGAGCATCCCACGTGGTAGCCGTGGTCACGTGGTGACGTCGATCACGGATCGGTCATGATTGCTGTCCCGGGACAGGTGGCCGCGCACGCCGCGGCAGCGCGCTCCCGGCCGCCGATCAGGACGCCGGGCGCACACTCCGGCGGCAGTTCCCCCTCGGCCTACCGTCGAACCCGGCCACGGCCGGTCCGGGCTCATCGCTTCGGCGTCCGGGGCCCCGAGTGTCGAGTTCGCCCCGGACAATCGCTGATCACAGCGTTGCGGTCGGTCCACATCGGAGGGTGCGCCCGGGACGGCGCCGGGGCACGGGATCAGAATATCCGTGCCTGCTTGACCGCGCGGGCGAGCTCCTTGCCCTTCAGGCCCCGGTCGGCGATCTTGCTCAGCCGCTGCGCGACCACCGGGCAGTTCGAGCAGCGCTTCGGCTTCGAGCGGCAGCACTTCTTCTTGACCTTGCCCATGGTGAGGCGAGCCTAGGCTCACACCTACGGGAGGTCCAGGGTCCGGACGGGCTACCGTGAATTGTGAGCACAGCTGGATCCACCCTCGAGGCCGCCCACTCGGCGGACCCGATCGCCATCTCCGCCGTGACCCCTGATTCGGGCACCGACACCGCTACCCGCGGCTTCCCCGATTCGCGCGGCGAGCTGCGCAACGTCGCGATCGTGGCCCACGTCGACCACGGCAAGACGACCCTGGTGGACGCCATGCTCCGCGCCTCCGGCGCCTTCGGCGAGCGCGCCGAGCCCGTGGACCGCGTTCTCGACTCCGGTGACCTGGAGCGCGAGAAGGGCATCACGATCCTCGCCAAGCACACCGCCATCAACTGGCACGGGCTGACGGTCAATGTCGTCGACACCCCCGGCCACGCCGACTTCGGCGGCGAGGTCGAGCGCGGCCTGTCCATGGTGGACGGCGTCGTGCTGCTCGTCGACGCCAGCGAGGGCCCGCTGCCCCAGACCCGCTTCGTCCTGCGCAAGACCCTCGCGGCCGGACTGCCGGTCGTCCTCGTCGTGAACAAGACCGACCGCTCCGACGCGCGCTGCGCCGAGGTCGTTGATGAGAGCCTCGAGCTGCTGCTCGAGCTGGCCGACGAGCTCGAGCTCGACGAGGCCACCACCGCGCAGCTGCTCGACCTGCCCGTCGTCTACGCCTCCGGCCGCGCCGGGCGTGCCTCCCGTACCCGGCCCGCCGACGGTGAGCTGCCCGACGCGCCGGACCTCGAGGCGCTGTTCGACACGCTCATCGCGACCGTCCCGCCGCCCGCGGACGACCCGGACGCCCCGCTGCAGGCGCACGTCACCAACCTCGACGCGACGAGCTTCCTCGGCCGTATCGCGCTGTGCCGGGTCCGCGCCGGCACGATCCGCCGCGGCCAGCAGGTCGCGTGGTGCCAGGAGGACGGCACCGTCACCCGGGTGAAGATCACCGAGCTGCTGCGCACCGAGGCGCTGACCCGGGTTCCAGCCGACTCGGCGTCGGCGGGTGACCTGGTCGCCGTCGCCGGTATCGCCGACGTCATGATCGGCGACACCCTGGCCGACCCGGAGCACCCGAACCCGTTGCCGCGCATCGCGGTCGACGAGCCGGCGATCTCGATGACCATCGGCACGAACACCTCGCCGCTGGCGGGCCGGGACCCCCACCCGGGCACCAAGCTGACCGCCCGGCTGGTCAAGAACCGGCTGGACTCCGAGCTCGTCGGCAACGTGAGTATCAAGGTGCTGCCCACCGAGCGCCCCGACGCGTGGGAGGTGCAGGGGCGCGGCGAGCTGGCGCTGGCCGTCCTCGTCGAGACCATGCGCCGGGAGGGATTCGAGCTCACCGTCGGCAAGCCGGAGGTCGTGACCCGGACGATCGACGGCAAGCTGCACGAGCCGTTCGAGCAGCTCTCGGTCGACGTCCCCACCGAGCACCTCGGCGCCGTCACCCAGCTGCTGGCGGCCCGCAAGGGCGAGGTGGGCCAGATGATCCACGGTGAGAACCGGGTGCGCATGGACTTCCGCGTCCCGAGCCGCGGTCTGATCGGCTTCCGCACCGAGTTCCTGACGATCACCCGCGGCGCCGGTATCGCCAGCCACGTCTTCGACGGCTACGGCCCCTGGGTCGGGGAGCTGCGCACCCGGCTGCGCGGCTCGCTGATCGCCGACCGCGACGGCCCCGTCACCGGCTACGCGGTCGACCAGCTCGCCGACCGGGGCGTGCTGTTCATCGGCCCGGGCACCAAGGTCTACAACGGCATGGTGATCGGCGAGTACACCCGCGCCGAGGACCTCGAGGTCAACATCACGAAGGAGAAGAAGCTCACCAACATGCGCTCGTCCACGGGCGACGAGCTGGTGAAGCTGACCCCGCCGACGGTGCTGAACCTCGAGCAGGCACTGGAGTTCTGTGCCACCGACGAGTGCGTCGAGGTGACGCCGGAGTCGGTCCGCATCCGCAAGGTCGAGCTGGACTCGCACACCCGGGCCCGGAGCCGGGCTCGGGCGAAGTCGGCGCGCTGACCTCGGTAGGTGCGCCGGCCCCGGTGGGGGGTCGGCAGGCGGACCCGCGCGGTGCGACGATGGCTGCCGCGCGGGGCCCGGACCACCGCGAGGACGGAGAGCCCGGACCGCTGGGAGGACGAGGGTGACATGGATCGGCTCGACCGCCCGTGCCGCGCTCGCGGTACTGCTCGTCACGGTCCTCGCGGCCCTCGCCGGGTGCACCGCGCAACCCCCGCCGCAGCCTGCTCCGGCGCCCGAACCCGCGCCGAGGACCGAACCGACCCAGATCGTCGTCGGGGTCGACGCGCTCGGCGCCGGGTTCAACCCGCACCTGCTGGCGCACCAGTCACCCGTCACCACCGCGGTGGCCACGCTGGTGCTGCCGTCGGTGTTCCGGCCCGACGCGACGGGCGCGCTGCGGCTCGACCGGACGATCGCGACCAGCGCCGAGGTGGTCTCGACGTCGCCGTTCACGGTGAGCTACGAGCTCAACGTCACGGCGTCCTGGTCGTCCAACGCGCCGATCGCGGCGGAGGACTTCGTCTACCTCGTCGAGCAGATGCGCAGCCAGCCCGGTGTGGCCGACGCCGCCGGGTACCGGCTGATCACCGACGTCCGCTCCCGGGCCGGGGGCAAGGCCGTCGACGTCGTGTTCTCCGAGCCCTACCCGCAGTGGCGGGAGCTGTTCTCCGACCTGCTGCCGGCGTCGATCCTGAAGGATGCGCCCGGCTCCTGGATCGGGGCACTGGCCAACGGGCTGCCGGTGTCCGGCGGCCCGTTCCGGGTCGCCTCGGTGGACCGGGCGCGCGGCGAGGTCGTGCTCGCCCGCAACGATCTCTACTGGGACACCCCGGCCACCCTCGACCAGCTCCAGCTGCGCCGCCTCGACCCGAACACCCTCGCCGAGGGGCTGCGGGTCGGCGACGTGCACGTGGGGCTGCCCACGGCCGCCCCGACCGTCCGGCAGACGGTGGCCGGGATCGTGCCCGCGGCGCGCACCCAGAATGCTCCCCAGCCCACGGTGACCGAGCTCGGGTTGCGCGGCGACGCCGGGCCGCTCGCGGATCCCCGGGTGCGGCAGGCGATCGGCGCGATGGTCGACCGGGAGGCGGTGCGCGTCGCCGTGGCACCGGACGCGCTGCCGGCCGACTCCTTCGGTCTCGCCCCCTCGCAGGATGGCTACGCCCCGTCCGCGCCGCCGGGTGCCCCCGCGCGGCCGGATCCGGCCGCGGTCGAGCGGCTGCTCACCGCTGCGGGGTACACCCGCTCCCCTGACGGCGGCTGGGTAGGCGATGGCGGGCCGCTGCGGTTGGTCATCGGGGCGGCTGCCGAGCGCCCCGACGACCTCCGCGTCGCGGAGCTCGTGGCGTCGCAGCTGGAAGCGGCGGGGGTCCGGACGTCGGTGGTCGCGCCGCCGGCAGCAGAACTGTTCGGCCAGTCGAGCGTCACGCCGACACCGCCGTCGACGACGGCGCCCCCGACACCGACGGCGCCGGTCGGGACGGCGGCGTCCTCGACGCCGAGTCCGACGGCGAGCCCGACGCCGACGTCGACCGCTACTGCGGTACCCGGGCCGGGCGGCGGCGTGCGCGTCGATGTGCTGGTCCAGCCCCGGACGGTCGGCGGTGACCTGGGCACCGAGCTCGCCTCGGACTTCGGCTGTCCGCAGCCCACCGCGGCGGTCGCGGACCCGCCGCGTGTTCCGACGGGGTTCTGCTTCCCCGCACTGCAGCCGTTGCTCGACAGCCTGCTCACCGGCCCCGCGAACCCGCAGCTGGCCGCGACGGTCGAGCGGGTGCTGTGGGCCCAGGTGCCGGCGCTGCCGCTGTTCCAGCCCGTCACCCTGGTGGTGAGCACGCCTGACTCGGACGCGGCGACCGGGATCGCTCCGGGCCCGTTGCGTACCGGGCCGGTGACGGGAGCCCAGCGGTGGACCGCCCCGGTCGGGTGACGAGGGACCTCGATCGAGGGCTATAAGTTACTGTCCGGTAATCAAACCGTGCCTCTCCGTCCGCGGCCGGTCACCCTTTGGTCACGATCGCCGCCCTCCGGATGACGCAGGTGAGCGAGATTTTTACGGTGCCCTGGGTTGGTGCACCCTTTCGAGACATGGCGGGTCCGCGCTGCCCGGACAGGGGAAGCCGATCGGGCGCGTTCCCGTGGAGAGAGGTCAGGGAGTCGATGACGAGAACGAGGTTGGTGTCGACCGTCGCGGTGGCCGCGACGGCGGCGCTGGCGCTGGCGGCCTGCGGCGGCGGGGGCAGCACCGGGGGCACCGGCGGGTTCGCGGACTGCGCCACGGAACCGCTCACCTGCAACTCGGTGCCGGCGGACCAGCTGCAGCAGGGCGGACAGGTCACCTACGCGCTCGAGAAGAACATCCCGAACTGGAACATCACCTCCTCCGAGGGCAACGTCTTCGATACCGCGACGGCGCTGAAGGGCCTCCTGCCCCACACGTTCTTCACCGCGCCGAACCTGGAGTCCACGCTCAACACGGACCTGCTGGTCTCTGCGGAGCAGACCGGTACGAACCCCCAGGTCATCACGTACAAGATCAAGCCGGAGGCGGTCTGGGACGACGGCACGCCGATCACCGCGGACGACTTCATCTACAACTGGAAGGCTCAGAACGGTCGCGACTGCCCGACGTGCGAACCGGGTGACGACGCAGGCTGGTCGCAGATCGGCTCCGTCGTCGGTTCCGACAACGGCAAGACCGTCACCGTGACCTTCGCCGAGACCTTCACCGACTGGAAGAGCCCGTGGGCCTCCGGCGCCCCGATCTACCCGGCGCACATCGCCGCGCAGCACGGTGACCTGAACACCCCGGACGGGATCAAGGCGGCCTTCGACTACTTCGCGAACACCGTCCCCACCTTCAGCGGGGGACCGTACAAGATCGAGAGCTGGCAGGACAACGTCGCGCTGACGCTGGTGCCGAACGAGAAGTGGTACGGCGCCACCAAGCCGAAGCTCGACCGGCTGGTCTTCCGCGTCATCACCGACGCCACGCAGGAACCGATCGCCCTGCAGAACAACGAGGTCCAGGTCATCTACCCGCAGCCGCAGGTGGACCTGGTCCAGCAGGTAAGCCAGATCCCGGGGGTCCAGCAGACCCAGGGTCTCGGCCTGACCTGGGAGCACTTCGACCTCAACCTGCAGAACCCGGCACTGTCCGACAAGGCCCTGCGCCAGGCTCTGTTCACCGCGGTGAACGTGCCGGACCTCATCGGCAAGACCGTGGGGCAGTTCAACTCGGACGTGAAGCCGTTGCTGAACCACAACTTCATGCCGCAGCAGGCCGGTTACACCGATGTCATCAGCGCGACCGGACAGGGCAGCGGCGACGTCGAGAAGGCCAAGCAGATCCTGACCACGGCCGGCTACACCGGTGTGGGCACCGCGCTCGTCGCGCCGAACGGCCAGGCGGTCCCGGAGCTGCGGGTCCGTTACACCGTCGGCAACGCCATCCGACAGAGCCAGTCCGAGCTGTTCGCGCAGTACGCCAAGCAGCTCGGCGTCAACGTGACCGTCCAGCCGACCGACAGCCTGGGCGCCACGCTGACCAGCGGCGACTACGACGTCATCGTGTATGCGTGGGTCGCGTCGCCGTTCCCGTTCGGCGGTGCCCAGCAGAACTGGCAGACCGGCGGTGGCGGAAACTACGGCAAGTACTCCAACCAGCAGGTCGACGACCTGATCCGGCAGGCGGGCAGCTCCACGGACGTGGAGGCCGCGCGCGTGCATCTCAACGAGGCCAACAGGATCATGGTCGAGGACGCCTACGTGCTGCCGCTGTACCAGAAGCCGACGTTGATCGCCGCGCGCGAGAACATCGGCAACGTCCGGAACAACTCCTCGCTCGACGGTCCGGCGTACAACGTCGCCGAGTGGGGCATCAAGGCGGGCTGAGGCTCGACTCGTCGGGGCCGACGAGCCGGCGCTGACGAGCCGCCGAGACGTGGCTAGGCGCCCCGGGCGGGTATGACACGCGGCCGGGGCGTGACGGCTCGTTACCCTGGGCCGACGTCGACGCCGCTCCGTTCCGTGCCACGCGCGCCGCACCGCCGCCCGCCACAAGTCGAAGGAAGCCGGACAGACATCCATGCTCGCTTTCGCCGTGCGCAGGATCCTGATCTCGATCCCGATCCTGCTCGTCGCGTCCTTCGTCATCTTCGCCCTCGGGACCTTCGCGGGTAATCCGCTGGATCCGCTCATGGCCAAGAGCCCGCCCGCACCACCCGACGTCATCGCCGCCGAGACCGCCCGGCTGAACCTCGACCAACCGCTGGTCCCGCGGTACCTGGACTGGCTGGGCGGGGTGCTCCAGGGTGACTTCGGGCCCTCCGTGGTCTCCACGCTCGACATCGGCGCGGAGCTGGGCAACCGGTTCTGGGTGACGATCCGGCTAATCGCGCTGGCGATGGTCATCGCGCTCGTGTTGGCCATCGTGGTCGGCGTGGTCACGGCGGTGAAGCAGTACAGCCGCATCGACTACACCGCGACATTCCTCGGCTTCCTCTTCCTGGCCATGCCCTCGTTCTGGCTGGCCATCCTGCTCAAGCAGGGCGGGATCTCGTTCAACAACGCGGTCGGCGACCAGGTCGTCTACACCATCGGCGCGAGCTCGGTGCCGCCGCCGGAAGGCTTCTGGGACAATGTCGTCGATGTCCTCGGCCACATGGTGCTTCCCACCATCGCGCTGGCGCTGATCTCCTTCGCGGCCTGGAGCCGATTCACCCGGGCGTCCATGTTGGAGGTGCTGAACAGCGACTACGTCCGGCTCGCCCGGGCCAAGGGGCTGTCCCGCCGGACGGTGATGATCAAGCACGCGCTGCGCACCGCGCTCATCCCGCTGACCACCGTCACCGCACTCGACCTCGCCGCGATCATCAGCGGCGCCGTCGTGACCGAGCGGGTGTTCCAGTGGAAGGGGATGGGCGACTTCCTGCTGCAGTCCATCGCCACCGACGACGTGTACGCCGCCGCGTCCTGGCTGCTCATCACGGCGACGGTCGTGATCGGCTTCAACCTCATCGCCGACCTGCTCTACGGCGTCCTCGACCCCAGGATCCGCTATGCCTGAGCCGACGACCACCCAGCCCGCTGACGTCACCGGCTCCGCCGGCACGCCCCCCGCCCCGGCCTCGGACCGCGAGTTCACGGTCGCCCAGCGCAGCCAGGCCCAACTCGTGCTGCGCCGGTTCCTGCGCCACCGCGCCGCCGTGGTCAGCCTCGTCGTGCTGGTCTTCGTCGTCCTGCTGGCGTATGTGGGCGGTGCGCTCTGGAAGTACGACGCCGGGCAGATCACCCCGGACAACTCCCAGCCGCCGTCCCTCGAGCATCCCTTCGGCACGGACGCCGTGGGCAAGGACCAGTTCGCCCAGGTCCTGCGCGGGACCCAGATCTCGCTGCAGGTCGCGGTTCTGGTGGCGTTGTTCTCCACGGCCGTCGGGACGTTGTGGGGTGCGATCGCCGGCTACTTCGGTGGCACCGTGGACACGATCATGATGCGGATCTCCGACCTGATCCTGACGCTGCCGCTGCTCGCCGTCGCGGCGATGCTGGGGCACAACTTCGGCGGCACCTGGTATCTCATCGCCATGGTGATCGCCGGGCTGTACTGGGCCTACGTGTCGCGGGTCTCGCGAGGCGTCGTGCTGTCGCTGCGGGAGAAGGAGTACATCGAGGCCGCCAAGGCGCTCGGGGCGAGCGACGCGCGGATCATCCTGCGTCACCTCGTGCCCAACGCGCTGGGTTCGATCATCGTCAACGCCACGATCCTGGTGGCGCTCGCGATTCTGCTGGAGACCGCGCTGTCCTACCTCGGCTTCGGGGTCACCGTGCCCGACACGTCGCTGGGGTTGCTCGTCAGCGAGGCCCAGACGGCGCTGACCACCCGACCGTGGCTGTTCTACTTCCCGGGCCTGTTCATCATCGTGATCGCCCTGACCATCAACTTCATCGGTGACGGCCTGCGTGATGCGTTCGACCCGCAGCAGACCAAGGTGCGTGCATGACCGCCGAACGCCTGAACCTCGACGCCGCGTCCCCGGACGGATCGCCCGGTGACACCGTGCTCGAGGTCTGCAGCCTGAACGTCTCCTTTCCCAGCGACGACGGCCTGGTCCGCGCCGTGCGCGGGGTGGGCTACACGCTCCGCCGCGGCGAGGTGCTCGGCATCGTGGGGGAGTCCGGGTCCGGCAAGTCGGTGGCCTCGCTCGCCGTCATGGGTCTGCTGCCGCCGACCGCGCAGGTCTCCGGTTCCGTGCGTTTCGACGGCCGGGAGCTGCTGGGGGCCAAGGACTCCGAGCTGTCGCGCATCCGTGGCCGTCGGATCGCCATGATCTTCCAGGACCCCATGACGTCGCTGAATCCGGTGTACAGCGTCGGTCATCAGATCGCCGAGGCGGTCCGGGCGCACCACGACGTCAGCAGGGCCGCCGCCATGGACCGGGCGGTCGAACTGCTCCGGACCGTGCGCATCCCGAACCCGCAGGATCGCGTGCACGCGTACCCGCACCAGATGTCCGGCGGGATGCGGCAGCGTGTGGTGATCGCGATCGCGATGGCCAACGACCCCGACGTGATCATCGCGGACGAGCCGACCACCGCGCTCGACGTCACCGTCCAGGCCCAGATCATGGAGGCGCTCGAGACGGCCCAGAACCAGACCGGCGCGGCGATGGTGCTGATCACCCACGACCTCGGGGTGATCGCCGGCCAGGCCGATCGGGTGATGGTGATGTACGCGGGCAAGCTCGTCGAGGTGGGCTCCGCCGAGGACGTCTTCTACGCCCCTCGGATGCCCTACACGCTCGGCCTGCTCGGCAGCCTGCCGCGGCTGGACCGGCCCAGCGAGCGGCTGACGCCGATCAGTGGGGCGCCGCCGTCGGTGGTCAACATGCCGCCGGGATGTCCGTTCACGCCGCGCTGCCCACTGGTCGTCGCCGTCTGCGAGGAGACCGAGCCCGCGCTGGAGCCGACCACGAGCAGCGAGCACCTCGCCGCCTGCCACCGTTCCGCGGAGCTCGTCGGTGTGAGTGCCGACGAGGTGTTCCGGACCGAGGTGGCCGACACCGAGGCACTGGCCGAGTTCGTCCGCGAGTCCGGGGGTGGGAAATGAGCGCCCCCGCTATGGGCACCGATGGGACGGGGGCGGCCGGCGGCGCGCCGCTGCTGTCCGTTCGCAATCTCGTCAAGCACTTCCCGGTGCGGTCCACCGGTCTGTTGCGCCGTGACGTCGGCGTGGTGCACGCCGTCTGCGACGTGTCGTTCGACCTCGCCGCGGGGGAGACGCTCGGCCTCGTCGGCGAGTCCGGCTGCGGCAAGTCGACCACCGCGCGCGCGGTGCTCAACCTGCTTCCGGCCACGTCGGGGACCGTCGAGTACCGGGGCCGGGACCTGACGAGTGTGCCGAAGCGGGAGATGCGCGCACTGCGCCGGGACCTGCAGATCGTCTTCCAGGATCCGTACGCCTCGCTCGACCCGCGACTCCCGGTCAACGAGATCATCGCCGAGCCGCTGCGCATCCACGGCCGCTACGACGCCGACGGCCGGGCCCGGGTGCGCGACCTGATGCGCGCGGTCGGGCTCAATCCCGAGCACGGGAACCGGTTCCCGCACGAGTTCTCCGGCGGGCAGCGCCAGCGCATCGGGGTGGCCCGCGCGCTCGCCCTCCGGCCCAAGGTGCTGGTCCTCGACGAGCCGGTGTCCGCGCTGGACGTCTCCATTCAGGCCGGGGTGCTCAACCTGCTCGACGAGCTGCAGGCCCAGCTGGGGCTGTCGTACCTGTTCGTCTCCCACGACCTGTCGGTGGTGCGCCACATCGCGGATCGGATCGCGGTGATGTATCTCGGCAAGATCGTCGAGACGGGCCCGGCGGATCAGCTCTTCACCGGCCCCGCGCACCCGTACACGCAGGCGCTGATCTCGGCGATCCCGCTGCCCGACCCGCGCAAGGAACGGGCCCGGGAACGGATCACCGTCGTCGGTGACGTGCCGAGCCCGCTGTCCCCTCCCGGCGGCTGCCGCTTCCGGACCCGCTGCCCGACGTTCGCGCACGAGCTGGAGGAGGCGGGGCGCCGGCAGTGCACGGACGTGGTGCCCGAGCTCGTCGAGCGTGGGCAGGGGCACCCGGTGGCGTGCCACTTCGCCGAGCGCAAGAGCCTGCTCTGAGCGGCTCGGCATAGGCTGCGGGCGTGATGCTCCCCGCGCGCCGGATCGTGCTGGTGCACGCCCATCCCGACGACGAGACGCTGACGACCGGCGGCACGATCGCCCGCTACGCCGCCGAACCGGACACCGCGGTGACCGTCGTGACCTGCACGCTCGGCGAGGAGGGCGAGGTCATCCCGCCCGAGCTCGCCCAGCTGGCCCCCGACCGGGCCGACCAGCTGGGCGGCTACCGGATCGGTGAGCTGGCGGGCGCGACGGCGGCGCTGGGCCTGCGTGACCATCGGTTCCTCGGCGGGGTGGGCCGCTGGCGCGACTCCGGCATGGTGCTGGCCGGGCACGGCGTGCGCGCGGCCTCACCGGACGAGCTGCACCCGCGCGCGTTCGCCGCCCCCGGCGCGTTCGACGAGCAGGTCTCCCAGCTCGCGGCGGTCCTCGCCGAGCTGCGGCCGCAGGTGGTGGTCAGCTACGGCGACGACGGCGGCTACGGCCATCCCGACCACGTCCGGGCCCACCGGATCACGGTCGCGGCCGCCGAGCGCACGGCCGGGGTCGAGAAGGTCTACTTCGCCGCGATCGGCCGGTCCCGGCTCGACGCCGGGCTCGCCGACCTCGCCGGCGCGTCGGGGATGCCGTTCCGCCTGCCCGCGCCCGACGAGCTGCCCAGCGTCGACGACGCGGCCGTCACCACCGGGATCGACGTCGCCGCCCAGCGGCCCGCGCGGATCGCCGCCATGCGCGCGCACGCGACCCAGATCGCGGTGTGGGAGGACCCGAACCGGCCCGGCCGGGTGGCCTACGCGATGAGCAACGGGGTGGCCCAGCCGCTCCTCGACGTCGAGGAGTTCGTGCTCGCGGGCGGCGCCACCGATTCCGAGACCGACCTGTTCGCGGGGATCGGGACGTGATGCGTGTCCTGGTGCTCACCCTGCTGTTGCTGGACTCGGCGATGCTGGCCGCGTTCGAGCTGATGCTCCAGCCGTCCTACATCGCGTCGGTTCCGGTGCCGATCGGCACCGTGATCGTCCTGCTCACGATGCCGTGGCTGGTGCGCCGGTCCGCGGAGGTGGAGCCGGCCCCGGTGGTGGCGGGCGCGCCGGTCATGGTCTGGCTCGCGGTGGTCGGGGTGCTCGGGCTCACCGGGCCCGGCGGCGACGTCCTGTTGCCGGCGACATGGCAGTCGCTGCTGCTGATCGTGTCGGGTCTGGGCGCCGGGCTGTGGTCGGTGCGGCAGGTCCTGCTCCCCGGGCCCGCGACGAAGAACGAGGAGAGAGGGTCCAGGTCGGTGGTCGGCAATGGCTGAGCCGGTCGACGAGGCGATCAGCGACGCCGCGATCGTCGCGGTGCTGCGGCTGTTCGTGCGGGCGACCCGCCCGGTGCTCGACGGACTGCGCGAGTCCGACCCGTTCGGGTTGCGGGCGCGGGTGGGCGCTCCCGACCGTTCGGGGCCCGGCCCGGCGGAGCCGGACGACGCCGGGAACGGGGAGCGCGGCCTGCGCGAGAAGGTGCTCGACGCCCTGGCCGCCGTCGAGGTCCCGGGCACGGCGGCGTGGGCGGCGACGGACGTCGACGCCCGCTGCCGGTGGTGGGTCCACCGCGTCGGCCGGTTCGTCACGCTCATCGCGGCGATCCCGGGACTGGGCGGCGCCCTCGCCCGCACCCTGCCGATCTCGGCGGCGGTCGGGACGGCCGGTCAGGGCCTGCTGCTGTGCGCGATCGCGGGTGAGTACGGCGTCCGCGAGGAGGACCGCCTCGTCGCGCTGCTCGGTGCGGTCCTGTTCCGCCGGGACCTCGTGGTCCCGCACGAGCTCAGCGCGGCCGACGACGCTGCCGTCACAGTGAAGGCGGCCGAGCTCACCGGGGATCTCGACGGGGCGGGGATCAGGCCGCCACTGCGCCGGGTCGGCGGCGCGGTGTGGCGGCTGGGACGGGCCCTGTTCGCCGTGGAGGACGAGCTGGACAAGCGCCCGCACGGCCGCTTCTACCACGAGGCGGTCGGCATGCTGCCCGTCGTCGGCGTGGTGGGGAAGTACTTCGGGGAGTGGTCGGGGCTCAAGCGCGCAGCGAAGAAGGGTCACGCCTGGTTGCGCTCGGGCGGTACGAGATAGTGGTAGCGGTGGTGTTCGGTGGCGCCGAGGGCGTCGTAGAACGCCAGTGCGTCCGGGTTGGGCAGCGCGACCTGGAGCACCGCCCAGCGCGCGCCGTGCCCGCGGCCCCAGCGGGCGGCCGCCGCGGTCAGCGCCGTGGCCGCCCCGGCCCGGCGGGCGGCCGGGACGACGGCCAGGCAGGCCAGGTGGAGGTGGTCGGCCACGACGGCCGCCCGGATCGCGCCGACCGGTTCGCCGGGTCCGGGGGCCCGGACCAGCCCGAACGCCGTGGTTGGCCCGTCCGGGCCGGGTTCGAGCACCTGACGCTGGACCGGCGCCGGCGGGCCGCCGAGCGCGGCCTCCCACCAGTCGTCGCTCGCGTGGCCCTCCAGCTCGACCCCGGCCGGGTCCGCGACCGCCCACCGGTCCAGGTCCGCGACGAGCACCGCCACCTCGGCCCCGGCGTCGTGCCCGGCGTCGAGCACCCAGCCCTGGCCGGCCACCGCCGTCGACCACGGTGAACCCGTCGGCGCCTGCACCCGGGGCGGGATCCCGTGCTCCGCGGCGAAGGCCCGGACGGCGTCGAGGGCGGCGGGGATGGGCATGCCCGGGTCCCCGGCGGCGAGCGCGGCGTTCGCCCGCCCGGTGCCCTCGCCCGCCGCGCGTAGCCGCCACGCCCCGAGCGGGCGGTCGACCTGCGCGGGCCAGGCGTCGGCGCACAGCGACTCGAGCCGCCCGACCACCGACCAGGACGGACGCCTGGGCGGCGCGGGTGGCACCGCGCGGACGGCCACGACGGCCTCCCGGTCGACGTGGACCGGACCGCGCCGGGTCGCCACCACGACGGTGGCGACGCCGTCGCGCTCACCGCCGTCTGTGAGCTCGCCCACGGCGTCGGTGAACAGCGGACGGCCGTCGCGCTCGCCGATCCGGTGCCGCAACGCGACCCGCGAGCCCAGCAACGCGTTCAACCGTTCCACCGCAGCCATACTGAGGCCATCCTCTCCCACGACACGGCCGTCCGGCCGGGCTAATCTGCCGTATGACTGACATCGCCCCGGCTCCCGCAGCGATTACGTCGAGATACATACTGGGAGCGTCGTAATGCCCGAGTGGAGGACCACCCCGTGACCTACGTCATCGCCGAGCCCTGCGTCGACCTGCTCGACAAGGCGTGCATCGAAGAGTGCCCGGTGGACTGCATCTACGAGGGCGGGCGGATGATGTACATCCACCCCGACGAGTGCGTCGACTGCGGTGCCTGTGAGCCGGTCTGCCCCGTCGAGGCCATCTACTACGAGGACGACGTGCCCGAGCAGTGGGCCGCGTACACCAAGGCCAACGCCGACTTCTTCGCGGAGCTCGGCTCGCCCGGTGGCGCGTCCAAGGTCGGCAAGATCGACAAGGACGTCGAGCCGGCCGCGAGCCTGCCGCCCCAGTCGCACGACGAGTGAGACCTGCTCGCAGGGTCGAACCATCAGTGCAGAGAGCTGCTGTTCTTCCCGACTTCCCCTGGGACTCGCTCGCCGGTGACAAGGAGCTCGCCGGCCGGCACCCGGACGGGATCGTCGACCTGTCCGTCGGCACGCCGGTCGATCCGGTTCCGGACATCGTCCGCGCCGCCCTCGCCGGGCCGGCCGCCGACGAGCCGGGTTATCCGACCACGCACGGTCCGGCCGAGCTGCGCCAGGCCGTGGCCGACTCGCTGGTGCGGCGCTTCGGCGTCGCCCCGGTCGATCCTGCGGCGGTACTGCCCACGATCGGCTCCAAGGAACTGGTCGCGTGGCTGCCCACGCTGCTCGGGCTCGGACGCGGCGACATCGTGGCGGTGCCGGAGCTGGCGTACCCGACCTACGAGGTCGGGGCCCTGCTGGCCGGCGCGACCGTGGTCCGGCTCGCCGACGGTGAGCCGCCACCGCCCGGGACCCGGCTGGTCTGGCTGAACTCACCGTCGAACCCCACCGGCCGGGTGCTGTCCGCCGCCGCGCTGCGCGAGGCGGTGGACGCGGCCCGCGGGATCGGGGCGACGGTGGCGTCCGACGAGTGCTACCTCGCGCTGTCCGCGCCGCCGCACCAGGCGATCTCGGTGCTGCACCCGGACGTGAGCGGCGGGCGGAACGAGGGCCTGCTCGCGGTGCACTCGCTGTCGAAGTCGTCGAACCTGGCCGGGTACCGGGCCGCCTTCGTGGCCGGGGACCCGTCGCTGGTCGCGGCGCTGCTCGAGGTGCGCAAGCACGCCGGCATGATCGTCCCGCGGCCGGTGCAGGCGGCCATGCAGGCCGCGGTGTCCGACGACGCCCACGTGGCCGCGCAGACCGCGGTGTACGACCGGCGCCGGGCCCGGCTGCGCACGGCGCTGGAGGCGGCCGGGCTGCGCGTCGACCACTCCGAGGCCGGGCTCTACCTCTGGGCCACGGCCTGCCGGCCGTCCCGGTTGACGGTGCGAGACCTCGCCACGCAAGGTGTCCTGGTGGCACCGGGGGAGTTCTACGGTCCGGCGGGGGTGCAGCACGTGCGGGTGGCCGTCACCGCGAGCGACGAGCGGATCGATGCGGCAGTGAGCCGGCTGACCCCGGCGTGAGCACGTCCACCACGGCGCCGGCGCGGCAGGTCCGCCCGGCGCTCGTACTCGTCGGCCTGCTCGCGCTCGCGGCCAACCTGCGGGCCGCGCTGGCGGGCTACCCGCCGCTGATCGAGACGGTCCGCGGCCAGCTCGGGATCTCCGCGGGTGCGGCCGGGCTCGTCCAGGCCTCCGCCGTGCTGATGATGGCGGCCGGCTCGTTCGCCGGTTCCGCGTTCGGTGCCCGGTTCGGCCGGGAACGCGCGCTCGGCGTGTCGGTCGGGATGGTCGGGCTGGGCAGCATCGTGCGCGGGTTCCCCGCGCTGGTCCCGCTGATCGGGGGGAGCCTGCTCCTGGGGCTCGGCATCGGGCTGGCCGGGGTGCTGCTCGCCGGGGTCGTCAAGGAGCATCTCGCCGCCCGGGCCGGCGCCGCCACCGGCGGTTACGTCGTGTCGATGATGATCGGCGCGACGGTGTCCAGCGCCGCCGCGGTGCCGATCGCAACGGCACTGGGCGGATGGTCGTTCTCGCTCGCGGTCTGGGCGGTGCCCGCAGTGCTCGCGGTGGCCGTCTGGACGCCGATCGCCCGCCGGGCGGGGTCACACGACCGGACGGCGCCGCGTCCCCCGCTGCCCTGGCGCGACCGCTTCGCCCGCCAGGCCGCCTGCTACCAGGCGGGCACCTCGCTGATGTTCTACGGCTGGCTGACGTGGCTGTCGCCGTACTACGAGAGCCAGGGCTGGAGCGCTGCGCGGGCCGGCCTGCTGCTGGCCGTGTGGAGCGTCTCGCAGATCCCCACGGCGCTGCTCGCGCCGGTCCTCGCCGAGCGGCGGTGGCGCTGGCGCTTCTGGGCGGGGCTGACGCTGGGCTTCGGCCTGGCCGGCACCCTCGGCGCGATGCTGCTGCCGCAGCCGCCGGTCGTGGGCGCCTGGCTGTGGGTCGTCTTCATGGGTATCGGGGCCGGGGCCGGGTTCCCGCTCGGCTTGGCCGTGATCGCCTGGCGCACCCCGGACGGTGCTGCGAGCGCCGCGACCAGCGGCCTCGCGCTGGGTGTCGGCTACGTCGCGGCGGGTGTGGGCCCGTTGCTGATGGGCCTGCTGATCGACCTCACCGGCGGTTTCCCGGCCGCCATCGCGGTGCTGCTGGCCGCGGGCACCATGCAGGCCCTGGCGATCTGGCGGATCGGGGACCGGCCGCCGTCCGGGCGGGCCGACCTCGAGGCCGGCCCGGACGACGACCCCGCCGTCACAGCGCCTCGGCTCGCTCCTTGACCAGCAGCCACGCCGCCCACCAGTGGGTGCGCTTCTCGTCGGCCCGGGTCCGCTCGCGCTCGACCAGTCGGCCGGCCACGAACACGACATGCGCGTCCGGGTACTCACCCAACCCGTCGAGCAGTTCGCGGATCCGCTGCTCGGCGACGCACGCGTCCTGGTGGTCGCCGAGGACCTCCTGCAGCTCGGCGGTCGCCTTGAGCAACCGCCGGACGGGCTTGCCCAGCGCCGGCTCGACCAGCTCCCCGGTGTAACGCACCCGCTTACCGAGGATCCGCAGCGCGTGCAGCGTCTCGTCCGGCGGATTCTCGCCGGCCTTCTCGACGGCCTTGCTGAGCTTGCGGGCCTCCTTGCGCACGAGGTCGACGAGCGCCGGCTGCGCCTGGGTGGCCGACGGCGTCGGCAGGGGCAGCCGGATCGCGTCGACCAGCCGTTCGAGCAGGGCGGTGTAGCGCGGGGCGTCGAGGGCGGCCAGCATCTCGGCGCGGGCGGCCGTCCGCTCGGTCTCGAGCGCGGCGACCAGGCCCTCGGCCGCTGCCTGCTCGGCGGGCGGCAGCAGTGCCGCCTCACCGCGCAGCCGCAGCAGCATGACGTCGAGGTCGCGGACCGGGCCCAGCGCCCGGCCCAGCCAGCCCAGCTCCGCCCGCAGCCCGTCGGCCCACGCGGCGTCGAGCAGTGGCCGCGCTGCCTTGAGCGTCGCCCGCATCCGTCGCACCGAGACCCGCATCTGATGCAGGTCCTCGATGTCCTCGCCGGTGCGGGTGCCCGGGTCGTGGTGCAGCAGCGCGCGCAGCCGCAGGTCGAGGGCGGCGCGGACGTGGTGCGCCGGCGGGTCGGCAGGCGCTGCCGTCAGCGGGGTCGGCAGATCCAGCAGACGCGGGCCATCGGCCTGGCGTCGCTGCGTGCGGCGGGGTGCGGCGGTGGACACGGGCGGGAACTCTATTCGAGCCCGGTGTCCACGATCCGGCGGCTCAGTTGGCGTGCAGAGCGGCGTTCAGGGCGATCCCGTCACCGGTTCGGGGGAGGGCCTCGACCGCCCCGGTCACCGAGTTGCGGCGCAGCAGCAGCCCGTCGGTGCCCGACAGGGTGCGGGCGGCGGTGGTTCTCCCGTCCGGCAGCGTGACCTTCGTGCCTGCGGTGACGTAAAGGCCGGCCTCGACCACGCAGTCGTCACCGAGCGAGATGCCGATCCCGGCGTTGGCGCCGATCAGGCAGCGCTTGCCGACCGAGATGACCTCCTTGCCGCCGCCGGACAGCGTGCCCATGACCGAGGCGCTGCCGCCGAGGTCGGAGCCGTCGCCGACGACGACACCGGCTGAGATCCGGCCCTCGACCATGGAGGCGCCGAGCGTGCCGGCGTTGAAGTTGACGAACCCCTCGTGCATGACGGTGGTGCCCTCGGCGAGGTGGGCGCCGAGGCGGACCCGGTCGGCGTCGGCGATCCGGACACCGGTCGGCAGCACGTAGTCGACCATCCGCGGGAACTTGTCGACGCCGTACACGGTGAGCGGGCCGCGGGCCTTCAGCCGGGCACGGGTCAGCTCGAAACCGGGTACGGCGCACGGGCCCTGGTTGGTCCAGGCCACGTTCGCGAGCAACCCGAACACCCCGTCGAGATTGACCTCGTGCGGCCGGACCAGTCGGTGGCTGAGCAGGTGCAGCCGCAGGTAGACGTCGTGCGCGTCGGCGGCCGGGTCGGCGAGCGAGTCGATCGTCGTGCGGACGACCCGGGTGGTGACCCCACGCGCCTCGTCACTGCCGACCAGGGCCTCCAGCGACGCCGAGACGTCCTCCGCATCGGGCCCGAGGGCGGGGGACGGGTACCAGGTGTCCAGGACGGTGCCGTCGGCGGTGACGGTGGCCAGGCCGGTGCCGGAGGCGCCCTCGTGGCGCAGTGCGGTGCTCACGGGCGCCCAATTTATCTCGCGTGGCCGCTGCGCCGTCCTCCGGATACCACCGCAGCCACTCCTCGACGGTCGGTGGCCGGGGCCGGTGCCGGTTCTGCGCCATGCGGAGTCCCATTGGCTGTAGGCGCGTTGCACGCACCACGGCCGTCCTCGGCCCGCTGCGCCCTGGGCACCGGCTCATGAGGAAGACTCGGACACCACACCCGGGCGGGCGCTCATCCGGATCACCATGCTGTTGCGCCCCCAGCGCCCAGGCCTCCGGGCGTGGCCCCGCCCCGGGCCGGGCCGCGCCTCGCCCCACCCCGGGTAGCGTCGGGCCCGTGACGACCACCGCCCCGACCCTGGACCTCACCGTCGATCCCGTCGAGCTCACCGCCGCACTGGTCGACGTGCCCAGCGTGTCCGGTGACGAGGCGAGGCTGGCCGACGCGCTGGAGCATGCGCTGCGTACCCAGGCTCCGCACCTCGAGGTCGTCCGTTCGGGGGCCGCGGTGCTGGCCCGTACCCATCTCGGCCGTGCCCGGCGCGTCCTGCTGGCCGGGCACATCGACACCGTCCCGATCGCGGACAACCTGCCGAGCCACCGCGAGGGCGACCTGCTGTACGGCTGCGGCACCTCCGACATGAAGTCGGGCGACGCCGTCTTCGCGCACCTGGCCGCCACCCTCACCGAGCCGCGGCACGACCTGACGCTGGTGTTCTACGACTGCGAGGAGATCGAGGCGACCCGCAACGGCCTGGGCCGCATCGAGCGCGACCTGCCGGACTGGCTCGGCGCCGACCTCGCGATCCTCGGTGAGCCGACGGGCGGCACCGTCGAGGCCGGCTGTCAGGGCACGCTGCGGGTGGAGATCCGCACCCACGGCCGGCGCGCGCACTCCGCACGCTCCTGGCTGGGCGACAACGCGGTGCACCACGCCGCGGAGATCCTGGCGCGACTCAACGCCTACACCGCTCGGGACGTCGACATCGACGGTTGCGTGTACCGCGAGGGCCTGCAGGCCGTGCGCATCGCGGGCGGAGTGGCCGGGAACGTCGTCCCCGACGAGTGCGTCGTCACGGTCAACTTCCGGTTCGCCCCCGACCGGGACGCAGAGGCCGCGCAGGCCCACGTCCGGGAGGTCTTCGACGGCTACGACCTCACCGTCACCGACCTCTCACCCGGGGCACCCCCCGGGCTGGCGGCCCCGGCGGCGAGAGAGTTCCTCGCGGCCACCGGCACGACCGCCCATGCCAAGTACGGCTGGACCGACGTGTCCCGGTTCGCCGCCCTGGGCATCCCCGCGATCAACTACGGCCCGGGTGACCCGAACCTGGCCCACACACGCGAGGAACACGTCGACACCCGGGCGATCACCGGCTGCACGGACGTGCTCAGGCGTTTCCTGGCCTGACACCTGCCCTCACTACTCTGGTCCGCATGACCACGAGCGGTGACGGACGACGTCCCGAGGAGAAGTTGCGCGGTCCGGTTGTGCTGCGCCGTGACCGCCGCAACGAGTCGACGACCACCGACCAGCGGCTGCTCGACTCCCGCGGCCCGAGCGACTGGGTGCACACCGATCCGTGGCGGGTGCTGCGGATCCAGGCCGAGTTCGTCGAGGGCTTCGGCGCCCTGGCCGAGCTGCCGCGCGCGGTCACCGTCTTCGGTTCCGCCCGCACCCCGTGCGAGCACCCCGAGTACGCGCAGGGCCGCGAGCTGGGCGCCGCGCTCGCCGAGGCCGGCTTCGCCGTGATCACCGGCGGCGGGCCCGGCACCATGGAGGCGGTTAACCGGGGCTGCTCCGACGCCGGCGGGATGTCGGTCGGGCTGGGCATCGAGCTGCCGTTCGAGCAGGGCCTGAACGACTGGGTCGACCTCGGCATCAACTTCCGCTACTTCTTCGCCCGCAAGACCATGTTCGTCAAGTACTCGCAGGCGTTCGTGTGCCTGCCCGGTGGCTTCGGCACCCTCGATGAGTTGTTCGAGGCGCTCACCCTCGTGCAGACCAAGAAGGTCACGAAGTTCCCGGTGGTGCTGCTCGGCCGTGACTACTGGGGTGGGCTCTACGACTGGATCGCGTCGTCGGTCCTGGAGAGCGGCAAGATCGGCGAGAAGGACCTGTCGCTGCTGCACCTCACCGACGACGTCGACGACGCGGTGAAGGTCGTGCACGAGGCCTATCGCGCCTGGGAGGAGACGCATTGAGCGCGCGCGGCCGGCTCGGCGCGGTCGCGCGGTGAGCGCAGCCTCGTACGCCGTCTGCGTCTACTGCGCCTCGTCCGAGGGCGTCCCGGCACACTACAAGGAGCTCGCCGAGGAGGTCGGACGGGAGATCGCCGCGCGCGGCTGGGATCTGGTCTCCGGCGGCGGGCGGGTGTCGATGATGGGCGCGGTCGCGGCGGGTGCGCGAGCCGGTGGCGCGCGCACCACAGGGGTGATCCCGCGGGCGCTCGTGGACCGCGAGGTCGCCGACACCCTCGCCGACGAGCTGCTGGTCACCGACTCGATGCGCGAGCGCAAGGCGCTGATGGAGACACACGCCGACGCGTTCCTCGCCCTGCCCGGTGGGATCGGTACCTGCGAGGAGCTGTTCGAGGTCTGGACCGCGGGAACGCTGGGGATGCACGCGAAACCGGTCGTGGTGCTCGACCCCGACGGGCACTACTCCGGTCTGCTGGCCTGGCTGCGCGAACTGGTCGAGCGGGGCTTCACTGGTGCGGGCGCGCTCGAGCGGATGGTGGTCGTCGCCGATGTGACGACGGCCCTGGACGCCTGCGCCCCGCCCCCGCCCGTGTCACGATCGGTGCTGTGACCAGCGCTGGGATGGCGACACTCCGGTTCGGCAAGCGGGAGCCGGTGGCCGGCCGGGCGCTGGTGATGGCCATCGTCAACCGCACCCCCGACTCGTTCTACGACCGCGGGGCCACGTTCTCCGACGACGCCGCGATGGCCGCCGTCGACCGGGCGGTGGCCGAGGGTGCCGACATCATCGACATCGGTGGGGTCAAGGCGGGCCCCGGCGCCGAGGTCGACGCGGCCGAGGAGATCCGACGCGTCGTGCCGTTCGTGGCCGCGGTCCGCGCGAAGCATCCCGACATCGTGATCAGCGTCGACACCTGGCGCGGGGAGGTCGGCCGGCTCGCCGTCGCCGAGGGCGCCGACCTGCTGAACGACACCTGGGCCGGGGCCGACCCGACGCTGGGCGAGGTCGCCGCCGAGACCGGGGCCGGCATCGTCTGCTCACACACCGGCGGTGCGGTGCCCCGGCGACGCCCGCACCGGGTGCGCTACGCCGACATCGTCGCCGACGTGCTGGCCGACGTGTGTGGCCAGGCCGAGCGGCTGGTGACCCTCGGCGTGCCCCGCGAGGGCATCCTCATCGACCCGACCCACGACTTCGGCAAGAACACCTGGCACGGTCTCGCCCTGCTCCGCCGCGTGGACGAACTGGTCGCCACCGGCTGGCCGGTTCTGATGGCGTTGTCCAACAAGGACTTCGTCGGTGAGACCCTCGGTGTGGAGCTCAGCGAGCGGCTGGAGGGCACGCTCGCGGCGACGACCCTGGCTGCGGCCGCCGGGGCCCGGGTGTTCCGGGCCCACGAGGTGGCCGCGACGCGGCGGACGGTGGACATGGTCGCTGCGATCGCGGGTACCCGCCCTCCTGCGCGCACCATCCGTGCGCTCGCCTAGCCGAGGGAGACCCATGGACCCGGTCACCGAGCAGTGGTTCGCGGATCGCACCTGGCAGACGCCCGATTGGACGGTCGCCGAGCTCGTCGCGGCCAAGAACGGCCGGCGGGTGTCGGTGGTGTTGCCGGCGCTCGACGAGGAGACCACCGTGGGCGCGATCGTCTCGGCGATCGTCCCGCTCACCCGCGGCCCCGCGCCGCTGGTGGACGAGCTCGTCGTCGTCGACTCCGGGTCGACCGACCGGACGGTGGAGCTGGCGGCCGCCGCCGGAGCCCGGGTGGTGCACCGCGAGGACGTCGTCCCGCACCTCGACCCGGTGCCCGGCAAGGGCGAGGTGCTGTGGCGTTCGCTGGCCGCCACCGACGGGGATCTGATCGTCTTCCTGGACTCCGACCTCGTCGACTTCGACCCCGGATTCGTGCCCGCGCTGCTCGGACCGCTGCTGACCGAGCACGGCGTGGGCCTGGTCAAGGGGTTCTACCGGCGCCCGTTGCGGCTGGAGACGACGGAGAACGACACCGGGGGCGGTCGGGTGACCGAGCTGCTGGCCCGACCGCTGCTCGCCGCGCTGCGCCCACTGCTCTCCGGGATCGTGCAGCCGCTCGGCGGGGAGTACGCCGCTACCCGCGAACTGCTCGAGTCGGTGCCGTTCGCGGCCGGTTACGGCGTGGAGATCGGGCTGCTGATCGACGCCCACGACCGGCTGGGGCCGGCCGGCCTGGCGCAGGTCAACCTCGGTGTGCGCAAGCATCGCAACCGCTCGCTGCTGCAGCTGGGGGTGATGGCCCGGCAGATCCTCGGCGCGGTGCTGCGCCGCTGCGACGTGCCCGACTCCGGCCACGGGCTCACCCAGTTCCTGCAGATCGACGGCGAGTGGCTGCCCTCGGTGCATCGCGTCGAGGTGGAGGAGCGCCCGCCGATGCGGGAGGTGCGGGAGATGTCCCGGACCTGACTGCGCGGTCGCGGGCGCTCGGCACCCGTGATGAGATTCGGAGCATGGGGACGGCGCTGATCTACCTGCTGGTCGTCGTGGCCGTGGCGGCCGTGGTGTTCGCGCTGGCCGCTGCGGTGTTCGGCCGTGGCGAGGAGCTGGCCCCGCTGCCACCCGGAGCGACCCCGACCCGGTTGCCGGCCGGGGAGATCAGTGGCTACGACGTGCGGGAGCTGCGGTTCCAGCAGGCGGTGCGGGGTTACCGGATGGCGGAGGTGGACTGGGTGCTCGATCGCCTTGCCGAGGAGCTGGACCGGGTGGGTGCGGACCGGGACGTGTTGCGGGCCCGGGTCGCGGAGCTCGAGGAGCGCATTCCCGCGGGCGGGTCGCACCGCGCAGAGGACGGCCGATGAGTACGCGCCGGGACCTGACCGTGCCGGTGGACGTCGAAGCGCCGGCCGCGGCCGTCTGGGCGACGATCAGCGACTGGGAACGGCAGGGCGACTGGATGCTCGGCACCCGGGTCGAGGTGACCGGGGGCGACGGCCGGTCCGTCGGCTCGACGATGCGCGCGGTGACCGGGATCGGCCCGCTCGGGGTCCCGGACACCATGGAGATCACCGAGTACGCCGAGGGCGGGCCCTGGCGCTGTGTGGTGCGCCACACCGGCGGCGTCGTCAAGGGCGACGGGGTGTTCGAGGTCGTCGAGCTGGGCCCGGGCCGCTCCCGGTTCCTGTGGACCGAGCTGCTGGACCTGCCGCTCGGCGTGCTCGGCCGGGCCGGGTGGCCGCTGGTCCGGCCGGTCTTCCGGGCGGGCGTGGCCTACTCGCTGCGGCGGATGGCGCGGCTGTGCGAGGCCTCGTACCGCGGGCAGCGGGGCCGGTGAGCGACGCGGATCAGCGGGGACGCTGCGGCTGGGCGAGCGCCGCCCCGGAGTACATCGCCTACCACGACGGCGAGTGGGGCGTGCCGCTGCGCGGGGTGACCGCGATGTTCGAGCGGCTCAGCCTGGAAGGGTTCCAGTCCGGGCTGTCGTGGCTGGTCATCCTGCGCAAGCGGCCGGCGTTCCGGGCGGCCTTCGCCGGATTCGACCCGCAGGTGGTGGCCGGATTCACCGACGCCGACGTGGCCCGGCTGCTCACCGACGCCGGCATCGTGCGGAACCGGAGCAAGATCGAGGCGACGGTGCACAACGCGCGTGCGGTGCTCGACCTCGACACCCCGCTCGACGAACTGCTGTGGTCCTACGCGCCGGACCCGGCCGGCCACCCCCGCCCGGCCACGCTCGCCGACGTCCCGGCGATCACGCCGGAGTCGACGGCGATGGCAAAGGAGCTCAAACGGCGCGGGCTGCGCTTCGTCGGACCGACCACGTGCTACGCCCTCATGCAGGCCGCCGGTCTGGTCGACGATCACGTCGCCGACTGCTGGCGAGCGGCGCCACGCTGACCGCTGGCGTGGAGCGACGTGACGGCTGCGGAGCGTCAAGGCCGCACATCTCCCCGGGCGTGTTGATCGCCTCGGTTGTACTCCGCGTGAAGCGATGGGGGAGAATATCGACACACATCCCGCCCGTGCGCGCTCCCCAGCGCACCGGCGCCCTGAACGAGAGACAACGGAGGGAGCACGAGATGGCGGCGATGAAGCCCCGGACCGGCGACGGTCCCCTGGAAGTGACCAAGGAGGGCCGGGGCATCGTGATGCGAGTACCGCTCGAGGGCGGTGGCCGCCTGGTCGTGGAGATGACGCCCGATGAGGCCAGCGCACTGGGCGACGCGCTCAAGGCAGCAGCGGGCTGATGGCCCACAGCCTGCCCGGTCGTCATGACGGCGACCGGGCGGGCTCTCAGCGCAACCCGCGGTAGATCTCCATCGTCCGCGCGGCGGCCTGCTCCCAGGAGAACTCCCGCTCGGCGCGTTCCCGTCCCGCCCGGCCCATCGCAGCGGCCCGCTGCGGGTCGGCCAGCAGCGCGTTGACCGCGTCGGCCAGGCCGGTCCGGAACCGCTCCACATGGTGCTCGTCGAAGTGCACCAGCAGGCCGGTCGTGCCGTCGTCCACGACCTCCGGGATGCCCCCGACGTCCGAGGCGACCACCGCCGTGCCGCACGCCATCGCCTCCAGGTTCACGATGCCCAGCGGCTCGTAGACCGACGGGCACACGAACACCGTCGCCGCCGACAGCAGCTGGCGGATCTGCGCGGTCTCCAGCATCCGGCGCACCCAGGCCACCCCGGGCCGGGCGGCGGACAGCTCGGCGACGGCCTTCTCAGTCTCCTCCGCGATCTCCGGCGTGTCCGGCGCGCCGGCGCACAACACGATCTGCGCCTCGTGGCTGATCGCGTGCGCCGCGGCGACGAGGTGGCCGAGCCCCTTCTGCCGGGTGATCCGCCCGACGAAGACCACGATCGGGCGGTCCGGGTCGACCCCGGCGGCCCGGACCGCGTCGCGACCGGGATCGGGCCGGTAGAAGCCGGTGTCGATGCCGTTGTGCACCACGTGCACCCGGCTCGGGTCGAGCGTCGGGTAGCAGTCCAGCACGTCGGTGCGCATGCCCTCGCTCACCGCGATCACGGCGTCGGCATGTTCGTAGGCGGTGCGCTCCACCCATGACGAGAGCCGGTAGCCGCCGCCGAGCTGTTCGGCCTTCCACGGCCGGCGCGGCTCCAGCGAGTGCGCCGTGACCACGTGCGGCACGTCGTGCAGCACCTTGGCCAGGTGCCCCGCCATGTTGGCGTACCAGGTGTGCGAGTGAGCCACGTCGACACCACCGAGCGCGGCGACCATCGACAGGTCGACGCCCAGTGTCTGCAGCGCGGGGTTCGCATCGGCCAGGCCGTCCGGCGGCTGGTAGGCGCGGGTGCCGGGGTCACCGCCGCGCGTCTCGCCGAAGCAGTGCACGTCGACGGTGACGCCGCCGCCGAGCCCGCGCAGCGCCGGGACGAGGTGTCCGACATGGACGCCGGCCCCGCCGTACACGTCCGGCGGGTATTCGCGGGTGAGCAGACCGATGCGCACGGTCAGCACGCTATCTGCTCCCGAATCTGCTCCCGAACCGGTTCTGCTGACGTGATCCGGCCCGGTGGCGTGCCGCTCTCCGTGTGGCCCGTTACACCGAGAGAGCACTAAGGTCTCCTGGTGTGACCGCACGATGCCTGCCGGCTGTCAGGTCCGGTGGAGCGACGAGGATCGGGTGGCTCCGATGACCGCAGGACGTATCCCGATGGCCCCGGGCGGGTTGCCGGCGAACGTGCTCGGCATCGTGCTCGCCGGTGGTGAGGGGAAGCGGCTGTGGCCGCTGACCGCGGACCGTGCCAAGCCGGCCGTTCCCTTCGGCGGGCACTACCGGCTCATCGACTTCGTGCTCTCCAACCTGGTCAACGCCGGGCTGCACCGCATCTGCGTGCTCACCCAGTACAAGTCGCACTCGCTGGACCGGCACATCTCCACGACGTGGCGGCTCTCCAGCGTGCTCGGGCAGTACATCACCACCGTCCCGGCCCAGCAGCGGCTCGGCCGCCGCTGGTACACCGGCAGCGCGGACGCGATCTTCCAGAGCCTGAACCTCGTCTACGACGAGCGGCCGGACTACATCGCGGTGTTCGGTGCAGACCACGTGTACCGCATGGACCCGGGCCAGATGCTCGCCCAGCACATCACCAGCGGAGCCGGCGTCACCGTGGCCGGCATCCGGGTACCGCGCGCCGAGGCCAAGGCGTTCGGCTGCATCCAGTCCGACGCCGACGGCCGGATCACCGACTTCCTCGAGAAGCCGTCGGACCCGCCCGCGGTGCCCGACGACCCCGACGTGACGTTCGCCTCCATGGGCAACTACGTCTTCACCACCGAGGTGCTGCTCGAGGCGCTGCGGGCCGACGCCGAGGACGGCGACTCCGACCACGACATGGGCGGGGACATCATTCCCCGGTTGGTGCGCGAGGGCGACGCCGCGGTGTACGACTTCGCCGACAACGTGGTGCCCGGCGCGACCGACCGCGACTCCGGCTACTGGCGCGACGTCGGGACCGTGGACGCCTACTACGACGCCCACACCGATCTCGTCTCGGTGCACCCGATCTTCAACCTCTACAACGACCGGTGGCCGATCCGCACGGCGATGGCGCCGCTGCCGCCGGCCAAGTTCGTCGAGGGCGGGATCGCGCAGGACTCCATCGTCGGCGTCGGCACGATCATCTCCGGGGCCATCGCCCGGCGCTCGGTGATCAGCCCGAACGTGCGGCTCGAGGCGGGTGCCGAGGTGTCCGACTCGGTGGTCCTCCCGGGCGCCCGGATCGGGCGTGGAGCGGTGGTGCGCGGGGCGATCCTGGACAAGAACGTCGTGGTGCCCGACGGCGCGCTCGTCGGCGTCGACCTCGCGCTGGACCGCGCCCGCTACACCGTCAGCCCGGGCGGGGTCGTGGTGCTGGGCAAGGGCGCGACGGCCCTCTGAACCGGCTGAACCCGCCCAGGTGGGTCAACGGATCTTGGTCGCGACCAGCAGGCCCTCGCCCAGCGGCAGCAGCATCGAGACCAGTCGCTCGTCCTCCCGCACCTGGCGGATGAGTTCGCGCAGCGCCAGGGTCGTGGCGTCGGCGGCGGCCGGGTCGGCGACCCGGCCGCGGCCCAGGGCGTTGTTCAGCACGACCACCCCACCCGGCCGCAGCAGCCGGATCGCCTCGTCGAGATAGCGCGGGAACTCGGTCCGCACCGTGTCGACGAGCACCAGGTCGTATCCGGCGTCGGTGAGCCGGGGCAGCACCTCCAGCGCCATCCCGTTGATCAGCCGCAGCCGCGACGGCCCATAGCCGGCCTCGGTGAACGCGGTGCGCGCGCTGCGTTGCTGCTCGGGGTCGATGTCGATCGAGGTGAGTACCCCGTCGGATGTCATGCCCCGGAGCAGCCACAGCCCGCTGACCCCGGTGCCGGTGCTGATCTCGACGACGGCCCGGGCGCCGATCGTCGCGGCCAGGAAGCACAGGGCCGCGCCACCCCCGGCGCCGATCGGAGCAGCCCCCGCGCCCGCTGCGCGTTCGCGTGCGGCGGCCAGGACGTCGTCCTCGGCGCGGTACGATTCCACGTAGTCGCGAACGGCTGCGTCGGTGACGACGTCGATCGGGACGTCGCCCGCGGGGCCGGTCATGGCCGAGAGGCTACTGTGCTGCGGTTTCCGGGCTGTGAAGCGATCTGGGCGGGTCGCTTTCACAGGTTCCTCTCAGATGCCTCTCACCCGTCGTTCACAACCGTGCGGGACCGTGATGAGCACGGTCGGGGTCGTCGACCGTCGACGCCGGGAACACCAGCCCTCGGCGGGACGTTCCCGGAACGGCACGACCCGCCGCAGGAGGTGCGCTCCCCACGATGACCGATCGCCCAGCAAGCACGCAGTTCGGGGCTCGGCCGCAGGTCGCGGCCCCGTCCTCGACCGTGCTGCCGGGGGAGGGCGCCGAGTGGACGCCGCCGAGTTGGGACGAGGTCGTGCGCGAGCACGGCGACCGGGTCTACCGCCTCGCCTATCGGCTGACCGGCAATCCGCACGACGCTGAGGACCTCACCCAGGAGACCTTCATCCGGGTGTTCCGTTCGCTCGCCTCCTACAAGCCCGGCACCTTCGAGGGCTGGCTGCACCGGATCACCACGAACCTGTTCCTCGACTTGGTACGCCGCCGGGCCCGGGTCCGGATGGAGGGACTGCCGGACGACACCGACCGGATCCCCGGTGGCGGGCCCGAGCCGGAGGTCGTCTTCTCCGAGACCCACCTCGACCCGACGCTGCAGGCCGCGCTCGACGAACTGGCGCCGGAGTTCCGCGCCGCGGTCGTGCTGTGCGACGTGGAGGGCCTCTCCTACGAGGAGATCGGCGCCACGCTGGGCGTCAAGCTCGGTACTGTGCGGAGCAGGATCCACCGCGGCCGCGCCGCCCTGCGCAACGCGCTGGAGCGACGCCGCGCCACGGCGGTGACGCCCGAGGCCGCGGATGCCGGCTCTCGTGTGGTTCTGGCTGGGGAGGTCAACGGATGACCGATGCGCGCCGGCTCTTCTCGGTGAGCACGCCGGACTGGGGCGAGACGCACCTGTCACCGGATGCGATCGTTGCCTTCGTCGACGACGAGCTCACGGCCGGCGCGCACGCCCGGGCGACCCAGCACCTCGGCCACTGCCCGGAGTGCTCGGCCGAGGTGGTCGCCCAGGGGCAGGCCCGTTCGATGCTGCGGTCTGCCGCTGCCCCGAGCATCCCCACTTCGTTGCTGTCCGCCCTGCGCTCCATCCCGCAGGACACCGATCTCCCCGCCCCGCCCGCGGGCCTGGCGATGACCGCCGACGGCCAGCTCGTCTCCGTGCTGCGGCCGGTCGCCGCCGAACCGGCCCGGCCGTCCCAGCCGGTCCGGCCCTCGATGCCCCCCGGCGCCGACGCCCGGATCGAAGATGCCCGGATCGAACACGGGCGCCGCACGGGCGTGCCGCGTCGGATCCGGCTCGGAGCCGGCGCCGCGGTGTCCGGCCTGGCGCTGGGTGCGCTCGCGTTCGGCGCGCCCTCGGCGTCGATCGACGCGCCGGACGGGGCGCCGTCCGCCGACCGCGGTGTCCTGGGCGGTTCGCTGCTGGGCGACGGGAGCCCCGCCGCGCTGGACGCCCGGCTGACTGCGCGTTCCGCACTGAGCCCGGCCGGGGCCACCGGCCCGGCGCCCGAGGTCGGCCCGGCCGATCTGGCCCGCCGGCTCGACACGATGCCCCCCAGCTTCCCGGGCGTGAGGCGGCACTGAGTCCTGCCCGGCTACGCGGACTTCACCCGCGCTGAGGCAGGCTTGTCGGAGATCCCCCGTCCGATCCCGCACTCAGGAGCCGGCCCGCGATGAGCGACGAGCAGGACGCCGGAGCCGCCGAGCGCGCCGTGGCCGACCCCGAGCCGTCCGACCCCCCGCGTCTGGGCCCACGTCCGCTCGAGCGCCCGCCGGTGGACGACGGTACGGCGTCCGCGTTCGGCCGGCCCGCCGGTGTCAGCGGCGGGTTCGCACGTGGCCGCGAGACGGATGCCTCCGCCCCAGCCGGCCCCCTCGCCCCGCCGCCCCCGGCGGCACTGGCCAGCGCGTTCGGGCGCGCCGTAGGGGACACCACGTCGCTGCAGCGGCCCCCGGACCTGTACCGGAACGGCACGAACGGCGCCGGGCCCGACCCGTTCTGGGACAGCGACGGCCGTCCCGCGGACGCCGATCCGTGGCGAGATCCGGGCAGCGCGGCCGAACTCGGCCCGCCACCCGTCGCCGCGCCGTCGGCGACCCCCGGTCCCGGTGGCCCTGCTGCCCGGCTCAGCGTCCGCGACCTGCTGTTCGGTCGCCGGGTGCAGACCCGTGCGCTGGTCGTGCTGGGTGCCGTCGTGCTGCTCATCGGCGCTGCGGGTGGCCTCGTCGGCCGGCTCACGGCCGACGGTGCGTCAGGGTTGATCGAACCGGAGGCGACGATCGCCGCGGCGACCGAGGCGAAGGAGCGCCCGCCCGGATCGGTGGCCGACATCGCGTCCCGCGTCGTGCCGGCGGTCGTCTCCGTCGAGATCCGGGTGGGGGACGAGGGCGGCACCGGCTCGGGGGTCGTCATCGACCCGGCCGGGTACGTGCTGACCAACAACCACGTCGTCGCGCCGGCGGCCGAGGTGCCGGACGCGGACATCGAGGCCGTCTTCAGCGACGGCACCCGCACCGCCGCGCAGATCGTGGGCCGGGACCCCAAGACGGACCTGGCCGTGGTCAGGGTCGGGGTGACCAATCCGACCGTCGCGCAGATCGGTTCCTCGCAGTCGCTCGCCGTCGGGGACGGTGTGCTGGCCATCGGTTCCCCGCTCGGGCTCGTCGGCACGGTCACCGACGGCATCGTCAGCGCGCTCAACAGGCCGGTGCGCCTCGATGGCGGGCAGAACGACGGCACCGCCGTCATCGACGCGATCCAGACCGACGCCGCGATCAACCCCGGTAACTCCGGCGGCCCGCTCGTCGATTCCACCGGCGCGGTGGTCGGCATCAACACCGCGATCCGCAGCCTCGGACAGGGTGAGGGGGGCTCGATCGGCCTCGGCTTCGCCATCCCGATCGACGACGCCCGCGAGATCGCGCAGGAGTTGATCCGCACGGGCGTGGTCAAGCACGCCGACCTCGGCGTCAACGCCAAGTCCGTGACCGACGGCACCACCGACGGCGCGCAGGTGCAGAACGTGGTGCAGGGCGGGGCGGCGGCGGCCGCCGGCATCATCGAGGGCGACGTGATCGTCCGGGTGGACGACCGGGCGATCGCCGGGGCCGACGAACTGGTGGTCGCGGTGCGCGAGCGTGACCCGGGACAGACCGTCTCGGTGCAGTTGGTCCGGGACGGGCGCCCGTTGACCGTGTCGGCCGTGCTCACCTCGGACTGAGCGTCTGAGCACCGGATTCGGCACGCGATAGGCTGGTCGCGTGTTCGACAGCGTCGGGTGGGGCGAGATCCTGGTCCTCGTCGTGGCCGGGTTGTTCATCCTGGGTCCCGAGCGGCTGCCGTCGGCGATGGCGTGGCTGGGCAAGACCATCCGCCAGGTCCGGGAGTACGCGACCGGTGCCCGCGATCAGCTGCGCAACGAGCTCGGCCCGGAGTTCGACGAGCTGCGCAAGCCGCTGGACGACCTGCGCGGGCTGCGCGACTTCAACCCCCGCAACGCCACCCGCAACGCCGTGCGGCGCACGCTGTTTGACGACGACCCGCCCCAGAAGCCGAACGGATTCGCCCCGGGCGGCGCGGCCGCGAACGGCGCGAGCACCGCACCCACCCCCCACCCGGCCACGCCCCCGCAGACAGAGCGCCTGGCCCCGAACGAACGCCCCCCGATCGACCCCGACGCCACCTAACCCCCCGCCCATCCACCCGCGTTGTGGACGCTTAACGCGCTGGGGGTGGGCACTGGGCAGCGTTGTGGAGCCCTACAGCGACGCGAGGAGCGGGGGGCGGCGGCGGTGCCATCCGGTGGCCTGCTGGAAGGCGTGGGCCGCGGTCAGCACCATCCCGTCGGCGTGCCGGGGGCCCACGATCTGCAGCCCCACCGGTAGCCCGGCCGCGGTGAACCCGCACGGCACGCTGGCCGCCGGCTGCTGGGTCATGTTGAACGGGTAGGTGAACGGCGTCCAGGACGTCCAGCGCGGCGACGGCGAGCCCGGCGGCACCTCGAGCCCGCCGGTGAACGCCTGGATCGGCAGGGTCGGGGTGAGCAACAGGTCGTAGGTGCGGTGGAACGTGCCCATCAGGGTGCCGAGCTCGTTGCGCACGGCCATCGCGGTCAGGTAGTCCAGGGCGCTCGCCCGCGCGCCCTGCTCGGCGATCTCGACCAGTGCTGGCTCCATGGTCGCGCGCTGTTCGGGGCCCAGGTGCTCGATCGTCTTGGCCGCGCCGGCGAACCACAGCAGCTCGAACGGCTCGACCGGGTCGGCGAAGCCGGGGTCGGCGTACTCGACCGTGGCGCCGAGCGCCGCGAACACGTCCGCGGCCGCCTCGAACGCCGCGACCACCTCCGGGTCTACCGTCGCGTAGCCCAGCGTCGAGCTGACCGCGATCTGCAGTCCGGCCACGCCGTCGGCCAGCGCCGCGGTGAACGACCGGGCCGGCGCCGGGAACGCCCACGGGTCGCGGGCGTCGAAACCGGAGATCACGTCGAGCAGCAGTGCTGCGTCGGCCGCGGTGCGGGTCATCGGCCCGACGTGGGCCAGCGTGCCGAACGGGCTGGCCGGGTGGTGGGGAACCCGGCCGTAGGTCGGCTTGTGCGCGACCGTCCCGGTGAACGCGGCCGGGATGCGCACGGAGCCGCCGCCGTCGGTGCCGAGGCTGAGCGCACCCATCCCGAGCCCGACGGCCGCCGCGCTGCCGCCGCTGGACCCACCCGCGGTGAGCGTGGGATCCCACGGGTTGCCAGTGACCCCGGTCAGCGCGGAATCGGTGACGCCCTTCCACGCGAGCTCCGGGGTCGTCGTCTTGCCCAGCAGCACCGCACCGTGCTCGCGCACCCGGGCGACCGGGGGGCCGTCGACGTCGAAGACGCCGTAGGCCGGTGTCGTCCGGGAACCTCGCCGGGTGGGCCAGCCGATCGTCAGCAGGATGTCCTTGATCGAGGTCGGCACGCCGTCGAGCAGGCCGCGGGGCTCGGCTCGTCGCCACCGCTGCTCCGACTCCTTCGCCGCGGCCAGCGCGCCGTCGGCGTCGACGAGGCAGAACGCGTTGACTGCGCCGTCGAGCCGGTCGATGCGGTCCAGCGCGTCCCGGGTGGCCTCCACGGGGGAGAGCTCTCCCGTGCGATAGGCCGCGAGCAGGTCGATGGCGGCGAGGTCGGCGCTCGTGTGTGCGGGGGCGCTCATGCGGACCCTCCCGTGCTCCCGGTGACGTAGCCCCGCGCCTTGTCGACGACGTTGCGTAGCGGTGTGCCGGCCCGGTAGCGGGCCAGGTTCTCGGCGAACAGTTCGACCAGCGCGTCCCGCCAGCCGACCGTGTCCCCGGACATGTGCGGGGACACGATGACGTTCGGCATGCCCCACAGCGGGGAGTCCGCGGGCAGCGGCTCGGTCTCGAACACGTCCAGGGCCGCGCCGGCGATCCGCTCGGCGGCCAGCGCGTCGACGAGGTCCGGCTGCACCACCAGCCCTCCGCGCCCGACATTGATCACCCGCGACGTCGGCTTGAGGCGGCGCAGGGCCGCGGCGTCGAGCAGGCCACGGGTCCGGTCGGTGAGCGGTGCGGCCAGCACCAGGAAATCGGCCTCGGGCAGCAGCGCGTCGAGCTCGTCGATGCCGTGCACGCCGTCGGCGGGCCGGCGGCCCACCAGCCGCACCCGCAACCCGACGGCGGCGAGCAGCCGCGCGATCGCGTGACCGATGGGGCCGCCGCCCACGACCACCGCGCACCGGCCCGCGACGCCCTCGGTCTCGCGGTGGCGCCACTCGCCGCGGCCCTGCAACCGCACCGTCTGCGGTAGGTCCTTCGCGAAGGCGAGCACCACGCCGAGGACGTACTCGGCCATCGGAGTGTCGAACACCCCGCGCGAGTTGGTCAGCGTGACGTCGGAGTCCACCAGCCCGGGGAAGATCAGCCGGTCCACCCCGGCGCTGGCCGTGTGCACCCACCGCATCGTGTCGGCCGCGGGCCAGGCGGCGCGAACGGCGTCGGAGGTGAAGTTCCATACGAGCAGCGCGTCGCAGCCGGGCAGCGTGTCGGCCAGTGTGTCGTCGGTCGCGAACCGAAGCTCGGCGTCCGAGGTGTGGTCGGCGAGCCCGGGCGGTAGGTCCGCGGCGTGCAGCACAGCGATCGTGGGCGAGCCGTCATGGCCCTCTTGACCTGGGAGAACAGGCAACCCTGTGATCCTTCCGCGGGGCCGGTCGGGGCCATTGACACGCTAGGAAGCCCTCGTATGATTGTCAACAATCCGCGGCACTGGCGCACGGTGGCACGTCGGAAGTGACCTCAGCATCAAACTCAGCGCTCGCGGGGTGGTCGGTTTGTCGAAGTTCATCAACATCACGCTCGCCCGCCGGGGTGTGTCCTGCGTGGCCGAGCTCCTGGAGAAGGACGCCCCGCGCACGTGCGCCGCGGTCTGGGACGCCCTGCCGCTCGGTGGCGATGCGCAGCACGCCAAGTACGCCCGCAACGAGGTGTACACGATGGTCCCGCGATTCGGTGCCGAGATCGGCTTCGAGAACACCACGGTCACCCCGATCCCCGGTGACGTCGTGTACTTCTCGTTCTCCGGCGGCATGCTCGACCAGTCGTTCAAGGCCGACCAGAGGATCGACCACCTGCCCGGGGTCATCGACCTGGCCATCTTCTACGGGCGGAACAACCTGCTGCTCAACGGTGACGTCGGCTGGGTGCCCGGCAACGTCTACGCGACGGTCGTCGAGGGGCTGGACGCCATGGCCGAGGCCTGCCACGACGTGTGGCGGTCCGGAAGTGTCGGGGAGCGGCTCGTCTACGAGCGGCTCCCCGAGCGCTCCGACGCGCCGTGACCGGAGGGGGCGGGCCATGCCGACCGAGTTGTCCGTGGGGCTCGTCGAGCCTCCGGGTGATGCCGCCAACCCGCCGGGGATCGGGGTCGTCGCCCCGTTCGACTTCGCCCTCGACCGCGAGCTGTGGCGCTGGGCACCCGAGGACGTGTCGCTCTACCTGACCCGGCTGCCGTTCTTCACCACCCCGGTGACGGTCGAGATGGCCGTCGCCGTGGGCGACCGGCGGGCGCTGCGCCGAGCCACCCGCGACGTGCTGACCCCGCAGCCCGGGGTGGTCACCTTCGCGTGCACGTCCGGCAGCTTCGTCGGCGGGACGCAGGGTGAGTACGTGCTGCGCCGCACGATGCTGGAGGCAGGGGCGCCGACGGTGTCCACGACCTCCGGCGCGCTCGTCGAGGCCCTGCAGGTGCTCGGCGTGCGCCGGCTGGCGATCGCCACGCCCTACATCGACGCCGTGACCGCACGGCTGGTGCGCTATCTCGGCGAGCACGACGTGCAGACGGTCTCCAGTGAGGGCCTGGGGCTGCTGGGCAACATCTGGCGGGTGACCTATAGCGCGGTCGTAGAGATCGTGACGGCGGTCGACCGGCCCGACGCCGACGCGCTGTTCATCAGCTGCACGAACCTGCCCACCTACGACGTGATCGAGCCGTTGGAGCAGGCGCTCGGCAAGCCGGTGCTGACCGCGAACCAGGTGACGATGTGGGCGGCGCTGCGGGCGATCGGCCGTTCCGCGGTCGGCGGCGGCCGGCTGCTCGCCGCGCCGGGGCGGCTCACGGCGGCTTGACGGAGAGCGCAGATCTGTATGATTGTCGACAATTATGACTGATCCGACCGTTGTCACCGGACCTCCGACCGTCGGCATCCTCTACCCCGGCTACTCCGCCGAGGACGACTACCCGCGTGCCGAGAAACTGCTCGGCGACGGCAGCCGGTTGCCGCTGGTGCACACCGAGATGCGCGAGGACGCCCACCGTGTCGACGCGCTGCTCGACATCGGCGGCGACGACGTACTGGCGGCCGGTGCCCGGGAGGTGGCCGCCGGCGGGCCGCTCGACGCGATCGTCTGGGCGTGCACCAGTGGGAGCTTCGTGTTCGGCTGGGACGGCGCGGCTGCCCAGGTCGCGGCACTGCGGGAGACGGCGGGGGTACCGGCGTCGAGCACGTCGGTCGCGTTCGTCGACGCGTGTGAGCGGCTCGGGGTCACCCGGGTCGCCGTCGGTGCCACCTACCCCGACGACGTCGCCGAACGGTTCGTGGCGTTCCTGGCCCGGGCCGGGATCACGGCGGTGCAGCTGTCCGCCCGCGGCATCGTCACCGCCACCGAGGTGGGTACCCTGCCCGCCGACCTGGTGCTCGACTTCGCCGCGTCCGCCGACCACGCCGACGCCCAGGCCGTGCTGCTGCCCGACACCGCGCTGCACACCGTGGAGCTGCTCGACGCGCTGGACGCCCGGGTGGGCAAGCCGGTACTGACGGCCAACCAGGTCAGCGTGTGGCAGGGGTTGCGGCTGGTCGGGGCCGACCGGCCGCGCAGCGGCCTCGGCGCGCTGTTCGGCGCCGGCTGACACGCGATCGGGCGCCGACCACGCGAGGGGCCACAGGAGAGAGCATGGGTCTGGACCTGCACGATCTGGAACCGGTGAGCCGGCGCTCCACGGCGGCCATCGTGGCCGACCGGATCCGCCAGGCCATCATGCGCGGCACCTTCCCGCCCGGGACGCAACTGGGCGAGGTCGAGCTGGCCGGGCGGCTGGGGGTGAGCCGCGGGCCGCTGCGGGAGGCGATGCAGCGGCTGGTGGCCGAGGGCCTGCTGCGCAGCGAGCGGCACCGGGGGCTGTTCGTCCGGGATCTCGACGCCGCCGACGTCCGCGACGTCTACATCGCGCGAACCGCGGTCGAGCGCGCCGCCGGCCTGCTCATCCTGGCCGGCGACCGGAGTGCGGCCACCGAGCGCCTGACGTCCGCGCTGGCCGTGATGGAGGCCGCCGCGGTGACCGGTGACGCGGTCGCGCTGGCCGACGCCGACCACGCGTTCCACGCTGAGATGGTGGCCGCCGCCGGCAGCCTCCGGCTGCGCCGGATGGCCGATGCGCTGCTGGTGGAGACGCGGATGTGCCTCGCGGCGCTGCAGCAGAACCCGCCGCCCGCGGACGAGCTGCTCGCCGAGCACCGGGAACTGCGCGACGCGGTCCGCGACGGCGACACCGACCGGCTGGTCGCCACCCTCGAGACGCACATGGCCGACGCGGTGGCCCGCATCCTCGGGCCCAGCGGCGGGGTGACGCCCACCGGCGCGGAGGTCCCCCTCCCGGCCTGACGCCCCGTGAGCGGATGACGCTGTTCCGGGGATGACCGCCGCTCACGACCGGCCGGGGCCGTGCGCCGCGGGACCGTCAGCGCGACCGTAGGGTGCGTGTACGTGACCGCGGAGTGAACGGCGTCGTCGAGGGCTTCGTGGTGATCGGCGTGGTCATCGCCTGGCTGCGCATGCTGACGGCGCCGCTGCGCAACCCGATCGCCCTCGCGACCGCTGCGGGCCTGTTCGTGGCGATCTCCGGGTTGCAGCCGCCGCACGCGCTGCCCGCGCCGGTGCAGGTGATCGCGAACCTCGCGGTGCCGGCGATGCTGCTGGCGTTCGGGATCTCCCGGAACGGCGCGGCGCGGCCGGGAACGGGGGAGGCCGCGCCGTCGCTGTGGTCGGTCGTGGTGCTGAACGTCGGGCACCCGGCCCTGGCTCTGCTGGTCGGTGTGGTGGTGCTGCTGACCTGACCGTGGTGATCGCCGGTGTGGCCCGCGGTGATGCTGGGCCGACCGTGGCAGCTGTAGGTGTTAGGTAACCCTTAGTTCATCGCGTAATCTGACGCGGTGGTCTTCGCCTCTTCAGCCGTGGAGCATCCGCTCGCAGGCACCCTCGCCAGGCTGGCGGGTCCGCTCCCGCAGTGGCCGGTGCGGCTCGGCCCGCCGGACGGCCCGGGTTGGCGACCGTACCCCGAGCTGCTCGCCGAGGGTGCCGTCGAGAGCCTGCTCGCCGAGGTGGACGCTGCCCTGCGGGGCGGGCCGGCGCTGGCATCACAGACACTCGTCGGCCGGGTCGCCGGCCCGGTGGTCGGGATACTGGCTGCGGCGCTGTTCGCCGAGCGCCGGCTACCGGTCCTCGAGCCCGAGCAGATCGCGTTCCGGTTCTCGCCCGCCGGACCGGCCGCACCGCCGGCCATGGCCCTGGACGACGTGCGGATGCTCGTCCTGCCCGGTGACCCCGCAGCCGACCACCCCGGGGTCACCGTCACACCCGGGGTCGACCACCTCCAGGGGGCTCTCATCACGCAGGCCCACCGGTTGTTCGCACCGTTCGTCGAGGTGGTGTCCCGAATCGGGCGGCGCGGTCGCCGCGCGCTGTGGCAGGGGCTGGCCGACCGCATCGCCATCGGCTTCCTGCAGGCCGGGAAACATGCCGGCGTTGTCGACCAGGCCCGCGCCGAGGCCGACGCGACGTTAGCGGGGGCGACGGTTCGCTCGCTCCGCCTCACCATCGACTGGCTGGAGGTGGAGCACGCGGGACGCACCGAGCTGTTCAAGCGAAAGTCCGTGTGCTGCCTGAACTACAGGTCCGTCGCCCACCTCGACGAGTACTGCGCAACGTGCCCTCTCGTCCCACGGGAACGCTCCGCCGAGCGGCTGCACGCGCTTCTCGCTACCCGCGGCCCGGCCGGCTGAGCGGCGCCGGCGTGCGGCCGGGCATCGGTCAGTCGCCGGCCACCGCGTCGGACAGCGCCCGCACCAACAGCTCGGCCGCGGCGTACGTGCCGCCGTTGTAGACGGCGTTGGGCAACCGCAGCACCCGCCCGGCCTGCACGGCCGGCAGCCGCCCCCACAGCGGCCCGGCCTCCAGCTCCTCGATGCCGCTGCGGCCCGGCCGGGTGGGGACCACAAGGAGGTCGCCGTCGGCGACGGTCAGCTGCTCGGGGCTGAACTCCACGTAGCCGTGCTCGGACGGCGTGCCGCCCGCTCCGCCGTCGTCCACCCCGAAGCCGGCTTCGGCGGCGACGGCGCCGGCGAAAGCGCCCGTGCCGTCGATGCGGAACCCGTCCGAGCCGCGCCCACGGAGGAAGGTCACGGTGGTCCGCCCAGCGGCCTGCGGTACATCGGCGAGGGTCCGGCGGTAGCGTTCGCGGACGACCTCGGCCTCCTCTGCCCGGTCAGCGGCCTCGACAGTCTGATCGAACGCGAGGCGCCATGCGGCGTTGGACGGCCGGTCGACCACCACCGCCGGGGCGATCTCCGACAGCTTCGGGTAGAAGTCCATCGCGTCCCGCTCGAGCAGGATCAGTTCCGGGGCGAGCCGGGCGAGCAGTTCGAGGTTCGGCTCCTCCGCCACCCCGATCGAGACGATCGCGTCGAGGTCCGCCCCGGGCGGCAGCAGTTCCCGATATGCGTCGAGCCAGTCCACCATCCGGTCGGGCGCGGCCACCGGCAGCAGCCCGGCCGACGCGAGGTGCCCGGTCAGTGCCTCCCCGAGGGTCACCACCCGCTGTGGACGCACCGGCACCTCAACCGTCCCGACCGCGTCCACGACGGTGCGGGTCGGCCGCTCCTGCGAGGCGCCCGAACCGCCACCGCAACCCGCGGTCAGCAGCCCCGCGGCCGCCAGCATCGTGAGGAACTCGCGGCGGGTCGCGTTGGTGACGACGGGCGGGAGCGGGCCGGCGGCCGCGGCGAGCAGGGAAGCGGAAGGCATGGGGGAGTAAAGCAAGTCGCGCTGAAGGAAAGCAAGGCTGCCCTAATGAATCGGCTCGGTCCTGTTCGCAGTGAACGACCCCTTGCCGTGCGGGAGGGGCGCGTGGTTCCATCGATACAGATTGTCGACAAGTCGACAATCTGTGGCCCCGTTCGACTACCCCCGATCCTGGGAGTACGCGCATGGCACAGTTGTCCCCGGTCCTGAAGCAGGCCACGCCCGTCCAGGTCGCGCGCGGCGAGGGCGTGTACCTCTACGACACCGAGGGCCGCCGGCACCTGGACTTCACCGCCGGGATCGGCGTCACCAGCACCGGGCACTGTCATCCGACGGTCGTCGCCGCCGCGCAGGAACAGGTCGGCACGCTCATCCACGGCCAGTACACGACCGTGATGCACCAGCCGCTGCTCCGCCTGACCGAGCGGCTCGGTGACGTGCTGCCCACGGGGCTGGACAGCGTCTTCTACCTGAACTCGGGCAGCGAGGCGGTGGAGGCGTCGGTCCGGCTGGCCCGGCACGCCACCGGACGGCCGCTGGTCGTCGCGTTCGACGGCGGCTTCCACGGCCGCACGATGGGCGCCGCCGCGCTGACCACCTCCGGGGCGAAGATCCGCGCCGGCATCGGCCCGATGATGGGTGGCGTCGCGTTCGCGCCGTTCCCCTACGCGTTCCGCTACGGGTGGTCGGAGGAGGAGGCCGTCCGGTTCGCGCTGGCCGAGCTCGACCGCCAGCTCGTCACCACCGCACCGGCCGGGGACGTCGCGGTCTTCCTCATCGAGCCGGTGCTCGGCGAGGGCGGGTACGTCCCGACCCCGCCGTTGTTCCTGGCCGGGCTGCGCGAACGCGCCGACGCGCACGGCATCCTGCTGATCGCCGACGAGGTCCAGACCGGTTTCGGCCGGACGGGGCGGTTCTGGGGCCACCAGCACACCGCGGGCGTCATCCCGGACATCTTGATCACCGCCAAGGGCCTGGCCAGCGGGTTCCCGCTGTCGGCGATCGCGGCCCCCGCCGAGCTGATGGCGAAGGCGAAGCCGGGCTCGCAGGGCGGCACCTACGGTGGCAACGCGGTGTCGTGCGCCGCCGCGCTCGCCACCCTGGAGGTCATCGAGACCGAAGGCCTCGTCGCCAACGCCGCGGAGCAGGGCCTGCGGCTCCTCGAGGGCCTGCGCGGGGTCGCCGCCGACCATCCCGGTATCGCCGACGTCCGGGGGCTGGGACTGATGGTGGGCAACGAGTTCACGACCGCGGACGGCAGGCCCGATCCGCAGGCCGCCGCCCGTGCGCACGCCGCCGCAGCCGCCCACGGCCTGCTGCTGCTGACCTGCGGGGCCTACGGCAACGTCGTCCGGATGATCCCGCCGCTGATCGTCACGGCGGAGCAGGTCGACGAGGGCGTCGGGCTGTGGGCCAAGGCCGTGACCGACGCGACCTCCTGATCCCGCTCGCGCCCTGAACGCCACGAACGGCACTTTCGTTCAATAGGTTTGTACGAAGGTGCCGTTCGTGGCGAACGAGGGGGCTACTTGCGGATGGGGCTGATGTTCAGCGACATTCCCGCCAGGCCGCGGGCGCGGGTGCTCAGCTTGTCGGCCACGCCGCGCAGGGCCTTGCCCGACGCCGACTCCGGATCGGACAGCACGATCGGGGTGCCCGTGTCGCCGCACTCACGCAGCCGCGTCTCCAGCGGGATCTGGCCCAGCAGCGGCACCGGCGCCCCGAGCGACTGGGTCAGCGAGTCGGCCACGGTCTGCCCGCCGCCGGACCCGAAGACCTCCATGCGGGAGCCGTCGGGCATCTCCATCCAGGACATGTTCTCCACGACACCGGCCAGCCGCTGCCGCGTCTGCAGCGCGATCGACCCGGCCCGCTCGGCCACCTCCGCGGCGGCCTGCTGCGGGGTGGTGACGACCAGCAGCTCGGCGTTCGGGATCAGCTGCGCGGTGGAGATCGCGATGTCACCGGTGCCCGGAGGCAGGTCGAGCAGCAGGACGTCGAGGTCGCCCCAGAACACGTCGGACAGGAACTGCTGCAGCGCGCGGTGCAGCATCGGCCCGCGCCAGACCACCGGCGTGTTGCCCTCGACGAACATGCCGATCGAGATGACCTTCACGTCGTGCGCCTGCGGCGGCATGATCATGTTGTCGACCTTGGTGGGGCGCGCGCTCGTGCCGAGCATCCGCGGCACCGAGTGCCCGTAGATGTCGGCGTCGACCACGCCGACGGAGAGCCCGCGGGCCGCCATCGCGGCGGCCAGGTTCACCGTGACCGAGGACTTGCCGACCCCGCCCTTTCCGGACGCGACGCAGTAGACCCGGGTCAGCGAGCCGGGCTGGGCGAACGGGATCACCGGCTCGTCGGCGTCGCCGCGCAGCGAGCGGCGCAGCTCGGTGCGCTGCTCGTCGCTCATCACGTCCAGCTCGACCTGGACCTCGCGCACCCCCGGCACCGCGGAGACCGCAGCGGTGACCCGCGAGGTGATGGTCTCCCGCATCGGGCAACCGGCGACGGTGAGGTAGACGCCGACGTGCGCGATGCCGTCCGGGGACACCGCGACGCCCTTGACCATGCCGAGCTCGGTGATCGGCTTGTGGATCTCCGGGTCCTCGACCTTGGTCAGAGCGGCCCGGACGGCCTGCTCGACGGTGTCGGCGTGTGCGTTTCCGATGACGGACATCAGGTTCTCCGCTGGACCTTCCTTGCGACGTCTGTGGTCCGCGGCGTTCGACCGCGACGACTCGCCACCCATGCTACGTGCGTGTCCGACAAGCTCCGCGCCGTAGCATCTGCAGACGTGACGGACATCGCCGATGCCCGGCCGGCCGGGTCGCCGGACGGGAGGTCGCCGGACGGGGGACCGGAGGAGCTGTCGGCGCGGGGACGAGCCGTGCCCACGCCGGACGAGCTCGCGTCCTGGCGCGCGTTCCTGCGTGCGCACGCCACCATCACCCGGACCCTGGAAACCGAGCTCGTGGCCGAACAGCGGCTGTCGCTGGCGTCCTACGACGTGCTGGTCCAGCTCGCCGAGGCGCCGGATCGCCGGCTGCGGATGACCGAGCTCGCCGACGCCGTGCTGCTGTCGCGTTCCGGGGTGACCCGGCTCGTCGACCGCCTGGAGCGAGCGGGCCTCGTCAAGCGCCTTCGGGTCGAGTCCGACGGTCGCGGCGTCGCGGCGCGCCTCACCGATGCCGGGCTGGACCGGCTGCGCACGGCGTCGCGGACCCACCTGCTCGGGGTGCTGCGGCACTTCGCGATCCGGCTCGATCCGGACGACCTCGCCGCCCTGGAACGGATCAGTCGCCGACTGGCCGACTGACCTTGCTGTTGCGCGACCGTTCGCCGTCGGCCGTGTCTCTGCTGTCTCTGCCGTCCCGGCTGCCGCGGTCGATCCGGTCGGCGAGCTTGTCGAGCTCCCCGCGCAGGTAGTCGCGGGTGGCGACCTCGCCCACCGCCAGCCGCAGCGCGGCCAGCTCGCGAGCGAGGTACTCGGTGTCGGCCTTGGTGCGTGCGGCGCGGGTCCGGTCCTCCTCGAGCGCGACCCGGTCCCGGTCGTCCTGCCGGTTCTGGGCCAGCAGGATCAGTGGTGCGGCGTACGCGGCCTGGGTGGAGAACGCCAGGTTCAGCAGGATGAACGGGTAGGGGTCCCACCGCATTCGCACGGCGAGCAGGTTGAGTGCGATCCAGATGATCACGATGACCGTCTGGATCGCCAGGAACCGGCCGGTGCCGAGGAAGCGGGCGATCCGCTCGGAGAGCCGGGCGAAGCTGTCCGGATCGACCTCAAGGCGCCGGCGGCCCACGAGGGGCTGGTCGAGGCGCCGGTTCGAGTACAGCTCAGGCACGGTCAACCCCCCCTGATCATCTCGTCCGTCGTGGTGGTCTGGCCGCTGACGCCGCTGACGCCGCTGACGCCGCTGACGCCGCTGACGCCGCTGACGCCGCTGACGCCGCTGACGCCGCTGACGCCGCTGACGCCGCTGACGCCGCTGCCGACGAAGCCGCCGCTCGGTTCGGTCATCTCGTCGCGCCAGCCTTCCGGCAGCAGGTGGTCGAGCACGTCGTCGACCGTCACCGCACCGAGCAGGTGGTCCTCGGCGTCCACGACCGGGCCGGCCACCAGGTTGTACGCAGCGAAGTACCGGGTAATTTCCTCGAGCGTGGCGTCCGGGGTGAGCCGGGTGAGCTCGCTGTCGACGACGCCGGCGACCAGCTCGAACGGCGCCTCGCGCAGCAGTCGCTGGGCGTGCACGCAGCCGAGATAGCGGCCGGTCGGGGTCTCCGACGGGGACCGGCAGACGAAGACCATGCTGGCCAGCGCCGGCGGGATGTCGGGGTTCGCGATGCGCGCGAGCGCCTCGGCGACGGTCGCGTCGGGGCGCAGGATGATCGGTTCCGGCGTCATCAGGCCGCCCGCGGTGTCCGAGGAGTAGCGCAGCAGGCGCCGGACCGGCCCTGATTCCTCGGGCTCCATCAGTGCGAGCAGCCGGTCGGACTCGTCGTCGGGCAGTTCGCCGAGCAGGTCCGCCGCGTCGTCGGGGGACATCGCCTCGAGCACGTCGGCGGCCCGCTCGGAATGCAGGTGGGCGAGCAGGGTGCGCTGGTCGGACTCCGACAGTTCCTCGAAGATGTCGGCCAGCCGCTCGTCGTCGAGCGCGTCGACGACCTCGTGCTGGCGCTTGGCGGGCAGCTCGGACAGCGCGGCGGCGACGTCGGCGGGACGCATCGTCTCGAACACCGCGAGCAGCCCCTCGGTGCCCTGCCGGTCCGACAGCGTCAGCCCGGAGACCGCGCTCCAGGGCACCACGTTGACCTGGGCGCGCCGGGTGAGCCGGGTGCGCCGGGGCCGGACCGCGAGCCGTTCGACCACCCAGTCCCGCGAGCGTGTCGGCTCGATCGAGGCGTCGACGACGACGGCCTCTTCGCCGGAGTCCAGCATTCTGACCGGGGCGTCGAGGATCTGGCCGATCACCAGCGCCTCGTTCGGTCGCTGGTGGAACCGGCGCAGGCTGACCGACCCGGTCGACAGGGTGATCGCGCTCGGATCGACGGAGGTGACCCGCAGCATCGGCACGAAGATCCGGCGGCGGGTGGCCACCTCGACGACGAGCCCGAGCACCCGGGGCGGGCTGGCGTCGACACGCAGGGACACGACAACGTCGCGCACCCTGCCGATGCGCTCGCCGTCGGGACCGAAGACGGCGAGGCCCGCCATCCGTGCCACGAAAACCCGCGCCGCGCCCATGATTCCAGCCTAGAACCGCTACCGGCGCGCGTCTGCGCTGGTCACCCTAGGGTCTACCGATGTGACGAACCTGCGCTACGACGTGGTCGACGTGTTCACCGACCGGGCTTTCGCCGGTAACCAGCTGGCCGTCGTGCACGGCGCCGAGGGTCTGGAGACCGAGGCCCTGCAGTCGATCGCCGCCGAGTTCCATCTGTCCGAGACGGCCTTCCCGCTGCCGCCGACGCAGCCGGGCGCGGACTACCGGTTGCGCATCTTCACCCCGGAGCTCGAGCTGCCCTTCGCCGGGCATCCGAGTGTCGGCGCGGCCTGGGTGCTCGCCCGGAACGGCGTGATCGGCACCGGCGACGTCGTGCAGGAGTGCGGGGCCGGGCTCCTCCCGGTGCAGGTCGACGCAGCGGGCGCGCGGGTCGCCGGTGGCCCCCCGGAGATCGGACAGGACGTCGACGCCGCCCTGTTCGCGGTCGCGGTGGGGTTGTCACCCGACGATGTGGACGGCGCCGCGGCCCCCGGGATCGCCGCGGCCGGTGTCCCGTATGTCTTCCTGCCCGTGCGGCCGGACGCCGTCGCGCGGGCGGAGTGTGACGCTGCCGCGGTCCGCAATCTCGCCTCGGGGCTGACCGGGGTGGTGGTGTTCAGCGTCGACCAGCGCGCGGAACACGTCCACCTGCGGATGTTCGCTCCCGGCAGCGGCGTGCCCGAGGACCCGGCGACCGGCTCGGCGGCGGTCGCCCTGGGCGTCTACCTGGTCGACCGGGGCCTGCTGGCGCAGGAGGGGGAGTCCGCGTTCACGATCGATCAGGGAGCCGAGATCGGGCGGCCGTCGCGGCTCGAGGTGCAGGTGAGCGCCCGCGGTGGCGCGGCCGTGGACACGTCGGTCCGGGGCGGGGTGGCCGCGGTCGCCCGCGGCGAGCTGGTGGCCGTACCCGGGCACGGAACGACCGCCCGGTGACCGGCCGGTAACAATCGCTCACCTCGCTTGGGTGAGAAACCAATCACCCAAGCGCGCTCCCGCGGCGTCGACGTGCCAGCATCTTTCCAACCCGCGCCGACCTCGATGAGGAGTCCGCCTGTGAGTACCCGTAATCGTGCCCGCCGTTCCTGTCTCGCGGTGCCGGGATCCAGCCAGAAGTTCATCGACAAGGCCCGGACGCTGCCCGCCGACCAGGTCTTCCTGGACCTCGAGGACGCGTGCGCGCCGCTGGCCAAGCCGGGAGCCCGCAAGACCATCGTCGCGGCGCTCAACGAGGGCGGCTGGGGCGAGAGGATCCGGGTCGTCCGGGTCAACGACTGGACCACCGAGTGGACCTACCGCGACGTCACCGAGGTCGTGGAGGGCGCGGGGGCCAACCTCGACGCGATCATGCTGCCCAAGGTGCAGACGCCCGAGCAGGTCGTCGCCCTGGACCTGCTGCTCACCCAGATCGAGAAGACCATGGGCTACGAGGTCGGGAAGATCGGCATCGAGGCGCAGATCGAGAACGCCCTGGGCCTGACCAACGTCAACGCGATCGCCACGGCGTCGCCGCGCGTCGAGACGATCATCTTCGGCCCGGCCGATTTCATGGCCAGCATCAACATGAAGTCGCTGGTCGTCGGTGAACAACCGCCCGGCTACGACGTGGGCGACGCCTACCACCACATCCTGATGAGCATCCTGATGGCGGCCCGCGCGCACGACAAGCAGGCCATCGACGGCCCGTACCTGCAGATCAAGGACGTCGAGGGGTTCCGCCGCGTCGCCGGCCGGTCGGCCGCGCTGGGCTTCGACGGCAAGTGGGTGCTGCACCCCGGCCAGATCGACGCCGCGAACGAGACCTACAGCCCGCGGCAGGAGGACTACGACCACGCGGAGAACATCCTCGACGCCTACGAGTGGTACACCTCGGAGGCCGGTGGGAAGCGCGGCGCGGCGATGATCGGCGACGAGATGATCGACGAGGCGTCGCGGAAGATGGCGCTGGTGATCTCCGGGAAGGGCCGGGCCGCCGGCATGGAGCGCACGAACAAGTGGACCCCGCCGGAGGCGTGAGGCCTGCTCGTCAGGGCCGAACCAGCAACCCTGACGGTCCCCCACGCGCCCCCCGACACTCGGCCCAGGAGGAACCATGGCCCGGCTCGCCCAGACCGCCGGTCTGACCGACATCCAGCAGGAGATCCTGTCCACCGTCAAGACGTTCGTGGACAAGGAGATCCTCCCCTACGCGAACGAGCTCGAGCACGCCGATACCTATCCGCAGGACATCGTCGACGGCATGAAGGAGATGGGCCTGTTCGGGCTCACCATCCCCGAGGAGTACGGGGGTCTCGGCGAGTCGCTGCTGACCTATGCCCTCGTCGTCGAGCAGATCGCGCGCGGCTGGATGAGCGTCTCCGGTGTGATCAACACCCACTTCATCGTGGCGTACATGATCGGCCAGCACGGCACCGAGGAGCAGAAGCAGAAGTATCTGCCCCGGATGGCCACCGGTGAGGTGCGCGGCTCGTTTTCGATGTCCGAGCCCGACCTCGGCTCCGACGTCGCCGCCATCAAGACCAAGGCCGTGCAGGACGGCGACGACTGGGTCATCGACGGCGCCAAGATGTGGCTGACCAACGGCGGCACGTCGAACCTCACCGCGGTGCTCGTGCGCACCGACGAGGGCCAGCCCAAGCCGTACCAGAACCTGACGACGTTCCTGGTCGAGAAGCCGACCGGCTACGGCGAGGTCGCGCCGGGGCTGATCGTCCCCGGCAAGATCGACAAGATGGGCTACAAGGGCGTCGACACCACCGAGATGGTCTTCAAGGGCCACCGCGTTCCCGGCGACCAGATCCTCGGCGGCAAGCGCGGCGGCGGCTTCGCCCAGATGATGGACGGCGTCGAGGTCGGCCGCGTCAACGTGGCCGCGCGCGCCTGCGGTATCTCGATCCGGGCCTTCGAGCTCGCTGCCGAGTACGCCCAGCAGCGCAGCACGTTCGGCAAGCCGATCGCCGAGCACCAGGCCATCGCGTTCAAGCTGGCCGAGATGGGCACCAAGGTCGAGGCCGCCCACCTGATGATGGTCAACGCGGCCCGGCTCAAGGACTCGGGCAGCCGCAACGACGTCGAGGCCGGCATGGCCAAGCTCATCGCGTCGGAGTACTGCGCCGAGGTCACCCAGGAGTCGTTCCGCATCCACGGTGGCTACGGCTACTCCAAGGAGTACGAGATCGAGCGGCTGATGCGCGAGGCGCCGTTCCTGCTCATCGGCGAGGGAACCTCGGAGATCCAGAAGACGATCATCAGCCGGGGCCTGCTGCGGGAGTACAAGCAGCGCGGCTGAGCGAGGCGCGAATTCCCGGGCGGGGCCCGCGCGATCGAAGATTCAGTCCGATCCGGCACCGAATCGACGTACGCGGCCCCGCCCTTCGCATCGTGCACACAGGCGGAACAACTCCGTGTAGAGCGCACCGTACGAGCGCGGCCGGCCCTTGCGCGCCGGGCAGATCTTGTGCGGGTGCAGCACGGATACGGCATATCCCCCGGCCAGGGTCAGGCCGATATGCAGCAGCACGATGGGTCCGTCCGTACCGCCAGCGGTAGCTGCGCTCATCCGGCCATCCGGCCATCCGGCCCTGGTCGGTGGTTGATCGTGGTGAAATCGTGATCACTCCACGGGCACTGCGGGTACCCGGTCCGCGTTGACATGATGTGGGCCTCTGATACCAGGTGTTCCGATTTCGAGGAGACGGTCCGTGACGACACCGTTCGGCGGCCCCGCGCGAACCGCGCCCGGGCTGCCCAACCTTCCCACCCCGCCGACCGGCTGGCCGGTCGGCTCGTACGCGACCTACGAGGAGGCGCAGCGGGCTGTCGACCACCTCGCCGACAGCGATTTCCCGGTCCGTGACGTCACGATCGTCGGGGTCGATCTGATGCTCGTCGAGCGCGTCATCGGACGGCTGACCTGGGGCCGGGTGCTGCTCTCCGGTGCGGCGTCGGGTGCGTGGTTCGGTCTGTTCGTGGGCCTGCTGCTGAGCCTGTTCAGCACGAGCACGAACCCGCTGGGCCCGATCCTGGTCGGTCTGGCGAGCGGTCTCCTGTTCGGACTGATCTTCGCCGCCGTCGGTTACGGAGCCAGCCGCGGCCGCCGCGACTTCACCTCCGCGAGCCAGATGGTGGCGGGCCGGTACGACGTGCTGTGTCAGCCGCGCAACGCCGAGAAGGCCCGCGAACTGCTGGCCAAGCTCGCGATGGGCCCCAACCCGGCCACCTGACCCCGAACATCTCGTTCCGATCTCGTCCCGTTTCACCGATTGCGGGCACGGCTGCGCGGACATAAGTTCCCCCGTACCGGTCACGTGGTGACCGGTGTCACAGGCTGAACACGCCGTCGTGTGGCCGATTCCGCGGCCTCGGCGGTCTGCGACGGGAGGCCGGTATGCGGGAGCCGCTCGATCCGCGGCGTGGACGACCAGGCGGAGGGCGGCGTCGGCTCGCTCTGGCCGGCGGGGCTCTGCTGACCGCGGCCATGATCGCCGGCTGCGGTACCGAGGCCGGCGGCCCCCCGGTGCTGAACTTCTACACCCCGGCCGACGGCGCCACGCAGTACGCCGCCGCGGCGCAGGCGTGCACGGACGCCGCCGGTGGTCGGTACTCGGTGGTCCAGCAGACGCTGCCGAAGGACGCGGACGGCCAGCGCCTGCAACTGGCCCGGCGGTTGGTGGCCGGTGACACCGCCGTCGACATCGTCGGGATCGACGTCACCTGGACCGCGGAGTTCGCCGAGGCGGGCTGGATCGAGCGGTTCCCCGATGACATCGCCGCCCAGATCACCGACGGCACACTCGAAGGGCCCCTCGAGACCGGCTCCTACCAGGACGCGCTGTGGGCCGCGCCGCTGAACACGAACACGCAGATCCTCTGGTACCGCAAGGACCTCTCACCGACCCCGCCCGCGACCTGGGACGAGATGATCCGGGCCTCCGAGGATCTCGCGGCCCGCGGCCTGCCCTCCTACATCGAGGTGCAGGGCGCCCAGTACGAGGGCCTGACGGTGTGGTTCAACACGCTGATCAACAGCGCCGGCGGTCAGATCGTCTCGGAGAACGGCGACGTCCTGATCGGCCAGGAGCCCAGCCGCAGCGCGGCGGTGCAGGCGGCGTCGATCATGCAGCGGGTGGCGTCCTCGCCCGCGGCGGACCCGTCGCTGTCGGTGGCGAAGGAGAACGACGGCCGGCTCGCGATGGAGGCGGGCCAGGCGGCGTTCCAGGTCAACTACCCCTTCGTCTACGCGTCGCTCAACACACCGCCGCCCGACGGTGGGGGCGGGGGCACCTTCATCGACGAGCAGGGGCGCCCGGCGGCCACCGACACCGGTCGCCAGGTCGTCGACGAGTTCGCATGGGCGCCCTACCCGGCCGTCGAGGCCGGCACCCCGGCGAAGGTCACGATCGGTGGGCTGAACCTGGGTGTGAGCACCACGTCGCTGCACAAGGACTTCGCGTTCGAGGCCGTGCAATGCCTGCGGAACCGGGAGAACCAGCTGCGCAACGCCGTCGAGGGCGGTGTCCCGCCGACCCTGGAGGCCCTCTACTCCGACCCCGCGTTCCAGGGTGAGTACCCGGCGTGGCAGGCCATCAAGACCTCGCTCGACAACGCCAGCGTGCGGCCGAAGACCCCGGCGTACCAGAGCATCTCGATCGTCATCTCCGACCTGCTCAACCCGCCCGCGCAGATCGCCCCCGATGCCGTGGTCGACACGCTCGCCGAGCAGGTCGCCCGAGCCGAGAATTCGGAGGGGCTGGTCCCGTGAGTGAGATCAGGAACGAGCCTGGCCTGGGTGCCACGACGACCGCCGAGCCGGCCGCGCCCGCGCCGCCCACCGCACCCCCCGGCAGGAGGGCCAAGCCCGCACTCTCCGAGGGGGCGAGGGCCGAGCGCCGCCTCGGTCTGCTGCTCTGCGCCCCCGCCGCGATCATCATGGTGCTGGTCACCGCATACCCGATCGGCTACGCGGTCTGGCTCTCGCTGCAGCGTTACGACCTGCGGTTCCCGGCGGACCGGGCGTTCGCCGGGTTCGCCAACTACGCGGCCGTGCTGACCTCGAGCTACTGGTGGCAGGCCTTCCTCGTCACGATGATCATCACGGTGGTTTCGGTGGCCATCGAGTTCGTGCTCGGGCTGACCCTCGCCCTGGTCATGCACCGCACGCTCGTCGGCCGCGGACTGACCCGCACGGTGGTGCTGATCCCCTACGGCATCGTCACGGTGGTCGCGGCCTTCAGCTGGCAGTTCGCCTGGACACCGGACAAGGGTTATCTGGCGGCGTTGCTGCCCGAAGGCACCGCGCCGCTGACCGACCAGGTCGCAGCGCTCGCGATCATCATCCTGGCCGAGGTCTGGAAGACGACCCCGTTCATGGCTCTGCTGCTGATGGCCGGACTCGCGCTGGTGCCCGACGACCTACTCAAGGCCGCGCAGGTCGACGGTGCCGGGCCGTGGCAGCGGCTGACCCGGATCATCCTGCCGATGATGAAGCCGGCGATCCTGGTCGCGCTGCTGTTCCGCACTCTCGACGCGTTCCGGGTGTTCGACAACATCTACATCCTGACCCAGGGGTCCAACGGCACCGGATCGGTCTCGATGCTCGGGTACAACAACCTGTTCAAGGCCTTCAACCTCGGCATCGGATCCGCCATCAGCGTCCTGATCTTCATCGCGGTCGCCCTGATAGCCGTGTTGTTCATCAAGCTGTTCGGGGCCTCGGCACCCGGCTCGGACACCGACGGGAGGCGCTGAGCGATGGCAGTGTCGACAGCGACGGGTGCAGGCAGGAAGGGCTGGTGGGCGGCAGCCGACCTGATCGTTCTGCTCTACGCGCTCATCCCGGTGCTGTGGATCGTCAGCCTCTCGTTCAAGACGGCCGACACCATCACCGACGGCAACTTCATCCCGCGCAGCTGGACGTTCGACAACTACGGCCAGATCTTCCAGATCGACCTGTTCACGAGCGCCCTGCGCAACTCCATCGGCATCGCGGTGATCTCCACGGTGCTCGCCGTGGTGATCGGCACGATGGCGGCCTACGCGATCGCCCGGCTGGACTTCCCGGGCAAGAAGGCACTCGTCGGGGTCTCGCTGCTGATCGCGATGTTCCCGCAGATCTCGCTGGTCTCCCCGCTGTTCGACATCGAGCGGGCGGTCGGGCTGTTCGACACCTGGCCGGGGCTGATCCTGCCCTACATCACGTTCGCGCTGCCGCTGGCGATCTACACCCTCTCCGCGTTCTTCCGGGAGATCCCGTGGGAGCTGGAGAAGGCGGCGAAGATGGACGGTGCGACGCCGATGCAGGCCTTCCGGTCGGTCATCGTGCCGCTGGCCGCACCGGGCGTGTTCACCACGGCGATCCTGGTGTTCATCTTCTGCTGGAACGACTTCCTGTTCGCGATCTCGCTGACCTCGACCAGCCGGTCCCAGACCGCGACGGTGGCGATCGCGAACTTCACCGGGGCCTCGCAGTTCGCCGAGCCGACCGGCTCGATCGCGGCGGCCGCGGTGCTGCTGACCATCCCGATCATCGTCTTCGTGCTGTTCTTCCAGCGCCGGATCGTGGCCGGCCTGACCTCCGGCGCAGTGAAGGGGTAACGACGTGGCCGACATCGTTCTGGACAAGGTGACCAAGCGGTATCCGGACGGCACCGTCGCCGCGGACAACATCGACATCGAGATCGCCGACGGGGAGTTCGTCATCCTGGTGGGTCCGTCGGGCTGCGGGAAGTCGACGGCGCTGAACATGATCGCCGGACTGGAGGACATCAGCGCCGGCGAGCTGCGGATCGGCGGCGAGCGCATGAACGAGCGCGCGCCCAAGGACCGCGACATCGCGATGGTGTTCCAGTCCTATGCCCTGTACCCGCACATGACCGTGCGCGAGAACATGGCGTTCCCGCTCAAGATCGCCAAGGTCGACAAGGCGGAGATCAACCGCAAGGTCGAGGAGGCGGCGAAGATCCTCGACCTGACCCAGCACCTGGACCGCAAGCCCGCCAACATGTCCGGCGGCCAGCGCCAGCGCGTCGCGATGGGCCGGGCGATCGTCCGCAGCCCCAAGGCGTTCCTGATGGACGAGCCACTGTCCAACCTCGACGCCAAGCTGCGGGTGCAGATGCGCACGATGGTGTCGAAGCTGCAGCAGCGGCTGTCCACCACGACCGTGTACGTCACCCACGACCAGACCGAGGCGATGACGCTCGGAGACCGGATCGTTGTGATGCGCGGGGGCGTGGTGCAGCAGATCGGTTCGCCGCAGCACCTCTACGACAACCCGGCCAACCTGTTCGTCGCCGGGTTCATCGGCTCGCCCGCGATGAACTTCCTGCTCGCGCGGTTGGAGGAAGGCAAGCTGCGCACCACGCTCGGCGACCTCGCGGTGTCCGACGCGGTGCGGCGCAGCCTGGAAGCCGGGAACGCACCGCGCGAGGTCATCATGGGCGTCCGCCCGGAGCACTTCGAGGACGCCGCCCTGGTCGAGGACACCATGCGCTCGCGCGGTTCGGTCTTCACCGCCGAGGTCGACGTGCTCGAATCGATGGGCTCGGACAAGTTCGCCTACTTCACCATCGAGGGCGAGCAGGCGATGTCCGACGACCTGGCCGACCTGGCCGCGGACGCGGGGACGGCCGACGTCCCCGACAGCGCCGGGCAGCTGGTCACCCGGCTCTCGGCGGCGTCGTCGGCGACCGAGGGCGGGCGTTCCGAGGTCTGGGTCGACACCGACAAGATCCAGATCTTCGACCCGTCGAGCGGTGCGAACCTCACCAACCGCCAGCTTGCTGCCGCCCCCACCCCCTCCTGACCCCCGCGAGTCGCGGTAATTCCGCGCGCGAGTCGCGGTCACCACGCGCGACTCGCGGGGGTCAGGCGCCGGGTTTGGTGCGGAGGCGGTCGACCACCTCGTCGTCCCAGCGGTGGGTGCGCATCAGGCGGTACCGCTGGCAGGCCAGGTGCACGTAGGCCTCGGCGTCGGTGCGGTAGCCGATCAGCTCGGCCTGGCGCAGCATGCGCACGACCGGCTTGAACTCCTCGGACCACCAGCGCCGGGCCACCGTCTCCCGGTCCAGGAAGCGGCCCTCGTGCTGCATCAACCGGAAGCCCCAGGCCTCCACGGTCTCGCTGAGCTCGGCGTAGCTCCACGGGTCGGCCACCGTGATCGACTCCAGGGCCCGGCCGGACAGCGGGACCCGGTCGAGGAACACCCGGCGCAGATCCTTGGTGATCAGGTCGCCGCGGTGGACGATTCCGTTCGGGTCGAGGCGTGTCGTCACCTCGGTGACCTTGGCCTCGATCGTGCGCAGCCCCAGCGCGTGCGCGACCGACACCCGATGGTGGCCGTCGCGGACGAAGTGCAGCCCGCCCACCCGATAGACGTCGATCGGGGGGATCGTCTCGCCGCGCCGCTGCGCCCGGGCCAGCCGTTCCCAGCGCTCCCGGGTGCGCTGCGAGCGCGGACGGAAGTACCGGTCGAAGTCCTTGGTGCGGTCGACGCTGCCGACGACGGAGTCGAGCGGGATGAGCTGCAGGCCCAGCGGACGCTCGCCGGTGCGGCCCAGCGCGGTGACCACCTCGTCGAAAGGGAGGATCTCCGAGACGTCGTCGGGTTCGCGACGCAGCCAGGCCACGAGGCGGGACAGCACCTGGCGCCGCCGGATGCGCAGGAAGTCGTTCTCCGCGTCGGCCTGCGCGAACCCGGTGTCCATCGGTGTCAGACCTCCACGATCCGGCGGCCCACGACGTTGACCACGCGGGTACGTCCGAGGAAGCGGTCCGGCACCTGCTCACCGTAGGGGTGGATGTGCCCGTGCACGAGCAGCCGCGGCTGCAGCGCCGCGACGACGTCGTGCAGGCATTCGAACCCGTGGTGCGGCCCGTCCTCCCGGTCCCCGCAGTGGCGCGGCGGGGCGTGCGTGAGCAGCACGTCGACCCCGCGGCCGTCGCGGCGCCGCAGCCGGCGGGCCGCCCGGACCAACCTGCGGGCGCGCCGGGCCTGCCGGCGCTGCGTCCACTGGTTCGGGCCCGGCCGATAGCGCACCGACCCGCCGAGCCCGGCGACACGGACGCCTGCGACGTCGACGACCCGCCCGTCGGCGTCCTCGAAGCCCGCGGGCCCGGGCCAGTCGCAGGGGTGGCCGGCGCGCAGCCACAGCCCGTCGCGCCGGGTGAAACCGGACAGGTCTGCGTCGTGGTTGCCCGGGACGAGGACCCCCGGGCGGTCCACCCGGTCGGACAGCTCGGCGAGGTAGTCGAAGGGCAGGTCACCCGCGGCGATGACCAGGTCGACGCCGAGCTGCCGGGCCGCGTCGGTGCGCAGCCCGGCCACCTCCTCGTCGCTGACCGCGAGAGCACGGACCATCGCCGTCAGAGTACGGGGGCGAACGGTCTCCGCTTGGGTGGAACGCCCGGATGCGTCAGTATGCGCACCGTGACGGGAACCGACTCGGGCCGAAAGCTGGGGCCGGTGAGCGTGCCCCGGGCCTTCGATGCTCACGCCCGCAGCTACGACCGGCTCGTGAACGCCAACCCGGGCTACCACGATCACCTGCGGATGTCCGCTCGGCGGATGGGCCTGACCCGAGGGGCCGGCCTGCGGCTGCTCGACCTGGGTTGCGGCACCGGCGCCTCGACCGCCGCGCTGCTGGACGCCGTGCCGGGCGCCGAGGTCGTCGCGGTGGACGCGTCTGCGGAGATGCTGGCCCACGCCCGGCGGAAGAACTGGCCGCCCGGGGTGCGCTTCGTCCATTCCCGGCTCGAGGACCTGGCCACGGCCGGCATCACGGGGCCCTTCGACGGGATCCTCGCCGCCTACCTGGTGCGCAATCTCGCGGACCGCGACGCCGGCCTGCGTTCGATGTACGACCTGCTGCGACCGGGAGCCCCGCTGGCGGTGCACGAGTACTCGGTGCGCGACTCGCTGCGCAGCCGGCTCGTGTGGACCTCGGTGGCCTGGGGCGTGATCATCCCGATGGGCCGGCTGCGAACCGGATCGGCCGATCTCTACCGGTACCTGTGGCGCAGCGTGCTGAACTTCGACGGGGTGAAGACCTTCGCCGATCGGATGACGGCCGCAGGGTTCACCGACGTCCGGACGCAGACCATGACCGGATGGCAGACCCACATCGTGCACACGTTCCTGGGGCGGCGGCCCGGCGATCCGGGCGGCGACCCCGCCGACGCGACCGTCCCGGAGGGTCTGGACCTGTCCGAGATCGACACCCCGCCGGAGGGCACGCCGGTCGCGCGCTGACGCCACGACTGCCGGCGGCAACGCCACGTTCACGTCACCGGACGGCTTTCCGGCAAGAAGCGGTGGGGCGAGGTCAGCGGGCGCGCAGCGCGTAGCGGCGCTCGGCGTAGGCGATGTCGTCGATCCACAGCCGGCGCGCGGTCGCGCTGATGAGCGGGCGCAGCGCGCCGGCCACGCGGCGGGCGTGGGCGAACCCGGGCCGCTCGGAGTGCGCGACCACGGCCTCGATCACCGCCGTGCGGGGCAGCCCGTCGGGCCCGGGGCGCAGGGGTGTCGCGTGGGTCTCCACGACGCTCCCGGTGCCCTCCCCGTCGACGATCTCCATCGTGACGGTTCGCGGATCGGGGCAGGTGAAGGCGGCGTGCACCGGGACGCCGAGCGTGGCCGAGACCCGGAACGTCACCTCGACGAGAAACCGGTCCTCGGCCGGCGGGCAGTCGGCGGGCGGGGCGCTGAGCACCCGCAGCGCCGCGAACGAGTAGGGGTGGAACCAGGCGCCGTGCCACGGGTCGAGGCGGTTGGCCACCACGTCCTCGGGCTCACAGCGCCCGATCACGGTGGCCACGGTGGCGATGCTGTGCGCCGGATCGGGCCGGGGGCCGAGGACCGGGGCCTCGGCCGGTGTCTCGTCGGCGCCGTCGAGGCGGACCCAGGCGAGCACCCCGTCGTCATGGGCCGGCAGGGTCCGCCAGCCCGGCCGCCCCCCGGGTCCGAGGGCGAGTCCGTGCCAGCGGCACACCAGGTTGCCGTCGTGCACCGGGGCGTCGCACAGCGCGGCCCCGAGATGCGGGCAGGCGCCGGGCCCGACGTGCAGGGTACCGGCGTCGTCGCGCCAGGCCACCAGCTCGCGACCGGCCACCACCCGCCCAAAGGCACGGCCGGGACGGACCTCCCGGCTCCCGGCGAGGACGAACCAGCCCCCGCAGGGGCGCGCGGCGGCCCGGTCGACGGCCGCGGCGATGAGCCCGGGCTTCGCGTCCGCCCAGGTCGATGCCTGCTCTGCCCAGGGGGCGGTGCGCAACCGCCGCAGCGGGTTGCGCGGCAGTTGTCGCTTCACGGAGCTGAATCTAGGACCCGCGCGGGGAACCGGCGACCGGACCGCCGCCGCGATGTCGCCCGCGAGGGCAGCGACGACGCCCGATGAGGCTTCATGATGCGGGTCCTACAGCCAGTTGTTCTTGCGGAAGTTGCGGTAGAGGGTCCCGCAGGTCACCGCGATGAGGATCAGCACCATCGGATAGCCGAAGTTCCAGTGCAGCTCCGGCATGACGTCGAAGTTCATCCCGTAGATACCCGCGATCATGGTCGGGACCGAGATCAGGCCGGCATACGCGGTGATCTTCCGCATGTCGTTGTTCTGCCGCATGCTGATCTTGGCGAGAACCGCGTCGACCAGCGTGGTGAGCAGCTCGTTGAAGCCGGCCACCCGCTCGGTGACGGTGACCAGGTGGTCGTCGACGTCGCGGAAGTACGAGCGCACCTCGTGCGGCACCAGCGAGCTGTAGCCCTCGGTCAGCTTGCGCAGCGGGGCGATCAGCGGCGTCACCGCGCGGCGCAGCTCCAGCACCTCGCGCTTCATCACGTAGATCTGCTCGGCGTCCATCGTGGAGCGTGGGGTGAAGACCTCGGCCTCGATCTCGTCGATGTCGTCCTCGATCGACTCGGTGACCGCGAGGTAGGCGTCCACCACCCGGTCGGCGACGGCGTGCAGCACCGCGGCCGGACCGAGCGCGAGCTGCTCGGCGTCGGCCTCCAGCCTGCGGCGCACGTCCTGCAGGCCGGAGTGGTTGCCGTGCCGGACCGTCACCACGAAGTCGCGGCCGACGAAGACCATGACCTCACCGGTCTCGACGATCTCGTTCGCCGTCGTCGGCTCCGCGTGACCGACGTAACAGACCGTCTTGAGGACCATGAACAAGGTGTCGTCGTAGCGCTCCAGCTTGGGCCGCTGGTGGGCGTTCACGGCGTCCTCGACGGCCAGTTCGTGCAGGCCGAACGTGTCGGCGATACCGGTGATCTGCTCGTTGGTGGGCTCGTGCAGTCCGATCCAGACGAAGCCCTCGCCGCGCCGGCGGACCTCGGAGATCGCACCGTCGTGCGTCCAGCGGCCGGGCAGTCGCACGCCGTCGACGTAGACCGCGCAGTCGACCACGTACGCCGACAGCGGGAGCGGCAGCTTCGACAGCATGGCCGGCCCACGGCCGGGGCGGCGGGCACGGGAACCCGCGGCGCGGATGGCAGGCCGGATCGAGGACAGCTGCGGCACTGGTGGCCTCCTGGCGGGGAGAAGGGGACGCGGAGCCGTGGAGCGAACGGGCTCTGCGGGGACGACGCGCGACGCATCCCTGCCGGGCTCACCCCGACCGTCAACCGGCCGGTTCGACCCCCGCGACGGGGACGCGGCAGGTACTGCAACCGGGTGCTGTGTGCACCGCGCCCACCCCCCTCAGCTGTGATCGAGGCATCCGGCCACGGGCCGGAGCGCAAGCTAGATTACCCGTCCGACAGTGGCTATCGGCGATGGAGGCGTGAACGTTGCAGTTCGGTCGGTATTACGAGGAGTTCGAGGTCGGAGCGGTCTACAAGCACTGGCCGGGCAAAACGGTCACCGAGTACGACGACCACCTGTTCTGCCTGCTGACGATGAACCACCATCCGCTGCACATGGATGCCCACTACGCCGAGGAGACGACCGACTTCAAGCGCAACGTCGTCGTCGGCAACTACATCTACTCGCTGCTGCTGGGCATGTCGGTGCCGGACGTGTCCGGCAAGGCGATCGCGAACCTGGAGATCGAGTCGCTCAAGCACACCAAGCCGACCTTCCACGGTGACACCATCTACGGCGAGACCGAGGTGTTGGACAAGACGCCGTCGAAGTCCAAGGACGACCGCGGGATCGTCTACGTGGAGACCCGGGGGTACAAGCAGGACGGCACCGTCGTGTGCACGTTCCGGCGCAAGGTGATGGTGCCGAAGTTCTCCTACGGCGAGGCCCGGGGTGGCGAGCAGCCGGGGCGCCCGACCCCGCAGGCCTGAGTTCTCCTCAGCTGCGGCACTCGTGGCGCCCCGCCGGGGCGCCGGGAGCGTCACGAGTGACCGGGCGGTCGGCGCAGAGGTCAGCGGGGTAGCGCACCCCATTCGGTGAGCATCTCCAGCAGCCCGTCGACGAGCGGCAGGCGCGCCAGCGCCGACGCGTCGACCCAGCGCGCGTCCGCCGCGTCGTCGCCGGCCCGCAGCTCGCCCCCGACCGGTTCGCAGCGGTAGTCGGCGATCACGTAGGGGCCGCGCACCACCCGGCCGAGCAGCGGGCCCGGCGCGACGACGAGGCCCGTCTCCTCGGCGAGTTCGCGGACGAGCGCCTGCTCGTCGGTCTCCCCGGGCTCGACGCGGCCGCCCGGCACGGACCAGAGGCCCCGACCGGGATCGTTCGCCCGCTGCACCAGAAGCAGTCGCCCCCCGGCATCGACGACAATTCCCCCCACACAGGGGATATGTCCGCTACCCTCAGTCATCGCACGGAACGGTACGCTCCCCACCTGCCGGTACCCGCGGCACCGTGGGTCCGGTAAGAATGATCAAGAAGTTGTCCCTCGTGCCTGAACGGTGGTCGCGGTGAACCTGAAGAAGATTCTGACACTGCTCGGAGTCGCTCTTGCGGTGTTCTTCATCGTCACCCAACCCGCCGGCGCAGCCGGCTCGATCCAGAACATCGGCAACATCCTCTACAACGCCGCCCAGTCGGTGACCACCTTCTTCACCCAGCTCGTCTAGCCCCGTGCTGGCACCCCGCGAGATCGACGAGTACCTGCTCCCGACCGAGCGCCGGGTGATCCGGGTGCGCCAGCACTGGGCCGTCATGGGCAAGAACATCCTGCAGACCCTGCTGTTCCTGCTGCTCATGGTGGTCCTGCAGAGCAACCTGCCGTCGAGTGCCATCGTCGACAACCTGACGTTCTACCTGGCGCTGGTGGCGGTCATCCGGTTCACGATCCTCACCATCCTGTGGTGGATCGAGCGCATCGTGATCACCGACAAGCGGGTCATGCTCGCCCAAGGGATCATCGTCCACAACGTGGGCATGATGCCGCTGGGCAAGGTCACGGACCTGACCTTCCAGCGCACGCTCGGCGGCCGGATGCTCGGCTACGGCACGCTGGTCGTCGAGTCCGCGGGGCAGATCCAGGCGCTCAACCGGATCGACTACATGCCCCGCCCGGAGGAGATCTACGAGGCGCTCTCCGAGCTGGTGTTCGGCGAGAAGGGCAAGACGCGGGCCACCGGCCAGCTTGCGCGGCCGCGCTGGCGGCGGTGAGCCGGACGGTCGCGAGATAGCTTGACGCACGTGGCCCGCATCGACCTGCACACCCATTCCACCGCCTCGGACGGCACCGACTCCCCGGAGGAGCTGGTCGCGGCGGCGTCAGCTGCCGGGATCGACGTCGTCGCCCTGACCGATCACGACACCACCGGCGGCTGGGAGCGGGCCGCCGCCGTGCTGCCCGCGGGCATGCGGCTGGTGCGCGGCGCGGAATTCTCCTGTGTCAGTGACGACGGCCGCGGCGGTCACGTGTCGGTGCACCTGCTGGGCTACCTGTTCGACCCCGGGCACCCCGCCGTGGTGGCGGAGCAGCGCCGGCTGCGCGCCGAGCGCGTCGAGCGGCTGCACCGGATGACGGAGCTGATGGCCGCCGACGGCTACCCGGTCGACGCCGAGACGGTGTTCGCGCTGTTGCCGGAGGGGGCGAGCGCGGGGCGGCCGCACCTGGCCCGGGCGCTCGTGGCGGCGGGCGTGGTGGAATCGGTCAACGAGGCCTTCGCGAAGCTGCTCTACACGGGCAGCCCGTACTACGTGCCCAAGTCCGACACCCCCGTGCGACGGGCCGTCGAGATGGTGCGCGAGGCCGGTGGCGTCACCGTGTTCGCGCACCCGCTGGCGCGCCGCCGGGGCCGGGTCGTCGAGCCGTCGGTGATCGCGGACCTGGCCGCGGCCGGTCTGGCCGGCGTCGAGGTGGACCATCCCGACCACGCGCCGGAGGACCGGGAACTGCTGCGCGGACTGGCCGGCGAGCTGGGCCTGGTGACCACCGGCTCCAGCGACTACCACGGCACGAACAAGACCACGCCGCTCGCGGCCGAGACCACGGGCCCCGACGCGTTCGAGGAACTGATGGGCAAGGCGACCGGCGTCGAGGTGCTCACCGGCTGACCGGCGCGCCGTCCCCCGCCGGTGCACGGTGGAGCGCGGGCGCTGGCTACGGTGTCGGCGTGCAGTGCGGGGACGGCGGGCAGCTCGGGCTCGACTTCGGCGCCGACTTCGCCACCCGGCCCCTCGTCCGGGTCACCCCGTCGCGGCTGGCCGCGTGGGCCGGGTGTCCCCGCCGCTACCGGATGACGTATCTGGACCGGCCGGCGCCGGTCCGCGGCGGCGCGTGGGCGCACAACACCCTGGGCGCCGTCGTGCACCTGGCGCTGCGCTCGCTCTTCGAGCTGGCCGGGCCCGCGCGCACACCGCAGGCCGCGGCGGCGCTGGTCGACCGGCACTGGAGCGGTGAGGGCTTCCGGGACCGGGAGCAGGCGGTGGCCTACCGGGAGCGGGCGCGCGGCTGGCTCGCCGACTACGCGGCCGACCTGGGCGACGACCTCGCGGACGCGCAGCCCGTCGGCGTGGAGCGCTGGGTGTCCGCGCCGGTCGGGGCGATCGTGGCCGAGGGCCGCATCGACCGGATCGACGCCCGCGGCGGGGAGCTGGTGATCGTCGACTACAAGACCGGGCGGCATCTGCTCGACGTCGGCGACGCCCGTGACTCGCAGGCCCTCGCGCTCTACGCCCTCGCCGCGCAGCGGGTACTGCATCAGCCCTGCACCCAGGTGGAGCTGCACCATCTGCCCACCGGCCGGGTGCTGGCCTGGCAGCACGACGCGGCCTCGCTGCGCGCGCACCTGGAGCGTGCCGAGACGACGGCGGCGCAGGCCGAGCGGGCCGGGCAGGAGCTGGCCCGGGGCGGCGACCCCGACGAGCTGTTCCCGCCGCGGCCCTCCCCGCGCTGCGTGATGTGCGACGTGCGGCGGCACTGTCCCGAGGGCCGGGCCGCCGCGCCGGCGGCCGAGCCGTGGGCGTTCCTCGCCCCGTGAGCAGCCGTCCCGTGAACCGCACGCCGGCCCACACCCGGCACCGGCAGCCTCCCGCCCCGCGCGCCCGCAGCCGGGGGGCCCGCGCGCTGCGAGGGCTGTCGGGGGTGCTGGCTGGTGGCCTCGTCGTGCTCGCCCTGGTGCTGCTGGCCGGCTGGCTGGTCACCACCCGCACCGGCTCGCCCGGCCCCGGCACCGGGATGCTGATCGGGCACGGGGTGGCCGCGGCGGCGGCTGCGGTGGCCCAAGTGGTGGCCGACCGCCGCAATGGCCGGCCGGGGGCCCTCGCCGCGCTCGCGGTGCTGGTGGTCAGCGCTGCGGTGCTGGCCGTCTACTGGCTCGTCTGACGGCCAGCAGCGCGAGCCGCAGGCCGCACAGCGCCGCCGTCGTGGTCGCGTCCGCCACGGGGACGAGCACCGCGGGCGGCACGGGCACGCCGTAGAGCCGCCGCGCCCACGGTGGCAGCATCGAGAACGCCACCGCGGCCACCACGGTCCACGCGGGCCGGGCCGGGGTGAGCAGCTCGACCCGGGTCGGCAGCGGGGGAGCGGCCAGCCGTAGCGCCGCCCGCCGCGCCACCGGGCTCGCCACCAGCTCCGGCCGGACGGCCTCGAAGTAGGCCTCGACCTCGGCCGCGTTCGACGGCAGGTCGGTGGCCCCCAGCAGCGCACCGGCGCGGATCTGCTCGGCGAAGAACGTGTCGAGGCCCGTGTCGTCGATCAGATCGAGGCGGTGCACCGCCCGCCCGAACGAGCTCACCTCCGTGACGTGCACCCAGCGCAGCAGGTCGGGGTCGTCGGCGGCATAACCGAGCCCGGAGACGGGATCGACGCCGCGAACGCGCCGGTGCACCGCGCGCACCCGGGCGGCGGCCGCGTCGGCCTGCGCGGTGTCGGCGAAGGCCAGCGTCGTGACGTACTCGGCGGTGCGCCGCAGCCGCGACCAGAAGTCGTTCGGGAAGCTGGAGTGCTGGTCGACCCCGGCCATCGCGCGGGGGTGCAGCGCCTGCAGGAACAGTGCGGAGATGCCGCCGACGAGCGCCGCCGGGTCACCGATCACCCGACGGCTGACACTGCCGGGAGGGAAGTAGCCGTCGGTCCCGACGGAGTCCGTGATCGTCGCCTGAGCCACGGTTCCAGGATGGCGCAGAACCGCCGGGGCGGCGCGTCGAGCAGCCGCCGCCGGGACCGGGCGTCAGGGCAGGGGGCGCAGCGCCACCAGTTCGGTACCCCGCTGCTCCAGCAGCACCGCGCCCTGGGTGGCCAGCGCCACCGGGCCGGTCCACCCGCCGCGATCGACCGGGATCGTGCGCAGCGCGACGCCCCGATCGGGATCGACCTCCAGCAGGCCGTCGCGCACCGGCAGCAGCAGCCGTCCGGCGTAGCCGGTGCCGGGGCCGAGCGTGCTCCCGAGCGTCCAGAGCGGGGCGAGATCGGTGCGGTCCACGGCCACCGTGCGCGAACCGGTCCACCAGTAGATCCGGCGCCCGTCGGTGGCGGTGTGCGGCACCCCGCCCGGCGGCGTGGCCAGGTCGGCGTCCGGGACGTCGAGTGGGATGAGGGACACCTGAGACCCGGCGCTGTCGCGGATCTGCAGCCGGGGCGGGTCGGGGAGGGCCACCAGCGCGCGCTCGGCCGAGAGCGCGAGCAGTTGCGCGCCGGACGTGGGCAGCGGCACGGAGAACTGTTCCTGTGGCTCGCTCGCGTCCCCGGCCCCGTCGGGTTTGAGGACCGTGAGCCGGTCGGTGCTGTCGGTGGGGCACCCCTCCAGGACCGCGAGCCGGCCCGTCGTCATCGCGAACGAACCGTAGGTGCACCCGGTGCGGGGCTGTCGTCCCGCCTGCTCCGGGGCGCGGATCTCGCCGTACTCGAGGGTCTTCACGAGGTCGGAGCGGAACACCTCGAGGTAGTCGGTGCCGGTCGTGGCGACGAGCGTGCCGTTGGTCAGCAACCGCGTACCCGGGCGGGCGTCGGGGTTGCGCTGCGCGGCACGCTCCCCGGTCGTGGCGTCGAGCGTCGTGAGCTGGCTGCAGTAGTCGTCGTCGCGGTAGAGCGCCAGCGCCCGGCCGAAACCCTCGCCGACGGTGCACAGCGGCAGGTCACGTGTGTAGCTCCAGCGCGGCCGGCCGCTCTCGGCATCCCGGCCGACGACGGCCGAACCGTCACCGGTGACCACACCCGGGCCGGCGACGACCGGCACGGAGGTCGCGGCGCTGGGGGCCCGCCACGCCTCGGTGAACCCACCGGGCACCGCCGACGGGGCGGCCGGCGCGATGGCGACGGCCGCCCCGGGATCGGCGGTGACCGACTCGGTGTTCGCCGCCGCGCTCTGCCGCCAGTACAGCGCCGCGGTGGCGACGAGGGCGATGACCAGGGTGACGGCTGCGACGAGGTCGCCGCGGCGGCGTCGTTCCGGCCGTACGGAGCGCGGGCGGAGCACCGATCAGCTGGCGGCTGCGTCCGGGGAGGAGTCCTCCGAGCCGGAGCCCTCGGAGCCGTCTCCACCGCGGCGACGCGAACCGCCACGGCGCCGACGGCGACGTGGCTTGGTCTCCTCGCCCGCTGCGTCGGGGCCGGTCGTGGGAGCGCCGGTGGACCCGGTGCCGGGCTCGGCGGTCCCGGCCTCGGACCCGGTGGCCGTGTCGACACTGCCGCCCTCGGCGGTCACTGCCACGCCACCGCGGCTGCGGGTGCGCTGCCGGGTCCGGCGCGGTCGCCGCTCGCCGGCGCCGTCCTCGGCGCCGCGCCCGCCCCGCTCGCGGCGCTTGCGCGGACCGCCGTGGTCGCCCTCGGCGTCGACGTACTCGGCGTCCAGACCGGCTCGGGTGCGCTTCGACAGCGGCAGCCGGCCGGTGGCGTCGGTCGGGATGTCCAGGTCGGTGAACAGGTGGTCCGACGTGGAGTAGGTCTCGACCGGCTCGTCGATGCCCAGGCCGAGCTCGTCACTGACCGTCTTCCAGCGCGGGATCTCGTCCCAGTCGACGAGCGTGACCGCGACGCCCTCCTTGCCGGCGCGGCCCGTGCGGCCGATGCGGTGCACGTAGGTCTTGGCGTCCTCGGGGCATTGGTAGTTGACGACGTGGGTGACGTCGGTGACGTCGATGCCACGGGCTGCGACGTCGGTGGCCACCAGCACGTCGACCTTGCCCGAGCGGAAAGCGCGCAGCGCCTGCTCGCGGGCGCCCTGGCCCAGGTCGCCGTGCACGGCGGCGGCGGCGAACCCGCGCTCGGCCAGGTCGTCGGCGACGCGCTGCACGGTCCGCTTGGTCCGCGCGAAGATCATGGTCAGGCCGCGCTCCCGGGCCTGCAGCACGCGGGCCAGCACCTCGACCTTGTCCATTGCGTGTGCGCGGTAGACGAGTTGGCGGGTGCGCTCGTGGATGGAGCCCTGGTCGGCCTCCTCCGCCCGGATGTGCGTCGGACGGTTCAGGAACGCCCGCGACAGCTGGATGATCGGGCCGGGCATCGTGGCCGAGAACAGCATCGTGTGGCGCTGCTCGGGCAGCATCCGCAGGATGCGTTCGACGTCGGGCAGGAAGCCCAGGTCGAGCATCTCGTCGGCCTCGTCGAGCACCAGGGCCTGCACGCGGCCCAGCACCAGGTGGCGCTGCTCGGCGAGGTCGAGCAGCCGGCCCGGGGTGCCGACGACGACGTCGACCCCCCTGCGCAGCGCGGCGAGCTGCGGTTCGTAGGCCCGGCCGCCGTAGATCGCGACGACCCGTGCGCCGAGGTGCTTGCCGGCGTCGGCGATGTCCTTCGCCACCTGCACGCAGAGCTCGCGGGTGGGAACCACGACCAGCGCCTGCGGCACGTCCTTGCTGCGGTCGGCGGTCTCCCCGACGGCGTCGGCGGCGGCCCGCTCGGACGGCGGGGTCAGCCGCTGTAGCAGCGGCACCCCGAAGCCGAGCGTCTTGCCGGTACCGGTGCGGGCCTGGCCGATGACGTCCTCGCCGGCCAGGGCCAGCGGCAGGGTCAGCTCCTGGATCGCGAAGGTGCGCTCGATGCCGGCCTCGGCCAGTGCGCGGACGATCTCGGGGCGGACGCCGAGTTCGGCGAAGGTCGGGGAGTCCGGGGTCACCGGTGCGCCGGCCTGCAGCGGGTGGGCCTCCTCGAGGCCGTCGTCGGCGCCGGTCGTCTCGGGGGAGTCGGCCGCCGAGGCAGCGGGGCTGCCGGGGACCTGCTCGGCGGAATCCGCGGAATCGTTGTTGTCGGGCTGGGTGTCGTTCTGGACGGACAGGATGATCGCCTCTCTCCGCGCACAGGAGCCCGGGATCGGCTCGTCGACCACCGGCGTTGGGCACGCTCAGGCGGGAGAGCCGACAAGGCGCTGCACGCACCAGGTCGTTGCGGGTCGGCTCCGCGAGTTGTCGAGCCGGCTCCGCCGGTAGTGTGCGCGCGCCACGGATCATGCTCGAAGGCGCTGCGCTGAGTCACATGGTACCCGCTCCGGGTGCCCGGCGGGGAGTCCGCCTGTGTCGGCGGGTCGGGTGACGTCCGCCGCTGCCGGGTCGGCACTGGCGGTGACCGCCGATCCGGACACTAGGCTCGCCGCCATGGTGGGTGACGCGGGTGTCGGAGGGGATGTCGCCGATGCTGCGAGCGAGGTGCCGGCGCGGGCGACGATCGATCTGCTCGGGGTGCTCGCCTACGGCGAGTTGTCGGCGTTCGACCGGCTGGCGGAGGACGCCCGCACCGCGCCCACGCTGAGCGGGCGGGCCCAGCTGTCGGCCATGGCGGCCGCCGAGATCGGCCACTTCCGGCTGCTGGAGGACCACCTGCGGGGGCTCGGTGTGCCGGTGGAGGAGGCGATGGCGCCGTTCGTCGGCCCGCTCGACTCCTACCACGCCTCGACGGCACCGCGCAGCTGGCTCGAGTCACTGGTCAAGGCCTATGTGGGCGACGGGCTCGCCGCCGACTTCTACCGTGAGGTCGCCGGCTGGGTGGACGAGTCCACAGGCGAGCTGGTGCGGCAGGTGCTGGCCGACACCGGGCACAGCGCGTTCGCCGAGCGGGAGGTCCGCGCCGCGTGCGAAGCGAACCGGCAGGTCCGGGACAGGCTCGCGCTGTGGGGCCGCCGGCTGCTCGGGGAGGCCGTCACCCAGGCCCAGCACATCGTGGCCGAACGCGACGAGCTGGCGGAGTTCATCGTGCGCGGATCCGGCGACCTGATGGGCATCGCCACGCTGATCAAGCGACTGCAGTCCAACCACGGCAAGCGGATGGCGAGCCTCGGGTTGGCGTGAGGCGGTGCGGCATCCACCGACCCGTTCGCGCTCGGCGGACGCCCTCCCGGCGCCCTCGCCGCTCCGGCTGGACTAGCCTTGGGTCCGTCCCCACACACACTTCGTGACCAGGAGGTCCCCGGTGGAGGTCAAGATCGGCATCGCGGAGAGCCCGCGGGAGCTCGTGGTGTCCAGCGACCAGACGCCGGACGAGGTCGAGGCGCTGGTGCGCGAGGCGCTGAAGGCCGACGGCGGCCTGCTGAGCCTGTCCGACGAGAAGGGGCGCCGCTACGTGGTGCCCTCCGCCCGCATCTCCTACATCGAGATCGCGCCTGCCGACGTCCGCAAGGTCGGCTTCGCCGTCGGTTCCTGACCCCGGGTTCTCGACCTCGCGGCTTCGAGGCCCGGCCGGCGTCCGCCGGCCGGGCCTTCGCCGTGTGCGGGGTCAGTCGTCCAGTGGCGGGTCGGCTCGGGTGAACGGCGGGGTGCCCACGCCGGTGACCCGGTAGCGACCCCAGGGGTCGACGTCGCCGATGCGCGCGTCCGCCCGGCCCGTCGGCGTACGCAGATGCACTGCCGCGGTCCGGCCGGCCCCGGTGCTCAGCAGGTCGGCGAGCTGCTGCTCGGCCTCGACCCGGCCGAACCAGTGCACCCGCCCGTCCTGCGGCTCGTGTCGGGCGTCGAGCCGGACCCGCACCGGCACGTCCCGGCCGTCGACGGTCAGGGTGGCCGGGCCGGTGTAGCCCTCGTCGTGTTCGTGATCATGCTGGTCAGCCATGGTCGGTCTCCCGTGCTCGTGCCGTCTCGCCGGCGGGCTGGTCGGGCGTGGGGATGAGCCGGAGCGGTCCACCCGGCTCCTGCCCGGGCTGCCCCGCGCCGGTGTCGCCGAGTACCCCGGCCACCCCGCCCCAGATGAGGGTCGTCAGGTAGTCGGTGAGCGCGCTGCGGGTCATCGTGCGCCGTTCGAGCCACCAGTCTCCGGCACTCTGCACCATGCCCACGAGGCCGTGCGCCCAGGCCTCGGCGCCCCCTGAGTCCAGCCCGGCGGCACGCAGCCGCTCGCCGAGCAGGGTCGCGAGCAGGCGGGCGATCTGCTCGCGGGCGTCGTCGACGACCTCGGCGCCTGCGCCGCGCTCGGCCGGGTTGTGCACGACGAACCGCCAGAGTTCGGGCTCGTCCTCGATCCCGGCGAGGAACGCGTCGACCATCGCCCGGATGTGGTCGGCGGGCTCGCGGTCCTCGGTCAGCACGGGGGCGATGCGCGCCAGGAGCAGACCTGCGGCCTCCTCACCGACGGCCCGTTGCAGGTCGGCGCGGTCGGTGAAGTGCCGATAGAGGACGGGCTTGGTGATTCCGGCCTCGGCGGCCATGTCGGCGACGGAGACCCCCGACCCGTGCCGGCGGATGGCCTCCATCGCGGCGGCGACCATCTCCGTGCGGCGTTCGGCACGCCGCACCTCCCGCGCGGTCTTGGTGGCGCTCCGCTTGACAGGCGGCGTGTCGTAGGGCACGTTACCAGTGGTAACAGTTACCGCTGGTAACAGCAAGCTTCGAGAGGGGCCGACGATGACCCAGACGGGCTCGATCGCCACCGGGAGCCGGGTGCTCGTCACCGGTGCCGCCGGTGGCTTCGGGGCACCGACCGTGACCCGGCTGCGGGAGCAGGGTGTGCAGGTGGTGGGCCTGGACCGGGTCGCGGGTGATCACGTGATCGCCTGCGACATCACCGACGACGCCGCTGTCGACGCCGCTGTCGCCGAGGCCGTCGAGCGGCTCGGCGGGCTGGACGCGGTCGTGCACTACGCGGGCATCGGCATCCCCAACGACGCCGGCGGCCCGCTGCACCCCGACGCCTTCAAGGTCATCGACGTCAACCTGCTCGGCGCCTGGCGGGTCACCGCCGCCGCGCTGCCCGCGCTGCAGGCCTCGCGCGCCGGGCGCGGCGCGAAGGGCCGGGTCGTCTTCGTCTCCAGTGAGCTCGCGTACGTGACGCTGCCGTTCGTCTCGGCCTACAGCGTGGCCAAGCGCGGGATGACCGCCTACGCCGACGCGCTGCGCCTGGAGTACGGCACCGAGCTGCACGTCAGCACGGTCTACCCCGGTTACGTGCGGACCCCGATCCACGACGCCGGCCGCGAGGTCGGCCTGGCGCTGGAGGGGCAGGTCCGCCGCGAGGAGGTCGACGACATCGTCGGCACCGTGCTGGGCGTGCTCACCGCAGCGAAGCCACCCCGCGACACCGCGGGCACCCGCGCCGGGCAGATCGAGCTGTGGGCCGGCCGGCACCTGCCGGGGATCGTCGGCGCCGGCGTCGTCCGCCGGCTCCGTAAGCAGGCCGCGAGCGGGCACTTCGACAGCTCGCCGATCGCCGCCGGGCTCGTCCGCCGGCTGACCGGCCGCAGTGTCCCCGCCGTCACCACTGTGCAGTCCACCACCGCCACGGAGAGGAGCGCGTCGTGAGTGTCAAGACCGTCAACGACCGGGAGGCCACGGCTGAGCGGCTGCTCCGCTCGTCGCTGGACCACTCCTACGAGCCCAGCATCGACATCGACTGGGACGCCCCACTGACCGACGGCTGGGGCCTCACCCCCGAGCGCGTCTCGCTCTACGGCACCGAGCTGTGGGACCAGCTCACCGAGGAGCAGCGCCGCACGCTGTCCATCCACGAGGTGTGCAGCATCGCCCGTATCGGGCTGTGGTTCGAGATGATCCTCATGCAGATGCTGCTGCGCTACGCCTACGACCGCGACCCGCGCCGCCAGCACATCCAGTACGCGCTGGTCGAGATCGCCGACGAGTGCCGGCACTCGATCATGTTCGCGAAGATGACCGAGCGCTACGGGGTGCCGGACTACGCCCCGGGCCGGATCACCCACGAGCTGGGCCGGTTGTTCAAGACGATCGGCTACGGGCCGGCGATGTTCGCCGGGACGCTGTTCGTCGAGGAGATCCTCGACCAGCTGCAGCGCGAGACGATGCGCGACGAGCGCGTCCAGCCGCTGACCCGCATGGTCAACAAGATCCATGTGACCGAGGAGGCCCGGCACGTCCGCTACGCCCGCGAGGAGCTCATGCGGATCATGCCGAAGACCAACGCGGCGCAGCGCTCCATCGCGCGCTACCTGTCCGGCCGGATCGCGTACATCGTGGCCCGCAACCTGATCCACCCCGAGGTCTACCGCAGCGTCGGGATCGACCCCAAGGTCGGGCGCAAGGCCGCACTGGCCAACCCGAACTACCAGGAGACGCTGCGCTGGTCGGCCCGCAAGCTGGTGCCGTTCCTGCGGGAGCAGGGGATCATCGGCGGGCCGAGCGAGATCTTCTGGCGGAAGGCGCACCTGGCGTGAGGCCTGCTCGCAGGGCCGAACCAGCAGCTCTGATGGTCGCGATGGACAACGGGGTCCGGGTCGCCGACGGGGTCCGGCTGCACGTCGAGGTCGACGGCCCGGGTGACGTCCCCGTCACGGTGGTGCTCGCCCACGGCTGGACGTTGGACTCGCGCAGCTGGGGCCCGGTCGCGACGCGGCTGACGGCCGGTGGCGCGGGCCCGCGGGTGGTCCGCTACGACCACCGCGGCCACGGTCGCTCCGACGCCGTGGATCCCGCCTCGATGACGCTGGAGCAGCTGGCCGACGACCTCGCCGAGCTGATCGACCAGATCGCCCCGGACGGCCCGCTCGTGCTCGGCGGGCACTCCATGGGCGGCATGACGCTCATGGCGCTGGCCGAGCGGCACCCGGATCTGGTGGCCCGCCGCGTCTGCGGGGTGGCGCTGGTGGCCACCGCCAGCGGCGGGACCACCGAGGGTTTCCTCGGCCTGGCGCCGGCGCCGCTCGCCGCGGTGCAGCGGGCAGAGGCACGGCTCTACGGATCGCGCTGGTGGGCGCGCCGCCAGATGCTCAGCCGGCGGCCGGGGCTGCTCCACCCCGGGATGCGCTGGCTGCTGCTCGGGCCGGGCGCGGACCGGGAGGCGCTGCGCATCACCGCGCAGTGCGTGGCGGGCTGCCGACCGGCCACGCTGTCGGGGTTCCGGCCGACGCTCGAGGCGCACGAGCGCGACGCCGCGCTGGCCGTGTTCGCCGAGATCCCGACGGTGGTGCTGGCGGGCTCGCGCGACCGGCTCACCCCGGTCCGGGCGTCACGGCGGATCGCCGCGGCGCTGCCCACGGCATCGCTGACGATCTTCCCGGAGGCCGGTCACATGCTCCCGGTGGAGCGGCCGGCCGGCGTCGGGGCCCGGCTGGAGGTGCTGGTGCGCACCGCCACGGTGTCCGCCGCCCGCTGACCGTCCTGCCCGTACCCGTATCCAGCAGCCTCGCCGTCGTCCCCCGGCCCGGAGGACGACGGCGAGGCTGCTGCACGTGGAGCGGGGCTCACTCGTGGATCAGCGGGAAGCCGGCCAGCCCACGCCAGGCGAGCGCGGACATCAGGTCGACGGCCTCGTCGCGGGGCACCGACTGGTCTGAGTCGAGCCAGTACTGCGCGGCGACCTGACTCAGCCCGACCAGCCCGACCGCGAGCAGTCGGGCGCGCGGCGCGTCGAGCCCGGCGTCCTTGGTCACGACATCGGCGACGGCGTCGATGCACTTGGTCAGCGCACGGTCGACGACGGCCGCGGCTTCCGGCTCGCTGCGCAGGTCGGACTCGAACACCAGCCGGTAGGCGTGTCCCTCGCCGGCGACGAAGTCGAAGTACGCTGCGACGGCGGCGTGCACCCGTTCCCGGTTGTCCGCGGTGCGGCTGATCGCGGCTTGCACCCGGCCGACCAGCTCGTCGGCGTAGGTCGTGAGCAGCGCGCGGTAGAGCTCCAGCTTGCCCGGGAAGTGCTGGTAGAGCACCGGCTTGCTGACCCCGGCCTTCTCGGCGATGTCGTCCATCGCAGCCGCGTGGTAGCCCTGCGCCGCGAACACATCGCGAGCGGCGACCAGCAGCTGCGCCCGCCGTGCGCTGCGGGAGAGGCGTGCGCCCCGTTGGACCGGGGTCGTGGTTTCAGTCATCCCGCCTCCTGAACGCGCATCGTGCGTGGCCACACCCTACCCGCGAGTAGCCCGATCGGGGCGCTGACGGCCCGAGTGGTGCACGGATTCACCGCGATGCAGGTACGCACCGACACCGGCTCGCCCCGGATTCCTCCGACTCGCACCCGGATTCCTCCCGACTCGCGCACGGAACCACCGCGACTCGCGCGCGGGATTACCGCGACTCGCGGACGGCGCTGTGGAACCGGCGCAGCCGCAGGCTGTTGGTCACCACGAACACAGAGCTGAACGCCATCGCCGCACCCGCGATCATCGGGTTCAGCAGCCCGGCGGCGGCCAGCGGCAGCGCGGCCACGTTGTAGGCGAACGCCCAGAACAGGTTGCCCTTGATCGTGCCCAGGGTGCGCCGCGCGAGCCGGATCGCGTCGACCGCCGCGAGCAGGTCGCCGCGGACCAGCGTCAGGTCGCTCGCCTCGATGGCGACGTCGGTGCCGGTCCCCATGGCGAGGCCGAGATCGGCGGTGGCCAGGGCGGTGGCGTCGTTGACCCCGTCGCCGACCATCGCTACGACCCGTCCCTCGCCCTGCAGCCGCTGCACCACGGCGACCTTGTCCTCGGGCAGCACGTCGGCGATGACCGCGTCGGGCTCGATCCCGATCCGGGCGCCGACCGCGCGGGCCGCGGCCTGGTTGTCGCCCGTCAGCAGCATCGGGGTGAGGCCCAGCTCGCGAAGCCTGCGGACGGCCTCGGCGCTGGTCGGCTTGATCGCGTCGGCAACGACGAGGACGGCGCGGGCGACGCCGTCCCAGCTGACGACGATGGCGGTCCGGCCGTCGCGCTCGGCCTGCTCGCGGGCGGTCACCAGGGACGGGGGCAGCTCGATTCCGTGCTCGGCCAGGAACGCGGGCCGCCCGACGAGGACGGCGTGCGCGATGACCGTGCCGTCCACCGGGCTGCTCTGCGGCCCGTCCACCACGTCGGCGACCACGCCCTGCACGCCGAGTCCGGCGTGGTTGTCGAACTCCGCGACGTCCGGCAGCTCGCCGAGCTTCGCGGTGGCCGCCGCGGCGATCGCCCGGGCGATGGGGTGTTCGGAGCCGTGCTCCACCGCACCGGCCAGCCGGAGCGCCTCGTCGGTGTCGACCCCGTCGGCCGGGTGTACCGCGAGCAGCTCCATCGCGCCGGTCGTCACCGTGCCGGTCTTGTCCAGCACGACGGTGTCGATGCGCCGGGTGGACTCCAGCACCTCCGCGCCCTTGATCAGCACGCCCAGCTGCGCGCCGCGTCCGGTCCCGACGAGCAGCGCGGTCGGCGTCGCCAGCCCGAGCGCGCACGGGCAGGCGATGATCAGCACGGCCACCGCGGCGGTGAACGCCGCCGCTGCGCCTGCGCCGGAGCCGAGCCAGAAGCCGAGGGTGCCCACGGCGAGGGCGATGACGATCGGGACGAACACCGCGGAGACCCGGTCGGCCAGCCGCTGCACGGCGGCCTTACCACTCTGCGCGTCCTCCACGAGCTGGGCCATCCGGGCCAGCTGGGTGTCGGCTCCGACCCGCGTCGCGCGCACGACGAGCCGCCCGCCCGCGTTGACGCAACCGCCGACCACCGCGTCGCCCGGCTCGACCTCGGCGGGCACCGACTCACCGGTGATCATCGAGACGTCGACCGCGGACGTGCCGGTCTCGACGACGCCGTCGGTGGCGATCTTCTCCCCGGGCCGGACGACGAACCGGTCGCCCACGGTCAGCGACTCGACCGGGATGCGGGTCTCGGCTCCGTCCCGCAGCACCGCCACGTCCTTGGCGCCCAGCTCCAGCAGCGCCCGCAGCGCCGCGCCGGCCGCGCGCTTGGACCGGGCCTCGAAGTACCGCCCGACCAGGATGAACAGCGTCACCCCCGCCGCAACCTCGAGGTAGATGTTGCCGGCACCGTCGCTGGGTGACACCGTGAACGCGAACGGGTGGACCGTTCCGGGGATGCCCGCGGTGCCGAACAACAGCGCGTAGAGCGACCAGGCCAGCGCCGCGAGGGTGCCCATCGAGACGAGCGTGTCCATCGTCGCCGCGCCGTGGCGCAGGTTCGTCCACGCCGCGCGGTGGAACGGCCACGCCCCCCAGACGACGACGGGTGCGGCGAGCGTCAGCGAGATCCACTGCCAGTAGGTGAACTGCAGTGCCGGGGCCATCGCCAACACGATCACCGGCACGGCGAGCGCCGCGCTGACGATCACGCGCCGGCGCAGCGGACCGACCGGGTCGTGCGGCTGGGCGGGTTCGCCGGCGGGTTCGCCGGGTCCGGGCGGTGGCGCGGGCAGCTCGGCGGTGTAGCCGGCGGCCTCGACCTGCGCGACGAGTGCCGCCGGGTCCAGGTCGTGCGGGAAGCTGACCCGGGCCTTCTCGGTGGCGTAGTTGACCGAGGCGCTGACCCCGTCCATCTTGTTGAGCTTGCGCTCGACGCGGTTCGCGCAGGACGCGCAGGTCATGCCGCCGATCAGCAGTTCGAGCCGGCGCTCGGGCGCGGCTGCGGAGGTCTCCGAGGTCTCTCCCGCGGTCTCGGCCGGGGTCAGGGTGCTCATCGCTGCGTCCCTTCCGGCGCGGACACGGTGAACTCGGCGGTGTGCACGGTGCCGCCGTGGGAGAAGTCGAGGAAGAGCCGGTAGCCCCCGGCGGAAGGGATCTCGGCGGTGAACGCGATCCCCGGGCCCGACCGGTCGGTGGGCGCCGGCATCGCGGCGTCGGGGTGCACGTGCAGGTAGGCCAGGTCCCCCTGGCGCAGTGCGACCAGGTGCCCGAACGCGCCGAGGTAGGGCTCCAGGTCGGTGACCGGGGCGCCGTCGCGGCTGATCGTGGCGAAGACGCGCGCCGGGCCGTCCGTGGTGAGGGCGCCGTCGAGCCGGACCTGGTAGCCGTCGACCTCCGCGACCCGCGAGAGTGCGTGCGTGAACGGGACGAACCCGCCGGGCACGAACAGGTCGGTGCCCAGCGTGAGGGCCGGGCCGCCGGTCGGGACGAAGTCGGCGTACGCACGCCAAACGCCGCCGCCGGGCAGCGTGAGCGGGGTCCGCCAGACCCCGTCGGGCCCGAGGGTGGGGTGCAGGTGCTGGAAGCCGGCCGCGTCGCGGCGGATCACCACGAGGTGCAGTTCCTTGTCGTGCTCGACGTCGAACTCGGTCACCGGGTCGCCGTCGGAGCCGGTGATGCGGAAGGCGAACTCGGCGGTCCGGCCGACCTCGAAGGACGTGTTCTCCGGGACGAAGGTGTAGCCGGCCTGGGTGGACGCCAGGCCGAGTGACGGCTCGGAACCCGTACCGTGGGCGTGGCCGTCGGGAGAGGTGGCGCCGTGGCCCGTGCCCCCGGCGCCGGTCGTTGCCGCCCCGGCGGGGGCGACCGCGGGGCCGGCGGCCGAGCCGATCCCCCACGCCGCGCCGAACACCAGGGCGAGTGTCGTCGCGTACCCGGTCAGCCGGATCGCCGTGTTCATCGCGCCATCCCCTTCCCGCGTCGCCGACCCCACCCGGTACAACGCGCCCGGTGGTGGATCGATGGCCCCGGTGGGCCGGACGTGATCACTGTCCCCGCCCGGCACGGTCAAGATACTCCAGGGGGGTACCTGCCTCGATGAGGGGATCGTTACCCGTGGTGGCCGCCCGGCCCCCGATCGGTGTAAACGTCATGTCGTGTCCCTCGCCGCGTTGCGTCTCGTCAACTCCCCGGCCATCCCGGCGCCGGGCACCGTGCCGCTTGCCGACTCCGGGTCGCTGGCGCAACGCCACGAACACTGGCGGCCGTGGCCCGGCCGCGAGGTCACCGCGGGCGGAGTGACCCTGCACGTCCGCGAGACCCCGGGCCCCGACGACGTGCCGGCCGTCTACGTGCACGGGCTGTCCGGTTCGGCCACCAACTGGACCGATCTGGCCGGGGTGCTTGCCCCGCGGGCCGCCGGCACCGCCGTGGACCTGCCCGGGTTCGGGCTGTCCCGGCCCCTGCCCTCGCGCGACTACTCGCCCGCCGCGCACGCCGACGCCCTGCTGTGCTTCCTGGCCGGCCGGGGCCGTCGGGTGCACCTGCTGGGCAACTCCCTGGGTGGGGCGATCGCGCTGGCCGTCGCCGCCCGGCGCCCGGAGCTGGTGCGCACGCTCACCCTGGTCTCGCCCGCGATGCCCGACCGCCGCCCCGATCCGCGACGGATGTCGGATCCGCGCATGGCGCTGGCCATGGTCCCCGGCCTGGGTCGCCGGGCCCGGGCCCAGCTCGCCGCCGCGAGCCCGCGGATCCGCGCCGAGCAGGTCGTGCGGCTCTGCTTCGGCGACCCGTCACTCGCCCCCGAGCACCGGCTCGCCGAGGCCGCCGAGGAGATCGTCGCCCGCGGCCGGCAGCCATGGGCGGGCGAAGCGCTGGAGCGCACCGCCCTCGGGATGTTCACCAGCTGGGCCGGCCGTGGCCTGTGGGCGACGGCGGCCCGGGTGAGTGTGCCCACACTCGTGGTCTGGGGTGACCGGGACCGGCTCGTCTCGCCCCGGCTGGCCGTCCGGACGGTGCGCTCGCTGCGCCGCGGAAAACTGCTGATGCTGCCCGGGGTCGGGCACATCGCCCAGATCGAGGCACCGGAGACGGTGGCCAGGGCCGTGGCCGGAATGTGGGGAGCGGTCGAGCGTGGCGAGTGGGAAGATCCTGCCTGACGACGGTGTTGCGCGATACGGACGCACACGCAATTCGAGGAGCATCGACATGGCGCTACCGCCGCTCGTGGAGCCGGCCGCCGAACTGACCAAGGACGAGGTCGCCCGCTACAGCCGTCACCTGATCATCCCGGACGTCGGGATGGACGGGCAGAAGCGGCTGAAGAACGCCAAGGTGCTCGTCGTCGGCGCGGGTGGGCTCGGCTCGCCGGCGCTGCTGTACCTGGCCGCGGCGGGCGTGGGAACGCTGGGCATCGTCGAGTTCGACGTCGTCGACGAGTCGAACCTGCAGCGCCAGATCATCCACGGCCAGTCGGACATCGACCGGCCCAAGGCCGAGTCGGCGCGCGACTCCATCCAGGAGGCCAACCCGTTCGTCGACGTTCGGCTGCACCAGCTGCGGCTGGACAGCTCGAACGTGCTCGAGGTCTTCCGGGACTACGACCTCATCCTGGACGGCACGGACAACTTCGCCACGCGCTACCTGGTGAACGACGCCGCGGTGCTGCTCGGCAAGCCCTACGTCTGGGGCTCGATCTTCCGGTTCGAGGGCCAGGCATCGGTGTTCTGGGAGGACGCACCCAACGGACAGGGCCTGAACTACCGCGACCTCTACCCCGAGCCGCCGCCGCCCGGGATGGTGCCGTCGTGCGCCGAGGGTGGCGTCCTTGGTGTGCTGTGTGCGTCGATCGGCTCGATCATGGTGAACGAGGCGATCAAGCTGATCACCGGGATCGGCGAGCCGCTGCTGGGCCGGCTGATGGTGTACGACGCCCTGGAGATGAGCTACCGGACCATCAAGATCCGCAAGGACCCGGAGTCGAAGCCGATCACCGGCCTCATCGACTACGACGCGTTCTGCGGTGTGGTGTCCGACGACGCGCAGTCCGCGGCCGCCGGTCACACGATCACGGCCACGGAGCTCAAGGAGATGATGGACGCGGGCAAGGACTTCGCGTTGATCGACGTCCGCGAGCCGCACGAGTACGAGATCGTCAGCATCCCCGGCGCCACGCTGATCCCCAAGGACCGCATCCTGTCGGGAGAGGCGTTGTCGGAGATCCCGCAGGACAGGCCCGTCGTGCTGCACTGCAAGTCCGGGGGCCGCTCGGCGGAGGCGCTCGCCGCGCTGCACAAGGCCGGCTTCGGTGACGCCGTGCACGTCGGCGGCGGCGTGCTGGCCTGGGCCAAGCAGGTCGACCCCTCGCTGCCGACGTACTGATCGTCGCGTCGCCCGCCTTCCGCGCCGCCCACTCCCTTCCGGGGTGGGCGGCGCCGTCGGCCGCGGGCCGTACCGGCCCCGAACGAGGCGTGAATGTTGACGCAGTGTCACGCTGACCTGCGGTTTCCGCTCCTGTTGGAGCAGTGACAACGACCGATTCGTCCGAGTAGCGTTCCCTGCCGAAAGATCAAGAAGTCCTTTTGGGAGCCACGGCGGTGGGGTGCGTGCCGGCGCCGCGGTGACCTGGCGGCGCGCAGTGGCGAGCATGCCGTCGACCGGGCGATGGGGGTCGCGGTGGTGGACGAGAGCTCGAGACGGTGCGCCCTGCGCGGCTGCGAGGTGGTGATCGAGACCGTCCCCGGCCGTCCTGAGCGTCGGTACTGCACCGCCGCCCACCGGTTCGCGGCGCGTCAGGCCCGGCGCGCTTCGGCGCAGTCCGACGGCGACGCCCGGCTCGCCGACGCCCTTCCCTGGCTGCGTGAACCCGAGGACCCCGTGGCCCGGCCCGGGTCGCCCGCCGCGCATGGCCCCGTTCGGGGCGGTCGCGGAGCGCCGGCGGTGCCCCCGGAGCCCGCCGCGCGGGCCACCCGGCGCCCG
>NZ_JAHDTG010000205.1 GCF_018531475.1 Pseudonocardia mahuensis
GCCGATCAGCGGCAGTCCGTCGTGCGTGCAGGGGCGAGATCCGACCCACTCGTCCGTCCGGGCGTCGAGGTCGGCGCCGCGCAGCAGCGGGCGAGCCGCCTCGACGATCGCGCGGATCCGCCGGGGATCGAGGGGCGCCTCCGGAGCGCGGAACTCCATCATCCCGGCTACGCGGAGGCGGTCCCCGAGCGGCGTGCAGGCCACCCGCTGGGCGGGGAAGTAGACCGGGCCGGCGGGGACATGCTCGATCGGGATGCTGAAGCTGTAGCCGCGACCGGCCTGGACGATGGTGCGGACGCCGAACTGCCGGGCGAGATCACCCAGCCACGCCCCCGTGGCGATCACCACCGCGTCGAAGGACTCGGCCACACCTGCGGCCAGCTCGACCTCGACGGCCCCTGCCCGGTCGCGGATCCCGGTGACCGCCACGCCTTCGCGAACCTCACCGCCACGGCTGCGCACGGATTCGGCGAGCAGATGCACGTAACTGCCGGGATCGATGAAGCGCTGACCGTGGAGCCGGATCGCGGACCCGACCTCGTCGGACAGCGACGGCTCGATCTCTCGCGCCTCCCCGCCGGTGAGCACGTCGAACTCGATGCCCTGACCCGCGGCGTGGATGTGCTCGATCTCCTCGAGCAGCACCGTCCGCTCGGCCTCGGTACGGTACGCCGCGAGGAAGGACTTGGCCTCGATGGTCTGGCCGGTCACGCCCCCCTCGGCCAGCGCGTCGAAGCCCCCGAGCGCGCGCCGGTTGATGGGGACCAGGGCCCCCATCGCCGTCTTCCAGCGGGCGGCTGTGCTGTGCCGGGCGAAGCCGGCCATGAATCTGATCAGCCGGGGGTTGGCGCTCGGCGGCACATAGACCGGGGACGACGGGCTGAGCACCGCGCGCACCCCGTAGCGCAGCACCGCCGGCTCCGGCAGCGGCGTGGCGATACCGGGGGTCAGCCACCCGGCGTTGCCCCAGGACGACCCCGCGGCGACCCCCTTGCGATCCAGGATCGTCACCGACACACCGCGTTCCTGGAGGAACCAGGCGGTGGCCAGACCCACCATGCCGGCGCCGATCACGGCGACACGTTCAGGGGGGCGCGCTGCGCCGAGCTCGACCATCGCGGGTTCCTTCCGGATGTGCGGGGATACGCCGATCCTGATGCTCCGGCATCGGGCTGTCTCCGTGCGCTCGTGACAATCCGGTGGGTGCTGATAGTGGAGCGGGCACAATCGGCGGCACACTGTGCTCATGCAGCCAGGCCGCGCCGCCCGTCCGCGCTGATGATCACCGTCCCCGCCCTGGTCGACGCGATCGGCGCCGCCCTCCTGCGGCTCGTGGTCCCCGGGAGCGGCGCCGAGGTCGATGACGTGACCCTCGCCGAGCCCGACGAGGA
>NZ_JAHDTG010000206.1 GCF_018531475.1 Pseudonocardia mahuensis
TCGGGCGCTGCCGGTGTCGACCGGGGGCCGACTTCCGGGGACGGGGCGGTTGGACGATCCGGGCTCCGGCGGGTCGTGCCGGGTGACGATCACCGTGCGGGCGAGGCCGCCGTCGTCGAAGGTGAGGGTGCGGGCCCGCACCCCGTACAGCGCCCCCACCGCGTCCTCGGTGAGCAGGTCGGGCGCGGGCCCGACGCGCACGTCGTCCGCGGAGAACATCAGCATCGCGGTGTCGGCGATCTCCACGGCGTGGTCGGGATGGTGGGTGGTCAGCAGGACCGCCATCCCGTCGTCGGCGAGGCCGCGGAGCAGGTGCAGCACCCGGCCCTGGTTGCGCAGGTCCAGCGCCGAGGCCGGTTCGTCCAGCACCAGTACCCGACCGTCGGCGGCGATCGCCCGGGCGATGAGAACGAGCTGGCGCTCGCCGCCGCTGAGGGTGGGGTAGTCGCGTTCGGCGAGATGGATGAGCCCGACCCGGTCGAGGGCGGCCAGCGCGATCCGCCGATCGTGGCGCCCGGGCGAGGCGAAGGGCCTCAGGTGCCGGGCCCGTCCCATCAGCACCATGTCGAGGACGCGGAAGGCGAACGTCGTCTGGTGGCTCTGCGGGACGAACCCGATCGGCCCGTGGCTGCGCACCCGGCCCCGGGTGGGAGCGGTCAGCCCGACGATGCAGCGCAGCAGTGTGGTCTTGCCCCGCCCGTTCGGGCCGAGCACCGTCGTGATCTCCCCGGCGCGCAGGCGGTGCCGGACCCCGCGGAACAGCCAGTCGCCGCCGGGGTGGGCGAATCCGAGGTCCTCGAGCTCAAGCATCGGCCCACATCCGGCGGCGGCTGCGGTGCAGCAGGATCAGGAAGACGGGCGCCCCGATCACCGCGGTGAGCACCCCGAGGGGGATCTCGGCGGCCCCGATGGTGCGGGTCAGCGTGTCGATCACGGTGAGGTAGGTGGCACCGATCAGGACCGTCGCCGGCAGCAGCACCCGGTGGTCGGGCCCGACCCACAGCCGGGCCAGGTGCGGCACCACCAGCCCGACCCAGCCGATCACGCCGCTGACCGCGACGGCCCCGGCGACGACGGCGGCCACGGTGGTCAGCAGCAGCCAGCGTGTCGGCCCTGGGCGGAGCCCGAGCGTCGTGGCGTCCTCGTCGCCGAGGGAGAGCACGTTGATCCGCCACCGCAGCGCGAGGATGAGGAGCACCCCGGCCACGGCGGGCACCCCGGCGACGGCGACCTTGGCGTAGGTGGCGGTGGCCAGGCTGCCCAGCAGCCAGAAGACGATCGACTGCAGCTCGTCGTAGGGGTCGGCCAGATAGGTCAGCAACGACACCAGCGCGGTGAAGAAGGCGCCGACGACGATGCCGGACAGCACGATCATCAGCGG
>NZ_JAHDTG010000207.1 GCF_018531475.1 Pseudonocardia mahuensis
CCTCAACCTCGCCGCCACGCTCACCGTGATCCGCCGTCTGATCAACCGGGCCCGCAGTCTCTACCGCTGGCCCACCAGGCCGACCACCCGCCGACTCCGCTGATCCTCATTTGCCGGACGTTCTAAGGATGTGGGAGTAGATGCACATCGGTCAGTGCGCCGTTCCGCTAGGGCGTGTCTGCTGGATCTTGATGTTCGGGTGCGGTAGCTCTCGCTGGTGCTTGATCGTCATGATCTGACCGATGCGGAGTGGGAGCGGCTCGAGCCGTTGCTGCCGGACCGCACGCCGTGTCGGGGTGGGCGGTGGGCCGATCACCGGCAGATGATCAACGGGGTGTTGTGGCGGACCCGAACCGGTGCACCGTGGCGAGATCTACCGGCGTGCTACGGGAACTGGAAGACGGTGTACTCCCGCCATCGCCGCTGGTCAGGCGATGGGACGTGGGCGATGATCCTGGATGGGCTGCGGGTCGGCTGTGACGTGGGCGAGGGCTCGGAGTGGGTGGTCGGATCCGACGCGACGGTGGTCCGAGGGCATCAGCATGCTGCGGGTGCGCGCCACGCGCCGCCCCGCGACATCCCGGTGGAGAGGTTGACACCGGCGCTGCTCGACCCGGTTCGGCAGGCGCCGCCCGCGCCGGCCCCGGCGGGTGACACGGGGGGCTGGGTCGAATGACAAGAATCCGGCGCCGTCGACGGCGAAACGTGGCGATCGGGAGGGGCTGGGGCGCTCCCGTGGCGGGTTGAGCACGAAGATTCACCTGCTGGCCGATTCCCGGTGTCGGCCGTTGGCCCGGGTGACGACCGCGGGACAGCGCCACGATTCGCTGGCGTTCGAGCCGCTGATGGGCCGGCTGCGGATTCGCCGGGCCGGGCCTGGCCGGCCCCGGGCCAGGCCCGGTCGGCTGCTGGCGGACAAGGCGTACTCGAACCGGAAGATCCGCTCCTACCTGCGGCGGCGCGGGATCAAGGCGACGATCCCGGAGAAGAGCGACCAGCAGAAGACCCGCGTCGCCAAGGGCGCCGCTGGCGGTCGGCCGCCTGCGTTCGATACCCAGACCTACAAGCAGCGCAACACCGCTGAACGCGCGTTCAACAAGCTCAAGGGCTTCCGCGCGGTCGCGATGCGCACCGACAAGCGTGAGTACGTCTTCCAGGGCACCATCGACGTCGCTTCGATCAAGATCTGGCTCCGCGATCCCGTCCGGCAAGATCCGTCAGACACGCCCTAGGCCGTGTTTAGGAAGTGGTGCTGGCGAGGGCACGGAGCCAGATGTTGATCGTGGCGACGTGCACGGTGGCCTGGTAGCGGACGGCGAGTTTGTCGTAACGGGTCGCGACCGCACGGTGCTGTT
>NZ_JAHDTG010000208.1 GCF_018531475.1 Pseudonocardia mahuensis
CTAGTGCCGCGGCTGCCAACCTTCGCCCGTTCCGTGGGCGAAGGGGGTCCCGGCTGAGCGTTGAGGCTGTCACCGTCGTCTCGTCTGATCCTGACTTCCCCGTAGGAGATGCGAGATGGCCCAGCCCGTGCAGGTTCGGCCGATCAGCAACGACGAGGGCAACCGGCTGCTGCGCATCGTGCGCCGCGGGACTGGGTCGGTGGTGACCTGGCGGCGGGCGCAGATGGTGCTGCTCTCGGCGCAGCGCATGCCGGTGGCCAAGATCGCCGAGGTCACGTTCACCAGCCCCGACCGGGTCCGCGACGTCCTGCACAACTTCAACACCGACGGGTTCGACTCGCTCTATCCCCGCTACGCCGGCGGGCGGCCGCCCAAGTTCACCCTGCCCCAACGCCAGCAGATCAAGAAGATCGCGCTGAGCCGACCGGAAGAGCACGATCTGCCGTTCTCGACATGGAGCCTGTCCAAGCTGGCCGATTTTCTGGTCGCCGAGGGGGTGGTCGACGACATCTCCCACGAGGGCCTGCGGGCCCTGCTCCGTGACGAGGACGTCAGCTTTCAAGCGGTGAAGACGTGGAAGACCAGTACCGATCCGGACTACGAGGCCAAGACGGCCCGGGTGCTGCAGCTCTACGCCAACGCCAACGCCATCGCCATCGCCAACGCCAACGCCATCGCCGACGGCACCGCCACGCCCGGCCCCCGCGATCCCACCGTGGTCTTCTGCGTCGATGAGTTCGGGCCGCTGAACTTGCAACCGCATTCGGGCACGCAGTGGGCGCCACGCGCGGTCGGTAAGGGTGATCCGGCTGCCCCGCGCCGACGCCGGCGGCGCGCGACCTACACCCGCCCGCACGGCGTGCGGCACCTGTTCGCCGGCCTGGACCTGGCGCGCGACAAGCTCTACGGCCACCTCACCCGGCGCAAGGGCCGGGTCCAGTTCCTGGCCTTCTGCCGCTACCTGCGCTCCCTGTATCCGGCCGAGCGACGCATCGCGATCGTCTGCGACAACTTCAGCCCGCACCTGTCCACCCGCACCGACTCCCGCGTCGGGCAGTGGGCACAGACGAACAACGTCGAGATCGCCTACACACCGTTCTACTGCTCCTGGCTCAACCGGATCGAGCCGCAGTTCACCGCGCTGCGCTACTTCGCCCTCGACGGCACCGACCACGCCACCCACCGCGAGCAGGCCCGCATGATCCGCCGCTACATCGCCTGGCGCAACGCTCACAGCACCGACCCGCGGCTCCGCAAGGTCATCAAGCGAGCCTCAATCATCAAGCGGGCGAAGGTTGCCTGACCCGGCACTAG
>NZ_JAHDTG010000209.1 GCF_018531475.1 Pseudonocardia mahuensis
GCGGTCAGTGCTTGTGGTGAGAACTGCCTACCTGGGGACCCAACGTCCATCGTGGACTGTCCCGATCATCCGAATTGTGCGTGTCGCAGCAACCGCCGCGCCCCTTCTCGTTGAGATCACCTCAGTGGAAGCGTCTGCAACTTCGGCAGCGCGCTCTCGCGGAAGATTCCGTGCGCCGCCGCGATCTTCGGATAGCGCTGTTTCGGGTCTGTGGCTACGGTCCCGCGGAGGTTCTCGTGGCATTTGACCTCGATGCCGAGGAAGCCGCGGCCGCTGTCGCCCCTGTAGGCGACGAAGACGTCGAAGGCGGAACGGTTACCGGTGTAGCGCTCGTCGCCGCGGCCAGGGGACCACTCGAACTTGATCTCGGTGACCTGGCCGATGTGCGGCCACAGCAGTCGCAGTGCGGCCGTGGCGAGGTCGAGGTCCTCGGCGAGTGGGCCGAAGAGGTTGAAGCAGAGTGGTTGACTGGACAGCAGGTCGACCCAGAGCCGCGGCCGGGAGAGGAGCGCCCCGTTGTGCTGAGCGGCGGCGGCGGACTCGACCTGACGCTTTGCCGGGGCGGACATGTAGTTGGCCAACGTCGGTGGTTCGCCGGCGGCCGGGGTGAGGCGGGATCCGAGGGGAATGTCGCGATGGAGTCCGGCGGGGAGGCCTTGGCGTTCGCGCCACAGCGCCTGAGTCAGTCGGGCGCGCTGCTGCCAGGCGTTGTCCCCGGCGACGAAAGCGTGGTGAGCCTTCAGGATCTCGCGGTCGATCACGACGTCAGTAGAGCGCACGGCGGCCGCCTACACGTCCTGGGTCAGTGTCACCGTCCTGCACGAGAAGGTCGAACTTGCTCCATTCGGTTTGGGTCAAGTCCGCTGGGGTGGTGTGTGACGACTACCGCGTGATCTTCTCGTTCTGTCAGGCGCTTAGCGCCGGGATGGTGTCCGTTGAGGTCACCTCCGCAGCGGTGTCGGGCACCGCGGTGACGCGGGAGCGGGCGAGGACCTCGAGGCCGAGGTAGCGCCGCCCTTCGGCCCATTCGTCGTGCTGCTCGGCGAGCACGGCGCCGACGAGGCGGAGCAGCGAGTCGCGGTCGGGAAAAATCCCGACGACGTCGGTGCGGCGCCGGATCTCCCTGTTCAGCCGCTCACTGTAGGGGTCGGGCCGGGGCGCGGTGTCCACCTCTCGATGGGTCCGTTTCCCCGGCCCGCGCCTCCGAACCGGACGTGCGTGTTCCCACGCATCCGGCTCTCCACGTGTCCGTGCCAGCG
>NZ_JAHDTG010000210.1 GCF_018531475.1 Pseudonocardia mahuensis
CCCAGTTGTAGACCAGCTGGGCCTCGCCGATGAGTTCGCCGACCCGGGCGCCGACCATGTGGATGCCGACGACGGGGCCCTGGGTGCCCTCGGCCCCGGCCTTGATCAGCTTGATCGCGCCGGAGGTGCGCAGGATCTGGGACTTGCCGTTGCCGCCCAGGTCGTAGGTCAGGGTCTGGATCTCGCCGTGGCGCTCCCGGGCCTGAGACTCGGTCAGCCCGACCGAGGCCACCTCGGGCTCGCAGTAGGTGACCCGGGGGATCCCGGCCTCGTCGAGCACCGGCGGGTGCAGCCCGGCGATGTCCTCGGCCACGAAGATGCCCTGGGCGAACCCGCGGTGCGCCAGCTGCAGGCCGGGCACGATGTCACCGACCGCGTAGACGCCACCGAGGTTGGTGCGCAGCCGCTCGTCGGTGATCACGAAACCGCGGTCCATCCTCACCCCGGCCTCCTCATAGCCGTGGCCGGCGGTGTTCGGGCCGCGCCCGACGGCGACCAGCAGCAGATCGGCCTCGATGTCCTCGCCGGACTCCAGGCTCACGGTCACCCCGTCGTCGGCCTGCTTGGCGCCGGTGAACCCCACCCCGGTCTTGAAGCCGATCTTGCGGCGGCGGAACGCGCGCTCCAGCAGCTTGGAGGCGAACTCGTCCTCGTTCGGCACCAGTCGGGGCAGCGCCTCGACCACGGTCACCTCGGCGCCGAAGGACTTCCACACCGACGCGAACTCGACCCCGATCACCCCGCCGCCCAGCACCACCACCCGGTCCGGCACCTCCTCGAGGGTCAGCGCCTGGTCCGAGGTGATCACCCGGCCACCGATCTCCAGGTCCGGCAGGCTGCGCGCGTAGGAGCCGGTGGCCAGCACCACGTTCCTGCCGACATACCGCTCGCCGTCCACCTGCACCGCGTTGGGCCCGACGAACGTGCCGGCGCCGTTCACCAGCTCGATCCTGCGGGACGTCACCAGCCCCTGCAGTCCCTTGTAGAGCCGCCCGACCACGCCGTCCTTGTAGGCGTTCACCCCGGCCATGTCGATCCCGGCGACCGAGCTCTTCACCCCGACCCGGTCACCCTCACGGGCCGCGTCGGCCACCTCCGCGGCGTGCAGCAACGCCTTGGTCGGAATACACCCGCGGTGCAGACACGTACCGCCGAGCTTGTCCTTCTCGATCAGCACCACCGACAGGCCCAACTCCGCCGCACGCAACGCGCAGGCGTACCCACCCGACCCGCCACCGAGAATCACCAGGTC
>NZ_JAHDTG010000211.1 GCF_018531475.1 Pseudonocardia mahuensis
ACGCTGCGGACGGACTCGGCGATGATGGCCAGGCCCTCCTCCAGCTCGTCGTCGGTGGTGGTCAGCGCCGGGAGAACCTTCATGACCTCACTCGACGGGCCGGAGGTCTCCATCAGCAGCCCGCGCTCGAACGCCGCGGCACACACCTTGTCGGCCAGCTCGGTGTCCTCGAACTGCAACCCGCGCGCCAGGCCACGGCCCTTGGCCGTCAGCTCGGCGCTGCGAGTGTCGGCGACGATCTTGTTGAACGCGTCCTCGACCCGCTCGCCCTTGGCGATCGTCGACTTCTCCAGCGCGTCGTCGGTCCAGAACTCGCGCAGCGCCGCGGTCGCGGTCACGAACGCCGGATTGTTGCCCCGGAAGGTCCCGTTGTGCTCCCCCGGGCCCCACTGGTCGTACTCCGGCTTGATCAGCACCAGCGCCATCGGCAACCCGTACCCGGAGATCGACTTGGAGACGCACACGATGTCCGGCTCGATCCCGGCGATCTCGAAGGAGAAGAACGGGCCGGTCCGGCCCACCCCCATCTGCACGTCATCGACGATCAGCAGGATGTCGTGCCGCTTGCACAGCTCCGAGAGCCCCTGCAGCCACTCGATCCGGGCCGGGTTGATCCCACCCTCGCCCTGCACCGTCTCCACGATCACCGCGGCCGGCTCGTTCAGGCTCGAGCCCTGGTCCTCCAGGACCCGCTCGAACCACAGGAAATCCGGCACCTTGCCGTCGAAGTAGTTGTCATAGGGCATCGGGGTGGCGTGCACCAGCGGGATCCCCGCCCCACCCCGCTTCATCGAGTTCCCGGTCACCGACAACGCCCCCAGCGTCATACCGTGGAACGCGTTGGTGAAGTTGATCATCGCCTCCTTGCCGGAGACCTTCCGCGCCAGCTTCAGCGCCGACTCCACCGCGTTCGCCCCCGTCGGCCCCGGGAACTGCACCTTGTAGTTCAGCCCCCGCGGCGCGAGCACCACCTCGCGGAAGGTCTGCAGGAACTCCCCCTTGGCCCGGGTGTACATGTCCAGGCCGTGGGTGATCCCGTCACCGGCCAGGTACTCCAGCAGCGGTTTCTTCAACGCCGGCGGGTTGTGCCCGTAGTTCAGCGCACCCGCACCGGCGAAGAAGTCCAGGTAGGAGCGGCCGTCCACATCGGTCAACCGGCTTCCCACCGCGGTGTCGAACACCACCGGCCAGCTTCGGCAGTAGCTGCGGACCTCGGACTCCA
>NZ_JAHDTG010000212.1 GCF_018531475.1 Pseudonocardia mahuensis
GCGAGATGATGCCCTCGACCTCCACCTCCGGGCCGCACCAGCGCGTCCGCACCTCATGCGCCAGCGCGAGCAGCTCGTCCAGCGCATCAGGATCGTCGCTGGGCAAGCGCAGCACCTCGAGCACCTGCTCCTCGGTCAGACCCTCACCGTTCTCGAGGACCCGGGTTCGGGCGGTACTGAGGATGTCCGACTGCGTTGTGGTCACGGTCCGGGAGTGTGCCATTCCCCGCCGAGTTCGGGCGCCAGGGTGTGACGCGCGACCTCGGCGAAATCGTGCGGGCGCAGCGTTCCCGCTCCGTCGGGCAGCGCACCGAGCAGCGGGACCCCGGTGACGGCGGGCAGGTCGGCGAGGTTGCAACGGGTGGCGAGGTCGGGCTCGGCGGGCCAGGCGCCCACCACGACACCCGTGCAGGTGAGCCGGCGGGCGTGCAGCGCCTCGACGGTCAGCACGGTGTGGTTGAGCGTGCCCAGCCCGGCCGCGGCGACGACGAGCACGGGCGCATCGAGGGCTGCGGCGACGTCGGCGATCGTGCCGGGCGGGTCGTCGGTGAACCGCACGAGCAGGCCCCCCGCACCTTCGACGATCACCAGGTCGTGGTCGGCGGCCAGCTTCCCGGCCCGGTCCGCGGCGTCCGCGGGGGTCACCGGGGCGGCCCCGGCGCGGCGCGCGGCGGTGGCCGGGGCCAGCGGGTCCGGGTAGCGGGCCAGCTCGCTGGTGGTGATCGCCGCACCGGTGAGCCGCAGGACATCCGCGAGGTCACCGGGCTCGTCGGGCCCGACGCCGGTCTGCGCGGGCTTCAGCACGGCGACCCGGTCACCCCGCGCCGCCGCCAGCGCCGCGAGCGCCGCGGTGAGGACGGTCTTGCCCACGTCCGTCCCGGTGCCGGTGACGACGAGGACGCGGCGATCGTTCCCGGCGGTACGCCGGTGCTGCGCCGAGGACCGTGGCGTCCCACTCGGCGAGATCATGACCGCGCCTGCGCCAGGACGGTCGAGAGCACAGCCCGCACCCGGTCGAGGTCGGCCTCGCTCAGGTCGGCCCGGGCCGTCAGCCGCAACCGGCTCGTCCCCTCCGGCACCGACGGTGGCCGGAAGCAGCCCACCCGCAACCCGAGTTCCGCGCAGCGCCGGGCCGCGTCGAACGCGACCACCGGCGAACCGAGCACCACCGACACGACCGCCGACGGCGGCGCCCCCACCCGGGCGGCGGGGGCG
>NZ_JAHDTG010000213.1 GCF_018531475.1 Pseudonocardia mahuensis
CGCCCCGGCGCCCCACCCACCATCGACGTCGTATCCTGCGCCCCACTACTCGCCGACTCCATCCACCGAATCTTCACCGACGACTCCGTCAGCGAAGTCTTCGGCGGCAAGAACCACCTCTTCTAGGCGTAGCTCGGTGTTCGTGCGGGTCGCCGTCGTGCGCGGCCTCGGTGCTGGAGCCTCTCCGACGGCCGGTCACGCCGGCTGCGGTGACCTGGTGGAAACACGGCGCCCCCTTGGCGCGCCGTCGGCACCTCCAGCCCACGCATGATCACGTCAGAGATCCACGAGGCCGTCGACCGCGCCCGTCGGCTGGATTCCTGGCTGCGCGCCTTCGTCACTGACATCGCGGCCGCCCCGGGCAGCCCTCACGGGCCGTTGGCCGGGCTGCCGATCGCGGCCAAGGGGGTCCGCGGGCTGGCCTCGCAGCACACCCGCTGCCTGCAGCAGGCAGGTGCCGTGCCGATCGGCGGCACGGCCGTGCCCCGGGGCGCGGGGTACCAGACCTGGGGGTACACAGATCGCGGTCCGACCCGGAACCCATGGCGGGCAGACCTGTCCCCCGGTGGCACTGACTCCCGGCGGACCGGCGCCCCCATCGACACGACGTGGGTGATCCATCCCGTCGGCCGCAGGTCCGTGCTCGGTCGGTCCCGCCGGCTCCTGGGCTAAACCGGCGAGACCTGTGACGTCGTAGTGCCCGGGCGCTCCGACGTCATGCGAGTGGACTACCCACCGGCGGACCCGGCTGACACCTCATCGGATCTGCGGGGTCAACTCCGCCTCCGAACGACGCGTCATCGACGCGTATCGCGGCTGTTCGGAGGCGTGGACAATATGATCGCCATCCGCGCGGAGATCGACGCGGTGGCGGCCGGACCTGGACCGACGAGTCCAGCCCCCTGCGCGGTGCCCCGCACACCGTCGACGCCCTGCTCGGCGACCGGGACCGCGCTTGCACCCGGGAGCAGGCCGTCTTCCCCGCCGGGCGGACGGCCAACACGGTGACGGCAACCTGGTCTGTTCCTGCCCGGGGCGGCCGCGGGCAGGCCGCCCCGAGGGGCCGCTAGTGCGGCGGCCAGGAACGTTCACCGGGTCATGCCGCGCGGGGTCGGCCCCAGCGGTGTTGGCGTTCGCTGCGGACGCGGGCGCGTTCGCGGCGTTGGGCCGCGAGGACGTCGGGATGGCGGG
>NZ_JAHDTG010000214.1 GCF_018531475.1 Pseudonocardia mahuensis
CGGCGCCGGAGTTTGCGGGTCGGTGGGGCCGGGCGTCCCCAGACCCAGGACTTGGCACGGGCGTTGAGTTGGGCCGTGGCCAGCCGGGTCGCCTGTTCGATCTCTGTCGAGTCGGCGAAGGACTGCCCAGCCAGGGCGGTCTTGCGGAAGATCCGCCACCAGCCCTCCTGCAGGTTGAGCCAGCAGGCGCCGACGGGGATGAAGGCATGGCGGATACGCGGATGCTCGGTCAGCCACTCACGAGTCGATTTGCTGTTGTGACTGGAGAGGTTGTCGGTGACGACGTAGACCTCACCGCTGGGGTTGGCATCCTCGACCAGCTGCAGGAACCGTTGGTAGTGCACGCTGTTGCGGGACAGGGCGGTGCAGGTGATCGCCTGTCCGTCGCGGACGCGTAAGCCGCCATAGACCCAGGTCTTCTCCGGGCCGCGGCCGTAGTCCAGCTCGGACTTGATCCGGTGCCCGTCCGGGGACCAGCCCGGCGCGGGCGGGAAGGTGCGCGGGATCACCGGCCCCAGCTCGTCGGCGCAGACGACCGTGGCGCCCGTCGGCGGGTCGGCGTAGAGGGCGACGATCCGCGTCCTTTTCCCGCGAAGTCCGGATCCTTGCTTCTGATCCACGACCGGGTCCGGCGCCAGCGCACCCCCTCGGCCAGCAAGATCATGCGCACCTGGCTGCGGCCGATGCTGATGCCCTGGGCGCGGGCGGCCTGCGCGAGGCTGTCCAACGTCCACACCGCGGTGCCGGTCTCGTCGCGGGCTTGCAGCTCCCCGTCGGCCTGCCGCACCGGCCGGCCGGGCGGGTCCTGCTTGACCAGGGCGATGATCCTCGAGCGCTCGTCCTCGGTGATCCGCCGGGGCCGGCCCGGCACGGGACGGTCTCCCAACCCCTGCAGGCCGTCGGTGGTGAACCGGTGCAGCCACCGGCGCACGGTCTGCTCGTGACAGCCCAACTCGGCGGCGATCGCCGGTACCCGAAACCCGTCCCAGCTCAACGCCACGACACGGGCGCGCAGGATCCAGTCCGCCGGTGCGTGCCGCGCCCCGGCCAACTTCCGGATCGCGCGTTCCTCGACCGCGTCCGCAGCCGGACGCGCGATCAGCAACCTCGGCACGACCGTTCTCCGCTCGACCCGACAGCCTCCACAACCGATAACCTACGCTCTACTTAACGAACGCAGCACTAG
>NZ_JAHDTG010000021.1 GCF_018531475.1 Pseudonocardia mahuensis
ATCTGCAGGGTGAAGACCTCGCCGGAGCGGATGTGCTGGACACCGCGCAGCACCTCGGACGCGTCGAGGTAGTTCAGGCACCCGACCTCGTCGTCCGGACCCCACTTGCCCCAGTTGCTGGGGGCGTCGGCACCCAGGAAATCTCCCATCGCGGGGGTGTCGGACATCGTTGTCTCCTCCGTGTGAGTGCCTCGTCGTCGCCCGTGATCGTTGTGTCGGTGATCACGGCGTGTCAAGGAGGGTCGACACGTCGTCCTGGATCGTGGATCAAGCCCCGAAACGGCGCAACGGGTGGACGCATGGAGCGACCGGTGCGGTGGGATCGCGCAGCATGACCGATCTCGCAGGCGGCGCCCGTCCGGCGACACGGCGACTGTTCGGGCGGCCGTGGCGTGGCGACCGGCGAGCGGTCAGACGGTCGGGTCCGGGGACGAAAGCGCTGTCAGATCGTGTATCCGCTGCGCTCCGAGGCCCCCAACGAGCCGGTCGTCCTCCGAAAAGGACCACTTACCGACGCGTAGAGTCTTGACTCGGTGCGCCTGTCAGGTCACTCTTAGGTCTCGATGGTTCCCTCGGTGACCCGTCTCGACAGCGGCTGCATTTGCAGCTAGACTGCCTCTTTGCGCTGCCTCCGGCCAGGTTTCGTGCGCGCGCTGTCGGGAGCTCCCCACCGGGAGGGGTCCGGCTGGTGTCACGGACCCTGGTTGGTGACAGCGCCCTGACAACAGACGGCGTGCACCAATTCCTGCGACCTGACGATCGCCCCACCCGGACCTCCCGCCCGGGTGAGATGACCAGACGGTAGCGCGTAGGGGCCGGTGCACGCCAGACGAGAGCGTAGTTCTCGGAAGGACGCATCTTGGCTGTCTCCCGCGCCACCAAGACCCCCGCGACCGCCGTCACGGCCAACCCGAGCTTCCCGGGCGCACCGACCCGGGTCTCTTTCGCGAAGATCCGCGAGCCGCTCGAGGTGCCCGACCTCCTCGACCTGCAGATCCAGTCCTTCGAGTGGCTGGTCGGCAACGAGGCGTGGTTCCAGCGGCGGATCGATGCCGGCGAGGAGAACCCGCTCGGCGGTCTCGAGGAGATCCTCACGGAGATCTCTCCGATCGAGGACTTCTCCGGTTCCATGTCCCTGTCCTTCTCCGACCCGCGCTTCGACGAGGTCAAGGCCTCCGTCGAGGAGTGCCGGGACAAGGACATGACGTACGGCGCCCCGCTGTTCGTCACCGCGGAGTTCACCAACAACACCACCGGCGAGATCAAGAGCCAGACGGTGTTCATGGGTGACTTCCCGGTCATGACCGACAAGGGCACCTTCATCATCAACGGCACCGAGCGCGTCGTCGTGTCGCAGCTGGTGCGCTCCCCGGGCGTCTACTTCGATCACAGCATCGACAAGACGACCGAGAAGGACGTCTACTCGGTCAAGATCATCCCCAGCCGGGGTGCCTGGCTCGAGTTCGACGTCGACAAGCGCGACACCGTCGGTGTCCGCATCGACCGCAAGCGCCGGCAGCCGGTCACCGTGCTGCTCAAGGCGCTGGGCTGGACGACCGAGCAGATCCAGCAGCGCTTCGGCTTCTCCGAGACGATCCTCGCGACGCTGGAGAAGGACCACACCGCGGGTCAGGACGAGGCCCTGCTCGACATCTACCGCAAGCTGCGGCCGGGCGAGCCGCCGACGCGGGAGAGCGCGCAGACCCTGCTGGAGAACCTGTTCTTCAAGGACAAGCGCTACGACCTCGCGAAGGTCGGCCGCTACAAGGCCAACAAGAAGCTGGGCCTGCGCATCCCCATGGAGGTCGGCACCCTCACCGAAGAGGACATCGCCACCACCATCGAGTACCTCGTCCGGCTGCACGCCGGTGAGACCACGATGACCGTGGGCGAGGGCGACGACGCCGTCGAGGTCCCGGTCGAGACCGACGACATCGACCACTTCGGCAACCGGCGCCTGCGCACGGTCGGCGAGCTCATCCAGAACCAGGTCCGCGTGGGCCTTTCCCGGATGGAGCGCGTCGTCCGCGAGCGGATGACGACCCAGGACGTCGAGGCCATCACGCCGCAGACCCTGATCAACATCCGGCCCGTCGTGGCCGCGATCAAGGAGTTCTTCGGCACCAGCCAGCTCTCCCAGTTCATGGACCAGCACAACCCGCTGGCCGGCCTGACGCACAAGCGGCGTCTGTCCGCGCTGGGCCCGGGTGGTCTGTCCCGTGAGCGGGCCGGCTTCGAGGTCCGCGACGTGCATCCCAGCCACTACGGCCGGATGTGCCCGATCGAGACCCCCGAGGGTCCGAACATCGGCCTGATCGGGTCGCTGTCGACGTTCGCGCAGGTCAACCCGTTCGGCTTCATCCAGACCCCGTACCGCAAGGTCGAGGACGGCCGGGTCACCGAGCAGATCGACTACCTGACCGCCGACGAGGAGGACCGGTTCGTCATCGCGCAGGCCAACGCGCCGCTGCACGAGGACGGCCGCTTCCAGGACGATCGCGTCCTGGTCCGCCGCAAGGGTGGCGAGGTCGACTACATCTCCCCGGCCGGTGTCGAGTACATCGACGTCTCGCCGCGGCAGATGGTGTCGGTCGCGACCGCGCTGATCCCGTTCCTCGAACACGACGACGCCAACCGCGCCCTGATGGGTGCGAACATGCAGCGTCAGGCCGTCCCGCTGCTCCGCAGCGAGGCGCCGCTGGTCGGCACCGGCATGGAGCTGCGTGCCGCAGTCGACGCCGGCGACGTGCTCGTGGCCGAGAAGGCCGGTGTGGTCGAGGAGCTGTGCGCCGACTACATCACCGTGATGGCCGACGAGGGCACCCGGCAGACCTACCGGCTGAACAAGTTCCGCCGGTCGAACCAGGGCACCTGCAACAACCAGAAGCCCATCGTCGACGAGGGGCAGCGGGTCGAGGTCGGCCAGGTGCTCGCCGACGGGCCGTGCACCGAGAACGGCGAGATGGCGCTGGGCAAGAACCTGCTCGTCGCGATCATGCCGTGGGAGGGCCACAACTACGAGGACGCGATCATCCTCAGCCAGCGGCTGGTCCAGGACGACGTTCTCACCTCGATCCACATCGAGGAGCACGAGATCGACGCCCGGGACACCAAGCTCGGCGCCGAGGAGATCACCCGGGACATCCCGAACGTCTCCGAGGAGGTGCTCGCCGACCTCGACGAGCGCGGCATCATCCGGATCGGCGCCGAGGTCCAGCCCGGCGACATCCTGGTCGGCAAGGTCACGCCCAAGGGCGAGACCGAGCTGACCCCGGAGGAGCGGCTGCTCCGCGCGATCTTCGGCGAGAAGGCGCGCGAGGTCCGCGACACCTCGTTGAAGGTGCCGCACGGTGAGAACGGCAAGGTCATCGGCATCCGGGTGTTCAGCCGGGACGACGAGGACGAGCTGGCGCCGGGCGTCAACGAGCTGGTCCGGGTCTACGTGGCCCAGAAGCGCAAGATCTCCGACGGCGACAAGCTGGCCGGTCGCCACGGCAACAAGGGCGTCATCGGCAAGATCCTGCCCGCCGAGGACATGCCGTTCCTGCCGGACGGCACCCCGGTCGACATCATCCTGAACACCCACGGTGTTCCGCGAAGGATGAACATCGGCCAGGTGCTGGAGACCCACCTCGGGTGGATCGCCAAGTCCGGCTGGGAGATCGAGGGCAAGCCCGACTGGGCGTCGAAGCTGCCCGAGGAGCTCTACTCCGTGCCCGCCGGCACGAACACCGCCACGCCGGTGTTCGACGGCGCCAAGGAGAACGAGATCACCGGTCTGCTCTCCTCGACGCTGCCCAACCGCGACGGTGAGCGCATGGTCGGCCCCGACGGCAAGGCCGAGCTGTTCGACGGGCGTTCCGGGGAGCCGTACCCGTTCCCGGTGGCCGTCGGCTACATGTACATCCTGAAGCTGGCGCACCTGGTGGACGACAAGATCCACGCTCGCTCGACCGGTCCGTACTCGATGATCACCCAGCAGCCGCTCGGCGGGAAGGCCCAGTTCGGTGGCCAGCGCTTCGGTGAGATGGAGTGCTGGGCGATGCAGGCCTACGGCGCGGCCTACACCCTGCAGGAGCTGCTCACCATCAAGTCGGACGACGTGGTGGGCCGGGTCAAGGTCTACGAGGCCATCGTCAAGGGGGAGAACATCCCCGAGCCGGGCATCCCGGAGTCGTTCAAGGTGCTGCTGAAGGAGCTCCAGTCGCTGTGCCTGAACGTCGAGGTGCTGTCCAGTGACGGTGCGGCCATCGAGATGCGCGACACCGACGACGAGGACCTCGAGCGGGCCGCGGCGAACCTGGGCATCAACCTGTCCAGCCGTCCCGGCTCCGACTCGATCACCGTCGACGACGTCGTGAACTGACCAGCCCCGAGGCCACCTGTCGACCAACGAAGGAACTGAGGACACACGTGCTCGACGTCAACTTCTTCGACGAGCTGCGCATCGGCCTGGCTACCGCCGAGGACATCCGCCAGTGGTCCCACGGCGAGGTGAAGAAGCCCGAGACCATCAACTACCGGACGCTGAAGCCGGAGAAGGACGGTCTCTTCTGCGAGAAGATCTTCGGTCCCACCCGGGACTGGGAGTGCTACTGCGGCAAGTACAAGCGCGTCCGGTTCAAGGGCATCATCTGTGAGCGCTGCGGCGTCGAGGTGACCCGTGCCAAGGTCCGCCGCGAGCGGATGGGGCACATCGAGCTGGCCGCCCCGGTCACGCACATCTGGTACTTCAAGGGTGTGCCGAGCCGGCTGGGCTACCTGCTCGACCTGGCGCCGAAGGATCTCGAGAAGATCATCTACTTCGCCGCCTACGTCATCACCAGCGTCAACAAGGAGCTGCGCCAGCAGGACCTGCCCACGCTCGAGAACGAGATGAGCGTGGAGCGCAAGCGGGTCGAGCAGCGCCGCGACACCGACGTGGAGGCCCGGGCCCAGAAGCTCGAGGCCGACCTCGCCGAGCTGGAGGCGGAGGGCGCCAAGAGCGACGTCCGCCGCAAGGTCAAGGAGGGTGGCGAGCGTGAGATGCGCCAGCTCCGTGACCGTGCCCAGCGCGAGCTGGACCGGCTCGACGAGATCTGGACGACCTTCGTCAAGCTGGACGTCCAGCAGCTGATCGCGGACGAGGGGCTCTACCGCGAGCTCTACGACCGCTACGGCGACTACTTCACCGGTGCCATGGGCGCCGAGGCGATCCAGACCCTGCTGCAGAACTTCGACATCGACGCCGAGGCCGAGAACCTGCGGGAGACCATCCGCAGCGGCAAGGGTCAGAAGAAGCTGCGCGCGCTCAAGCGGCTGAAGGTGGTGGCCGCGTTCCAGGCCACCGGCAACAGCCCGATGGGCATGGTGCTGGACTGCGTCCCGGTGATCCCGCCGGACCTGCGCCCGATGGTGCAGCTCGACGGTGGCCGGTTCGCGACCTCGGACCTGAACGACCTGTACCGCCGGGTCATCAACCGGAACAACCGCCTCAAGCGACTGATCGACCTCGGTGCGCCCGAGATCATCGTCAACAACGAGAAGCGGATGCTGCAGGAGGCCGTCGACGCGCTGTTCGACAACGGCCGCCGCGGTCGGCCGGTGACGGGTCCGGGCAACCGGCCGCTCAAGTCGCTGTCCGATCTGCTCAAGGGCAAGCAGGGCCGGTTCCGGCAGAACCTGCTGGGCAAGCGCGTCGACTACTCCGGCCGTTCGGTCATCGTGGTCGGCCCGCAGCTCAAGCTGCACCAGTGCGGTCTGCCCAAGCAGATGGCGCTGGAGCTGTTCAAGCCGTTCGTGATGAAGCGGCTGGTCGACCTCAACCACGCGCAGAACATCAAGTCCGCGAAGCGCATGGTCGAGCGTGGCCGCTCGCAGGTGTGGGACGTGCTCGAGGAGGTCATCTCCGAGCACCCCGTGCTGCTGAACCGCGCACCGACGCTGCACCGCCTCGGCATCCAGGCCTTCGAACCGCAGCTGGTGGAGGGCAAGGCCATCCAGCTGCACCCGCTGGTCTGCGAGGCGTTCAACGCCGACTTCGACGGTGACCAGATGGCGGTCCACCTGCCGCTGTCGGCCGAGGCCCAGGCCGAGGCCCGGGTGCTGATGCTCTCGAGCAACAACATCCTGTCGCCGGCGTCGGGTCGTCCGCTGGCGATGCCGCGGCTGGACATGGTGACCGGTCTGTTCCACCTCACCCGGGAGCGCCCCGGCGCGACCGGTGAGGGGCAGTCGTTCTCCTCGCCGGCCGAGGCGATCATGGCCTACGACCGCAAGGTGCTCCACCTGCAGGCGCCGATCAAGATCCGGCTCCAGGGCGTGGTGCCGACGGCCGGGCAGACCACGGGGGAGGACGGCGTCTGGCGGGCCGAGACGACGCTCGGCCGGGTGCTGTTCAACGAGCTGCTCCCGTCGGACTACCCGTTCGTCAACGAGCCGCTGCCCAAGAAGCGTCAGGCCGCGATCATCAACGACCTGGCCGAGCGGTACTCCATGACCGAGGTCGCGCAGGTGCTCGACCGGCTCAAGGACGCCGGCTTCTACTGGGCCACCCGGTCCGGTGTGACGATGGCGATCGACGACGTCGTGGTCCCGCCGAACAAGCAGGAGATCCTCGACGGCTACGAGGCCAAGGCCGACCAGGTCAACAAGCGCTACCAGCGGGGCGCCCTGTCCCACCAGGAGCGCAACGACGAGATGGTCAAGATCTGGACCCAGGCGTCCGAAGAGGTCGCCCGGGCCATGGAGGAGAACTTCCCCGAGGACAACCCGATCCCGACGATCGTGAAGTCGGGCGCGGCGGGCAACATGACCCAGGTCCGGCAGCTCGCCGGTATGCGTGGTCTGGTGGCCAACCCGAAGGGTGAGTACATCCCCCGCCCGATCAAGGCCAACTTCCGCGAGGGCCTGTCGGTGCTGGAGTACTTCATCTCCACGCACGGCACCCGGAAGGGTCTGGCGGACACCGCGCTGCGGACCGCCGACTCCGGGTACCTGACCCGTCGTCTGGTCGACGTCTCCCAGGACGTCATCGTCCGCGAGGTCGACTGCGGGACCGAGCGCAGCATCGTCATGCCGGTCACCGAGGAGACCAGCGACGGCCGGCTCATCCCGCACCGCTACATCCGGACGTCGGTCTACGCGCGTTCCTCCGCCGAGGACGTGTACGGCCCGGACGGCGAGATCGTGGTGCGCCGCGGTGACGACCTCGGCGACCCGGCGCTCGACGCGCTGGTCGCGGCGGGCGTCCGGCAGATCAAGGTGCGCAGCGCCCTGACCTGCACGTCGGCCACCGGTATCTGCGGCATGTGCTATGGCCGCTCGATGGCCACCGGCAAGCTGGTGGACGTGGGCGAGGCCGTCGGCATCGTCGCGGCCCAGTCGATCGGTGAGCCGGGCACGCAGCTGACGATGCGTACCTTCCACACCGGTGGTGTGGCCGGGGACGACATCACGACCGGTCTGCCCCGTGTCCAGGAGCTGTTCGAGGCCCGGGTCCCGCGCGGCAAGGCGCCCATCGCCGACGTCGACGGCCGGATCCGGATCGAGGACGGCGACCGCTTCTGGAAGATCACCCTCATCCCGGACGACGGGGGCGAGGAGATCATCTACGAGAAGCTGTCGAAGCGGCAGTGGCTGGCCATGACCACGGTCGACGGCCAGGAGCGTCCGCTCGCCGACGGCGACCACGTGCACGTGGGCCAGCTGCTCCTCGAGGGCACGGCCGACCCGCACGAGGTGCTGCGCGTCATGGGTCCGCGCGAGGTGCAGCTGCACCTGGTACGTGAGGTGCAGAAGGTGTACCGCACGCAGAGCGTGGACATCCACGACAAGCACATCGAGGTCATCGTCCGGCAGATGCTGCGCCGGGTGACGATCATCGACTCGGGCTCGACGGAGTTCCTGCCGGGCGCCCTGGCCGAGCGGTCCGACTTCGAGTCGGCCAACCGCCAGGTGGTGGCCGAGGGCGGCGAGCCGGCCTCGGGTCGCCCGGTGCTGATGGGGATCACGAAGGCCTCGCTGGCGACGGAGTCGTGGCTGTCCGCGGCGTCGTTCCAGGAGACCACCCGGATCCTCACCGATGCCGCGATCAACGGAAAGCGCGACAAGCTCGTCGGGCTGAAGGAGAACGTGATCATCGGCAAGCTGATCCCGGCCGGTACGGGCATCAGCCGGTACCGCAACATCCAGGTGCAGCCCACGGAGGAGGCCCGCGCGGCCGCCTACGCCCTGCCGAGCTACGACGACGGCTATTACAGCCCCGACGTGTTCGGTACGGGTACCGGTGCGGCGGTGCCGTTGGACGACTACGACTTCGGGCGCGACTACCGCTAGGTAGCACCTGAAGTTCGGCCCTGAACGGGGCCGGGGACCGCTCTCCCGCGGCGGTCCCCGGCCCCGTTCGTCGTCTCCGGGTCAGGTCAGCGTTCCTCCAGGTAGTCGCCCGGTTCGAACCGGCTGGTGCGTTTGCGGTACTCGCGCATCAGGCCCGGCCAGTTGTTGACGATGCGGCCCGACGCCGTCCTGTACCAGCTCGTGCAGCCCGTCCAGACGCTGCCGGAGAGTCGGCGCTGCATCTCGCTGTCGAATGCCGACGCCGCTTCGGGTCGCACGGTGAGGCTGCGTGTCCCCGTGGACAGCCGGTGCACGGCCTGGAGGACGTAGTGGATCTGCGACTCCAGCATATGCACGACCGAGCCTGATCCGACGTTGGTGTTCGGCCCGTACAGCAGGAACAGGTTCGGGAACTCCGGCACGGTGATGCCGAGGTAGGCCCGCGCGCCGTCGCGCCACCGCTCGCTCAGCTCCTTGCCGTCCGGTCCGAACACCTTCATGGGGGCGAGGAAGTCGTTCGTGGCGAAGCCCGTCCCGAAGATGATCACGTCGGCCGGGTGCTCCACACCGTCCTGGGTGCGCACGCCGTTCGCGGTCACCTCGGCGATGGGGTCGGTGACGACGTCGACGTCCGGCCGGGCGAGGGCCCGCAGGTACTCCGAGGAGATCAGCAGCCGCTTGCAGCCGATGGGGTAGTCCGGACGCAGCTTCTCGCGCAACGCGGCGTCGGGCACCTGGCGGCGCAGCAGGGCCTCGAAGGCGTACCGGAACGGCGCGGCGGCGGTCTGGACGGTCGTCAGGCCGAGGGCGCCGACCTCGAAGAACGCCGCCCAGCCGACGCGCGCGGCGTTGCGCCAGGCCGGTACCCGCCGGAACAGCGCGTGGTGCCAGGCGCGGTATCGGCGGTCCGGCTTGGGGATCAGGTACGCCGCCGACCGCTGGAACACCGTCACGGCACCGACCCGGTCGGCGATGGCCGGCACGAACTGCACGGCGCTGGCCCCGGTGCCGATGACGGCCACCCGCTTGCCCGTGAGGTCGACGTCGTGGTCCCAGCGGGCCGAGTGGAACACCGGGCCGGCGAACCGGTCGAGGCCGGGCAGTGCCGGGACCGCCGGCCGGGACAGCTGGCCGCACGCGGAGACCAGCACGTCGGCTTCGAGAACGTCGCCGTCGGCGGTGCTCAGTTGCCACGCGGCCGTTCCGGCGTCGTAGCGGGCCTCGGTGACCTCGGTGCCCAGCCGCAGATGACCGTCGAGGCCGCCCTCGGTGCTCACCCGGCGCAGGTAGCGCAGGATGTCCGGCTGCGGCGCGAAGCGGCGGGACCACTCGTGACCGGGCGCGAAGGAGAAGGAGTAGAGGTGCGACGGGACGTCGCAGGCGGCCCCGGGATAGGTGTTGTCCCGCCAGACGCCGCCGACGCCGTCGGCCCGGTCGAGGATGGTGAGGTCCGCGGCGTCACGGTGGCCGGCCCCGCGCAGCGCGATGCCCATCCCGATGCCGCCGAACCCGGCCCCGACCACGGCGACCCGCGGGCGGCGCGCCGCGCAGTCCCGGCGCAGCGCCGCGCCGAGCTCCGCCACCGCGGCGTCGGCCTCGGCGAGCAGTCCGGCGAAGATCGGGTAGTCGTGCCACATCCGCGGCGCCCGGCGGTAGGTGACGGGCACACCCGCGGCCCGCGCCCGGTCGACCAGGGCGTCGGCGTCGCCGACCAGCACTTCGTGCGCCCCGGCGATGACGTGCAGCGGCGGCAGGCCGGCCAGGTCGGCGCGCAGTGGGATCAGCTCGGGAGTGTCGGCCGGCGCGTCCGCGCGGTACGCCCGGGCCGAGCCGGCGAGCCAGCGCGGATCGAGCATCGCGTCGCGGCGCGCGTTCGCGGCGACGGCGGGCGCGGTGAGATCGAGGTCCAGCCAGGGGGAGACGAGCCCGACGCTCGCGGGCAGCTCCTCCCCGGCGGCGCGCAGCCGCAGCAGCAGCGCGAGGGCCAGTCCGCCACCGGCGGAATCACCGACGACCGCGATGCGTTGTGCTGGGTGGCCTGCTGCGCGCAGGGCCCGATAGGCGGCCAGCGCGTCGTCGATCGCGGCGGGGTAGGGGTGTTCCGGTGCCCGCCGGTAGTGCAGCAGGTGGACGGGGGCGCCGGCGGCGCGGCTCAGATGTCCCGCGAGGGCACCGTGCGAGCCGGGCGAACCGGTGACGTACCCGCCGCCGTGCAGGAACAGTACGACGTGGGGCCCGGCAGCGCCGGGAGCCACGAAGCGGGCCGTGGGGACACCACCGAGTGTCGCCGTGGTCCGGCGGACGCCGGGAGGCGCCGGGACGGTTCGACCGGCGAGGTCGAGCAGCCGGCGCTGGGCCGGGACGGGAACACGGGGGGACAGGATCGGCGCGACGACGGCGCGCACGATCCTGCCTACGACAGGTCGGGGCACCCGAATGCTCATTACCGGACGGTAACCACTCGGCCATTCGGGGGGGTATACCCGGATCCGGGGACGGTGGCTGCAGGAGGTGTGTGCGGCCTCACCGCAGGTAGCGGCGAGGCGCATGCCGCGACGAGCGGCCATCGGTACGCGGCGAGCGGGTGAGTCGGCTTGCGGCGAAGCGGTCGTTACGGCACCCTGCCGACAACGACTGCGGACCCGTTTTGACCCCTCAACTGCGGGCCGGGTACTCTGTTGTCTTGCGCTCGACCATGGTCGGGCCGATCCGCGTGCCCGATGGTCACCGGCTCTGCGTACCAACGCGGAGCGGGCCCGGCGGGCCGCGGACCACCTGGACTCTCCTGTTGGGTTCCCCGACCTGCCATGAGGAGCTCCGGGGGCGACACGCCCGACCTCGGGATACGGGCGGCCGGTGCAGCCGTCCGTCCAGCCATCCCGTACAGCACGATCTAGAGATACAGCCGAGCAAGCCGACGGGAAGAAGTAAACGGTCCATGCCCACGATCCAGCAGCTGGTCCGCAAGGGCCGTCAGGACAAGGTCGCGAAGACCAAGACCGCCGCGCTGAAGGGGAGTCCCCAGCGCCGCGGGGTCTGCACGCGCGTGTACACCACGACGCCCAAGAAGCCGAACTCCGCGCTTCGCAAGGTCGCCCGCGTCCGGCTGACCAGCCTGATCGAGGTCACCGCCTACATCCCGGGTGAGGGCCACAACCTCCAGGAGCACTCCATCGTGCTCGTCCGCGGCGGCCGGGTGAAGGACCTGCCGGGCGTCCGCTACAAGATCGTCCGGGGTTCGCTGGACACCCAGGGCGTCAAGAACCGCAAGCAGGCGCGTAGCCGCTACGGCGCGAAGAAGGAGAAGAGCTGATGCCCCGCAAGGGTCCCGCCCCGAAGCGGCCGTTGGTCTCCGACCCGGTGTACAGCTCGCCGCTGGTCACCCAGCTGGTGAACAAGGTGCTGCAGGACGGCAAGCGTTCGCTGGCCGAGCGCATCGTCTACGCGGCCCTGGAGGGCACCCGGGACAAGACCGGCACCGACCCGGTCGTCACGCTCAAGCGTGCGCTGGACAACGTGAAGCCGGCCCTCGAGGTCCGCAGCCGCCGCGTCGGTGGCGCGACCTACCAGGTCCCGGTCGAGGTCCGTGCCGTCCGCCAGACCACCCTGGGCCTGCGCTGGCTGGTGTCGTACGCCGGGCAGCGTCGCGAGAAGACGATGGTCGAGCGGCTGATGAACGAGCTGCTCGACGCGAGCAACGGGCTGGGCGCCAGCGTCAAGCGGCGCGAGGACATGCACAAGATGGCGGAGTCCAACAAGGCCTTCGCCCACTACCGCTGGTGACGGGCCGACCGTCCGCGCACCACTGCTGAGGGAGCGAGCGACAAGTGGCACGGGACGTGCTGACGGACCTGAGCAAGGTCCGCAACATCGGCATCATGGCGCACATCGACGCCGGCAAGACCACCACCACCGAGCGGATCCTCTTCTACACCGGGATCAACTACAAGCTCGGTGAGGTGCACGACGGCGCCGCCACCATGGACTGGATGGAGGAGGAGCAGAAGCGCGGCATCACGATCACGTCGGCCGCGACGACCTGCTTCTGGAAAGACCACCAGATCAACATCATCGACACCCCGGGGCACGTCGACTTCACCGTCGAGGTGGAGCGGTCCCTGCGGGTGCTCGACGGCGCCGTCGCGGTCTTCGACGGCAAGGAGGGCGTCGAGCCCCAGTCCGAGCAGGTCTGGCGGCAGGCCACCAAGTACGACGTCCCGCGCATCTGCTTCGTCAACAAGATGGACAAGCTCGGTGCGGACTTCTACTTCACCGTGCAGACCATCCAGGACCGGCTGGCCGCCCGTCCGCTGCCCCTGCAGCTGCCGATCGGCTCGGAGAGCGACTTCATCGGCGTCGTCGACCTGGTCGAGATGCGCGCGCTGACCTGGCGTGGCGAGGTCCAGAAGGGCGACGACTACGCCGTCGAGGAGATCCCGGCCGACATGGCCGACCGCGCCGCGGAGTACCGCGAGAAGCTGGTCGAGGCCGTCGCCGAGACCGACGACGCTCTGATGGAGGCCTACCTCGGCGGTGAGGAGATCACCACCGAGCAGATCAAGGCCGGCATCCGGAAGATCGTGAACGACCGGCTCGCCTACCCGGTGCTGTGCGGGTCCGCGTTCAAGAACAAGGGCGTGCAGCCCATGCTCGACGCGGTCATCGACTACCTGCCGTCGCCGATCGACGTGCCGCCGGTCGAGGGCACGCTGCCGGACGGGGAGACCCCGGCCAGCCGCAGGCCCGCCACCGACGAGCCGTTCTCGGCGCTGGCGTTCAAGATCGCCGCGCACCCGTTCTTCGGCAAGCTCACCTACGTCCGGGTCTACTCGGGCCGGGTCGCCGCTGGTTCCCAGGTCATCAACTCGACCAAGGACCGCAAGGAGCGCATCGGGAAGCTCTTCCAGATGCACGCCAACAAGGAGAACCCGGTCGACGAGGCCCTGGCCGGCCACATCTACGCGGTCATCGGCCTGAAGGACACGACCACGGGCGACACGCTCTGCGACCCGCAGGCGCCGATCGTCCTGGAGCCGATGACCTTCCCGGAGCCGGTCATCCAGGTCGCGGTGGAGCCGAAGACCAAGGCCGACCAGGAGAAGCTCTCGACGGCGATCCAGAAGCTGGCCGAGGAGGACCCGACGTTCCAGGTCTCCCTGGACGACGAGACCGGCCAGACGATCCTCGCCGGCATGGGTGAGCTGCACCTCGAGGTGCTGGTCAACCGCATGAAGAGCGACTTCAAGGTCGAGGCCAACATCGGCAAGCCGCAGGTGGCCTACCGGGAGACGATCCGCCGCCCGGTCGACAAGTTTGAGTACACGCACAAGAAGCAGACCGGTGGCTCGGGCCAGTTCGCCCGCGTGATCATCAAGCTGGAGCCGCTGGACACCGCCGACGGTGCGCTGTACGAGTTCGACAACAAGGTCACCGGTGGGCGTGTGCCGCGGGAGTACATCCCGTCGGTCGACGCCGGAGCCCAGGACGCCATGCAGTACGGCGTGCTGGCGGGTTACCCGTTGGTCGGCATCAAGCTGACCCTGCTGGACGGCCAGTACCACGAGGTCGACTCGTCCGAGATGGCCTTCAAGGTCGCCGGTTCGATGGCCCTCAAGGAGGCTGCGCGCAAGGCCGACCCGGCCCTGCTCGAGCCGATGATGGCCGTCGAGGTCACCACGCCCGAGGACTACATGGGTGACGTGATCGGCGACCTGAACTCCCGCCGTGGCCAGATCCAGGCCATGGAGGAGCGGGCCGGTGCCCGCGTCGTCAAGGCGCTGGTGCCGCTGTCGGAGATGTTCGGCTACGTCGGTGACCTGCGGTCGCGGACCCAGGGCCGGGCCAACTACACGATGGTCTTCGATTCGTACGCGGAGGTTCCGACCAACGTGGCGAAGGAGATCATCGCCAAGGCGACGGGCGAGTAAGAGACGCGTGCCGCGGACCTGTAGGGTCCGCGGCCCGTTCCCGTACGACCTCGGAAGCACTTTCCAGACCTGCCGTCAGCACGGCGGACAAGAAGAACTCAGTCCAGGAGGACCCTGCAGTGGCGAAGGCGAAGTTCGAGCGGACCAAGCCGCACGTCAACATCGGCACGATTGGTCACATCGACCACGGCAAGACCACGCTGACGGCGGCCATCACCAAGGTTCTGCACGACAAGTACCCGAACCTCAACGAGGCGTCGGCGTTCGACATGATCGACAAGGCGCCCGAGGAGCGTCAGCGCGGTATCACGATCTCCATCGCGCACGTCGAGTACCAGACCGAGAAGCGGCACTACGCGCACGTCGACTGCCCCGGTCACGCCGACTACATCAAGAACATGATCACCGGTGCGGCGCAGATGGACGGCGCCATCCTGGTGGTCGCGGCGACCGACGGCCCGATGCCGCAGACCCGTGAGCACGTGCTGCTCGCGCGTCAGGTGGGTGTGCCCTACATCGTGGTCGCGCTGAACAAGGCCGACATGGTCGACGACGAGGAGATCCTGGAGCTCGTCGAGCTCGAGGTCCGCGAGCTGCTGTCGTCGCAGGACTACCCGGGTGACGACCTGCCGATCGTCCGCGTCTCGGCGCTCAAGGCGCTCGAGGGCGACGCCGAGTGGGGCGAGAAGCTGCTCGAGCTCATGGACGCGGTCGACGAGTCGATCCCGGAGCCGGAGCGCGACATCGAGAAGCCGTTCCTCATGCCCGTCGAGGACGTCTTCACCATCACCGGCCGCGGCACCGTGGTCACCGGCCGCATCGAGCGCGGCATCGTGAAGGTGAACGAGGAGGTCGAGATCGTCGGCATCCGCGAGAAGTCGACCAAGACCACCGTCACCGGTGTCGAGATGTTCCGCAAGATCCTCGACGAGGGTCGCGCGGGCGAGAACGTCGGCCTGCTGCTCCGCGGCATCAAGCGTGAGGACGTCGAGCGCGGCCAGGTCGTCGTGAAGCCGGGTTCGATCACCCCGCACACAGAGTTCGAGGGCCAGGTCTACATTCTGTCCAAGGACGAGGGTGGCCGGCACACGCCGTTCTTCAACAACTACCGGCCGCAGTTCTACTTCCGTACCACGGACGTGACCGGTGTGGTGACCCTGCCCAGCGGGACCGAGATGGTCATGCCGGGCGACAACACCTCGATGAGCGTCGCGCTGATCCAGCCGATCGCCATGGAGGAGGGCCTGCAGTTCGCCATCCGCGAGGGTGGCCGGACCGTCGGCGCCGGCCAGGTCACCAAGATCAACAAGTAAGACCCCCCGGTTGAGGGGGCCGCATTTCGGTGTGGCATCCTTGACGGGTTGCGCGTACGGCTGCGGCGCGCGGGATCGCACGATTCCGCGCGCCGTGCCGGGCGCCAGCCCCCGAACACAGCACCCCCCGTGGGTGCACGTGACCCGGGGACCGGTATGAGGTTCGAGCGCGACACGCCCGACCTCGTGGACCGGAGCCCACGGAGTGAGACCTGAACAGAGCGCGGGCCGAGACAGCAGCGGCGCGAGCCCTGCGGGGCTCCTCACGGGCACGACCCGGAGCACGCGTACGCAGCGGCAGGAAGAAGAGGACGACCGACGACCATGGCGGGACAGAAGATCCGCATCAGGCTCAAGGCCTACGACCACGAGGCAATCGACGCGTCTGCTCGCAAGATCGTCGAGACGGTGACGCGTACCGGTGCCAGGGTCGTCGGGCCGGTGCCGCTGCCGACCGAGAAGAACGTCTACTGCGTCATCCGCTCGCCGCACAAGTACAAGGACTCGCGCGAGCACTTCGAGATGCGCACCCACAAGCGGCTGATCGACATCCTCGACCCGACGCCGAAGACGGTCGACGCGCTCATGCGCATCGACCTGCCGGCCAGCGTCGACGTCAACATTCAGTAGGACTGACGAACCGATGACTGACAGGCAGATCACCGGGATCCTGGGCCGCAAGCTCGGGATGACCCAGGTATTCGACGAGAACAACCGGGTGGTTCCGGTCACCGTGGTCCAGGCCGGACCGAATGTCGTGACCCAGGTCCGCTCCGCCGAGAAGGACGGCTACGTCGCCGTCCAGCTCGCCTACGGCGCCGTCGACCCGCGCAAGGTGAACAAGCCGGAGACCGGCCACTTCGCCAAGGCGGGCGTGACCCCGCGCCGCTACCTGATCGAGCTGCGGACCTCCGACGCGGGCGAGTACACGGTCGGCCAGGAGATCACCGCCGAGGTGTTCGACGCCGGCGCCGTGGTCGACGTGGTCGGCACCAGCAAGGGCAAGGGCACCGCGGGTGTCATGAAGCGCCACGGCTTCAAGGGGCTGGGCGCGTCGCACGGTACCCAGCGCAAGCACCGCTCGCCGGGGTCGATCGGTGGCTGCGCCACGCCGGGCCGGGTCTTCAAGGGCCTGCGCATGGCCGGGCGTATGGGTGTCGCGCGGGTGACCACGCAGAACCTGACCGTCCACCGGGTGGACTCCGACAACGGGCTGCTGCTGATCAAGGGCGCGGTCCCCGGTCCGCGCGGCGGCCTGGTCGTCGTGAAGACGGCCGCGAAGGGTGGTGCGCAGTGACGACTGGGACCAGCGTCGAGATCAAGACCCCCAGCGGGGGCGTCGACGGCAGCGTCGAGCTGCCGGCTCACGTCTTCGACGTGACGGCGAACGTCCCGCTGATGCACCAGGTCGTGGTGGCTCAGCTGGCCGCCGCCCGGCAGGGGACGCACGACACCAAGACCCGTGGCGAGGTCCGCGGCGGTGGGCGCAAGCCGTACCGCCAGAAGGGCACCGGCCGCGCCCGTCAGGGCTCGGTCCGCGCGCCGCAGTTCGCCGGCGGTGGTGTGGTGCACGGCCCGACGCCGCGCGACTACACGCAGAAGACGCCCAAGAAGATGAAGGCCGCCGCGCTGCGCGGTGCGCTCTCCGACCGGGCCCGGGCCGGCCTCGTGCACGTCGTGTCCGGCATCGTCACCGGCGACGCGCCGTCGACCAAGTCGGCTCGCGCGGTGATCGAGACCCTGGTCACCGACGAGAAGACCCGGGTGCTGGCGGTCGTCGGCCGTGACGACACGGTCAGCCTGCTGAGCCTGCGCAACCTGCCGTCCGTGCACCTGATCGCGCCCGACCAGCTGAACACCTACGACGTGCTCGTCAACGACATCGTGGTGTTCACGTCGGACGCGCTGGACACGTTCCTCGCGGGCCCCGTCGCCGCTGTGCGGTCGGCGAAGCGCGCGGGCGGTGCCGCCGAGGAGGATGGCAAGTGATCCCCGACCCGCACGACATCCTGGTCGCGCCGGTGGTGTCGGAGAAGAGCTACGGGCTGCTCGAGGAGCGCCAGTACACCTTCCTCGTCGCTCCGGACGCGAACAAGACCGAGATCAAGATCGCCGTGGAGAAGGTGTTCGGGGTCAAGGTGCTCAGCGTGAACACGCTGAACCGCCCGGGCAAGCGCAAGCGCTCCCGCACCGGCTACGGCAAGCGCAAGGACACCAAGCGCGCGGTCGTCACGCTCTCCGAGGAGAGCAAGACGATCGACGTGTTCGGTGGCCGGGCGAGCTGAGGGAGCGAGCAGACCCATGGGTATCCGCAAGTACAAGCCGACCACCCCCGGCCGGCGCGGCGCCAGCGTCTCCGACTTCGCCGAGATCACCCGGTCCGAGCCGGAGAAGTCGCTGGTCCGTCCGCTGCACAACAAGGGCGGCCGGAACGTTCACGGCAAGGTGACCGCGCGCCACCAGGGCGGCGGCCACAAGCGCGCCTACCGGCTGATCGACTTCCGGCGGGCGGACAAGGACGGTGTGCCGGCGAAGGTCGCGCACATCGAGTACGACCCGAACCGGACCTCGCGGATCGCGCTGCTGCACTACGCCGACGGCGAGAAGCGCTACATCATCGCGCCGGCGAAGATCAAGCAGGGCGACCGGATCGAGAGCGGCCCGAAGGCCGACATCAAGGTCGGTAACAACCTGCCGCTGCGCAACATCCCGACCGGCACCGTGGTGCACGCGATCGAGCTCCGCCCCGGCGGCGGCGCCAAGATCGCGCGCGCCGCCGGCTCGGGTGTGCAGCTGGTCGCGAAGGACGGGCCGTACGCGCAGCTGCGCATGCCGTCCGGCGAGATCCGCAACGTCGACGTGCGCTGCCGCGCGACGGTCGGCGAGGTGGGCAACGCCGAGCAGTCCAACATCAACTGGGGCAAGGCAGGCCGCATGCGGTGGAAGGGCAAGCGCCCGACCGTCCGCGGTGTCGCCATGAACCCGGTTGACCACCCGCACGGTGGTGGTGAAGGCAAGACGTCCGGTGGTCGGCACCCGGTGAACCCCAACGGCAAGCCCGAGGGTCGCACCCGTCGCCGCAAGCCGAGCGACCAGTTGATCGTCCGCCGGCGCCGTACCGGCAAGAAGCGCTGAGCAGGGAGGTAATCGACGATGCCGCGCAGCCTGAAGAAGGGCCCGTTCGTGGACGACCACCTGCTCAAGAAGGTGGACGCCCTCAACGAGTCGGGCAAGAAGACCGTTATCCGGACCTGGTCCCGCCGGTCCACGATCATCCCGGACATGATCGGCCACACGATTGCGGTGCACGACGGCCGCAAGCACGTGCCCGTCTTCGTCTCGGACTCGATGGTCGGCCACAAGCTGGGGGAGTTCGCCCCTACCCGGACCTTCCGGGGCCACATCAAGGACGACCGCAAAGCGCGTCGGCGCTGAGCGGCCCGAGTAGCGACTAGGAAAGGTGGAGAGGTATGGCTGACGACAGCCAGGACACCGCCGGCGCCGCGCTCGAGCCCGCTCGTGCGCACGCCAAGGCGCGGTTCGTCCACATGTCGCCGACGAAGATTCGGCGCGTGGTCGAACTGATCAAGGGGCGGCCGGTGAGCGAGGCCCTGAGCGTGCTGCGGTTCTCGCCGCAGGCCGCGGCCGAGCCGGTGGCCAAGGTCGTGGCGAGCGCCGCGGCCAACGCCGAGAACAACTTCGACATGGACCCGGACACCCTGGTGGTGGCCGTGGCCTACGTCGACGAGGGCCCGACGCTCAAGCGCATCCGGCCGCGCGCGCAGGGTCGCGCCTACCGGATCCGCAAGCGGACGAGCCACATCACCATCGAGGTCGAGTCGCGGCCGGCCAAGGCCGGTGCGCGGAGCGCCCGGGGTGCGAAGGGGAGGGCCCGCTGATGGGTCAGAAGATCAACCCGCACGGGTTCCGGCTCGGCATCACCACCGACTGGAAGTCCAGGTGGTACGCCGACAAGCAGTACGCCGAGTACGTCAAGGAGGACGTCGAGATCCGCCGCATGCTCTCCAAGGGCATGGAGCGGGCCGGCATCTCCAAGGTCGAGATCGAGCGGACCCGGGACCGGGTGCGGGTGGACATCCACACCGCCCGTCCGGGTATCGTGATCGGTCGCCGTGGCGCCGAGGCGGACCGCATTCGTGGCCAGCTCGAGAAGCTGACCCGCAAGCAGGTCCAGCTCAACATCCTCGAGGTCAAGAACTCGGAGTCCGACGCGCAGCTCGTGGCGCAGGGCGTCGCCGAGCAGCTGTCCAACCGCGTGGCGTTCCGCCGCGCGATGCGCAAGGCCATCCAGTCGGCCATGCGCTCGCCGCAGGTCAAGGGGATCCGGGTGCAGTGCTCGGGTCGCCTCGGCGGTGCGGAGATGTCGCGGTCGGAGTTCTACCGCGAGGGTCGGGTGCCGCTGCACACGCTGCGCGCCGACATCGACTACGGGCTCTTCGAGGCTCGCACGACCTTCGGCCGGATCGGCGTGAAGGTCTGGATCTACAAGGGCGACGTGGTCGGTGGCCGCCGTGAGGGCGCGCCCGCCACTGCCGAGCCGAGCCGCGGCCCGCGTCGCGAGCGTCCCGCCCGTCGTCGCTCGGGTGCCTCCGGCACGACTGCGACCAGCACGGACGCCGGCCGCGCCGCTGCCGAGCAGGCCGGTGGCCGAGTCGCCACCGAGACCACGCCGACCGAGAACACCGGTGGGGAGGCCTGAGTCATGCTGATCCCGCGCAGGGTCAAGCACCGCAAGCAGCACCGGCCGCACCGCACCGGTACGGCGTCGGGGGGCACCCGGGTCACCTTCGGTGACTTCGGCATCCAGGCCCTCGAGCCGGCCTACGTGACGAACCGGCAGATCGAGTCCGCCCGTATCGCCATCAACCGGCACATCCGCCGTGGCGGCAAGGTGTGGATCAACGTGTTCCCGGACCGGCCGCTGACCAAGAAGCCGGCGGAGACCCGCATGGGTTCCGGTAAGGGTTCCCCGGAGAAGTGGGTGACCAACGTGAAGCCCGGCCGGGTGCTCTTCGAGATGAGCTACCCGAACGAGCAGACCGCTCGCGAGGCGCTGCGTCGCGCCATCCACAAGCTGCCGATGAAGTGCCGGATCGTGACCCGTGAGGGTGGTGACATCTGATGGCACGCACCGCAGGCACCACCGCCGCGGAGCTGCGTGAGCTGACCGACGAGGAGCTCGTGCAGCGGGTGCGGGAGCTGAAGGAGGAGCTGTTCAACCTCCGCTTCCAGATGGCGACCGGGCAGCTGGACAACAACCGGCGGCTGCGGACCGTCCGGCACGAGATCGCGCGGGTGTACACCGTGATGCGCGAGCGCGAGCTGGGTCTGTCCGCGGCGCCGATCGAGGACGAGGGCGCGGCATGAGCGAGAAGCAGGCCGAGCAGCGCGGCGAGCGGAAGGTCCGCGAGGGACTGGTCGTGTCCGACAAGATGGACAAGACGATCGTGGTCTCCCTCGAGGACCGGGTGAAGCACCCGCTGTACGGCAAGGTCATCCGGCGGACGAGCAAGGTCAAGGCGCACGACGAGGCCAACACGGCCGGCATCGGCGACCGGGTCCGGCTGATGGAGACCCGACCGCTGTCGGCGACGAAGCGCTGGCGGCTGGTCGAGATCCTGGAGAAGGCGAAGTGATCCAGCAGGAGTCGCGGCTGCGCGTCGCCGACAACACCGGTGCCAAGGAGATCCTGTGCATCCGGGTGCTGGGCGGTTCGGCGCGGCGCTACGCGGGGATCGGCGACATCATCGTGGCGACGGTGAAGGAAGCCATCCCGGGTGCCGGGGTGAAGCGCGGTGACGTGGTCAAGGCCGTCATCGTGCGCACCGTCAAGGAGAAGCGTCGTCCGGACGGCAGCTACATCCGGTTCGACGAGAACGCCGCCGTGCTGATCAAGCCGGACGGCGAGCCGCGGGGGACCCGCATCTTCGGCCCGGTCGGTCGCGAGCTGCGCGACAAGCGGTTCATGAAGATCATCTCCCTCGCGCCGGAGGTGTTGTGAACATGAAGGTCAAGAAGGGCGACACCGTGCTGGTGATCGCCGGTAAGGACAAGGGCGCCAAGGGCAAGGTCATCCAGGCCTACCCGCAGCGTGAGCGTGTCCTGGTCGAGGGCGTGAACCGGATCAAGAAGCACACCCGGGTCAGCCAGAACCAGCGGGGCGCGCAGTCCGGCGGGATCGTCACCCAGGAGGCGCCGATCCACGTCTCCGACGTGATGCTGATCGACGCGGACGGCAAGCCGACCCGCGTGGGCTACAAGATCACCGAGGACGGCAAGAAGGTCCGGATCTCCAAGCGCTCCGGGAAGGAGATCTGATGAGCGCGCCGACGGAGGAGAAGGTCGCGCCGCGGCTCAAGCTTCGCTACCGCGAGGAGATCAGCGAGCAGCTCCGCGAGGAGTTCGGCTACCCGAACGTCATGCAGATCCCGGGCGTGGTCAAGGTCGTCGTGAACATGGGTGTCGGCGAGGCTGCTCGCGACTCCAAGCTCATCGAGGGCGCTGTCCGCGACCTGGCCACCATCACCGGTCAGAAGCCGCAGGTCCGGCGGGCGACCAAGTCCATCGCGCAGTTCAAGCTGCGTGAGGGCATGCCGATCGGTGCGAAGGTCACCCTGCGCAACGACCGGATGTGGGAGTTCCTGGACCGGCTGCTGACGATCGCGCTGCCGCGTATCCGTGACTTCCGTGGTCTGTCCCCGAACCAGTTCGACGGCCGGGGCAACTACACGTTCGGGCTGAACGAGCAGTCGATGTTCCACGAGATCGATCCGGACAGCATCGACCGCCCGCGCGGTATGGACATCACGGTCGTGACCACCGCGACCACCGACGAGGAAGGCCGGGCGTTGCTGCGCCGGCTGGGCTTCCCCTTCAAGGAGAGCTGACCCGCCATGGCGAAGAAGTCGCTGATCATCAAGGCGGCCAAGAAGCCGAAGTTCGCCGTGCGCGGGTACACCCGCTGCCAGAAGTGCGGGCGCCCTCGCGCCGTGCTGCGCAAGTTCGGGCTGTGCCGCGTCTGCGTGCGCCAGATGGCGCACGCGGGCGAGCTGCCCGGCGTCAGCAAGAGCTCCTGGTAAGTGCCGACTCCGGCACACGCACCTAGTGCATCTATCGCCACAGGCCCCACGGGGAACCAGGGCGGGAAAGTGACGACGTCACCATGACGATGACCGATCCGATCGCAGACATGCTCACACGTCTGCGCAACGCGAACTCGGCTTACCACGACCAGGTCGTGATGCCGCACTCCAAGCTGAAGGTGGCGATCGCCGAGATCCTTCAGAAGGAGGGCTACATCGCCTCGCACCGCACCGAGGACGCCGAGGTCGGCAAGTCCCTGGTGATCGAGCTGAAGTACGGGCGCAACCGGGAGCGCAGCATCGCGGGCCTGCGCCGGGTCTCCAAGCCCGGCCTGCGGGTGTACGCGAAGTCCACCAACCTGCCGCGGGTGCTCGGCGGCCTCGGCGTCGCGATCATCTCGACGTCGACCGGTCTGCTGACCGACCGACAGGCGAACCGTAACGGCGTGGGCGGGGAAGTCCTCGCCTACGTCTGGTGAGAGGGGAGTAGACGATGTCCCGTATCGGGAAGCTGCCGATCCCCGTGCCGTCCGGTGTCGACGTGGCCATCGAGGGCCGCACGGTGACCGTGAAGGGGCCGAAGGGCACCCTGTCGCACACCCTGATCGAGCCGATCACCATCGAGCGTGAGGACGGCGTCATCGTCGTCCGGCGCCCGGACGACGAGCGCAAGACCAAGGCCTTCCACGGTCTGTCGCGCACGCTGGTCAACAACCTGGTCGTGGGTGTGACCACCGGTTACGAGAAGAAGATGGAGATCCACGGCGTCGGCTACCGCGTCGCGCTGAAGGGCTCCAACCTCGAGTTCGCGCTGGGCTTCAGCCACCCGGTCGTCATCGAGGCCCCGGAGGGCATCACCTTCACGGTGGAGACCCCGACCCGGTTCTCGGTCTCCGGTATCGACAAGCAGTTGGTCGGCGAGGTCGCCGCCAACATCCGGAAGCTGCGCAAGCCCGACCCGTACAAGGGCAAGGGTGTGCGCTACGCCGGCGAGGTGATCCGGCGCAAGGTCGGGAAGACGGGTAAGTGATGGCCGAGACCACAACGACTGCTGCCGCCAAGAAGCGGGCCGGCTCGAAGGTGTCCCAGCAGCGCCGCATCGGGCGGGCGCGGCGGCACTTCCGGCTGCGCAAGAAGGTCAGCGGCAGCGCCCAGCGGCCGCGCCTGGCCGTCCACCGCAGCTCGCGACACATCCTCGTGCAGCTGATCGACGACCTGGCCGGCCACACGCTGGCCTCGGCGTCGACGATGGAGGCCGACGTCCGCGCGCTGGACGGCGACAAGAAGGCCCGTGCCGCCAAGGTCGGCGAGCTGATCGCCACCCGGGCCCGCGAGGCCGGCGTGACCGCCGTCGTGTTCGACCGGGGTGGCTACGAGTACCACGGCCGTATCGCGGCGCTGGCCGACGCCGCCCGCGAGGGCGGGCTGGAGTTCTGATGATGATTGAGAAGATGGAAGGGAACGTCTGATGCCGGGACGTGCACGGCGTGACGGCGGAGGGCCTGGTGGCGAGCGCAGCGGCGACCGCCGGGACCGCCGGGACGGAGGCCGTGGCGGGGCGGCCCAGGACAAGACCCCGTACATCGAGCGACTGGTCACCATCAACCGCGTGGCCAAGGTCGTCAAGGGTGGTCGGCGCTTCAGCTTCACCGCGCTGATGATCGTCGGTGACGGCGACGGCCTCGTCGGTGTCGGTTACGGCAAGGCCAAGGAGGTGCCGGCCGCGATCGCCAAGGGCGTGGAGGAGGCGAAGAAGAACTTCTTCCGCGTCCCCCGCATCGGCGGCACGATCGTGCACCGCGTGCAGGGTGAAGCGGCCGCGGGTGTGGTGCTGCTGCGCCCGGCCAGCCCCGGTACCGGTGTCATCGCCGGTGGCCCGGTGCGTGCCGTGCTGGAGTGCGCCGGCATTCACGACGTCCTGTCCAAGTCGCTGGGCAGCGACAACGCGATCAACGTCGTGCACGCCACGATCGCCGCGTTGAAGTCCATCCAGCGTCCGGAGGAGGTGGCTGCTCGCCGTGGCCTGCCGCTCGAGGACGTTGCGTCGGCGCAGATGATGCGCGCCCGTGCGGCCGCGGCTCAGGGCGCGAGGGCATGAGTGGCATGGCAGAGAAGCTGAAGATCACCCAGGTCCGTAGCACGATCGGTCGCAAGCAGAACCAGCGCGACACGCTCAAGTCCCTGGGACTGCGTAAGATCCGCCAGTCCGTGGAGCGGGACGACACCCCGCAGATCCGCGGCATGATCAACACCGTGCGGCACCTCGTGACGGTGGAGGAGGTCGGTTCCTGATGAGCACCATCAAGATCCACCACCTGCGTCCGGCACCCGGCTCGAAGACCGCCAAGACCCGGGTCGGTCGCGGTGAGGGCGGCAAGGGTGGCAAGACCGCCGGTCGCGGTACGAAGGGCACCAAGGCCCGGAAGAACGTGCCGGCCGCCTTCGAGGGCGGGCAGATGCCGCTGCACATGCGGCTTCCCAAGCTCAAGGGCTTCAAGAACAGGTTCCGGGTGGAGTACCAGGTCGTGAACGTCGGCGACCTGGCGCAGCTCTTCCCGGAGGGCGGGACGGTCGGTCCGGACGAGCTGGTCGCGGTCGGCGCGGTCCGACGCAACCAGCCCGTCAAGGTGCTCGGCAGCGGCGAGATCGACGGGGTCAGTCTGACGGTGAGCGCGCACGCGTTCTCCGGCAGCGCCCGCGAGAAGATCACCGCCGCCGGCGGTTCCGTCACCGAGCTGTAAGCCCGACGCGCCGCCCGTACCCCTGCCCTGTGGTAACCCCCGGGGCGGGCGTGCGGGCGGCGTCGTCGCTGTTAGAGTCTTTTCCGCGCTCGGTTTCTCCACGGGGCCGGCGCGGGCGCCGGACGGGCGCAGGCGGTGCTGGTGGTGCCGTACCCGTCCCCCGGGAGCCGGGCATGCCGGTCCCGCGGGTTCTCCACGGACGGCGCCCACTCAGTACAGGAGGATCCCCGAGTGCTCAGCGCGTTCCGGTCGGCACTGACCACGCCCGATCTCCGGAAGAAGATCCTCTTCACGCTCGGCATCGTCGCGATCTACCGCCTCGGTGCCAACATCCCCTCGCCCGGTGTCTCCTACCCGAACGTCCAGGAGTGCATCCGGCAGGTCGAGGGCGGGGACAACGCGAGCGTCTACTCGCTGATCAACCTGTTCTCCGGTGGGGCGCTGCTCCAGCTGTCGATCCTGGCGCTGGGGATCATGCCCTACATCACGGCCAGCATCATCGTGCAGCTGCTCACCGTCGTCATCCCGCGGTTCGAGCAACTGAAGAAGGAGGGGCAGTCGGGTCAGAACAAACTGACCCAGTACACCCGCTACCTCACCATCGCGCTCGCGATCCTGCAGGCCACCGGCATCGTGGCGCTCGCCGACCGGGGCCAGCTCTTCGGTAACTGCACGCTGCCGATCATCCCGGAGTCCAGCATCTGGACGCTGAGCATCATCGTCATCGTGATGACCGCCGGTACGGCCGTCGTCATGTGGCTGGGCGAGCAGGTGACCGAGCGCGGGGTCGGCAACGGCATGTCGCTGCTGATCTTCGCGTCCATCGCGCACCGGATCCCGGCCGAGGGTAAGAACATCCTCGACAACTCGGGTCCGCTCGTGTTCGCCGGTGTCTGTCTCTTCGGCCTGGCCATCATCGCGAGCGTCGTGTTCGTCGAGCAGGGGCAGCGCCGGATCCCGGTGCAGTACGCCAAGCGCATGGTCGGTCGCCGGATGTACGGCGGCACCTCGACCTACCTGCCGTTGAAGGTGAACCAGGCCGGCGTCATCCCGGTCATCTTCGGAAGCTCGCTGCTGTACCTTCCCGACCTCATCGCGCGGCTCGCCGGGAACGAGGGCGGAGCCTTCCAGCAGTTCGTCCAGACCTATCTGGTCGACCAGTCGAACTGGTTGCACATTCTGCTGTACATCGGGCTGATCATCTTCTTCACGTACTTCTACGTCGGCATCACGTTCAACCCGGACGAGCGCGCCGACGAGATGAAGAAGTTCGGCGGCTTCATCCCCGGTATCCGGCCCGGCCGCCCGACGGCGGAGTACCTGAACTTCGTGCTCTCCCGGATCACCCTGCCCGGATCGCTGTACCTGGGCATCGTCGCGGTACTGCCGAACTTCTTCCTGGGCCTCACCGGCAGCGGGCAGAACCAGAACTTCCCGTTCGGCGGAACCGCAGTACTGATCATGGTCGGCGTCGGGCTGGACACGGTGAAGCAGATCAACAGCCAGCTCATGCAGCGCAACTACGAGGGCTTCCTACGTTAGGGTGAAGCCGACGGTCCTCCGATGCGATGTGTCATCGCGCGCGAGGACAACCCCGGCCCTCCGACCGGAGGGCAGACGTCGGCAGCCGCACGGGTAGCGTTGCGGTGAATCAGCGTTGACATCACAGAGCAGCAGGGAGGTCGGCGTCGCGTGCGACTCGTTCTGGTCGGTCCGCCGGGTGCGGGCAAGGGAACCCAGGCGGAACGGTTGGCCGAGCGGCTGGACGTCCCGCACATCTCCACCGGTGACCTCTTCCGCGCCAACCTGCGCGACGAGACCCCGCTGGGCGTCGAGGCGAAGCGCTACATGGACGCCGGGGACCTCGTTCCCGACGAGGTGACCGTGGGCATGGTCCGGGACCGGCTCGCCGACCCGGACGCGGCCAAGGGCTTCATCCTCGACGGTTTCCCGCGGACCGCGGCGCAGGCCGAGGCGCTCGCCGCCCTGCTCGCCGAGAACGGGACCGAGCTCGACGCGGTCGTCGAGTTCGCGGTGTCCGACGACGTCGTGGTGCAGCGGCTGCTCGGCCGGGGCCGCTCCGACGACACCGAGGACGTGATCCGGCGACGCCAGCAGGTGTACCGCCAGGACACCACCCCGCTGCTCGAGTTCTACCGCGACCGGCTGGTCAGCGTGGACGCCGTCGGATCGGTCGAGGAGATCACCGACCGGGTCACCGACGCGCTGCGCGACAAGAGATGACGGGAGCGCGGCTGTGAATGGTGGCCGGCGGGGTGTCCGCGGCGCCCTGGCCCGGCTTCGCGGACGCGACATCGAGATCAAGTCCCGTGGCGAGCTGGAGGCCATGCGGGCCGCCGGCACGCTGGTGGCCGCCACGCTGAAGGCGGTGACCGAGCTGGCCCGCCCGGGTGTGAGCACGGCGGACCTCGATGCGCTGGCCGAGCAGACCATCCGGGACGCCGGAGCGGTGCCGTCCTTCCTCGGCTACCACGGCTACCCGGCGAGCATCTGCGCCTCGGTCAACGAGCAGATCGTGCATGGCATCCCGTCGACCGGGCAGGTCCTCGCCGACGGCGACCTCATCTCGGTCGACTGCGGTGCGATCCTGGACGGCTGGCACGGCGACGCGGCCGTCACGATTCCGATCGGCACGGTGTCGGCGGCGGACCTGGCCCTGTCCGCGGCCTGCGAGGAGGCGCTGCACGCCGGCATCGCGGCCGTGCAGGCCGGCGGTCGGCTGTCCGACATCTCGCACGCCGTGCAGGTCTCCTGCGAGAAGGCGGCGCACCGCGACCGCGCGGACTACGGCATCGTCGCGGAGTACGGCGGGCACGGCATCGGGACCTCCATGCACATGGACCCCTTCCTGCCCAACTTCGGTGACCCCGGTCAGGGCCCGCGGCTCAAGCCCGGGATGGCGCTCGCCGTCGAGCCGATGCTCACCGCGGGCGATCCGGAGACCCGTGAGCTCTCCGACGGCTGGACCGTCGTGACGGCCGACGGCAGCCGGGCCGTGCACTGGGAGCACAGCGTGGCCGTCACCGAGGACGGTCCCTGGCTGCTCACCGCCCCCGCCGACTGATCGCGGGCCACGAGTTCGGGCATCACGGGCAGTACGCGCGTACTACCCGAGAGTGACCAATCCCTGTGCGACTGAGGGGCCCCGAGCGGGCTTCGCTGGTTTAAGTTCCCCCCATGAATGCAGAAGCCGCAGCGCAGCGGCCCACTTCGGTGGGCGTGCCCCGCGAGGCCGGTGAGGGTGAGCGCCGTGTCGCGCTGGTGCCGAAGGTCGTGGAGAAGCTGGTCGGCCGCGGTGTCCGGATCGTGGTCGAGGCGGGAGCCGGGCTGGGTGCGTTGATCCCGGACGAGCTGTACACCGCCGCCGGGGCGAGCATCGGGGATCCGTGGGACTGCGACGTCGTCGTGAAGGTGGCGCCACCGTCGCCTGACGAGATCGGCCGGCTGCCCCGTGGAGCGACGATGATCGGGTTCCTGGCGCCGCTCACCGCGCCGGAGACGATCGAGGCCCTGCGATCGGCGGGGGTGCAGGCGTTCGCGATGGAGTCGATCCCGCGGATCTCACGGGCGCAGTCGATGGACGCGCTGTCGTCGCAGGCGAACGTGGCGGGCTACAAGTCGGTGCTGCTGGCGGCCGAGCGGTCCACGCGGTTCTTCCCGATGCTGACCACGGCGGCGGGCACGGTGAAGCCGGCGACCGCACTGGTGCTGGGCGTCGGGGTCGCCGGCCTGCAGGCACTGGCCACGGCCAAACGGCTCGGCGCGCGGACGACCGGGTACGACGTGCGTCCGGAGGTGGCCGATCAGGTGCGGTCGCTGGGGGCGCAGTGGCTGGACCTGGGCATCGACGCGGCGGGCGAGGGCGGCTACGCCCGGGAGCTGACCGAGGACGAGCGTGCGGAGCAGCAGAAGCGGCTGGAAGAGGCGATCACCGGGTTCGACGTCGTCATCACGACAGCGCTGGTCCCCGGCCGCAAGGCGCCGACCCTGGTGACCGCGGAGGCCGTCAAGGGGATGCGGCCGGGCAGCGTGGTCGTCGACCTGGCCGGTGAGGCGGGCGGCAACTGCGAGCTGACCGAGCCGGGCCAGGTCATGGTCAAACACGATGTGACGATCGCGTCGCCGCTGAACCTGCCGGCCACGATGCCCGAGCACGCGAGCGAGCTGTACGCGCGCAACGTCTCGGCGCTGCTGGAACTGATGCTCGACGAGCACGGGGCTCTGGCCCCGAACTTCGACGACGAGGTGCTCGCCAAGTCCTGCGTGACGCGCGAAGGGATGGACGTCTGATGGACACCGGCCTGATGGCGAACCTCGCGATCCTGGTGCTGGCCGGGTTCGTGGGCTTCGCGGTGATCTCGAAGGTACCCAACACGCTGCACACGCCCCTGATGTCGGGCACGAACGCGATCCACGGGATCGTGCTGCTGGGCGGGCTGATCGTCCTCGGGCACGCGCAGAACCCGTCGATCGTGGACCAGATCATCCTCGTCGTCGCGATCACGTTCGGCATGATCAACGTGATCGGCGGGTTCCTGGTGACCGACCGGATGCTGGCGATGTTCAAGTCCAAGCCCGAGCCGCCGTCGGCGGACAAGGTCTCGGCCAACGGAAAGGTCGAGCGCTGATGGACACCCTGATCTTGATCCTCTACATCGTCGCGTTCTCGCTGTTCATCTACGGTCTGATGGGTCTGACCGGGCCCAAGACCGCGGTGCGGGGCAACCACATCGCCGCGGTCGGCATGGTCATCGCGGTCGTGGCGACGCTGCTCATGCCGGGCACACAGAACTGGCTGCTGATCATCCTCGGCCTGGTGCTCGGCACGCTGCTCGGTGTGCCGTCGGCACGCCAGGTCAAGATGACCGCGATGCCGCAGATGGTGGCGCTGTTCAACGGCGTCGGCGGTGGGGCGGTCGCGCTGATCGCGTGGTCGGAGTTCCGCACGACCGCCGGCTTCACCGACGAGCCGGCATACGTGGTCATCGCGTCGCTGTTCGCGGCGATCATCGGTTCGGTGTCGTTCTGGGGTTCGCTGATCGCGTTCGGCAAGCTGCAGGAGATCCTGCCCGGCCGCCCGATGGGCCTCGGGAAGGCGCAGCAGGCGGTCAACGCCGTGCTGCTGATCGGTGCCGTCGCGTGTGCGGTGGTGGCCGGGATGGGCGGCGCGGCGGAGCTCTGGGTCATCGGGCTGCTCGTGCTGGCCGCGATCCTCGGCGTCATGGTCGTGCTGCCTATCGGCGGCGCCGACATGCCGGTCGTCATCTCGCTGCTCAACGCGCTGACCGGGCTCTCCGCGGCCGCGGCGGGTCTCGCGCTGGACAACACGGCGATGATCGTCGCGGGCATGATCGTCGGTGCCTCGGGTTCGATCCTGACGAACTTGATGGCCAAGGCGATGAACCGCTCGATCCCCGCGATCGTCGCCGGCGGGTTCGGCGGCGGCGGGGCGCTGCCGGGCGCCGAGGACGGCGTCGAGCGCGCCGTGAAGTCCACCAGCGCGGCGGACGCGGCCATCCAGATGGCCTACGCGTCGCAGGTCATCGTGGTGCCCGGCTACGGCATGGCCGTCGCGCAGGCGCAGCACGCGGTCAAGGACATGGCCAAGCTGCTCGAGGCCAAGGGCGTCGAGGTCAAGTACGCGATCCACCCGGTGGCCGGCCGGATGCCCGGCCACATGAACGTGCTGCTCGCCGAGGCCGACGTGCCCTACGACGCGCTCAAGGAGATGGACGACGTCAACGACGAGTTCTCCCGCACCGATGTCACGCTGGTGATCGGGGCGAACGACGTCACGAACCCGGCGGCGCGCAACGACCCGTCGAGCCCGATCCACGGGATGCCGATCCTCAACGTCGACGAGTCGAGGTCGGTCATCGTCCTGAAGCGCTCGATGAGCAGCGGCTTCGCCGGCATCGACAACCCGTTGTTCTACGCCGACCGGACCTCGATGCTGTTCGGGGACGCGAAGAAGTCGGTGGTCGAGGTGACCGAGGAGCTCAAGACGCTCTGAGCCCGGCGGGACCGGGGAGTTCGAGGCGCTCGGGCCCGGGCCGGACACCCACGTGGCCCCGGGGACGTGCGGTCCCCGGGGCCACGCCGCGTCAGCAGCAGCGGCTGCCCGGCCGGGCGTCGGCGCGGTCGATGCGGCGCCGCTCGAACTCCCGCCTCGACAGCGGTGCCGTACCGGCGTGCTCCCGGGCGTGCCGTTCGAGGTAGCGGTCGTACTGGGTCTCGCCGGTGAGTTCCCGCAGGTACCAGCGCACTCCGTTCCAGAGCCGGATCACGATCGCTCACCGGCCGACGCGAGCGATCGCTTCTCCTCCGCCGTGGCGATCAGCCCGGCCGGCGCCACGATCTGCGACGGCACCGCGGGCGCCTCCGTGCTGGGCAGCGGGTCCGGTGAGGTCAGCGCGCGGCACCAGACAACCATCGCGTTGCCGACCACGATGATGACCAGCGAGGCGAACAGCGCCGCCAGCACGCCGTCCACCGTGGAGTTGGTGATCACGGTCTGCATCTCGTCGAGGTTCTTGGCCGGGGCGAGCACCTCGCCGCGTTCCAGTGCCGCGGCGAATCGCTCCCGCTGCGCGAAGAAGCCCATCTTCGGGTCGGCCGAGAACACCTTCTGGTAGCTGGCCGTGAGCGTGACGGCCACGTCCCAGGCCAGCGGGATCCCGGTGACCCAGGCATAGCGCGCCCGGCCCGACTTGATCAGCAGCGTGGTGCAGACCGTGAGCGCGATCGCTGCGAGCAACTGGTTGGCGATGCCGAACAGCGGGAAGAGCTGGTTGATCCCGCCGAGCGGGTCGGTGACCCCGGCGTAGAGGAAGTAACCCCAGGCACCGACGACGGCCGCGCTCGTGATCCACAGGCCCGGCTTCCAGTTCACGTCGGCCATCGGCTTGTACACGTTGCCGAGGGTGTCCTGGAGCATGTAGCGCCCGACCCGGGTGCCGGCATCCACCGTGGTGAGGATGAACAGCGCCTCGAACATGATCGCGAAGTGGTACCAGAACGCCCGCAGGGCGTCGCCGCCGAATGTTCCGGAGAAGATCTCCGACATGCCGACGGCAAGGGTCGGCGCGCCGCCCGTGCGCGCGACCAGCGTGCTCTCCTGCACGGCGGCGGCCGCGCCCGCGAGCGCCTCCGGCGTGATCGAGAACCCGAGGTTGTTGACCGCCGCCGAGGCCGACTCGACCGTGGTGCCGAGCAGGCCCGCGGGGGCGTTCATCGCGAAGTACAGGCCGGGGTCGATCACCGACGCGGCGATCAGGGCCATGACCGCCACGAACGACTCCATGAGCATCGCGCCGTAGCCGATCAGCCGGACCTGCGACTCCTTCTCGATCAGCTTCGGCGTGGTGCCCGAGGCGATGAGCGCGTGGAAGCCCGACAGCGCACCGCAGGCGATCGTGATGAACACGAACGGGAACAGCGAGCCGGCGAACACCGGGCCGTCGCCGGAGAACGCGAACTCGGTGAACGCGTCGGTCTTCAGCACCGGCGCCGTGACCAGGACGCCGACAGCCAGCAGCACGATCGTGCCGATCTTCATGAACGTCGACAGGTAGTCACGCGGCGCGAGCAGCATCCACACCGGCAGGACCGACGCGGCGAAGCCGTAGACGACCAGGCAGATCACCAGGGTGCGCGGGTCCAGGGTGAACGCTTCCGCCCAGCTCGACTCCTGCACCCAGCCGCCGGCGACGATGGCGAGCAGCAGCAGCGCGACGCCGATGAGGCTGGTCTCCACGACTCTGCCGGGGCGCAGTACCCGCATGTAGAAGCCCATGAACAGCGCGATCGGGATCGTCATCGCGATGGAGAACGTGCCCCACGGTGACTTCGCGAGCGCGTTGACGACGACGAGCGCGAGCACCGCGAGCAGGATGATCATGATGGTGAACACGGCGAACAGTGCGGCCACCCCGCCGACCGGGCCGATCTCGTCGCGCGCCATCTGGCCGAGGCTCTTCCCGTCGCGGCGCATCGAGAAGAACAGGGTGACCATGTCCTGCACGGCGCCGGCGAAGATGACGCCGACGATGATCCAGATCGTGCCCGGCAGGTAACCCATCTGCGCGGCCAGCACCGGTCCGACCAGCGGGCCCGCGCCGGCGATCGCCGCGAAGTGGTGGCCGAAGAGCACACGGCGGTCGGTGGGCTGGTAGTCGGTGCCGTTGTCGAGCCGCTCGGCCGGCGTCGCGCGGGTGTCGTCGACCTGCAGGACCTTGCGCACGATGAAGCGTGCGTAGAACCGGTAGGCGATGGCGTACGACCCGAGCGCGGCGGCCACCAGCCAGATCGCGGAGATCTCCTCCCCGCGGGAGAGCGCGAGCACCCCCCACGCCACCGCGCCGACGACCGCCACCGCGCTCCAGACGAGCACGGACCGGGGGGTGACCCGCGACCGTGTCTCGGGGGCCGTCACGACGAGCCACCCCGGGCCGCTGCGCCACCGTCGCCGAGCCGGCGCGACCACCGCGCGCCGTGGTGTGCCCATGTTGTCGGCATCAGTTCTCCTTGCACCGTCCGCGGCGCCTTCGCCGCGGTTCCGATTCCTAGTTGCCGACCCGAGCCGTCCGGTTTACGTCGACCCCATGATTTTTTGCCGATTCTTTGCGCGGCTGAGCCATGGACAGCGCCGCCGGGGTCTGCGTAGCCTCCCGCTGCGCGAGCCCGCGGCAGGGCGCAGCATGTAGGAAGAGGTGGTCGGTGGACGAGCCCGCCGCGACCGTCGCGTTCGTCGCGGTTCTCGGCGGCACCTCGCTGCTGGCGTTCTCGGCCCGCTGGTTGCACCGCAGTGACGCGCTCCCCGACCTCGAGGGCTGGGCGCTTGCACACCGCCGCTTCGGAACGGTCGTGACGTGGTTCCTGCTCGGCGGTTCGATCTTCACCGCCTACACGTTCGCCGCCGTTCCCGGTCTCGCCTTCGGAACCGGTGCGCTGGGGTTTTTCCCGCTCACCTACACCGTGATCCTGTGCCCGATCCTGTTCCTGCTGCTGCCGCGGCTGTGGTCCGCAGCGCGCCGCACGGGATCGGTCACGGTGGCCGACTATGTGCGCGTACGGTACGACTCGCCGGCGTTGATGCTGGTCGTGGCGCTGACCGGGGTGCTCGCAACGATGCCCTACATCGCCTTGCAACTGCTCGGCGTGCGGGCCGTGCTCACCGCGGGCGGGCTCTACCCGGAGGGCGTCGCCGGCGATCTGGCCCTGACCGCCGTGTTCGCAGTGCTGGCCGGGGCGACGTTTCGTAGCGGGCTGCGCGCACCGGCCGTCATCTCGCTGGCGAAGGGCGTGCTCGTCTTCGGCGCCGCGTTCGGCGTGGTCGCCGTCGTGCTCGGCAGGCTCGGGGGACCCGGTGCCGTCTTCGCCGCGGCCGAGCAGCAGATGGCCGACACCCCCGCGAGCGATGCGCTGCTGCTCGACCCGTCGTTGCACACGGCGTTCGCGACGCTGGCGCTGGGCTCCGCACTCGCGCTGCCGATGTACCCCCACGTCCTGACGGCGGCCTTCGCCGCGGACGGACCCGGCGCGCTGCGGCGCTCGTCGATCGCGATGCCCGCGTGGACCTTCGTGCTCGGGCTGTTCGGTCTGCTCGGGATCGGGGCGCTGGCGGCCGGGATCGCCGCGCCGCCGGGCAACGCCGAGGCCGCCGTTCCGTTGCTCGTCGCGGACCTGCTGCCGGCCGCGGCCGGCGGTGCGGTGTTCGGGGCGCTCGCGGTCGGGGCGCTGGTGCCCGCCGCCGTCATGTCGGTGGCGGTTGCGGCGCTGTTCACGCGCAATGTCTACGCCGAGTTCTTCTTCCCGGGCGCCACCCCCAAACACGAGGTCCGGGTCGCGCGGTGGGTGTCGCTGCTCGCGAAGGTCGCCGCGCTCGCGTTCGTCTTCGGGCTGCGTGACCAGGGCGCCATCAACCTGCAACTCCTCGGCGGCATCTGGATCCTGCAGACGTTCCCGGCGGTGGCACTCGGGCTGTTCACCTCGTGGTGGCACCGCGGCGGGCTGCTCGCCGGCTGGGCCGCCGGAATGGTGGTCGGCACGGTGCTGGCGGTGGCGGGCGGGTTCACCACGGTCGTCGCGGTCGGGCCCGTGCTGCTCTACGTGGCGGTGGTCGCGCTCGCCGTCAACCTGACCGTCGCGACCGTGGCGACGCCCGTTCTGGACCGGTGGGGCGTGACCCGCGGACGTTGCCCGTGGCCGGTGGTCCGATGAAGGAGACCGGCACCGTCATCCCCGGCGCCGTGGCCTCGCGCGTGCAGGTCGATGGGCTCGGCCGGGAGCAGGCCCTGGAGGAGTTGTTCGCCGCGCATCATCTGCCGCTCGTGCGCCTTGCCGTGCTGCTCGGCGCCGACGATGCCGAGGACGTGGTCGCCGAGGCGTTCTACCAGCTCTACCGGCGCTGGCGGCGGCTGCGCAGCGCGGACGCCGCTGCGGCCTACCTGCGTTCGGTGGTGGTGAACCTGACGCGGATGCGCATCCGCCACCTGCAGGTCGTCCACCGGCACGCCGCGCGGACGACGGGCGAGGTGACCGATCACGTCGCGTCGGGGGAGACCCAGGCCGTGCTGCGCGACGACCAGCAGGCGCTGGTGGACGCCGTCAGGGATCTTCCGACCCGGCAGCGGGAGGCGCTGGTGTTACGGTTCTGGCTCGATCTGCGGGAGACCGAGATAGCGGACGCGATGGGCATCTCGTCAGGTGCGGTCAAGACGCACGTGTCACGCGGAATGGCGGCGCTGTCGCGGAAGCTCGAGGAGCGCCGGTGAACCCGCCGGGCACCGACGAGCGGCTGCGGGAGGCGTTCGGCGCTCTCGCGGCCGGCGTGTACGCCGACCCCGCCGCCTACCGGCGGGCGAGTGCGGGCTGGCGCCGTCGCTACCGCCGTCGCCGGTTGATCCTCGCGATCCTCGCCGCGCTGGTCTTCGCCGCGGCCGACGCCGTCGGGCTGTGGGCCCTGAGCCAGGCCGACCCGAACACGCAGGTGATCTTCTCCGACCCCAGGTCCGTGCCCGCCGACCCCGGCTCGATCGATCGCCTCGGCCAGCCATGATCTCGTTCCCGCCGAGACCACATGGGATCAGTTCGTGGTGATCGGCGTGGGATCGTCCGCGGGACGGGCGTCGAGCGGGTGCGCGATCTCGTCGCGCGGTAGCCGCCAGCCGAGGATCGTGGCCGCCGCGAGGAACACGGGAACGACGCCCACCAGCACGAACGTGATCGGGATGCCGAGCCGTTCGCCGACCGGTCCGGCCAGCGCCATCGACACCGGCATCAGCGCGAGCGAGACGAAGAAGTCCAGGCTCGAGACCCGGCCGAGCAGGTGCGGAGGAACCCTCCGCTGCAGCAGCGTCCCCCAGATGACCATCCCCACCGCGCCGGTGAACCCCACCACGAAGATCGCGACGGCCATCACCCAGAGCTCACGGGTGAGCCCGAGCGCGGCCAATGGCGCGGCACCCGCGCCCCACAGCAGGAGCATCGCCGTCAGGTAGCGCCGCGGCAGCCGCCAGGACGACACGAGGAGCGAGCCGAGCGCGGCGCCGACCCCGTACGAGGCCAGGACGAGGGCGAAGCCGCTTGCGCCACCGCCCGTCCGGTCGCGGACGGCGAACGGGAGCAGTACCTCGATCGGACCCATGATCACCAGCACGTACACCGTGGCGAAGGCGAGCGAGGCGAACAGCCAGCCCGTGCGGAAGAGGTAGGAAAAGCCTTCGCCGAGCTCGCGCAGCACGGAGCTCCCACCTTCCGCCGCCTCGACGGGCAGGGGCCGCATCGCCACCAACGCCACAAGGGCGATCGCATAGATCCCGGCCGCGAGCAGGAGGGCGACACCCGGGACGAAGGCGCCCACCAGTACCCCGGCGAGGGCGGGGCCGAGGGCCTGCTGGGCGATCGGGCGCAGGGTGCCTTCGACGCCGTTCGCGGCGAGCAGCTCGTCGGGGGGCAGCAACGTCGGCAGCAGGGCGGAGTAGGCCGGGAAGAAGAACGCCTCGGCCGCGCCGACGACGAAGGCGATCACGGCCAGGTGCCAGAGCTCCAGCAGGCCTCCGACCGCGAGCAGGCCTGTGGTCGCGGCCGATCCGATCCGGACGCCCTCGACCGCCATCAGGAGGGCGCGCCGGGGCAGCCGGTCGGCCGCGACCCCTCCGATCAGCACGCTGACCAGCAGCCCCAGGCTGGACGCTGCGGCGACGAGTGACAGCTCGGACGGACCGCCGCCGAGGCCGATCACCTGCCAGACGATCGCGACGAGCCACAGGCCGCCGGCGAACAGCGACGCCGCCAGGGAGGCGACCAGGAAGCGGTAGTCGCGGTGGCGGAAGGGGCGGAGCGGACGGGGCAGCCCGCGGACGCCGTCCGCGGTCCCGGCCGGTTGTTCGATCATCACCGCTCCACGGAACTACCTGCACCGGGGTCGAGGACGAGCCGCCGGCCACGTTAGCCGGGCCGGTGTCCGATGGCGCGTGAATAAACCGTCGGCAGGTGGCGGCGGCGCCGCACAGCGGGCATCCTTGAGAAGGCGGCCACGCCCGGATCGCTGAGCGGCCGGGTTTTGTACCCCATGTGCAGGCACCCGCGCAACCGTCGTACACTGGTGGTTCGGCGCGCCTCACGGCGCCGGTTCCGTCGTGCCTCCCGCACCTCTGGTCCCGGTGGCGACGCGTGCCCGGAAAGATCGAACAGCACGATTCGTCGAACGAACCTGTCACGGAACGCGGAGGACATGGCCAAGAAAGACGGGGCGATCGAGGTCGAGGGCCGGGTCGTCGAACCCCTGCCGAACGCGATGTTCCGCGTCGAGCTGGAGAACGGGCACCGGGTCCTGGCTCACATCAGCGGGAAGATGCGGCAGCACTACATCCGGATCCTCCCCGAGGACCGGGTGGTGGTGGAGCTGTCTCCGTACGACCTGACCCGCGGCCGCATCGTCTACCGCTACAAGTGACCGACTCCAACCAGAAGGCACAGGCGTGAAGGTCCAGCCGAGCGTCAAGAAGATCTGCGACAAGTGCAAGGTGATCCGCCGTCACGGGCGGGTCATGGTGATCTGCGAGAACCTGCGCCACAAGCAGCGCCAGGGCTGATCACCCGCACTTCCTCGCGGGCCTCGGGCACGCAGCAACACAGAGGAACTCAGCGCACCTGCCGTGCCACACGGGCACGGCCCGCCCCCGGACCAGGCCGGGGCCTCCGATCCTCGAGTCGGGCCGGAGGACGGGCGCCGAGCAGACCTGGGCGAACAGAACAAGGAGAACACCGCCGCATGGCACGACTCGCCGGCGTGGACCTCCCCCGCGAGAAGCGGATGGAGATCGCGCTCACGTACATCTACGGGATCGGCCGGTCCCGCTCGAAGGAGATCCTCGACGCCACCGGGATCAGCGCCGACCTGCGCTCCCGTGACCTGAGCGACGAGGATCTCGCGAAGCTCCGCGAGTACATCGAGAACAACTGCCAGGTCGAGGGTGACCTGCGCCGTGAGGTGCAGGCCGACATCCGGCGCAAGATCGAGATCGGCTGCTACCAGGGCCTGCGCCACCGCCGTGGCCTGCCGGTGCGCGGGCAGCGGACCAAGACCAACGCCCGCAGCCGCAAGGGACCGAAGAAGACGGTCGCCGGCAAGAAGAAGGCAGGTAAGAAGTAATGCCGCCCCGCACTCGCGCCGGCGCCGGCCCCAAGAAGGTCCGGCGCAAGGAGAAGAAGAACGTCGCGCACGGCCACGCGCACATCAAGAGCACCTTCAACAACACCATCGTGTCGATCACCGACCCGAACGGTGCCGTGATCGCGTGGGCCTCCGCCGGCCACGTCGGTTTCAAGGGCTCGCGCAAGTCGACGCCGTTCGCCGCGCAGATGGCCGCGGAGAACGCCGCCCGCAAGGCCGCCGAGCACGGCATGAAGAAGGTCGACGTGTTCGTGAAGGGCCCGGGCTCCGGCCGGGAGACCGCGATCCGTTCGCTGCAGGCAGCCGGCCTCGAGGTCGGCACGATCTCCGACGTCACCCCGCAGCCGCACAACGGCTGCCGTCCGCCCAAGCGGCGCCGGGTCTAGGGGAGGGAGAACCAGAGATGGCTCGTTACACCGGACCCATGACCCGCAAGTCCCGCCGGCTGAAGGTCGACCTCGTCGGCGGCGACCAGGCGTTCGAGCGCCGTCCTTACCCGCCCGGCCAGCACGGCCGGATCCGGATCAAGGAGACCGAGTACCTCCTGCAGATGCAGGAGAAGCAGAAGGCCCGTTTCGCGTACGGCGTGCTGGAGAAGCAGTTCCGCCGCTACTACGAAGAGGCCAACCGTCGCCAGGGCAAGACCGGTGACAACCTGCTGCAGATCCTCGAGTCGCGGCTGGACAACGTCGTGTACCGGGCGGGTCTCGCCCGGACCCGGCGGATGGCCCGCCAGCTGGTGAACCACGGCCACTTCCTGGTCAACGGCCAGAAGGTGGACATCCCCAGCTTCCGCGTCTCGCAGTACGACGTGATCGACGTGAAGCCCAAGTCGCTGAACACCGATCCGTTCATCATCGCCAAGGAGCTGGTGGGCGACCGCCCGGTTCCGGCGTGGCTGCAGGTTGTGCCGTCGACCCTGCGCATCCTGGTCCACCAGCTGCCCGAGCGGGCCCAGATCGACACCCAGGTCACCGAGCAGCTGATCGTCGAGCTCTACTCCAAGTAGCGGTTCGACACCCCCGGCGCCGTAGGGAGGCGCCGGGGTTTACCCGGTGGCGTCAAATAGCGGTCGCCACGCGCGGAGAAGGAGAAACATCCCATGCTGATTTCTCAGCGCCCCACCCTCACCGAGGACTCGGTCACCGAGACCCGTTCCCGGTTCGTCATCGAGCCGCTCGAGCCCGGCTTCGGCTACACGCTCGGCAACTCGCTGCGCCGGACCCTGCTGTCCTCGATCCCCGGGGCGGCGGTGACCAGCATCCGTATCGACGGCGTGCTGCACGAGTTCACCACCGTGCCGGGCGTCAAGGAGGACGTCACCGACATCATCCTCAACCTCAAGGAGCTGGTCGTCAGCTCCGAGGAGGACGAGCCGGTGACCATGTACCTGCGCAAGCAGGGCCCCGGCCCGGTCACCGCCGGCGACATCGTCCCCCCGGCCGGTGTCACCGTGCACAACCCGGACCTGCACATCGCGACGCTGAACGACAAGGGCCGCCTCGAGGTCGAGCTCGTCGTCGAGCGGGGTCGCGGCTACGTGCCGGCCATGCAGAACAAGGCCACCGGCGCCGAGATCGGTCGTATCCCGGTCGACTCGATCTACTCGCCGGTGCTCAAGGTGACCTACAAGGTGGAGGCCACCCGCGTCGAGCAGCGCACCGACTTCGACAAGCTGGTGCTCGACGTGGAGACCAAGCCCTCGATCACCCCGCGGGACGCGCTGGCCTCGGCCGGCAAGACCCTGGTCGAGCTGTTCGGCCTGGCCCGCGAGCTGAACGTGGACGCCGAGGGCATCGAGATCGGCCCGTCGCCGCAGGAGGCCGACACCATCGCGGCCTTCGCGATGCCGATCGAGGAGCTGGACCTCACCGTCCGCTCCTACAACTGCCTCAAGCGTGAGGGCATCCACACGGTGGGTGAGCTGGTCGGCCGCAGCGAGGCCGACCTGCTGGACATCCGCAACTTCGGCGCCAAGTCGATCGACGAGGTCAAGATGAAGCTCGTCGGCCTCGGCCTGGCCCTCAAGGACAGCCCGCCCGGATTCGACCCGTCGGCCGCGGCCGCCGAGTACGGCTCCGACGGGTTCGACCCCGACACCTTCGGGGACGACGGCCAGGACTACGCAGAAACGGAGCAGCTGTAGCCATGCCTCAGCCCACCAAGGGGCCCCGCCTCGGCGGCTCACCCGCGCACCAGCGGCTGATGCTGGCGAACCTGGCGACGGCGCTGTTCGAGCACGGCCGGATCACCACGACCGAGGCGAAGGCGCGCCGGCTCCGTCCGTACGCCGAGCGGCTGATCACCAAGGCGAAGCGCGGCGACCTGCACAACCGCCGCGAGATCCAGAAGGTGATCCGCGACAAGACCGTCGTGCACCGGCTGATCGCCGACATCGGGCCGTTCTTCGCCGACCGCAACGGCGGTTACACGCGGATCACCAAGACGCTGCCGCGCAAGGGCGACAACGCCCCCATGGCAGTGATCGAGCTGGTCTCGCAGAAGACGGTCACCGACGAGGCCGAGCGTGCTCGCCGGGTCGCCGCGTCGCAGGCCGCCAGCACCCCGGTCGAGGAGACGGCGCAGGCGGCCCCGGTCGCCGACACCGAGGCGGCCGCCGAGGCCACCCCGGCTGCCGACACCGTGACCGAGGAGAGCGCCTCCACCGCGGACGCGCCGTACGGCGCGGGCAGCCACGCCCCGCTGGCCGACGCGTCCGAGGCCCCGGAGGGCTTCCCGATCAAGGGCAACGAGGACTCGAAGCTGTACCACGTCCCCGGTTCGTCGCACTACGACCGCACCGTGGCCGAGGTCTGGTTCGCGACCCCGGAGGCCGCCGAGGCCGCCGGGTTCGAGCTGCCCGCATCGCAGCGTGCGGAGTCGTCCGAGGACGACTCCTGACGCATCCGCACCACCCTGGCGAGCCCGCCGTCCGTCCGGACGGCGGGCTCGCTGCTGTCGGTGCGGTCCTGGACGTGGGCGACGTGCGCTACCGGCTCGAGATCTCCTACGACGGCACCGACTTCTCCGGGTGGGCGATGCAGCCGGGGTTGCGCACGGTGTGCGGTGTGCTCACCGACGCGCTGTCGACGGTGCTGCGCCGGCCCGTCGCGCTGACCGTGGCGGGCCGCACCGACGCCGGGGTGCACGCCACGGGCCAGGTCGCGCACGCCGACCTGCCCGCGGACCTGGACACCGCCTGGACGGTGCGCCGGCTGGCCCGGCTGCTGCCCCCGGATGCCCGGGTGCGGTCGCTGACCGCGGTCCCGGCCGCGTTCGACGCCCGGTTCTCCGCGCTGCGCCGGCACTACCGCTACCGGGTGGCCACCGCCGCGTACGGTGCCGATCCGTTGCGTGCCCGGGACACCGTCTCCTGGCCGCATCCGCTCGACCTCGACGCCGTCACCGCCGCGTCGGCCGGTCTGCTCGGCGAGCACGACTTCGCTGCGTTCTGCCGCCGCCGGGAGGGCGCGACGACGGTGCGCGAGCTGCAGCGGTTGTCCTGGACCCGCGGCGAGGACGGGGTCGTCGTCGCCGAGGTGTCGGCCGACGCGTTCTGCCATTCGATGGTGCGCAGCCTCGTGGGTGCACTGCTCGACGTCGGCCGCGGCCGGCGGGCCGTCGAGTGGCCCGCGAGCCTGCTGAGCCGTACCGAGCGGGCGAACGACGTCGCGGTCGCCCCCGCGCACGGGCTCACCCTGGTCGCCGTCGACTACCCGTCCGATGACGAGCTCGCCGCCCGGGCGGAACTCACCCGCAACGTGCGCCTCCCGCGCTCCTGAGCCCCCGGGTCGCCACGAACGGCACTTTCGTTCAATAGGTTTGAGCGAAAGTGCCGTTCGTGAGCACCTGATGGGCGCTTCCGGGGCGGGTTGTCCCGAACGGCTCCGCGTGGGCGGCGGCGCGGCTAGCGTCCGGGGGGTGCCCCGTGCCCCGGTCACCCGCGACCAGGTCGACGCCTACCGGTTCGGGCTGCGTCGGCTGGAGGCGGCGCTCATGCGCGGCGACCCGGTCCCGCTGCACGAACAGATCCGGTCGCAACGCCGCGCCGCGATGGCCGGCGTCCTGCTCGGCCTGCTCGCGCTCGCCGGGGTCGCGGTCTACGCACTGGTGGTGCCACGTCCGGCCTGGTTCCGCCAGGCGCTCGTGGTCGGCGATTCCTCCGGGGCGATGTACGCGGTGGCGCACGACCCCGACCGGCTGGTGCCGGTCGCGAACCTCGCCGCCGGCCGGCTGGTGCTGGCCGCGCTCGGTGCCGGCGGGTCCGGGGCGGGCCCGGCGACGCCGGTCGTGGTGCCCGACGACGACCTGGCGCGCGCTCCACTGACCGCGACCGCGGCCGTGCCCGGCGCGGTCGCCGTCCACGCGGAAGGCCCCGGCATCGCGCCACGCTGGGCCGTCTGCGACGAGGTCGGTGCCGCGGGCCGCCCCCGGCTCGTCGGTACCACCGTCGTCGGGGGCACGGGCGAGCCGGCACCGGGCGCGCCGGCGGACACCGGGGTGCTGCTCGCGGTGCCCGGCGGGGACACCTACGTCGTCGTCGACGGCAAGCGGCACCGGGTCGATCCGGACGACCGTCCGGTCCTCGCGGCCCTCGGCCTCGCCGGGCGGACACCCCGGCCGGCCAGCCCCGGGCTGGTCTCCGGGATCCCGGAGGGGTCGCCACTGGCCACCCCGGTGCTCCGGCCGGGCCGGGCCCCGGCGGGGGTGCCGGGCGATATCGGCGACGTCGTGACGACGACCGCGGCCGGCGGGGCCACCCGCTCCTTCGTGGTGCTGGCCGGGGGTCTCCAGGAGATCCCTGTGCTCGCCGCTCAGGTGCTGACGGCCGCGGGCGGCACCGGGCCGGTCGCGGCCGGGCCGGGAGTCGTCGCCGCGACCCCGCTGCTCGACGAGTTGGACCTCACCGGCTGGCCGGTCGGCCCGGCCCGGTGGGCGGAGCCGGCGGACGCACCGGTCGTGTGCTGGACGTGGGCGGCCGGGGCCGACTCGGCCGTGTCGGTGCTGGTCGGCGACCGGCCACCGGCGCCCGCCGATGCGGTCCCGGTCGTGCTGGCGCAGGGCGACGGACCGGGCGAGCGGGCCGACACGGTCGTGCTCGCCCCTGGCGGGGGTGGCCCGGTCCGCGCCACCGTCCCCGGGCAGTCCGCCGGTACCGGGCCGCTCTGGCTGGTCTCGGCGACGGGCGTCGGCTACGGCGTGCCCGACGACGCCTCGGCCGCCGCACTCGGTATCACCCGATCCGACCCGGCCCCCGAGGCGGCCCTGCGGCTGCTCCCGACCGGGCCGGCGCTCGACGTCGCGGCAGCGGCACGGGTCATCGACGTGGTCGACCCAGCGGGGGCCGGCGGGGGCTGACCCGCAACCGCCGGGCGGCCACCACCACCGCGCCGAGCAGGACCAGCGCCCCGATCGCGGCGGCCGCCCCGCCCCGGGTGCCGGTCGTGGCGGGTCGGGCCCCCCCGGCTCCTGGCAGCGGGGCCGTCGGTCGGGCCGCCGCCAGGTCCGCGGACAGCCGCAGCGGCTCGGCGGTCAGCGCGGCGACCGGATCGAGGACGCCGTGGCCGACCGCCGGATCGGATCCCGCAGGGCGACGCGCGGTGGCCAGGATCCGATCCGCCACCTCCCGGGCCGTCAGCCGGGGGAACCGTTCGCGCAGCAACGCGGCCACTCCCGAGACCCACGGGGTGGCGAAACTGGTGCCCTGTACGTCCGAACCGGTCAGCCCGCCGCCGACGGCGAGCGACCGCAATCCGGTGCCGGGCGCGGCCACGTCGACCCACGGGCCGGGCATCGTGAACCGGGCCGGCGTGCCGTCCGGTTCGGCTGCGGCCACCGTGAGCACATCCGGGCCGTACCAACCCGGCAGCGACACCTGCTCGACGTCGCTGCCGGCGCAACCGCCGGTGCCGATGTTCCCGGCCGCGGCGACCACGACGACGTCCGCCTCGACCGCGAAGCGCAGCGCGGCCTGCAGCGATCGCCCGGCCACCGCCGCCCGCGCCGGCGGCAGGCACGCGGCCTCGGAGATGTTGATGACGGTCGCGCCCTGCCGCACGGCGAGCACGATCGCCTCGGCGAGCGTGTCGGTGTCGCCGGCCGGGCGCAGCGCGCCGTTGGTCCCCGGTACGGAGAACAGCGCGCTGGACTGCCGGATGGTCAGGACCTCGGCGTCCGGCGCGAGGCCGACGAACCCGTCGTCGGGATCGGGCGCCGCGGCGAGCAGCCCGGCGACCGCGGTGCCGTGCCCGTCGCAGTCGTCCAGGCCGTCGGTCCCTTCCAGGAAGTCCCCACCGCCACGCAGTCGCCCGGCCAGCCGCGGGTGCGGTGACACCCCGGTGTCGATCACGGCGATGCGCTGACCGGCGCCGGTGGCGATCGCGTGCACGGCGTCGAGCGCCACGGCGGTCCCGGGCGGGTCCGTGCCCGTTCCGGGCCCGGGGACGCCGGCGGCCACGCACCTGTCGGGCTCGCGCAGCCCGGGGGCCGGGCCGGGCGTGTGACCCGCGGGCGGGGCACTCTGCACGGGTGGTGGGGCCGGGATGACCTGCGTGGCCGGGGTGAGCGCGAGGGTCAGGGCCAGGGTGACGGGCGCAGCCTTCACAGCCCACGCACCAGTCCGTACAGGCCCATCGCGCCCAGGGCCAGCGGGATCGAGAGCGCCACCAGCACGACCTCGAACACGTCCACGGCGCGGCGGGACACCGGCGATCCGACCCGGCCCCCGGGGCGGACCAGCAACGCTGCGGTCACCGCCGCCAGCAGCAGGGCGAGGGCGACGCCAACCCGCCCGGCCGGGCCGGCGTCGCCCGCGGCCGCCACCAGCGTGCCCACCCCGGCGACGAGGCCGGAGACCAGCAGGGTGCGGGCCGGCACCGGGTCGACGAAGCCGCGGACGCGCAGCAGCAGCACCGCGACCGTGACGGCCGCGAACGCGGGTCCGGCCCATCCCGGCTGCGCCGCGACCAGCTGCGCCGCGGCCCCCGCGACGACGGCGCCACCACCGGTGGCCCCGGCCAGCAGACCCCGGGCGAGGTCGGCACGCTCGGCCAGCTCGTCGGGCGGCAGCAGACCGGCCGCGGTGTCCGCGCCGACGAGCTCACCCGCGTCGGTCGGCACCTCCGGGCGGGGCAGCCCGGCCAGCCGCACAGCGCACCGCGGCAGCATCGGCCCCACCGCCAGCGCACCGGCCCCCAGCCCGGCGGCCAGCGCACCCACCGGCACGTCGAACCAGAGCCGTAGCAGCGCTCCCGAGCCGGCGGCGAGGGCGATGACGACCACCCCGACCAGAACCGGGGCGACCACCCGCAGCGCCGCCTGGCCCGCTGCCGCCGTCGTCCCGGCAGCAGCGGCCGCCAGGAGCAGATGCGCCGCACCGGGAGCGCCGGGCAGGGCGGCCCAGCCGGCGGCGGCGGCCAGCGGCACGGCGGTGAGCGCGGCGCTCAGCGCTGCGGCGAGGTCCCCGTCCGGCAGCGGGCCCGGCTCGGGACCGTCCGGTGCCACCCGCCCGGCCACCCGTGCGGTGTGCAGCACCGCCGCCGCGGCGCCCACCGCCCCGAGAGCCACGGCCGACGCCACGACGAGTGGTCCCGCCCCGGCCGTCCCGCGCACCCCGGCGATCAACCCGGCCGCCGCGACGGCGGGCACGAGCACCACGCCCGGCCCGAGCCAGCGGCCCACGATGTCGCCGGGGACCCCGCCCCGGGCGCCGACGGCCGCGGCCAGTGCGTCCACGGGGTCGTCGAACACGGGAGCGGGCGGCGCCGGGGCGGCCGGACCGATCCGCAGCAGCTCCCCGTCGAGCACCCCGAGCCCCGCCAGCGTCGCCTCCGCCGGCAGCGGACCTCCGGCCGGACCGCTCAACCGCCACGGCACGGGGCGATGGCCCGCGGTCGAGCGGACGGGTTCGCCGATCAGTTCGAGCACCATCGGCACCAGCTCCGCGACCGGGACGTCGGCGGGAAGCGCGAGGTCCACCCGGCTACGCGGCGCGAGCACCGTCAGCCGGCAGTAGGCCCCGGCGGGACCTGCGGACGCCTGCATCTCGGTGCTCCCCTCGGGTTGTGCCAAACGGCCTCGGCGGGCCGGACGGGCTGCCTAGTATCGCCAGGCCCGTGCCGCCGGCGGGCCGTTTTCGGGGATTTCCGCCAGGGGGCAGACCGAGGGGGGAACGACGGTGAGCACAGTCGGGGTCCCGCGACCGCGCCGCACGCCTCCGCGCATGCCGGGCGGCGAACTCACCCTGGAGCCGCCGCCGGAGCCCGAGCGGATCGTCCCGGCCGGCGTGCTGGCTCGCTTGTTGCCCGTGGTGATGCTGGCCGGCTCGGTCGGGTTCATCGCGGTGCTCGGTCCGCAGAACCCAACGTCGTGGCTGTTCGGCGGCATGTTCGCGATCTCGACCCTGGGCATGGTGCTGAGCGGTGCGGGTGGGCGCGGCGGGGCGAACCGGGCGGCGGGGCTGGACGAGGACCGCCGTGACTACCTGCGCTACCTCGGGCTGCTGCGCCGCCGGGTGCGGGGCATCGCCGCCGAGCAGCGGGCCGCACTGGAGAGCGTGCACCCCGAGCCGGCGGCCTGGCCCGCGGTGCTCGCCGCGGGCCGGCTCTGGGAGCGGCGCAGCGCCGACCCGGACTTCGGGCAGTTGCGCGTCGGCTGCGGTGCGCAGCGGCTGGCGACGCGGTTGACCGCCCCGCAGACCGGACCCGTCGAGAGCATCGAACCGATCACCGCGCTGGCCCTGCGCCGGTTCCTGCTCGGCCACGCCGTGGTGCCCGACCTGCCGGTGGCGCTGTCGCTGCGGTCGAGCTCGACGGTGTGGCTGGAACCCGACAGCCCCCACGGCGCGGAGAGCGCCGGCGGCGACCTCGGCCCGGCGCGGGACCTGGCCCGCGCCATGGTCGCGCAGTACGCGATGTGGCACAGCCCGGCGGACGCGCTGCTCGCCGTCGTCGCGTCACCCTCGCCGGCGACGGAGTGGGAGTGGGTGAAGTGGCTGCCGCACGCCGCTCACCCGCGCCGCCGCGACGCCGTCGGGCCGCTGCGCATGATCACCGCAGACGCCGACGACGTGCGCCGCTGGTGGATTGCCGAGCTCGCCGGGCGCAGCACCGGCGCCGGGATCGGGGAGCCGCACCTGCTGGTCGTGGTGGACGGGGTGGCCGAGGCGCCGGGCCCGTGGGCGGGGGTGGCCGGGGTGACGGTGCTGCGGGTCGGGGCGCCACCCGGACGGCGGCCGACACCGTCGGTGGTGCGGCTGGCGGTCGGCGCCGACCGGCTCGGCCGGGACGATGCAGCGGGCGACCCGGCGCGCGGGGGGATCAACTGGATCGGTCGGCCCGACGCGCTGTCGGTCACCGAGGCACGGGCGCTGGCCCGTCGGCTGGCCCGCTACCGGCCCGGGGGGGGCGGTCGATCCCGCCGACGACGGCGGAGCGCAGGAGCCGGCGGGCCTCCCGGCGTTGCTCGGCGCCGACGCGGCCGGTCGCGGCGGCCCGGTGCAGGTCGAGGCGCTGCGGGCCCGCTGGCGGCGCGCGGACACCGACCGGCTCCGCGTGCCGGTGGGGGTCGACGAGCGCGGGCAACCGGTGCTGCTGGACCTCAAGGAGTCCGCCCAGGGCGGCAGCGGCCCGCACGGGCTGTGCGTCGGCGCGACCGGATCGGGCAAGAGCGAGCTGCTGCGCACGCTGGTCCTCGGGCTCGCGGTCACGCATTCCCCGGCCGATCTGAACCTGGTGCTCGTCGACTTCAAGGGCGGGGCGACGTTCCTCGGGTTCGCCGGGCTGCCGCACGTGTCCGCGGTGATCACCAACCTGGCCGACGAGCTCACCCTCGTCGACCGGATGGCCGACGCGCTGGCCGGTGAGATCACCCGTCGGCAGGAGCTGCTGCGTGCGGCCGGGAACCTGGTCGGGGTGGCCGACTATGCGACCGCCCGGCGCACCCGCCCGGATTTGCCGCCGCTGCCGGCGCTCCTGGTGGTCGTCGACGAGTTCTCCGAACTGCTCGCCCAGCGGCCGGAGCTGATCGACCTGCTGGTCACGATCGGCCGGCTCGGCCGCTCGCTGGGCCTGCACCTGCTGCTCGCCTCGCAGCGCCTCGACGAGGGGCGGCTGCGCGGTCTGGAGTCGCACCTGTCCTACCGGATCGCGCTGCGCACGTTCTCCGCCGCCGAGTCCCGTGCTGTGCTCGGGGTGCCCGACGCCCACCAGCTGCCGCCGGCCCCGGGGTCGGCGTTCCTGGCCACCGGCACGGACGAGCTGGTGCGGTTCCGCGCCGCGTACGTCTCGGGGCCCCCGGCGGCGGCCGGCCCGGCCATCCCTGCGCCCGGGGACCGCCGGGCGTACCCGTTCCGCGCCGGCCCGGTCCGGGAGCCCGCCACCGGGCCGTCCGCCGCAGGGCCCGGGGCGGACTCAACCGGAGACTCCTCCGGGGATGCCGACCCGACCGTGCTCGACACGATGCTGGCCGGCCTCACCGGGCTGGGGCCGCCCGCGCATCAGGTCTGGCTGCCGCCGCTGGACACCCCGCCACCGCTGGACGAGCTGCTCGGAGCCGTCCGCGAGGTACCCGGGCGCGGGCTGGCCGCGACCGGCGGCCCGCTGGGCGCGCTGCGGGTCCCCGTCGGGCTGGTCGACCGGCCCTACCAGCAGCGTCGCGACCCGCTCGTGGTCGACCTGTCGGGCGCCGCCGGGCACGTCGTCGTCGCGGGCGGGCCGCGGTCGGGCAAGTCGACGGCGCTGCGCACCCTGGTGCTGAGCCTCGCGTTGACCCACACCCCGGCCGAGCTCGGCGTGCACGTCCTGGACTTCGGCGGCGGCGGGCTCGCGACGCTGGCCGGGCTGCCGCACGTCGGAACGGTCGCCGACCGGCAGCAGCCCGATCTGGTGCGCCGCACCGTCGCCGAGCTGACCGCGGTGCTGGCCCGGCGCGAGCGGCTGTTCCGCGACGCCGGGCTGGCCTCGGTCGAGGAGTTCCGGTCCCGCCGGGCGGCCGGCGACTTCGCCGACGAACCGGCCACGGACCTCCTGCTGATCCTCGATGGCTACCTGACCCTGCGCGGCGACTTCGAGGACCTGGAGGCCCGATTGCTGCTGCTGGCCGCCCAGGGCCTCGCCTACGGGGTGCACCTGGCGCTGTCCGCGACGCGCTGGAGCGAGCTGCGCCCGGCGGTGAAGGACCTGCTGGGCAGCCGCGTCGAGCTGCGGCTGGGCGAGCCGTCGGAGTCCGAGGTGGATCGCCGCCGGGCTGCCGCCGTGCCGCCGCGCGTGGGGCACGGGCTGGCCCCGGACGGCGCGCCGATGGTGCTGGCTGCGCCGCGGTTGTCGCAGGGCGACCCGTCGTCACTGGTCACAGCGGTGGCCGACGGGTGGGGCGGGCCGGGCGTCGCCCCCGTCCGGTTGCTGCCCACCCGGCTGGACTACGAGCGACTGCCCGTCGCGGACCCGGCCCTGGTGCCGATCGGGGTCGACGAGGACGGGCTGGCCGCGGTCGAGATCGACTTCGCCGCCGAGCCACACCTGCTCTGCTTCGCCGATGCCGAGAGCGGCAAGACCACGCTGCTGCGGGTCATCGCCCGCGGGCTGACCGACCGGCTCGGACCCGATCGCGCGAGGCTGGTGGTCGTCGACTACCGGCGGGGCCTGCTCGGTGCCCTCGGCGAACCACACCTGATCGGGTACGCCAGCACACCCGACGCCGCCGCCGACGCGGCCCGGGAGCTGGCCGGTTCGCTGCGCCGGAGGCTGCCCGGGCCGGACGTCACGCCCCGGCAGTTGCGCGAGCGCAGTTGGTGGTCCGGTCCCGAGGTGTACGTGCTGATCGACGACTACGACCTCGTCGCGCCCGCCGGGTCCGTCGGCCCGAACCCGCTGCTGCCGCTGCTGGAGTTCCTGCCACAGGCCAAGGACGTCGGGCTGCACGTGGTGCTGACCCGGCGCAGCGGCGGCGCGGGCCGGGCGCTGTTCGATCCGCTGCTCGGCCGGTTGCGGGAGCTGGCCGCACCCGGACTGGTCATGAACGGCAGCCCCGACGAGGGGGCGCTGGTGGAGTCGGTCAAGCCGGCGCCCCTGCCGCCCGGCCGGGGCACGCTGGTGGACCGCCGGCGGGGAGCGCGGCGGGTCCAGCTGGCCTGGCTGGCACCGGACACCGAGAGCCCGGCCGATGTGAGGCCCGCGCGCACGGGCGACGCCGGGTCCGCCGGCCCGGCTGCCGGTGCCGGCCCGTCGGCCGAACCGGGCGGGGCCGCGCCGTGACCGGCTGTCCGCGGCGGATCGCGGTCCAGCCCGGGACCGTGACCACCCGGATCGCCGGGGCCGATCCGGACGGGATGGCGCGGGTGCTGGTGGAGCGGGCCACCGCCGACGTCCCCGACCTGGCGACGCTGCTCACCGAGCTGCTCGAGGAGCGCCCGCTCGAGTTGACCCTGCTGCACCCGGCGTCGTGGGCGTGCGAGCGGGCGACGGCCTGGGCGCACCACGCCGTGGGCCTCGCCGGACGGGTCCGGACGTTGCCGGCGGCCCTACCCGTGGGCGGGCCCGGCCCGCGGGTGGTCATCGACGCCGGGCACGGCGGCACCGAGCTCACCCTGCTCGACACCGGCGGGGTGCGGGCGGGCCGGTCCTGTGACGTCGGAGGTGCCCGGCTCGACGAGATCACGCTCGATCTGCTGGGGCCGGCGCCCGGAGCCGGGGACCGGCCGGCGTCACTGTCCGTGGCCCGGCGGGTCCGGGAGCGGCTGTCGCTGTGCCCCACGGCGTCGGCCCGGCTCGGCGGTCACCGGGTGACGCTGGACGCCGGGCGGTTGCGCCGAGCGCTGTCCGATCCTCTCCAGGCCGTCGTCGACGCGGTCCGCGAGCTGACCTCGGAGCCGGCGCGAACCGAGGTGGTGCTGGTCGGTGGGCTGGCGCGGATGCCGTTGCTGGCCGAGCTGCTCGACGCGGCGCAGGTCGGGCGGGTGATCGTGGCGGAGCGACCGGATGCGGTTGCGGTCCTCGCGGCGTTGGACGAGCCGGGCCGGACGGTGATCGGTGGTCGGGTGCCTCGGGCCGCGAATTCCGCGGCGGCACCCGTCCGATCGACGATCACCGGAACGCCGGGGGCCGCAGAGTCCTGCGGGCTGTCCTGGGTCGATCCACCTACTGTCGCGCCGCCGGGGGCCGGGCTGCCGAGCAACCGGCCCGGCCCGGTGCCCCGCTACCTGCCACCCGTACCGGCCCGGCGCCGCCCGGCCCGGCTCGCGCTCACCGGTCTGGCGGGAGTCGCCGTGGCGGTGGGTCTCCTCGGGGTCGGCGGGCTGTCGAGCCCGCAGGAGCCGGCGGCCGGCGCGCCGATGGAGGCCCCGACGGCAGGCCTGCTCGTCCAGTACGGATACCGGCTCCGGCTACCGGCGGGCTGGGAGCACACCGGCGGGCTGCCCGAGCGGCGACGCACGCTGATCACCCCCGCCGAGGCGCCGGACGGCAGCGATCTGATCTCCGTCGAGCGCACCGACCTCGGCTACGACGCCGGCGCCGAACCCGCCCGTGCGCTGGCCGAGCTGCGCGCGGAGTACGACACGGCAGTGGCCGCCGGCGCGGTGTTGTCCGGCTTCGACCCGGCGGCACGCCTGGCCGGTCGCGCGGGGATCGGCTACCGGCAGACGATGGCCGACGGCGCGGTCGTCGACTGGTTCGTCGTCCTCGACGGCGGCACCCAGCTCAGCGTGGGCTGCCAGCGCACCCCGGCGGGATCAACCCGGATGGAGGCGGCCTGCGCGACGGTCGTCGGGTCCGTGCGGCGGTCCTGAGTGATCCGGCTCTCGGGGCCCGCGTCGCGGCCCGGGGGCATGATCGAGGCGGACGACCCCGATCAGGACCAGGAGGGCATGGCCGGTGGGCACCGATGTACTCGACATCCGCGAGCATCGCTACGACGAGACGGTCGTGCAGGAACTGATCGCCGAGCTGCAGGCCGAGTACGTCGTGCGCTACGGCGACGAGGACCGGTCCCCGGTCGACGCGGCCGACTTCACCCCGCCCCGGGGGTTCTTCCTCATCGCCTGGCGCGGGGTGGACGCCGTCGCGTCCGTGGCCATGCGCGCCGTCGACGACGAGCCGGGCTGGGTCGAGGTCAAGCGGCTCTACGTGCGTCCGCCGCACCGCCGGCAGGGTCTGGCCCGGGCGATGCTGCGGGGCGCCGAGGAGCGGGCCCGGACCGCCGGCTACCGGCGGGTGATCCTCGAGACCGGGACGGAGCAGCCGGAGTCGCTGGAGCTCTACCCGAGCGAGGGCTACGAAGAGATCCCGCAGTACGGGTACTACGCGGGCCAGCCGCACAGCGTCTGCTTCGGCAAGACGCTCTGAGCCGTTCGCAGGCGCGAACGGTTCCGCGGAACCGCCCCCCGGTGTGCCACCACACTGGGAGCGTTGCCCCCGATGTCCGACGACGACACGAGGGGTGATCGGTATGGCCGGTGGATTCGGTACCACCACCGAGGAGATGGCACGGGCGGGCCGGCACGTGTTGCAGGTGAACGACACCGTCCAGTCCGATCTGGCCACGCTGCGTGGCCAGCTGGCTCCGCTGGCGGGTGCGTGGCGGGGTGAGGCGTCGACGGCGTTCGCGGGGCTGATGGCCCGCTGGGACTCGAACGCGCGGTCGCTCAACGAGGCCCTGCGCGCCATCGGCGAGGCAATCGAGGGATCGGGTCGGGCATACCAGCAGCACGAGAGCGAGCAGGCCGGCGGCCTGTCCGCGATCCGGTCGGCGCTGGGCTGAGGGGACGGGCATGTCCGAGATCAAGGTGAGCTTCGGTGAGCTCGCCGCGGCCCAGCAGAACGTCGCGGGGACGGCGCAGCGCATTTCCAGCCGGCTCGACGAGCTCCAGCGGTTCCTGACGCCGCTGGCTGCGACGTGGGAGGGCCAGGCGGCCACCGACTACCAGGCCCGGCAGCGGCAGTGGGACACGGCGGCGGCCGATCTGGCCGCGGTGCTGGCCCGCGTCGGGGTCGCCCTGGGCACCGCGAACGACAGCTACCAGCAGGTCGAGCAGCGCAACGCCCGTCGCTGGCAGTGACGCGGTCGGGGCTCGGGGGTGCCGTCGCGGGCCGATCCGGGGGGCGTTTTGACCTCGGTTCACAGCGGCAGGTACCCTCGAACCTCGATGTGCGGCGGGTGGAGACCCGCGGCCGCTTCACGGCGGCCCGCTTGCCCCCTCGAGGTACTCGAGGTTCTTCTCGGGGGCCCGGCGCCCACCGCACCGCGCGACAGAGGCAGCTCCCGAGCCCGAGAACGACGAGGTAGATCCGTGCCCACGTACAGCCCCAAGCCCGGCGAGATCAACCGCGCCTGGCACGTGATCGACGCCACCGACGTGGTGCTCGGCCGGCTGGCCACGCACGCCGCGACCCTGCTGCGCGGCAAGCACAAGCCGACCTACGCCCCGCACATCGACACCGGCGACTTCGTCGTGATCGTGAACGCCGAGAAGATCGCGGTCTCCGGTAACAAGCGCGACACCAAGTTCGTCTACCGGCACAGCGGTTACCCGGGCGGTCTGCGCCAGCGCTCGGTCGGCGAGATGATCGAGAAGCACCCCGACCGGCTGGTCGAGAAGGCGATCAAGGGCATGCTGCCCAAGAATCGCCTCGGTCGCGCGATGGCCAAGAAGCTGAAGGTCTACGCCGGGCCGTCGCACCCGCACAGCGCGCAGAAGCCGGCCACCTTCGAGATCACCCAGGTCGCGCAGTGAGCACCCCTGACGCGAGCAGCACAGAGCCAGTGGAAGAGGGACAGTCCGTGACCACCCCCGAGCACGAGGGCGTCGAGGCCGAGGCCGCCGAGGTCGAAGCCGCCGAGGTCGAGGCCGCCGAGGTCGAGGCCGCCGAGGTCGAGGCCGCCGAGGTCGAGCTCCCGGCCGACGCCGACTACGTCGCCGAAACCCCGGCCGTCCTGATCGACCGGCCGATCCAGACCGTCGGCCGCCGCAAGGAGGCGATCGTCCGGGTCCGGCTGATGCCGGGCACCGGGTCGTTCACCCTCAACGGCAAGTCGCTGGAGACCTACTTCCCGAACAAGCTGCACCAGCAGCTCATCCGGGAGCCGCTGGTCACCGTCGAGAAGACCGAGCGGTTCGACATCTTCGCCAACCTCACCGGCGGTGGCACCTCGGGTCAGGCCGGCGCGCTGCGCCTGGCCATCGCCCGCGCGCTGGTGGAGGCCGACGCAGAGGACCGCCCGGCTCTGAAGCGGGCCGGCTTCCTCACCCGTGACCCGCGGGCCGTCGAGCGCAAGAAGTACGGCCTGAAGAAGGCCCGCAAGGCGCCTCAGTACAGCAAGCGCTGACCGCCGGAGAATGCGTCACCTCTTCGGTACGGACGGAGTCCGCGGACTGGCCAACGGAGAGCTGCTCACACCAGAGCTCTCGCTGTCGTTGGCCGCGTCCGCGGCTCGTCTGCTTGTGGAGGGGGATCGCTCGCACCGCCCGTTGGCGGTCGTCGGGCGGGACCCCCGGGCCAGTGGCGAGATGCTCGAGGCCGCGGTCGTCGCCGGGCTCGCGTCGGCAGGTGCTGACGCGGTGCGGGTCGGCGTGCTGCCCACTCCCGCGGTCGCGTTCCTGGTCGGTGCTCTCGGCGCCGACCTGGGCGTGATGATCTCGGCGTCGCACAACCCGATGCCGGACAACGGGCTGAAGTTCTTCGCCGCCGGCGGGCACAAGCTGCCCGACGCGGTCGAACTGGCGATCGAGCAGAGCCTCGGCGTCCCGGCCACGCGGCCCACCGGCGCGGGTATCGGCCGCGTCCGTGACCTCCCGGACGCCGTCGACCGGTACATCGCACATCTGCTGGTGTCCACGCCGCAGCCGCTCGCCGGTTTGCGCGTGGTCGTCGACTGCGCGCATGGCGCCGCGTCCACCGCCGCCCCGGACTGCTACGCCAAAGCCGGGGCCGAGGTCATCGCGCTGCACGCCGCACCGGACGGGCTGAACATCAACGACGGGGTCGGCTCGACGCACCTCGGCCCGCTCCGTGAGGCGGTCGTCGCGCACAACGCCGACCTGGGGATCGCCCACGACGGCGATGCCGACCGCTGCCTCGCCGTCGACGCGGCGGGAAACGACGTCGACGGCGACCAGATCATGGCCATCCTCGCGCTGGCGATGCATGACGCCGGCGAGCTCGCCTCCGACACCCTCGTCACCACGGTGATGAGCAACCTCGGCCTGCACTTGGCCATGCGGGACGCGGGTGTCGCGGTCCGCACGACGAAGGTCGGCGACCGCTACGTGCTCGAGGAGCTCCGAGCGGGGGGCTTCACCCTCGGCGGCGAGCAGTCCGGGCACGTCGTGCTGCCTGACCACGCCACCACCGGAGACGGCCTGCTCACCGCGCTGCGGCTGATGGCGCGGATGGCGCAGACCAGATCGTCGCTGGCCGAGCTGGCCGGCGTGCTCACCCCGCTGCCGCAGGTGCTGCACAACGTCGCGGTGGCCGACAAGGCCGCAGTCGCGGCGTCGTCGGCGGTACGGGAGGCCGTGGTCGCGGCCGAGTCCGAGCTGGGCGAGACCGGCCGGGTGCTGCTGCGCCCGTCGGGCACCGAGCAGCTGGTGCGGGTGATGGTCGAGGCTCCGACCGTCGAGCAGGCCACCGCCACCGCGGTCCGGCTGGCCGAGATCGTCGCCGCAACGCGCTGATCCGGCCAGTCTTCCCGTTTCGCCTCCGCGAGGGCCTCGGTGGGCGAGGATCTGTCCATGCCGCCGACCGTTCAGCTCGATCCTGATCGATTACGGGCTCACGCTGTCCGAGCCGCCGAACTCGCCGACGTACTCCGGCCGCAGTCCACGCCGAACAGCCAGGCGTTGCTCGCGTGCCGTCAGCCGCCGGGTGGCGAGGCCTTCCTGGCTGAGCTGGATCGTCTGACCACCACCGTGCGTCGCGCCGCCGATGAGCTGGCCAACCTCGCCAGAGCGCTGAGGTCGGCGGCGGTCGAGGTCGAGACCGTGGACCGGGATCTGGGTCGCGACATCTCCCTGGCCGAACAGGGGCTGTCGTGACCGCCGCCGCAGAGGACGGACCGGCTCTGGACCTCGACGCGCTCACGGGCCTCGCACGGTGGCTCGGCGGGCTGGCCGCCGAGCTGCGCGACCTGGCGTCGGAGGTGGGCCGGCTGGCTCGACAGGTCGAGCTGGATTGGCCGGACGCTCGGGGCCGGGAGTGGTCGGAGCGGGCGGGGCTCGTGGACCGGGAGCTCGTCCGGCAGGCAGAGGTGGGTGCGGGACTCGCCGGGACGGTCGGTCGGGTCCTCGAGCGGACCGAGGATCCGGTACCGTCGGCCGGCCTCCCGGCGGACGACGGTACGGGGTCCCGAGCCTCCGGCCCGCTGCTCGGCGACACCAGCGCCTCACGCGCTGCCGACGAGCGCGGGATGCGGATCGCGACGTTGCCCGATCCTGATCGCCCCGCTCCTCCGCCGCGCTGAGCGCAGCACGGCTCGCACTCCCGTGAACGCGCGACTCGTGCACCGGATCTGCCGCCTCGCGCGCCCGTATCCGTCGACTCGCGGGCGCTGGTGCCCCGACTCGCGCGCGGGGATACCGCGACTCGCGGGCGGGGGTACCGCGACTCGCGGGGAGGGCGGGTGGGTCGGTGGGTCAGCGGGGGGCGAGCTCGGTGCCCGGGACCTTGCCGTCGACGACCAACTCGGCCCGGTCCTCGTCGTTGAGGTGGTAGAGCAGGAACGCCGTGACCAACGCGCGGGTCAGCCGCCGGGTTTTGCCGTCCGGGCTGCCGGAGAGCAGCAGGTCGGACCAGTGCGTGCCCTCCAGGAACCCGGTGTGGCCGGCCTTGGGCAGCGTCCGGTGCCAGACCGGCCCGCCCGCGGCGGCGGCGATCGGCTCGGCATGCCCGGCGGGCGGCGCCACGATGTCCTTGCCGGCCACGACGTGCAGCGTCGGGGCGGTGACCGTGCGGGCCGCGTCGAGAGCGGACGGGCGGGTCTGCGCGACGGCGAGCGTGACGACGGCCGCGACCCGGGGGTGCGACGCCGCCGCGAGCAGCGCCGCGCCGCCCCCGATCCCGTGGCCCGCGACCGCCATCCGCCGGGAGTCGACGCTGATCCTGCCGTCGCCGAGCCGGACTCCGGCGCACACGTCGAGGGTGGTGCGTAGATCGGCGGAGAACCGGGCGTGGCTGGGGAGCACGCCGCGGTGGCTGCCCGGTGCCGCAGCGACGATGCCCCACGACGCGAGGTGGCGCAGCAGGTCGGTGTAGCGGTTCGGAGGCTGGAGCCAGTCGTGCCCGAAGGCGACGGCGGGGAGCCCGAGCCCCTCGGCCGGCGCGTACACCACACCGGGCACCCCGACCAGCCCGAGGTCGCCGCGCAGCACCTCGTGCGGACCGGGGCGGGAGAGCTCGGCGACCGCTTCCTTGACCGACTTCGTCGCGGCGGGCCGCGCAGACGATCCTGCGGCGGGCCGCGCCGACGGTCCTGTGGAGCGCCGGGTCGACTGCGTCGGGGTCACAGCCGAGCACCGTAGTCCTGCCGAATCGCCCGCGCCTACTGTGGGCGCCATGTGTGGCATCGTCGGGTACGTCGGTCATCGCCCTGCCCTGGACGTCGTGCTGGCGGGGCTGCGTCGGCTGGAGTACCGCGGTTACGACTCGGCGGGCGTCGCGCTCCTCGACGGGCACGGCGGGCTGAGCGTCGAGCGCAAGGCCGGGCCGCTGGTCAACCTGGAGGCGAAGCTGGCGCAGGTCGACGCGGGCGCCCTCACCGGTACCGCCGGGATGGGGCACACCCGCTGGGCCACCCACGGTGCCCCGACCGACCGCAACGCGCACCCGCACCGCAGCACCGCCGGTGACGTCGCGGTCGTGCACAACGGGATCATCGAGAACCATCTGCCGTTGCGCGCTGAGCTGGAGGCGGCCGGTGTCGAGCTGACCAGCGACACCGACACCGAGACAGCCGCGCACCTCGTCGCCCTGACCTACGGCGGCGCCGATCCGAGCGGCGCGACGAAGGGCGACCTGGTGGCCAGCGTGCGTGCCGTCGCCGCCCGGTTGGAGGGCGCGTTCACGCTGCTCGTGACGCACGCCGCCGAGCCGGACATGATCGTCGCGGCGCGCCGGTCGTCGCCGCTCGTGCTCGGCCTGGGCGACGGCGAGACCTTCCTCGCCTCCGACGTCGCCGCGTTCATCGAGTTCACCCGCGACGCGGTCGAGCTGGGCCAGGACCAGGTCGTCACGATCACCCGGGAGGGCTACACGGTCACCGACTTCGCGGGCGAGCCGGTCGAGGCGGCTCCGTTCCGGGTCACGTGGGACCTCGCCGCCGCCGAGAAGGGCGGCCACGACTACTTCATGCTCAAGGAGATCGAGGAGCAGCCCACGGCGGTCGCCGACACCCTGCGCGGCCACTTCGTCGGCCACAAGATCGTCCTCGACGAGCAGCGGCTGTCCGATCAGGAACTGCGCGACGTGGACAAGGTCTTCGTCGTCGCCTGCGGGACGGCGTATCACTCCGGGCTGCTGGCCAAGTACGCGATCGAGCACTGGACCCGGCTGCCCGTCGAGGTCGAGCTGGCCAGCGAGTTCCGCTACCGCGACCCGGTGCTCGACCGCTCGACGCTGGTCGTCGCGATCTCCCAGTCCGGGGAGACCGCCGACACGCTCGAGGCGATCCGGCACGCCAAGGACCAGAAGGCCCGCGTGCTGGCCATCTGCAACACCAACGGCGCGCAGATCCCCCGCGAGTCCGACGCCGTGCTCTACACCCACGCCGGTCCGGAGATCGGGGTGGCCGCGACGAAGACCTTCACCAGCCAGATCGCGGCCAACTACCTCGTCGGGCTGGCTCTGGCGCAGGCGCGGGGCACCAAGTACCCCGACGAGGTGGCCCGCGAGTTCCGCGAGCTGGAGGCCATGCCCGACGCCGTGGCCGCGACGCTGCAGAACCTGGCCGCGGCCCGCGCGCTCGGTCGCGAGCTGGCCGGCTCCAAGGCGGTGCTGTTCCTCGGCCGGCACGTCGGCTACCCGGTGGCGCTGGAGGGCGCGCTCAAGCTCAAGGAGCTCGCCTACATGCACGCCGAGGCGTTCGCCGCCGGCGAGCTCAAGCACGGCCCGATCGCGCTGATCGAGGAGGGCCTGCCGGTCATCGTCGTGATGCCCTCTCCGAAGGGCCGCGCCGTGCTGCACGCCAAGCTGCTCTCCAACATCCAGGAGATCCAGGCGCGCGGCGCGCACACCGTGGTCATCGCCGAGGAAGGCGACGAGACGGTCCGCCCGTTCGCCGAGCATCTGTTCGAGGTGCCCGCCGTGCCGACCCTGCTGCAGCCGCTCGTGTCCACGATCCCGCTGCAGGTGATCGCGGCGGAGATCGCGCGGGCCCGCGGATACGACGTGGACAAGCCGCGCAACCTCGCGAAGTCCGTCACCGTCGAATAGGGACCGCGGCGTGAAGGGCGTATGGACCGCGCAGCAGGTGCGCGAGACCGAGCAGGTACTGCTGGACCGCACGCCGGCGGGCGCGCTGATGCGCCGGGCGGCCTTCGGTGTGGCCGTGCACGTCCGGAAGCTGCTCGACGAGCGCGCAGGCGGGGTGTCCGGGCACCGGGTCGCGCTCCTTGTCGGTGCCGGCAACAACGGCGGCGACGCGCTGTGGGCCGGGGCCGAACTGCGCCGCCGCGGTGTCGGCGTGACGGCGGTGCTGCTCGACCCGCAGCGGATCCACGCGGAAGGGCTGGCTGCGCTGCGCCGGGCCGGCGGCCGGGTGCTGCACGCGGACGAGAGCGACCGGGTCCGGGCCGCGCTGACCCGGGCCCACGCCGTCGTCGACGGCATCGTCGGGATCTCCGGGCGCGGCCCGCTGCGCGAGCCGGCCGCCACCCTGGTCGCAGCCGTTGAGGAGGCGGGTGTGCCGATCGTCGCGGTGGACCTGCCCAGCGGTGTCGACCCGGACACCGGGGCGGTCGACGGACCGGCGGCCACCGCCACCGAGACGGTCACCTTCGGAGCGCTCAAACCGGTGCACGCGCTCGCCGAGTGGCGCTGTGGCCGGGTGCACCTGGTCGACATCGGACTCGGCCCGCTGCTGCCGCCGCCGCACGCGCAGATCGTCGAGGCTGCGGACGTCGGCGCGCGCTGGCCCGTCCCCGGCCCGCGCGACGACAAGTACACCCAGGGTGTGAAGGGGGTCCTCGCGGGCTCCGCGATGTACCCGGGCGCCGCGGTGCTCGCCACCGGCGCCGCGGTGCTCGCCACCAGCGGGATGGTGCGCTACGCGGGCAGCGCGGCCGACGGGGTCCGGGCCCGCTGGCCCGAGGCCATCGTCACCGAGCGGCTCGCCGACGCCGGCCGGACGCAGTCCTGGACGGTCGGGCCGGGCATCGGGACCGACGACGCCGCCCGCGATCTGCTCGCCGGGATCATCGAGCGCGACGTCCCGCTGTGCATCGACGCCGACGCCATCACCCTGCTGGGCCGGCACGACGATCTGCGGGCCGCCGTCCGCGGCCGGCCCGTCGTGATCACGCCGCACGACCGGGAGTTCGCGCGCGTCGCGGGCGAGGTCGGCCGGGACCGCATCGGCGCGGCCCGGCGGGCGGCCGCCGAGCTCGCCGTCACCGTGCTGCTGAAGGGACACGCCACGGTGGTGGCCGACCCCGGGGGCCGCGTGCTGGTGCACCCGTCGACGACGTCCTGGGCGGCCACGGCCGGCTCCGGCGACGTGCTCTCCGGGATCATCGGCTCGTTGCTCGCGGCCCGGCTGGACCCGTGGTGGGCGGCCGGCTGCGCGGCCCACCTGCACGGTCGGGCCGCGGAACTCGCGGCCCGGGGTGCGCCCGCCCCGGCGTCGTACCTGCAGGCGGCGATCTCGGATGCGATCCGGGAGGTCCGGGCCGCGGCCGGGGACGAGGCGTCCGTCGCACGGTGACGACAGCGTGTCGTCCCCGGATGCGATGATGCGACGGTGGCCGACCTGTCCGGAAGGACCGCGCCGAGCGGAGCCCTGAGCCCTGCCGAGGCGGTCGTCGATCTCGCCGCGATCCGGCACAACGTGGGCCTGCTGGCCCGGGAAGCCGCCGGATCCGGCGCGCAGACCATGGCCGTGGTGAAGGCCGAGGGCTACGGCCACGGCGCGGTGCCCGTGGCCCGCGCGGCCCTCGATGCGGGCGCGAGCTGGCTCGGCGTCTGCACCCTGGAGGAGGCGCTCGAACTGCGCGCGGCCGGGATCACCGCACCGGTGCTGTCCTGGCTGCACCTGCCCGGCGAGGACTTCGGGCCCGCGGTGTTCGCCGGCGTCGACCTCTCGGTGTCCTCACGCGGCCACCTCGCCGCGGTGCTCGACGGGGCCCATCGCGCGGGCCGGCCCGCCCGGCTGCACCTGAAGATCGATACCGGGCTCAGCCGCAGTGGTGCCCAGCCCGCGGACTGGGCCGCGCTGGTCGACGACGCGGCGAAGGCCGCCGCCGACGGCATGGCGGAGGTCGTCGCCGTGTGGTCCCACCTGGCGCATGCCGACGCCCCGCACCATCCCGTTCTCGACCGCCAGGCGTCCCGGCTGACCGCCGCGTGGGAGGTCGCGCGCGAGCGGGGGCTGGACCCGATCCGGCATCTGGCGAACTCCGCAGCCACCTTGACGCGCCCGGACCTGCACTTCGAACTGGTCCGCCCCGGCATCGCGGTCTACGGGCTCGATCCGCTGGACCGCCCCGCCGCCGAGAGCCCGTTGCGCCCGGCGATGACGCTGCGCGCCCGGGTCGCCCTGGTGAAGCGGGTGCCGGCGGGGGAGGGGGTGTCCTACGGGCACGAGTGGACGACCCCGACCGAGAGGACGCTCGCGCTGCTGCCGATCGGGTACGCCGACGGGGTGCCCCGCCGGCTGAACGCGGCCGGTCGGATGCGGGTGTGGCTGGCCGGGCGGTCGCGGCCCGTCGTCGGGCGGGTGTGCATGGACCAGATCGTGGTCGACTGCGGTCAGGACGACCGGGTCCAGGAGGGCGACGTGGCCGTGCTGTTCGGTACCGGGGAGGACGGTGGGCCGACCGCGCAGGAGTGGGCGGACGAGCTCGGCACAATCCACTACGAGATCGCGACCGGTGTGCACGGGCGGCGGGTGCACCGGTCCTTCGTGAACGACGCGACCGGGAGCGGCTCGTGGTGAGGCGCAAGGCCTGGCAGGCCCTCGGCGTCGCGGGCGGGGTGGTCGGTGCGGCCGGCGCCGCCGTCGGGGTCGGAGTGGCCGCGCGGCGGCGGTCCCAGATCGCGGCCGACCGCCGCCGGCTGGCCACCCAGCTGACCACCGGCGAGCCCGGGGCTTTCCCGCCGGGACAGCAGTCGTCGGTGACTGCCGACGACGGCGTGCGGTTGTCGTGCGAGGAGATCGAGCCGTCCGGCCGCGCCGCGCTGACCGTGGTGCTGGTGCACGGCTTCGCGCTGGACCGCCGGACCTGGCGGATGCAGCGCCGGATGCTCGCCGAGCTCACCGATCCGGCCGTCCGGACCGTGCTGTACGACCAGCGCAGCCATGGCCGTTCCGAACGCGCGCCGCGGGAGAGCTGCACGCTCGACCAGCTCGGCCGCGACCTGGACGCGGTGATCCGGGCACTCGCGCCGGACGGGCCACTCGTGCTGGTCGGGCACTCGATGGGTGGCATGACGCTGATGGCGCTCGCCGACCTGCGCCCGGAGCTGTTCACCGAGCGGGTCGCGGGCGTGGCGCTCGTGTCCACGTCGGCGGGCGAGATGGCCAGCGAGGGGCTGCCGGGCACGCTGCTGTCCCGGCACAACCCGCTGACCCGCGGCGTCGGGCTGCTCGCCCGGGTGCAGCCGAAGCTCGTCGAGGGCGTGCGCCGGGCCGCAGGCGACGTGATCTGGGCGATCACCCGCAGGTTCGCCTACGGCGACCGGTCGGTCGACCGCTCGCTGGTCGATCTCGTCGACACCATGATCTCCAGCAACGCGGTGGACGCGCTCACGGACTTCGTGGACACCCTCGGCAGTCACGACCGGCTCGCCGCGCTGCCCGCGCTGGCCGGCTGCGAGGTGCTCGTCGCGGCCGGTGACGGCGACCGGGTGATCCCGTTCAAGCACAGCGAGACCATCGCCGCCGAGCTGTCGCACGCGGAACTGCTCCGGCTGCCGGGCGTCGGACACCTGCCGATGCTCGAACAGCCCGCGGCCGTCGACGAGGCGCTGGCCGGGCTGATCGCGCGCAGCGTCCGCCGGACCCGCGCGGTCCGGGGCGTGCGCAGGCTGCGGGGGCGGGCGTGAACCTCCGCTGGGACACCGAGATCGAGCTGGCGGAGCCCACCGACACCGAGGACCTCGGGGCCGCGCTGGCCGCCGAGCTGCGCGCCGGTGACCTGGTGGTGCTGTCCGGTCCACTGGGTGCCGGCAAGACGGTGCTGGTGCGGGGGATCGCCCGCGGGCTCGGCGTCGCGGGGCCGATCACGTCGCCGACCTTCGTGATCGCGCGCGAGCACAGGCCACTGCCCGACGGGGCCGGCGTGCCGCTGGTGCACGTCGACGCCTACCGTCTCGGCGCGGGTGGGGTGGACGTCGCGGCCGAGCTCGACGATCTCGACCTGGACACCGACCTGAGCGAGGCGGTGGTCGCCGTCGAGTGGGGCGAGGGGGTGGCCGAGCGGCTGGCCGCCCGGCACGTCCTGGTGCGGTTGCTCCGCCGCCCCGACGACGTGCGGGTCGCCAGCGTGCACCGGGTGCACGCGGTGGCCGGGACCGTCGGGGAGCCCGCGCCGTGATCGAGGCCGTGATCTTCGACTGGGGCGGCACCTTGACCCCGTGGAAGACGATGGACTTCCACGCCGGGTGGCGGGCCTACACCGACGTGCTACACGCCGACGACGCCGAGCGGGCCGCGATGGTCGCGGCCGCGCTGGCCGGCGCCGACATGGCCCGGTGGTCGACCGCGCGTGACGAGCACCGCGCGTTCACCCTCGCCGAGGTGCTGGCCGACGCTCTGGTCGACGTGGACGTTGATCACCACGACGCGGCGCTCGAGGCGTACCGCGCGTTCTGGGTCCAGGCCACGCACACCGACGCTGAGGCGGCGCCGATGCCGGCGGCGTTGCGTGGGCGCGGGCTCAAGCTGGGCGTGCTCTCCTCGACGGCCTGGCCGGGAGAATGGCACGAGGAGTGGCTGCGCCGTGACGGGGCCCTGGACTTCCTCGACGGCTTCGTCTGGAGCAGCGACCTACCCTGGACCAAGCCGCACGCCTCGGCGTTCCGGGCGGCGATGGACGTGGTCGGGGTCGACGACCCGGCGCGCTGCGTCCATATCGGCGACCGGCCCTACGACGACATCAGCGGCGCGAAGGCCGTGGGTATGCGGGCGGTGCTGGTGCCGCACAGCGACATCCCGCTCGCCCAGCAGGTGCCGGTCGACGTGACGCCGGATGCGGTGGTCCAGCGGTTGGCGGACCTGCCGGAGGCCATCGCGGGCTGGTGAGCCGGCAGCGGCCGATGGCCAGGTGTCCCAGCCCTGGCCACGGCGCGTGGTTCCACATGCTCTCCGCAGCCACGTGCTCTCCGCAGACATTTGCAATGCGCACCTCTACGCAAGGGCACCGGTCGCGGTCGGAAGCGGCTCTCGGCGCGCGGTCGGAAGGGGCTCCCGGCGCCCGGCGGGGGACCGCTCGTACGCTCGTAGGCGTGCTCGTGCTGGCTCTGGACACCGCGACGCCGGCGGTCACCGCCGGCGTCGTCGAGCTGACCGCCGCTTCCGCCGACCCGCCGACGGTCCGGGCGGTCCGGATCACCCAGGACGCGCGCAAGCACGCCGAGCTGCTCATGCCCGGCGTGCTGGCCGCGTGCGCGGAGGCGGGCGTCGCACTCACCGACCTCGACGCGATCGTCACCGGCACCGGGCCGGGCCCGTTCACCGGCCTCCGCGTCGGCATGGTCACCGCCGCCGCGCTCGGCGATGCGCTCGACGTCCCGGTGCACGGGGTGTGCTCGCTGGACGCCATCGCGGCCGAGGCGGTCGACGCGCCGGTCACCGGCAACCTGCTCGTGCTCACCGACGCCCGCCGCCGCGAGGTTTACTGGGCCGCCTACGACCGCCGGGCCCGGCGGCTCACCGGCCCCCACGTCGAGGCCCCGGCGGCGCTGGCCGCGCGGCTGCCCGAGCTGGGGGCCGAGGCCGCAGCCGGCGGGGCCGCCGAGGTGCACGCCGGGCTGCTCGAGCTGCCGGTGCTGGCCCCGGCCGCGCCGTCGCCCGCCGCGCTCGTCGCGGTGGCCGCCGACGCGTTGCGCTCCGGGACGGCGCCGGAGCCTCTCCAGCCGCTCTACCTGCGTCGGCCCGACGCCGTCGAACCCGGGGCACGCAAGTGGGTGAGCGCCGGATGACGCCGGGTGTCGACAGCGTCGTCACGATCGGTCCGCTGTACCGCGCCGACGCGGACCGCTGCGCTGAACTGGAGCGGCTGCTCTTCCCCGGTGACGACCCGTGGAGCGCGCGGGCGTTCCGCGAGGAGATCGCGGCCGGTCACCTCTACCTCGCCGCCCGCGACGGCGACCGGCTCGTCGGGTACGCCGGGCTTGCGTTCGTGGCCGGCCCGCCGCGGGCCGAGGCCGAGATCCACACCATCGGGGTCGATCCCGCGCACCAGCGCCGTGGCATCGGCCACGCGCTGCTGCTGGGTCTGCTGGAGCCGGCCGACGCGGTCGCCGCCACCGTCTTCCTGGAGGTGCGTACGGACAACGTCGCCGCGCAGGCGTTGTACGAGGCCGAGGGGTTCACCGTGGTCGGCCTGCGCAAACGCTACTACCGGCCCAGCGGGGCCGACGCCTACACGATGCGAAGGGAACCCGAGCAGTGAGTCTCGTGTTGGGGATCGAGACCTCGTGCGACGAGACCGGGGTCGGGCTCGTCCGCATCGACGAGGCCGGGACGGCGACCCTGCTGGCCAACGAGATCGCCTCCAGCGTCGACGAGCACGCACGTTTCGGCGGGGTCGTCCCGGAGGTCGCGTCACGCGCGCACCTGCAGGCCATGGTCCCCGCCGTGCACCGGGCGATGCGGACGGCCGGGGTCCGGCCTCGCGACGTCGACGCCGTCGCCGTCACCGCAGGGCCCGGACTGACCGGTGCGCTGCTCGTCGGGGTGGCCGCGGCGAAGGCCTACGCCGCCGCGTGGGACGTCCCCCTCTACGGGGTCAACCACCTCGCTGCGCATGTCGCCGTCGACACCCTGCAGCACGGCCCGCTGCCGCCCGCCCTGGCGCTGCTCGTCTCCGGTGGACACTCCAGCCTGCTCGACGTGCCCGACCTGGCCGGTCCGGTCACTCCGCTCGGCGCCACGATCGACGACGCCGCGGGCGAGGCGTTCGACAAGGTCGCGAGGCTGCTCGGGCTGCCGTTCCCCGGCGGCCCGCACATCGACCGGGTGGCGCGTGACGGTGACGGCGCCGCGATCGTGTTCCCGCGAGGGCTCACCGGGCCCCGGGACGCCCCGTTCGACTTCTCCTTCTCCGGGCTCAAGACCGCCGTCGCCCGGCACGTCGAGGCGCTCGAGCGCACCGGCGTGCCGATCCCGGTGGCCGACGTCGCGGCGAGCTTCCAGGAGGCGGTGGTCGACGTGCTCACCGCCAAGGCGGTCCGCGCCGCGGGGGAGCGCGGGATGGACACGCTGCTGCTCGGTGGCGGGGTGGCCGCCAACTCCCGGCTCCGCGAGCTCGCCCAGGAGCGCTGCGATGCCGCCGGGCTGACGCTGCGGGTGCCCCGGCCCGGGCTGTGCACGGACAACGGCGCGATGGTTGCCGCGCTCGGAGCGCACCTGCTCGCCGCGGGCGCGAAGCCCTCCCCCCTCGAGCTACCCGCTGACTCCTCGCTCCCGGTGACCGACGTCCTCGTCGCCTGAGCCGCTCGGGCGGGTCACTCGCTGACGAACGACAGCAGGCGGAGTTCGTCGTCGGGCAGGCGCAGGTTCAGCACCGGAAGCAGATCGGCGAGCTGCTCGGGCGTGCGGGCGCTGGCGATCGGCGCGACGACCGTGGGCGCAGCGGCCAGCCAGGCCAGCGCCACCGCGGCCACCGGTACCTCGTGGCCGGCGGCGATCTCGTCCAGCACCGCCAGCACCCGGGTGCCGCGATCGTCCAGATAGGCCCGGGCGCCCTCGGCCCGAACGCTCGTGACCTCCGGACCGTCCGCGCGGTACTTGCCCGTGAGGAAGCCCTTGGCCAGCGCGTAGTACGGCACGCAGGACAGCCCCTCGCTCTCCAGAACCGGGGCGAGCGCCGTCTCGAACTCGGCGCGCTCCATGAGGTTGTAGTGCGGCTGCAGCGCCACGTAGGACGCCAGCCCGTCGCGCGCGGAGATCTCCAGCGCGGAGCGCAGCCGCTCGGCGGAGAAGTTCGACGCCCCGATCGCGCGGACCTTGCCCGCCCGCACCAGCCCGTCGAACGCGTCGAGGGTCTCCTCCTGGACGGTGTCCGGGTCGTCGCGGTGGGCGTAGTAGAGGTCGATGTGGTCGGTACGCAGCCGGCGCAGTGAGTCCTCGACGGCGGCCGAGATGTTCGCGGCGGACAGGCCCGGGCGCTGCGGCCACGAGCCGACCTTGGTCGCGATCACCAGGTCGTCGCGGTTGCCCCGCTCGGCCATCCAGTCGCCGATGATCGTCTCGGACTCGCCGCCGGAGTTGCCGGGGGCGCGCCACATGTAGGAGTCGGACGTGTCGATGAAGTTGCCGCCGGCCGCGACGTACGCGTCCAGCACGGCGCGCGACGTGTCGGCGTCGGCGGTCCAGCCGAACACGTTGGCGCCCAGGCAGAACGCGGAGACGTCCAGGTCGCTCGATCCGATCTTCGCCATGCCGCAGACCCTACGGCCGGAGCAGGGCCGTCGTGCGATGGTCGCTCGAACAGCGCCGGAACGGGGTTGTCCGCTCATCGGGGCCGCAGGCCCGGTCGCCGGTCCTCGACGGCGAACGAGCCGCGCGTCTCGACCGGCGCCCCCGCGCGCTGCACATAGGGCACCACCCGGAAGTCGGCGGTCATCTCCCCTGCGGTGAACCGGGTCCGCACGTAACCGCGCCGGTTGTTGTAGAAGCGCAGATGCGGGTTCTCGGCGAGTGTGGTCTCGGTGTCGGGCCGGGTCTCGGAGCCGTCCCCACCCGACGTGATCGACGAGGTCACCAGCTCGGTGCCCACGACCGGGGCTCCGGGATCGTCGAAGCGCCGCTTGATGTCGGCCGCCCAGTGCGCATGGACGTCGCCGGTGAGCACGACCGGGTTGCGCACCTTGGCCGCGGTCCAGGAATCCACCACCCGGTCCCGGGATCCCGGGTAGCCGTCCCAGGCATCCGGGTTGAACCCGCGCCCGCCGCCCGGGGTGAGATCGACCTCGGAGAAGAACACCTGCTGGCCCAGCACGTCCCAGCGGGCCCGGGAGCGGCGGAACCCGTCGGCCAGCCACTGCTCCTGCGCCGAGCCGGGCAGCGAGCGGGCCGGGTCGGTGCGCTCGGCGCAGTCGCTGTTGAACGTGTCGCCGCACGGCTGGTCGCCCCGGTACTGGCGGGTGTCGAGCATGTGGAACGTGGTGAGGCCGCCCCAGCCGACCCGGCGGTAGAGCTGCATGTCGATGCCCTTCGGCCGCTGGGCCCGGCGCAGCGGCATGTTCTCCCAGTACGCCTGCAGCGCCGCCGTGCGGCGGGCGAGGAAGTTCGGCTGCGGGATCTGTGGCCTCTCCGGGGTCTCGTCGGCCCAGTTGTTGTCGATCTCGTGGTCGTCCCACACCACCAGCCAGGCGCGACGGCGTGTGCGGCCTGCAGATCGGCGTCGGTCCGGTACTGGGCGTGGCGCTGCCGATAGCTCGCCAGCGTCTCGGTCTCCGGGCCGGCGTGGTCGCGGACGTTGCCACCGGGGACGACGTAGCTGTCGGCGGCGTGCTCGTAGATGTAGTCGCCCAGGTGCAGGATCAGCTCCGGCTCCTCTTCGGAGAGGCGCCGGTAGGCGGTGAAGTACCCGTGCTCGTACTGCGAGCACGACGTGAAGCACATCGTCAACGGGCTCATGGCGCCCGGGGCCGGGCTCGTGCGGGTCCGGCCCACCGGGGACAGCTCGCCGCCCGCGCGGAACCGGTAGAAGTACTCGCGGCCCGGGGCCAGCCCGGCCAGTTCGACGTGCACGCTGTGACCGAGGTCGGGACCGGTGGTCTCGGTGCCGCGCCGGACCACGCGACGGAACCGCTCGTCCTCGGCGATCTCCCAGCCGACGTCGGAACTCCGGTCGCCCAGCCCGCCGAGGCCGTCCGCAGCCAGCGGGTCCGGTGCCAGCCGGGTCCACAGGACCATCCCGTCGGGCATCGGCTCGCCGGAGGCGACACCGAGGGTGAACGGGTTCGCCCGTGGTGCGGCCGCCGCCGCTCCGGAGAACCCGGCGAGCATCGCCCCCGGCCCGGCGGCCGCGCTGACGATCAGCCCCGCGCGCAGCACCGTGCGCCGGTCGTGGGTGGGGACGTGGCTCTGCGGCTGGTTTCGCTGCACGGTGCACAGCGTTCGTCACCCGTTCGAGCGGCACATGACCCGAGATCCACCGGAAGGTGAACGCTCGGCGAGCGATGCGGGCGGCCCGAAGACCCGCCGGTGCCGGGCGTCGAGGGGGCCAGCGCAAACGCGGACGCAGGCCGACGTTGAGCGGTTGGCACTCTCATGGGTAGAGTGCCAGAGCACAGTTTCGATCGGGTCGCCCCGGCACCCGCGACGGCGGGGCCCTGGTCGGCTGTCAGTTGCCATAGTGACGAGCAGGTACGAACCCCAGGAAGGGGAGGTCATCCAGTGGCGAACATCAAGCCGCTCGAGGACAAGATCGTCGTCCAGGCCAACGAGGCGGAGACCACCACCGCCTCCGGCATCGTCATCCCGGACACCGCGAAGGAGAAGCCCCAGGAGGGGAAGGTCCTCGCGGTCGGTCCCGGCCGGTACACCGAGCAGGGCACCCGGATCCCCGTGGATGTCAACGTCGGCGACGTGGTCATCTACTCGAAGTACGGTGGCACCGAGGTCAAGTACGACGGCGAGGAGTACCTGATCCTCTCCGCTCGCGACGTTCTCGCCATCGTCAACTGACACCACCCGGCTGAACTCAGCCACACTCGCGCCGCCCCGGCCGTCCGTCGACCCACGGGCAGTCGGGGCGGTGTCGTGTGGCGGGTGCCCGCAACCCCGAACACTCTGTAATCCCTGAGAGAGGCACAGATGCCGAAGCAGATCAGCTTCGACGAGCAGACGCGCCGGGCGCTGGAGCGTGGTGTGAACCAGCTCGCGGACGTCGTGAAGGTCACCCTCGGTCCGCGTGGGCGCCACGTCGTGCTGGAGAAGAAGTTCGGCGGGCCGACCGTGACGAACGACGGTGTCACCATCGCCCGCGAGATCGACCTGACCGACCCGTTCGAGAACCTCGGCGCCCAGCTCGCCAAGACCGTCGCCACGAGGACCAACGACGTGGCGGGCGACGGCACCACCACGGCCACCGTGCTGGCCCAGGCGCTCGTGCGCGAGGGACTGCGCAACGTGGCCGCGGGCGCCAACCCGGCCGAGCTGGGCCGGGGCATCGCTGCGGCCGCCGACAAGGTCTCCGAGGTGCTCAAGGAGAAGGCCACCCCGGTCGACGGCTCCGAGCACATCGCCCAGGTCGGCACGATCGCCTCCCGCGAGGAGACCATCGGCCAGCTGATCAGCCAGGCGCTCGAGGCGGTCGGAACCGACGGTGTCGTCACCGTCGAGGAGGGCTCGACGCTCGCCACCGAGCTGGAGATCACCGAGGGCCTCCAGTTCGACAAGGGCTATCTCTCGCCGTACTTCGTCACCGACGCGGAGTCGATGGAGGCCGTCCTCGAGGACGCCTACATCCTCCTGCACCGCGAGAAGATCAGTGCCATCGCCGACCTGCTCCCGCTGCTGGAGAAGGTCGTCGAGAGCGGCCGGCCGCTGCTGATCGTCGCCGAGGACGTCGAGGGCGAGGCCCTGTCCACCCTGGTCGTCAACTCGATCCGCAAGACGCTGCGGGTGTGCGCGGTCAAGGCCCCGTTCTTCGGCGACCGGCGCAAGGCCTTCATGGAGGACCTGGCCATCGCCACCGGCGGGCAGGTCGTCAATCCCGAGGTCGGCCTCAAGCTCAGCGAGGTCGGGCTCGAGGTGCTCGGCCGGGTCCGCCGCGCGGTGGTCACCAAGGACACCACCACGCTGGTCGAGGGCGCGGGCAGCAAGGAGGCGGTCGAGGCGCGCGTCGCCCAGCTGCGCGCGGAGATCGAGGCCAGTGACTCCGAGTGGGACCGCGAGAAGCTGCAGGAGCGGCTGGCCAAGCTGTCCGGCGGCGTCGCGGTGGTCAAGGTCGGGGCGGCTACCGAGACCGAGCTCAAGGAGCGCAAGCACCGCATCGAGGACGCGGTGGCGGCGACCAAGGCCGCGGTCGAGGAGGGCATCGTGCCCGGCGGTGGCTCCGCCCTGGTGCATGCGGCCGCCGAGCTGGACGATCTGGGCCTGAAGGGCGACGAGGCGACGGGCGTTGCGATCGTCCGCCGGGCGCTGTCCGCCCCGCTGTACTGGATCGCCGCCAACGGTGGTCTGGAGGGCGCGGTCGTGATCGCCAAGGTCGCCGACCAGCCCTGGGGCCACGGCTTCAACGCCGCGACCCTGACCTACTCGGACCTGCTCGCCGACGGGGTCATCGACCCGGTCAAGGTGACCCGGTCCGCGGTGGTCAACGCCGCGTCGATCGCGCGCATGGTGCTCACCACCGAGAGCGCGGTCGTCGACAAGCCGGAGCCGCCGGCGCCGGCTGCAGGTGGCCACGGCCACGGCCACGGCCACGGTCACTGACCGAGTCGACCACCGGTACGCGCCGAGGGCGGGCCGGTCCTCCTGATCATCAGGAGGATCGGCCCGCCCTTCGTGGTTCCGGGCCGTTTCCGGGTCGCTCAGCGCGAGCCGGGCACCGGCTCCTGCGCGATCTTGAGGGTGCGACCGCGACCGCGGACGATGTCGTCCCGCTCGGATTCCGACAGTCCGCCCCACACGCCGTACGGCTCCTGGACGGACAGCGCGTGTCGTCGGCACTGCTCGAGCACGGGGCAGCTCTGGCAGATCTCCTTGGCCCGCGCCTCCCGGTTGGCCCTTGCGGGGCCGCGTTCGCCCTCGGGATGGAAGAAGAACGCACTGTCCATGTCTCGGCACGCACCGTGCATCTGCCAGTCCCAGATCTCCGTGACCGGAACCGGCAGCCTCCGGATGTCCGCCACGTTCACCACCCCGCCCTGTTCGTCAACCGCTCCGACAGTCCCCGCATACCCTATCGGAGAAGCGTGTCAAACATTGTTCACGAAACTTCGCGGCCGTCCTCCCGGGCGTAGCGACTTGCCTGAACAACGTTTGGCGCGGACGATGAGGCCATGCATCCGGAACCGTCGCCGGCTCCTGTGCCGAGCCTCCGGCCGTCTGGTGCAACGTCCGGAAAGCCGGTCGACGGCGTGAGCGACAGCGATGTGGACGGCGCGGAGGATCGGGTCGCCCCGCGGCTGACCGTGGCCGCGGTCGCACGCCGGCTCGGGGTCGCGCCCGCGACCCTGCGCACCTGGGACCGCCGCTACGGCATCGGACCCTCCGACCATGCGCCCGGGCAACACCGCCGCTACTCCGCCGCCGACGTCGCGCGCCTGGAACTCATGCAGCACGCGCTCGTGCGTGGGGCCTCGCCCGCCGAGGCCGCGCGCTACGCCACATCGGCGCGGTTGCCGCGCCCGGACGCCGCCCCCCCGGGCCGCCCGCAGGTGGTATCCGTGGGACCGGCCGCGTCCGGGGCCGCCCCGCCCGTTGCCCGCGATCCGCGGCAGGCGGTCGGAACCGACCGGCCCGGGGACGCCGAGGCCGGCGACCCGCCGCTGCTGGGCGGGGACGCCGCCGGACCGGACACCTCCGAGCCGGCATCCCGGGTGCGGGTCGGTGGCCGGGTGCTCCGGCTGCCGGGGTCCGGGCGGCGGGCGCGCGGTGTCGGCCGGGCCGCCCTGGCCATGGACGCCGCTGCGGTCCGGCGGTTGCTCATCGAGGGGATCGCAACCGATGGGCTCTCCGCCACCTGGGAGGAGGTCATCGCCCCGGTGCTGACCGCGGTGGCCGACCGCTGGGAGTCGACCGGGGTGGGTGTGGAGATCGAGCACCTCGTGAGCGAGGCCGTCATCGGGGTCTACAGCGCCCATGTGCTGGCCTCACCGGTAGCGGAGCCGATCCGGCCGGTCGTGCTGGCCGGGATGCCGCAGGAGATGCATAACCTGCCGCTGACCGTGCTGTCGGCGGTGCTGACCGAGCGGGGGGTGCCGTGCCGCCCACTGGGGCCCAACCTCCCGCTGGACGCGCTGGCGGCCGCGATCCGGCGGAGCGCCCCGGCTGCGGTGGTGCTGTGGTCGCAATTGCCTGATTCCGCCGACGTCGAGGTGATCGGATCGCTGCCCCGGACTCGGCCGCAGTTCCGGCTGTTCGCTGCCGGGCCCGGTTGGGAGGACACGACGCTGCCGCGGCGGGTGACCCGATTGACGTCGTTGGGAGAGGCGACATCTGTGCTCAGTGACGCGATCCTGACGTGATTGCTGCAAACGAGTGAGAGATCTGCCGGCCAATCGCCCCATGTCTTTACACCTTTCGGACCAGTACTCGACGAACCGGTGGCGTGATGTGGCATTCGGGGCTCGCCCGGGAGCCCCCGTCCTCGTGTCCGCCGGATCTCAGCCTCATGATCGATGGCTCGCCGCGGTCGCGCTCGGCGGGCAGGGCCGTTATGCCGCCGCGGCCGAGCTGCTGCACGGGCTGCTCGCAGACCGGTCGATCCGGCCCGGCCTCGCAGCCCATGCCGCCGTCACTCTCGCTGCCCACCACCGGCAGCTCGGCGGTCATGCCGCGGCCCGGCGGTGGGACGGGCTCGGGCTGCGGCTGGCGGAGACGGCACGTCGCGCCGGGGTGACGGGGCTTCCCGACCCGGACGGCGCGGACGCTGCCGGGGCACGGATCGACGCGCTCGTCGGGCTGGCCGCCGACGCCGTCGGAACGGCGCAGACCGCGCTGGCCGACCGGTTGCTCGCCGCCGCCGCCGAGGCGGCCCGGGGACATCCGTCCTGGCGTCCCGCGATCCGGCTGGGATGGGTCCGCGCCGAGTTGTCCCTGATCCGTGGGGAGCCCCGGGCGGCGATCGGACCGGCCGAGCACGCGATGGCGGCCGCGGCCGCGGCCGGGTCCGCGCGCCACCTGCTCAAGTCGCGCATCGTGGCGGCGGTCGCCCGGGCCGCGGCCGACGCTGCGGAGGCGACCGCGGTGGCGGTGCAGGCCGAGCTCGACGTGCTGGCCGCGGAGGCGGAGCGGCTCTCGCTGCTGCCGCTGCGCTGGCCGGCGGAGCTCGCCGCGGCCGACCTCGCGGACCGGCTCGGCGTCCCGTCCGCCACCGGGCGCGGCCGACGGTCCGGCGTCCACCGGTCGGCCGAACGTGCAGGCGATCGGCCAGGCGACGAGTGCCGGAAACCGGCGAATGACACGTTCGGCGCCGCGCCACGCCGACGACACGCCGCAGCGGCCACGCTGAGCGTCATCTACCGCAACACTGACCCGGTTGGCAGGCGCCTGATGGGGGAGTCGGCGTGGATCCCTGAGTGGCGCGGGGTAATGTAATTACTCCATTCGGTCTCTCGTCACCCACATGACGAGTGCCACTCGGCGAAAAGCTCCCGAATGGAGGGCACAAAAACGCCCTGATCGTGTCAAGGTGAGCCTGTCACCCGCCGATGCGGAGGGTGGCACATCACCCGGCTGCAGGAAGCTGCAGGAAGGAATCGTCGTGACGACGGTACTCATCTGCGACGATCGTCGCAGCGTCCGCGAAGGTCTGACCCGCGTGATGTCCGCGGTGCCGGGGGTGCACCGGATCGATTGCGTCGCGCACGGGGACGAGTTGCTGGCCCGGTTCTCCCGGCAGCCGGTCGACGTCGTCCTGGTCGGTACCCAGCGTGCGGTGCCGACCGGGGTGGAGGCCACGCGGCGGCTCGTCGCGGCCCACCCCCAGGCCAACGTCATCGTCTTCGGGGCCCCCGACGACGCGGGCAGCATCGCCGCGGCCATCGCGGGCGGCGCACGTGGTTACCTGCGGTGGGACGCTTCGCGCCCCGAGCTGGTCGCCGCTCTCGCCCACACTCTCGCCAGCACCGCCGTGCCCACGCCGCGGGCCCCTGCGGACCCCGGTGTGCAGCTCACCGAGCGCGAGCTCCAGGTGTTGCGGGGGATGAGCCAGGGCAAGAGCAACGGCCAGATCGGCCGTGAGCTCTACCTCTCCGAGGACACCGTCAAGACCCACGCCCGCCGGCTGTTCCGCAAGCTCGGGGTGCGTGACCGCGCCCAGGCGGTGGCCCACGGCTTCCGTCGCGGTCTGGTGTCCTGACTCACTTCACGCGGTTCAGTACTACCCCGGACGGGGTGTCCGGGTCATCCCGATCGCGTCACCGCCGCAGCACGGTCACGCGACCGACCTCGAGCAAGCGGGCACGGACGGGGGTCGCTGGGCCTGGCTGATGGCCCAGCGCAACCTTCGTCGACCCGACGCGTCCCCTTCTGTGAGGAGCGGGTCCTCGGCGTCCCGAGCGCCTTCGCTACGGTGTTCGGCACTGAGGAGACGACTCGACACTCTCCGTGGTCGGCCTCACGAACGGATGATGCGAACATGCTGCGTAACGCCGGGACGACTCTGCGCGATGAGTGAGACGACAGACGTTCTCGACGAGCTGGTGGCATCTGCGCTGGCAGGTGACCGCGGAGCAGTCGAACGTGTACTGGCCACCATTCGGCCGCTCGTCGTGCGGTACTGCCGTGCACGCCTCGGCCGGATGGACCGGTCGTCCGTCTCGGCGGACGACGTCGCGCAGGAGGTGTGTTTGGCCGTGCTGACGGCCTTGCCCAGCTACCGTGTCCAGGGGCGACCGTTCCTCGCGTTCGTGTACGGGATCGCGTCGCACAAAGTGATCGACGCGCACCGTGCTGCGGCCCGCAACCGGTCAGAGCCGGTTGCCGAGGTCCCGGACGCCGTGGAGTCGGCGGATGGTCCCGAGCAGCGTGCGCTCCGCGTCGAACTCTCCGGTCAGATGGGCAGGCTGCTCGACCAGCTGCCCGAGAAGCAGCGCGAGATCCTCGTGCTGCGGGTCGTGGTCGGACTTTCCGCGGAGGAGACGGCCGACGCGGTCGGCTCGACACCGGGCGCGGTCCGGGTGGCGCAGCACCGGGCGCTGGCCCGGCTCCGCAAGTCCATGCCCGAGGAGGAGGTGGTCTGAGTGCGTGATCGAAACCGGCGTGGCTCCGACGGGAACCCCTTCGGCAGTTCTGACGGCCATCTCCCGAACCCCGACCATCCCAATGGCGCCAACGGCGTGCACCCGCCCGGTATGCGGCCCCGGCCGGTTCCCATCGACGAGCCGGTCGACCTCGTCGCGGTCCAGGCCGACGACGAGCTCATCAACGCTCTGGCCGCGGGCATGGCCGTGTCCGCGCCGGGACTGGACGGCTACGACGACGACGACCGGGTGGCCGCGATGCTGGCTGCCTGGAAGGCCGAGGTCGACGCCGAGCCGATCCCCGATCTCATCGACACCGACACCGCGGTCGCCGCGATCGCGTCGACCGGCCGCACCCGCGGGCGCCGCGCCCGGCATCTCATCCCGCTGGCCGGCGCCGCCGCGCTCATCGTCTTCGCGTTCGCCGGCGTGTCGGTCGGGGCGCACAGCGCTCATCCCGGCGACACCCTCTGGGGGGTGTCGAAGGTCCTCTACAGCGAGCGCGCCGAGTCCGTCGAGGCGGCGGCGACCGTTCAGGTCAAGCTGGAGAAGGTGCGGACCGCACTGGCCGCGGGCAAGACCGCGGAGGCCGCCGTCGAGCTGGCGGAGGCGAAGCCCCTGCTGACCAGCGTGCGGCCCGAGGAAGGTGCCCCGCAGCTCTCGGAGCAGCAGGAGTTCCTCGCCGCGAAGTTGTCGGAGACCCCGGCGGGCACCCCGACCGATCCGAAGGCGCCGCTCCGGAGCGGGACGCCCGCGCCCGAGAGCACCCCGCCGGGCACTCCGCCCGGGTCCACCTCGCCGGAGTCCTCGAGCCCTCCGGGCACCGAGCCCAGCACGGTGCCGCAGACGTCGGATCCGCGGGTGCTGATCGGTCCCGGGTCGACGACGACCACCCCGTCGCCGGCCCCCGAGAGCACGACACCGGTGGAGACCAAGCCGACGACCGAGGGCGTGCAGGACCCGACCACGACCCCGGGGCAGAGCATGGACGCCCCGACCGGCGGTACGGCTGGCGCGAACGCTACCGCTTCGGCGGGCCACGGCACCGGGACAGCTGGGACCCCGACAAGCTGACGACGCCGAACGGCCCCCGTTCCCCCGGCTGCAGCGGGGGGAACGGGGGCCGTTCGCGTTCGGTGGACCGGGGGCGGCGCGTCAGCCGTCCGACAGGACGGCGTCGGCGTAGCCGCGGCAGTACTCCCAGGTCACGTAGTTGGCAGGGTCGGGATCGAAGGCGGGCTCGTGGGGGCGCATCTGGCCTTCCTCGAGCAGTTGCTGCAGGCTCGCCCGCAGCAGGCTCCACTCGTGGAAGTGCTGCTCGCCGCAGTCGCCGCAGTCGACGACGATGCCGCGAACCCCTCGGCCCTCCAGGAGCGCCTGGTACACGGCCAGATCAGCGAGATCGGCCACCACTTCGTCGCGCTCCTGCTCGCTCAGTGCGTCCGGTTCCTCGCCGTCGGGCACGTCGAGCGACAGGGCCGGATCATGTGGATCTCCGGCGAACGGGTCTGGCGGCAGTGCGTCCGGTGACACGCGGTACACGGTACTCCGCCGGACGGGCGCCATCCCGGTTGGCCGGTCCCGGGCGTGTGGCCGATCACGTCGAGGGCGCGCCGCCGTCCGTCGAGTGTGGGCGGTGCCTCGCCCGGACGGGCGCGGCGGGCCGCTGCGCCCCGATACGATGGCGGTCAGGCGGCACGTCGCGCCGCCGGATCGGTGCATGAGTCGGTGAGGGGCTGAAGGCCAGCAATGACCAGCGAGACCGCCGGACTACCGCCCAAGTTCGCCATGCTCGGCCTGACCTTCGACGACGTCCTGCTGCTTCCGGCGGAGTCGGACGTGGTGCCGAGCGCAGCGGACACGGGCACCCAGCTGAGCCGGCGCGTCCGGCTGCAGGTGCCGCTCGTCTCGTCGCCGATGGACACCGTCACGGAGGCCCGGATGGCCATCGCGATGGCGCGGGCCGGCGGGCTGGGTGTGCTGCACCGCAATCTGTCTCCGGACGAGCAGGCCGCGCAGGTCGAGGTCGTCAAGCGGTCCGAGGCCGGCATGGTGACCGACCCGGTGACGTGCTCCCCGGACGCCACCCTGGCCGAGGTCGACGCGCTCTGCGCCCGCTACCGGATCTCCGGGGTCCCCGTCGCCGACGCCGACGGCGTCCTCGTGGGCATCATCACCAACCGCGACATGCGGTTCGAGGTGGACCACAACCGTCCGGTGCACGAGGTCATGACGAAGACCCCGCTGGTCACCGCGCGGGTCGGGGTGACCGCGGAGGCCGCGCTCGGGCTGCTGCGCCGGCACAAGCTGGAGAAGCTGCCGATCGTCGACGGCGCGGGCATCCTGCGCGGGCTGATCACGATCAAGGACTTCAACAAGACCGAGAAGTACCCGCTGGCGACCAAGGACCCGGACGGCCGGCTGGTGGTCGCCGCGGCGGTCGGCGTGGGTGAGGACGCCTATGCGCGGGCCATGGGCCTGGTCGACGCGGGTGTCGACGTGCTGATGGTCGACACCGCGCACGGGCACTCCCGCCGGGTGCTGGAGACCGTGGCGAAGCTGCGGGCCGAGGTCGGCGAGACCGTCGACGTCGTCGGCGGCAACGTTGCGACCCGCGCGGGTGCGCAGGCCCTGGTCGAGGCGGGTGCGGACGCGGTCAAGGTCGGGGTCGGGCCGGGCTCGATCTGCACCACCCGGGTCGTCGCCGGTGTCGGCGCCCCGCAGATCACCGCGATCTACGAGGCGGCGCAGGCCTGCGCCGCCGCGGGTGTGCCCGTGATCGGCGACGGCGGCATCCAGTACTCCGGCGACATCTCGAAGGCCATCGCGGCGGGCGCGAGCACGGTGATGCTGGGCAGCCTGCTGGCCGGCACCGCCGAGTCCCCCGGTGAGCTGATCCTGGTCGGCGGCAAGCAGTACAAGACCTACCGCGGGATGGGCTCGCTGGGTGCCATGCAGTCGCGGGGGACCGCCAAGTCCTACTCCAAGGACCGCTACGCCCAGGACGACGTGCTCAGCGAGGACAAGCTGGTCCCCGAGGGCATCGAGGGGCGGATCCCGTTCCGCGGGCCGCTGTCGCAGGTCGTGCACCAGCTCGTCGGCGGGCTGCGCTCCGGGATGGGCTATGCGGGTGCGCAGACGATCCCCGAGCTGCAGCAGGCTCAGCTCGTCCGGATCACTGCGGCGGGGCTGAAGGAGAGCCACCCGCACGACATCACGATGACCGTTGAGGCGCCCAACTACTCCGCCCGGTGACGGGCCTTCTACCCTCATCACCCGTGCGTGACCTCGTTGAGATCGGGATGGGCCGGACGGCCCGCCGCAGCTACGACCTGCATCAGGTCGAGATCGTGCCGTCGCGGCGGACGCGGAGTTCGAAGGAGGTCTCGACCGCCTGGCAGCTCGACGCCTACCGGTTCGAGATCCCGTTGGTGACCCACCCGACCGACGCGGTGGTCTCGCCGGCCAGCGCGGTGCGGATCGGGCAGCTGGGCGGCCTGGCGGTGCTCAACGCCGAGGGGCTGTGGGCCCGGCACGCCGACGCCGACGGCGCGCTCGAGCGGGTTCTGCAGGCGGCCACCGGGGACGACCCGGCCGCCGCCGTCCGCACCCTGCAGGAGCTGCACGCCGCGCCGATCCAGCCCGACCTGCTCGCCGAGGCGCTGCAGACCGTCCGCGACGCCGGGGTGACCGTCGCTGCCCGGGTCAGCCCGCAGCGAGCCCGTGAGCTCACTCCGATGCTGCTCGCGGGCGGCATCGAGGTCCTGTTCGTGCAGGGGACGATCATCTCTGCCGAGCACGTGTCGCCCGGGGAGCCGCTCAACCTCAAGGACTTCATCGCCGGGCTCGACGTCCCGGTCGTGGCCGGCGGGGTGGGCGACTACCGCACCGCGATGCACCTGATGCGCACCGGCGCCGCCGGCGTGATCGTCGGCTACGGGCAGTCCTCGGCCACCACGACCGACTCGGTGCTGGGCATCGGGGTGCCGATGGCCACCGCGATCGTCGACGCCGCCGCCGCGCGCCGGGACTACCTCGACGAGACCGGCGGCCGGTACGTGCACGTGATCGCCGACGGCGGCATGGACGGGTCCGGCGACATGGCCAAGGCGATCGCGTGCGGCGCCGACGCGGTGATGCTGGGCGAGCAGCTCGCCGACGCGGCCGACTCGCCCGGCGGCGGGCTGTACTGGACCTCCGCGGCGGCGCACCCGTCGTTGCCGCGGTCGGAGGTCACCGGCTTCGCGCCGTCCGAGCGCGATCTCGAGGCGGTGCTGTTCGGCCCGTCGACGTCTCCGTACGGCAACGTCGACCTGTTCGGGGCGCTGCGGCGGGCGATGGCCAAGACCGGGTACTCCGATCTCAAGGAGTTCCAGCGGGTGGGGCTGACCGTCCGGGGCTGAGCCGGCCCGGCCGGCCCCGGCTGTGCCTCCACCACCCTCCGTAGCTCCACAACGACCGCCTGGACGACACCGCAGGGCCCCGACCGATGGTCGGGGCCCTGTTCCTGTATGGGGCGAGCCCGCGCAGACCGCGGAACTCCCCCACGCTCGCCGCCCGACCCGTGGCACGCCCTCACGGCTCCCCGCCACGTCCACCAAGATCGTCGCGAGCGGGACATCGGCTGCACGGGTGCAGCCGATGTCCAACTTCCGCCGATCATGCGTGTCCGCAGGTGAGTGGGCGGCACGCGCCGATGGGTCACAGCCCGCCGAGCGGCTCCACGCCGGTCACCCAGGCGACGGGTGATGGCGCAGTCCCGGTCGCCCGCCGGATCGTCGATCACCTGTCCCGGCGCCTTCAGGTGCAGTGCCACTTCACGGACGGCCCACGGCTGCCGGTAGCAGGCGGGCCGACACGCCCTCTTGCGGATGTCGAACTACTGCGCACTGCGTAGTACTGTGCGTCGCACAGGAAGGGGTCGAATGTGGACACGAGCCAGCTGCTCAAGGGGGTGCTCGACCTCGCGGTGCTCGCCGTGCTGGACCGCGCGGACGGGTACGGCTACGAGGTGGTGCGCGGGCTGCGCGCGGCCGGACTGCAAGAAGTGGGTGACGCGTCGGTCTACGGAACGCTGCGGCGGCTCTACAACGCGGGCCTGCTCACCTCCTACGTCGTGCCGAGCGAGGAGGGCCCGCACCGCAAGTACTACAGCCTGAACGCGCGGGGCCGGGACCGTCTGCGGGAGACGGCGAAGACCTGGCGAGCGTTCGCGGAGACGATGGAAGGACTGGTGGGGGCGGAATGAAGGACGACGAGAACCGGGGCGGCGAGCCCGCGGCCGACGCGGCAGCGCAGGCCTGCGCGCCGACCGTCCAGCTGGCGAACGGGCCCGTGGACGAGTACCTCGCCGGGGTGCGGTCGGCGCTGTCGGACCTGCCTGCGCCGGAGGTGGCCGAGATCCTCGACGACGTCCGCGCGCACCTCGCCGACCTCATCGACGAGATCGGCGGTTCCACCGAGCCCGCCGACCTGGCGGCGCTGACCGCCCGGCTCGGCACGCCCGCGGCCTACGCGGCCGAGCTGCGGGCCGCGGCCGGGTACCCGGTCGTTCCGCAGGGGCGCGAGCGCTCGGGCCACGGTCTCGCGCGGTTGGCGCTGCTCGGGCTCATCGGTTCCACGCTGCTGGCGGCGTACGGCGCGGCCGTCCCGGCCGTCCGCGAGCCGGGCGTGGTGCTGTTCGGGGTGCTGCTGATCCTCGTCGCGCTCCCGGTGCTGGGCCGGGACGGGCCCCGCGTGCCGAGGGTGGCCGCGCTGCCCGAGGTGCGGCGCGTCGTCGCGTTCCGCCCGGCCGAGGGGTCGGCGGCGCGCAGGGTGACCGACTTCCTCGCGAGCCTGCAGCCCGCGTGGTGGCTGGCCAGAGCGTTCGCCGCCGCGGTGCTGGGGCTCGCGGTGCTCGGCGCCGGCGACATCGAGGCCGCGGTGCTGCTCGCCCTGGTGGTCGCCCCGCTGTCGGTCTGGCTGGGGCACTTCACCCGCCGCGACCGGCGACTGCTCTGGGCGGTCGTGCCGTTCAACGGGCTCGCGGCCGTCCTGCTGCTCACGGTGCTGATGGGCCAGGTCCCCGCCGCGCTCGGATCCCCCGGCTCCGTCAGCTACGCGCCCTCCTCCCAGCCCGGGTTGTGGCAGGACTCCGAGCGCCAGATCCGCGACATCCGGCCCGTCGACGCCGCGGGCAACCCGCTCACCGGCGTCTACCTGTTCGACCAGGACGGGCAGCCGATCAATGCCTCGGGCGGCTCGGCGTGCGACCACCGGCACACGCCGATGAACGGCCCCGGCAGCACGGTTCACGGCACATCCGACCCGGACCGTCCCTACCCGCGCGGCACTCTGGACTTCGACCCGCGCACGGGGGCATGCGTGCTCACCCCGCCGAGGCCGCTGGTCGTCGCGGTGCCGTCGGCCCCGCCCGCCACGCCGACCGCGAGCGCGGCCCCTGGCTCGATCCCGGCCCCCGACACGCCTTCGGCCGGGCCCGTCCCCACCCCGGCTCCGGCGCCGCCCGCGCCGTCCGCGCCCACGGCCCCGCCGCTCGCCCCGCCCACCGGCTGACCGACCCGGCCCGCCGCATCCCCAGCCTGTTCGGCTGCACGCGGTTCACCGGGCCCGGATTCCGGGCCCGGTGAACCGCCGGTGGCCGGCTCGCCGCCTCGGCCCGGCCGTGCTCCCTCCGGCGCCGTGGATCCCCGTCACCCCATCCGGCCCGTGCGAGATCACCCCGCGCGGGGCGGAGTGCGCGCACGCGGGCAAGTAGATTGGCGTGTGTGCAACCCCCCACCGTCCTCGTCGTCGACTACGGGGCGCAGTACGCCCAGCTGATCGCCCGCCGGGTGCGGGAGGCGCAGGTCTACTCCGAGATCGTGCCCGCCGACACCCCGGTGGCCGACATCGTCGCCCGCAAGCCCGCCGCGCTGATCCTGTCCGGCGGGCCGTCCAGTGTGTACGCCGACGGCGCCCCCCGGGTCGACCCGGAGCTGTTCACCGCGGGCATCCCGGTGCTCGGTCTCTGCTACGGCTTCCAGGCCATGGCGCTCGCGCTCGGCGGGGAGGTCGCGCCCGACGGCACCCGTGAGTACGGCCGCACCGAGCTGCTCGTGCGCGACGACGCCGGCACCCTGCACGAGGGGCTGCCCGCGCGGCACCCGGTGTGGATGAGCCACGGCGACAGCGTTGTGCGCGCACCGGAGGGTTTCACCGTCACGGCGGCGTCGGACCGCGTCGGGGTGGCCGCGTTCGAGGATCTCGGGCGGCGGCTGGCCGGCGTGCAGTACCACCCCGAGGTCGGGCACTCCCCGCACGGCCAGGAGGTGTTGCGCCGCTTCCTGCACGACGTCGCCGGCCTCGCCCCGAGCTGGACCACCTCGTCGATCATCGACGAGACGGTGGCGGCGGTGCGGGCGCAGATCGGCGACGGGCACGCGGTGTGCGGGTTGTCCGGCGGAGTCGACTCCGCGGTGGCCGCGGCGCTCGTCCAGCGTGCCATCGGTGACCGGCTGACCTGTGTGTTCGTCGACCACGGGCTGCTGCGGGCCGGGGAGCGGGAGCAGGTCGAGCGCGACTTCGTGGCCGCGACGGGTGCGAAGCTGCACACCGTCGACGCCCGCGAGCGGTTCCTCGACGCGCTGTCCGGGGTGACCGACCCGGAGGACAAGCGCAAGATCATCGGCCGCGAGTTCATCCGGGTGTTCGAGGCCGCGACGGCCGAGGTCGCCGAGAGCGAGCACGTCGGTTTCCTGGTCCAGGGCACGCTCTACCCGGACGTCGTCGAGTCCGGCGGCGGCTCCGGCACCGCGACGATCAAGAGCCACCACAACGTCGGCGGGCTGCCCGACGACCTCCAGTTCGAACTCGTCGAGCCGTTGCGCGCGCTGTTCAAGGACGAGGTCCGCCGGGTCGGCACCGAGCTCGGGCTGCCGGAGACGATCGTGGCGCGCCAGCCGTTCCCCGGGCCCGGTCTGGGCATCCGGATCATCGGCGAGGTCACCGCCGACCGGTTGGAGACGCTGCGGGCGGCTGACGCGATCGCCCGTGAGGAGCTCACCGGGGCCGGCCTGGACCGCTCGATCTGGCAGTGCCCGGTCGTGCTGCTGGCCGACGTGCGCAGCGTGGGAGTGCAGGGCGACGGCCGCACCTACGGCCATCCGGTGGTGCTGCGGCCGGTATCCAGTGAGGACGCCATGACCGCCGACTGGACCCGGCTGCCCTACGACGTGCTGGAGCGCATCTCGACCCGGATCACCAACGAGGTGGCCGAGGTCAACCGGGTCGTTCTCGACGTGACGAGCAAGCCGCCGGGCACCATCGAGTGGGAGTAGCCCCCATGGGTGACGATCCTCGCCATGGCGACGCTCGCCGCCCACGGGCAAGGATGTGATCATGAGCACCCCCACCGTGATCCCGGCGGAGATCCCCGGCCGGCTGGCCGACGCGCTGCGCACCGGCCGTTTCGCCGTCACCGCGGAGATCGGCCCGCCGCGCGGAGCGGACGTGACCCCGATCCGGCGTGCGGCCGGGGTGCTGCGTGACTGGGTGGACGCGGTCAACGTGACCGACAACCAGGGCGCCAGCGTCCGGGTGTCCAGCTTCGCCGGCAGCCTGGTGGCCCTGGCCGAGGGCGTGGAGCCGGTCATGCAGATGACCTGCCGGGACCGCAACCGGATCGCCCTGCAGTCGGATCTGCTCGCGGCCGGCGCGATGGGCATCCCGAACCTCGTGCTGATGACCGGCGACCGACCCGAGCAGGGCGACCATGCCGACGCCACGGCGGTCTTCGACCTGGACTCCAGCGGGCTGATGACCACCGCCCGGACCCTGCGGGACAGGGGCATGCTGCTGTCGGGTCGGGCGGTCGACCCGCCGCCGCGGTTCCTGCTCGGCGCCGTCGACAACCCGTCGGGCCCACCGGACCGGCTGGCGCAGAAGGTCGCCGGCGGCGCGGAGTTCGTGCAGACCCAGTTCGTGTTCGACGTCGGCGCGTTCTCCGACTGGATGGCCGGGGTCCGCGACCGCGGGCTCGACGAGCGCTGCGGCGTCCTCGCGGGCGTCGGCCCGATCCGGTCGTTGCGGGCGCTGGAGTTCCTGGCCGGCATCCCCGGTGTCGTGATCCCCGAGGCGCTCGAGCGCCGGCTGCGCGGGGTCCCGGTCGATCAGGTCGCCGCGGAGGGGGTGCGGGCCTGCGTCGAGACCGTGCAGGCGCTGCGGGAGATGCCGGGCGTCGCCGGGGTGCACGTGATGGTGGTGGGCGACGAGCGCGGCATCCCGGAGATCCTGGACGCCGCCGGGCTGGGCCCCCGGGTCGCCGCGACCTGAACGCGACCCCGCACACGGAAAGGCACGGGGCCCGTCGAGTGCCCCGTGCCTTCCCTGTGCGGTCGCCCGCCCCCGGCGGCGCCGCCGACCCCCTCGTTCGGCGACCCCGCCCGGGCGACCCCGCCGCCGGTGGTGCTCCCCGTCATCCCCGGCGGCCGTCACCTGACGAGACGTTCGGTGTCACCGGTCCTGGCGGTTGCGCAGACTGCCGAACAGCAGCAGCACACCGAGCAGGACCGCGGCGCCGGCGAGGAGCCAGCGCGGGTCGAACGCGCTCGCATCGGGCACGCGCCCGAGGAATGCCGAGCCGGCCACCCCCAGGCTGAACAGGCCGATCAGCAGCGTCACCGGGTCGGGCATCCGGCGCCGGGCGGGGGTCGAGGTGTCCGGGTCCGTGCCGGCCACGTTGCTGTTCAGCTCGCTGGTCACGTCCTGCTCCTGCCACTCAGTCACGGTGCACCTGCACGTCGCCCATGCCCGCGCCGACCTCCAGCACGATCGGCCGGCCGGAGCGGACGCCGTCGGCGCCGAGGTCGTCGACGATGTCCAAGGTGGCCCCCGGGCCGCCACGCTGCTGTGCCCCGTACTCGACACTGCCCAGTCCGGCGGATCCGCGGACCGTCAGGTCGGCGTCCGCCGGCACCCACACCTGGACGCTGCCCATCCCGACCGACAGCGTGATCCGCACGGGTTCCGCGGCGGCCACGTCGGCACCCGGTGGCACGGACAGGTCCAGACCGCGCAGGTCGAGGGCGACCGAGCCGACGGCGCGGTGGTACTCGGGGGCCAGCGCCGCGACGGTCACCGGCGTGGCCCGGGTCTCGCCGACGCCACCCCGCAGCCCGTTCCACGGTGCGGCGACCGACGCCCAGGTCAGCAGGCACATCAACAGCGCGACGGGGATCAGACCGCGCCCGCTGCTGGTGAAGGACCCGACGACGAGGCCGGTCCCGACGATGGCCAGCACGATCGCGAAGAGCGTGGACATCGTGGTCACGCCGACACCCAGGAGCAGCAGGCTGCCGAGCACGCCACCGGTGAGCAGGGCGAGCGCCAGCGTCACCGCGGTCACCCGGGGCCGTCGCGGTGCCGGGGGAGCGGGTGGCGGTGGTGGCGGTGAGGGCTCGGGCAGGTCCCACGCGAACGGCGCGGCGCCCAGCGGGTCCCAGGCGGGCGGCGTCACGCGCGCGGGCTCGGCGGCTGCGTCGCCACCGGGGTCGCCGGCCGGGCCGGGCTGCGAGGCAGGCGTCGCCGGTCGGTCCGCGGTGGCGCCGGACGGGCTCGCCGCGGCGGTACCGGCAGCGGTGGGCCCCCCGATTCCGCGGTGACCCCGGCTGCGGTGCAGCAGGAACAGCAGGACGACCACGGCGAGCACCGGGAGCACCACGCCGCCGTCGCGACCGAAGATCGCGCCCATCCCGATGATCGCGGCCACCACCAGGCCCAGCAGCAGCATCGGGTGCGGCGAGGGCCGGCTGCCCGCGTCGTCGCCGGGGCCACCGGTCCCGGCGCCGTCGGTCGGGTCGTCCGCGCGGGCGGCCGGCAGCAGCACCCAGCCCGCGATGTAGAGCGCGGCCCCGATCCCGTAGAAGGCGGCGACGACGAACCCGACCCGGACCAGCACCGGATCGATGTCGTAGCGGCGCGCGATGGCCGCGGCGACCCCGGCCACCTTCCGGTCGTGCTGGGGGCGCGCCGGGCGCGTCTCCCACATCTCGCGCAGTGTCGCCTGCACGTCCGTCCCGTTCATGGCTCCAGCCTGTCGGACGTGGGGACTCCGAACCATCGGGGAAGGCCCTGAGTCGTCCCCGAGGTCGGCCCCGATGTCAGGGGTTCCCGCGCGTGTGACGATGGTGGCGTGAGTTCGCCTGCCGTTCCGGCCGCCCCGGTCCCGACCCGGACGCCGCTGGCCCGTCGCCGGTCCGGCCGGATGGTCGCCGGCGTCGCCGGTGGCGTGGCCGACCACCTCGGTGTCGAGGTGCTGTGGGTGCGGTCGGCCTTCGTCATCCTGGCCGCGGCGAACGGGGCGGGCGCCCTGGCCTACGGGCTGCTATGGGTGTTCGTCCGGCAGGAGAGCGCCGACGTCGCCCGCTCGTTGCCGCGCACGGAACGCCAGCAGGCGCTCGGCCTCGCCGCGCTGGGCCTCGGGGTCGGGCTGGCCGCGGCCGCGCTGGGCAACACCGTGATCGGCTGGATCGTCGGCCCGCTGGGCGTCGCCGCCGTCGGGGCCGCGGTGGTCTGGCGGGAGGCCGACGAGGCGCAGCGCCGCCGCTGGGCCGCCGGGGCCCGTTCCGGGGTCACCGGGGTGGCCGGGACCGGGCGGACCGCGCTCATCCGCGTGGTGGCCGGTGCGCTGTTCGTCGCCGCCGGGATCGGGGTGTTCCTGCTCGGCAACCTCGACCTGGGCCAGCTGCAGTTCGGTCTGCTCGCGGCGCTGGCCACCCTGGTCGGGGTCGCGGTGCTGACGGTGCCGTGGTGGGTGCGGCTGATGCGCGATCTCGGCGAGGAGCGCCGGGAACGGATCGTGGAGGCCGAGCGCGCCGAGATCGCCGCGCACCTGCACGACTCGGTGCTGCAGACCCTGGCCCTGATCCAACGGCAGTCCGACCAGCCCCGCGAGGTGCTGCGGCTGGCTCGCGGACAGGAACGCGAGCTGCGGCACTGGCTCTACGGTCCGACCGGCTTCGGCCGCTCCGGGAGAGCCTCGCGGGACCCGGCCCTGGACGCCGGCCTGACCGAGGCCCTGGCCGGGGCCGCGGGCGAGGTCGAGGACACCTATGCGCTGACGGTGAGCCCGGTGGTCGTCGGCGGCGACCGCCCGCTGGACGACGGCCTGCGCGCCCTGGTGCTGGCCGCGCGCGAGGCGATGGTCAACGCGGCCAAGCACGCCGGCGTCGGCGAGATCAGCGTGTACGTGGAGGTCGAGGCCGACGAGGTGCACGTGTTCGTGCGCGATCGCGGTGTCGGGTTCGATCCCGATGCCGTCCCGGACGACCGCCACGGGCTGGCCGACTCGATCCGGGGCAGGATGGCGCGGCACGGCGGTAGCGTCCGGTTGCGCAGCACGGCGGGCGAGGGCACCGAGGTGCACCTGTCCATGCGTACGGAGCCGGCCGCAAGGGAGCACGCCGACAACGGCGGCAGCCAGTACAGCACCGACAGCACCGACGAACCGGCCGCGGACCGTGGCTCGGGGTTCGAACGAGAAGGAGCCGCGTCATGACCGAGCCGCAGACCGGGGAGGCCGCACCGGAGCCCGGCGCCGCGGCGATCCGGGTGTTCCTGGTCGACGACCACGGGCTGTTCCGTTCGGGAGTCCGTGCGGAGCTCGATCGCGGGTTCGCGGACGTGAGCGTCGTCGGTGAGGCCGGCTCGGTGGACGAAGCCGTCGCCGCGATCCGGCATCTGCGCCCGGACGTCGTGCTGCTCGACGTGCACATGCCCGAGGGTGGCGGCGCGGAGGTGCTGCGCCAGGTGCGCCCGGAGCTGCCCGGGGTCGTGTTCCTGGCGCTGAGCGTGTCCGACGCGGCGGAGGACGTGATCGCCGTGATCCGGGCCGGGGCCCGCGGCTACGTCACCAAGACGATCTCCGGGCGGGACCTGGCCGACGCGGTGCGCCGGGTGCACTCCGGCGACGCGGTGTTCTCGCCGCGCCTGGCCGGATTCGTCCTCGATGTCTTCTCCGACCGTCCGGGTGCGGCCCCGCCCGGTGACCCGGAGCTCGACCTGCTGACCCGCCGGGAGCGCGATGTGCTGCGCCTGCTCGCCCGCGGTTACGCCTACAAGGAGATCGCCGGCGAGCTGTTCATCTCGGTGAAGACCGTCGAGACGCACGTGTCCAGCGTGCTGCGCAAGACGCAGCTGTCGAACCGGTACGAGCTGTCGCGCTGGGCGTCGGACCGCCGGCTGGTCTGAGCACGGCGGTCCGTGCCCCGCAGCTCCGCTGGATGCGGCGGGTCCGCGTTCCCGGCGCTCCGGGTCCGCGTGACGGGCTCATGTAAGGGGCTTCGGGACTTGATCGGCCTGGAGTTCTCGGGTTGCATGCGCATCCCGGCTGGTCCGGTGGGTGGCGTCGAGTAGGGCTCTGAGGACGGGCTGACCTGTTCGTGCCTCGTT
>NZ_JAHDTG010000215.1 GCF_018531475.1 Pseudonocardia mahuensis
AGCCTGATCCCAGCAGGTCCCATCACAGTCCTGTCCGCCCGCCCGGTGCGCCGTGACCACGCAGCCCGGGAAGGACACGCAGTCTCCGATGAGCATCCCCGATCCGCTCCGTCGACGCATCGTCGTCGGGGTCGACACGCACAAGCATGCCCACGTCGCCGTGGCGTTGGACCAGGTCGGGGCGGTGATCGGGAAGATCACCATCGCAGTTGACCGGACCGGCTACGCACAGCTGCAGCAGTGGGCCGCCGAGCTCGGCGAGCAGGCCGACTTCGGCGTGGAAGGCTCGGGATCCTACGGTGCCGGCGTGACGTCGTTCCTGCGCCGGCACGGCCGCCTGGTCCTGGAGGTCAACCGTCCCGACCGGCGGATCCGGTACCTGCAGGGCAAGAACGACACCATCGACGCCGAGACCGCGGCCCGCGCCGTGCTGACCGGTGCCGTCACGGCCGTCCCGAAGACCGCCGACGGCACGGTCGAGATGACCCGGCAGATCAAAATCGCGAAGGATACCGCGGTCAAGGCGCGCAGTCAGGCGATCATCACGCTCAAGACCATTCTGGTGAATGCACCTGCCGAGGTTCGCGAGGAACTCGAACCGCTCAACGACAGAGAGCTGCTCGAACGGTGCCGCGAGTTGCGCTACGAATCGATGGAAAGCCCTGTTGATGCGGCCCACTACACGCTGCGCGCGCTGGCTGATCGCCACCGCGCCCTCGATCACGAGGCGCGGCTGCACGACCGCGTCCTCGCGACCCTCACCGACCGGGCAGCACCCGCGCTCACCAGCCGGTTCGGCATCGCTGAGGACTCCGCCGCTGAACTGCTCCTGGTCGTGGGCGACAACCCCGAGCGCATCCGCAGCGAGGCCGCGCTGGCCAAGCTCTGCGGTGCCTGCCCCGTCCCCGCATCATCCGGGAAAACCACGCGGCACCGCCTCAACCGCGGCGGCCACCGGCAGGCCAACGCTGCCCTGTATCGCATCCTGATCGTGCGAATGCGATTCCACGAGCCCACCATCGCCTACGTCAGCCGGCGCACCGCAGAGGGGAAGACGAAGAAAGAGGCCCTGCGTTGCCTCAAACGACTTCTGATCCGCGAAATATACCAGATAATCGTAGCTCCACACAAGAACAGTGGATCTGCTCTTGCAGCTTGACAACTATAGGAGCATCAACGCGG
>NZ_JAHDTG010000216.1 GCF_018531475.1 Pseudonocardia mahuensis
TGGGTGTCGCCGAGATCTTCACGCTGACCGCCGCGCTGGGGCTGCTCGGCGGCGCCGCCCTGGTCACGTCGCTCTTTGCGGCGATCGGGTTTCCGCTGCCCCTCCAGTTCCTGGTGTTCACCATCGCCTCGACCGCCGGCATCCTGCTCGTCCGGCCGATCGCCCGGCGGCACATGCTCCGGCCGCAGCTCGAGCGCTTCGGGGTGGATGCCCTCGTCGGCCGGTCGGCGCACGTCCTGCAGGAGGTCACCGGGCAGGGCGGCCGGGTGCGCATCGGCGGTGAGGAGTGGACGGCGCGCGCCTACGACGAGTTCTTGGTGATCCCGGCGGGAGCGACCGTGGACGTCATGGAGATCCGGGGCGCCGTCGCCCTCGTCTACCCCCGGGAGTGAGCCGTGGAACCGTTGCTGATCGCCGGGCTGATCGTGGCGTTGTTCGCCGTGTTCACCGTGCTGCGGGCGGTGCGGATCGTGCCGCAGGCCCGGGCGCGTAACGTGGAGCGGCTCGGCCGCTATCACCGCACGCTGGCGCCCGGGCTGAACTTCGTCATCCCCTACATCGACCGGGTCTACCCGGCGATCGACCTGCGCGAGCAGGTGGTGTCGTTCAAGCCGCAGCCGGTGATCACCGAGGACAACCTCGTCGTCGAGATCGACACCGTGCTGTACTTCCAGGTCACCGACCCGCGCTCGGCGGCCTACGAGATCGCCAGCTACCTGCAGGCCGTCGAGCAGCTCACCGTCACCACGCTGCGCAACGTCGTCGGCTCGATGGACCTGGAGCGCACGCTCACCTCCCGGGACAGCATCAACAGCCAGCTGCGCGGGGTGCTCGACGACGCCACCGGCAAGTGGGGTCTGCGGGTCAACCGGGTGGAGATCAAGGCCATCGACCCACCGAAGACGATCAAGGACGCGATGGAGAAGCAGATGCGCGCCGAGCGGGACAAGCGCGCGGCGATCCTGAGCGCCGAGGGCCAGCGCCAGTCCCAGATCCTCACCGCCGAGGGCGACAAGCAGGGAGCCGTCCTGCGCGCCGAGGGTGACCGGACCGCGGCGATCCTCAAGGCCGAAGGCCAGTCCCGGGCGATCGACGAGGTGTTCCAGGCCGTGCACCGCAACGACCCGGACCCCAAGCTGCTCGCCTACCAGTACCTGCAGATG
>NZ_JAHDTG010000217.1 GCF_018531475.1 Pseudonocardia mahuensis
CTAGTGCGGCGGCCAGGAACGTTCACCGGGTCATGCCGCGCGGGGTCGGCCCCAGCGGTGTTGGCGTTCGCTGCGGACGCGGGCGCGTTCGCGGCGTTGGGCCGCGAGGACGTCGGGATGGCGGGCGTTGGCGTTGCGCCAGCGCAGGTAGGCCTGCAACCGGCGGGCCAGCACGGTGTGGTTGGGGTGGTTGGAGGCGCCCATGACGAAGGTGCGCAGCGGCCCGAACTGCGCCTCGATCGGGTTGGCCCAGGACGCGGAGGTCGGGGTGAAACACAGTTCGACCTTGTGCCGGGCCGCCCACGCGCGGATCGCGGGCGTCTTGTTCGCCGACAGGTTGTCGGTGATCACGTAGATGGGGGCGCCGTCCGGGCGCGCGGCCCGGATCGATTTCAGGGCGGCCAGGGTGTGGTCGCCGCCCTTGCGGCGCCGGGTCACACCCCAGAGCTGGTCGTCGCCGAGGCTGTAGCAGCCGTGGAAGTAGCGGATGCCGTGCGTGCGGTGATACGTCGCGGGCAGCCGCACCGGCCTGGACCTGGGCGCCCAGGCGGCGCCGTGACAGGGCCGGATGGACAGCGGCCCGAACTGGTCGAAGGCGAAGCAGCGGTCCGGGAACCGGCGGGTGACCTCCTCGATCCGGTCCAGCTTGGCGTCCTTGTCCGGATCCGTGGACTCCTTCCAGGTGCGGGTCCGCTGGAACGACACGCCGTGCTCGTGCAGGATCTGCCGCAGCCGCTCGCGGCCGATCACGACCCGCCGCTGGTGGCAGCGGGCCAGGTGAGCGACGAGTTTGCGCAGGCTCCAGTGGGTGAACGGGCAGCCGAGTGCGCCGGGGCGGGTGGTGGCCGTCGCGATGATGAACGCGATGTCCTCATCGCTGATCAGGCGGGGACGGCCTCCCGCCCACCGAGGGTCCAGCGCGGCCAGCCCCCGTTCGTTGAAGGCGTGGATCACGTCGCGGACGGTGTCCTCGTCGGCGGCCACCAGACGCGCGATCGCGGGGACCGGGGTCCCGGACGCCGACGCCATGATGATCGTCGCGCGGCGCACCCGGATCGGGTTCCCGCGGCCGCGGCGCACGATCTGAGTCAGCCGCCGACCCTCCTCGTCGGTCAACCGACGTGCTCTGACTGGCTCTGCCACCCGACCTCCGCTCCCGGCCC
>NZ_JAHDTG010000218.1 GCF_018531475.1 Pseudonocardia mahuensis
GCAGAACTCAACCGGTCGTCGCAACACCTCGGGTCGGAGGTGTGGAATGGGGCGAGAGCCGGGTTGGGCTGCGGCAATGACAGGTCGACCGCCGATGCGGTCGCCGGGGCGGCCGCCGGTGGCGCGCGTCGAACAACGTCGACTGTTCTGGGCTGCGGTCGGGCGTGGTGTGACAAGTACGGATGCCGGGGTGGAAGCCGGCGTGTCGCCGGTGGTCGGAACCAGGTGGTTCCGCGAATGTGGCGGGGTGACACCTCGATCGATCTTTCAAGTGGGCTCAGGCCGCTACTTGTCGTTTGATGAGCGCGAACTGATCGCGCTATGGCACGCCCAGAAGGTGAGCATCCGTGAGATCGCGCGGCGGCTCGGCCGTTCAGCGTCGACAATATCTCGCGAACTGCGCCGGAACGCGAGTACTCGCGGAGGAACCTTGACCTACCGGGCGACCGTCGCGCAGTGGCACCGCGACCGACGCGCCACTCGCCCGAAAACCGCGAAGCTGGTCACGAATCCGCGGCTCCGACGCTATGTGCAGGACCGCCTTTCCGGCCGGTTGGTCACCGAGCAGGGGGTCAGCGTGCCCGGGCCGTCGGTGGCGTTCACCGGCCGCAACCGTGCGCGGCGCGCGGATCGTCGTTGGGGCCGGGCGTGGAGCCCGGAGCAGATCGCGGCACGACTGGGGCACGACCACCCCGACGACCCGGCGATGCGGATCTCGCACGAGGCCATCTACCAGGCGCTCTACATCGAAGACCGCGGCGCCCTGTCCCGCGAGCACGTGGCGTGCCTGCGGACCGGACGTGCCCTGCGGGTACCGCGGGCACGGACCCGGCGCGAGCGGCGCAACCATCGCGGCTTCATCACCGCAGAACACACCCTCGACCGCCGGCCTGCCGAGGTCAACGATCGGGCTGTCCCCGGACACTGGGAAGGCGATCTGATCATCGGCCTGAATCGCTCGGCGATCGGCACACTCGTGGAACGCAGGACTCGCTACACCATCCTGCTACCGCTACCCCGAATGGACGGATTCGACACTCAGGCCCGTGTGAAGAACGGCGCGCCGCTGGCCGGACACGGCGCCCGAGCGGTCAAAGACGCCATCGTCGAAGCTGTCGGCTTTCTGCCCGAAAAGCTG
>NZ_JAHDTG010000219.1 GCF_018531475.1 Pseudonocardia mahuensis
GGTGCCGGTGCCGGTGTCGGTGGTGGTGGGGTTGCAGGGGGGTGTGGTGCCGGCGTGTTGGACGAGGTTGAGGGAGCTGCAGGCTTGGCAGCGGGCGCAGCCGGCGACGGCGGTGTCGGCGCCGAGGCCGCGTTCGGTGAGGTAGGCGGCGACTTTGCGGTAGATGGGTTCGGTGTATTCGCGGGCGGGGGCGGGGACGTTTTCCATCAGGGAGCCGGCGACGGGGCGCAGTGGGACGATGAAGGGGTAGACGCCGATGTCGATGGCGCGTTTGCAGGCGGCGATGGTGAGGTCGGGGTCTTCGCCCATGCCGAGGATGACGTAGGTGGAGACGCGGCCTTCGCCGAACAGTTCGACGGCGCGTTGCCAGGTGGTGAAGTAGGTGTCGATGCCGGTGCGGTGTTTGCCGGGGGCGACGCGGGCGAGGACGGCGGGGTCGAAGGATTCGATGTGGATGCCGAGGGCGTCGATGCCCATGTCGTGGACCTGGTCGAGGACGGTCAGGTCGTGGGGGGGTTCGAACTGGATTTCGACGGGTAGCCCGGCGGTTTGTTTGACGGCTTGGCCGCATTTGGCGACGTAGAGGGCGCCGCGGTCGGGGGTGGCGGTGGAGCCGGTGGTGAGGGTGGCGTCGACGGCGCCGTCGAGGTCGCGGGCGGCGAGGGCGACCTCGGCGAGCATGGCGGGGGTTTTTTTGGCGATGGTGGTGCCGGCGGTCAGGGACAGTCCGATGCCGCAGAAGCCGCATTGGTCGGTGTTGCCCCAGTAGTTGCAGGCTTGGACGACGGTGGAGGCCAGGGAGTCGAGGTGGAGCAGGGCGATCTGGTGGTAGGGGATGCCGTCGGCGGTGGTGAGGTCGTAGAAGCGGGGTCGGGCGGTGCCGGACACCGAGGCGATCTTGGTGCCGTCGCGGTAGATGGCTTGGCCGTCGTCTTCGGCGCGCAGGGTGTAGGGGGAGGTGGTGTTGGGGGGGACGGTGACCGGGACGCCTTCGATCCAGAGCATGCCGGAGTCCGAGGGGCCGGCGCCGCCGGTGCGGGTGGTGGCCAGGTCGGTTTCGATCCGTAGGCCGACGGCCTGCAGGTCCATGATCAGGGAGGCCACCGCCTCCGAGCCCGCGCC
>NZ_JAHDTG010000220.1 GCF_018531475.1 Pseudonocardia mahuensis
ATGGCATTGAAGTTCTGGGTGACGGCGCCCTTCTTCTACTCGGACATGGATCGCCCGTGGGGCGAGCTGCTGCAGGACATGCTGACGATCGTCGACACCGCCGAGCGGCTCGGTTTCGAGGGTGTCGCGATCAACGAGAACGTGTTCCAGAACTACGTCGCGAACCCCAGCGCCCTGGCCTTCGCCGCGCTCGCGGCGGCCCGTACCACGCGGCTGCAGATCCTGCCCGGCGTGGTGGTGCTCCCGAGCTATAACCCGCTGCTGATCGCCTCGGAGATGGCGATGCTGGACCACCTGGCGCCGGGCCGGGTGGGTATCGGTGTGGCCCGGGGCGGCGGCCGGTACCAGCTGGACCGGATCGGGGTGGACCCGGCCAAGTCGCGGGAGATCTACGAAGAGGCGCTGGAGATCATCCAGAAGGTGTGGGTCGAGGACAACGTGACCTACGAGGGTCGCTACTTCTCGTTCCCGCGCACCACGCTCGTGCCCAAGCCCGCCTCGCAGCCCGGCCCCGACCTGTGGGTCGCCTCGCAGAGCGTGGATGGCGTGCGGAAGGTGGCCGCGCAGGGGCACAACCTGCTCACCGCGCCCAACTGGGGCAACTTCGAGCCGCACGGGGACCTCGAGGCGCTCCTGGAGGCCTACAACGCCGCGGCCGCGGAGAGCGGCGTGCCGCGCGGCGAGGTCATGGTCTACCGGCACACGTGGCTGGGGCGGACCGAGGCCGACGCGCTCGAGTTCTTCGACGACATGGTGAGCGAGTACAACCACTACCTCGCGCTCACCCAGACCGTCAGCCAGGGCACCCGCGAGGACCGTCTCAAGGCGCGGGCCCCGGGCGAGAAGATCGAGTTCGTGGAGGCCGGCCGCGTCGTGCCCGCGAACGAGTCGCCGTCGTCGGAAGGCCTCTGGGAGAAGTACTCCGACCCGGTCCTCACCACCGCGGACAAGATGATCGAGCGGTTCAAGCAGATGGAGGCGATGGGCGTCGACCACCTCGCCTGCCTGATCGCCTGGGGCCAGCCCATCGAGGCGGTCGTCGCCCAGATGGAACTGATGGCCGAGCAGGTCCTGCCCGCCTTCGCCG
>NZ_JAHDTG010000221.1 GCF_018531475.1 Pseudonocardia mahuensis
CTGACGACGGACCTCGCGCTCCGGTTCGACCCGGTCTACGAGCAGATCTCGCGGCGCTTCCACGAGAACCCCGACGTGTTCGCGGACACGTTCGCCCGGGCCTGGTACAAGCTGACGCACCGCGACATGGGCCCGATCCAGCGCTACCTCGGGCCGCTGGTCCCGCAGGAGACGCTGCTCTGGCAGGACCCGGTGCCCGCGGTGGACCACGAGCTGGTCGGGGCGGAGGACATCGCCGGCCTCAAGAGCCAGATCCTCGCCTCGGGCCTGTCGCTCTCCCAGCTCGTCTCCACCGCGTGGGCGTCGGCCTCGACGTTCCGCGGCAGCGACAAGCGCGGCGGGGCGAACGGGGCGCGCATCCGCCTCGAGCCGCAGCGGGGCTGGGAGGTCAACGATCCCGACACGCTGGCGACGGTGCTGCGCACCCTGGAGGGGATCCAGGAGGCCTTCAACAGCTCCCAGACCGGCGGGAAGAAGGTCTCGCTGGCCGACCTCATCGTGCTCGGCGGGTGCGCCGCGGTCGAGCAGGCCGCGAAGAACGCCGGCCACGACGTCGCGGTCCCGTTCACCCCGGGACGCACGGACGCGTCGCAGGAGCAGACCGACGTGGAGTCCTTCGCCGCGCTGGAGCCGACCGCGGACGGGTTCCGCAACTACCGCGGCAAGGGCCACCGGCTGCCGGCCGAGTACCTCCTGATCGACCGCGCGAACCTGCTGACCCTGAGCGCGCCCGAGATGACCGTCCTCGTGGGTGGGCTGCGCGTCCTGGGCGCGAACGCCGGGCAGTCCCCGCTGGGCGTCCTCACCTCGACGCCCGGGTCGCTGACCAACGACTTCTTCGTGAACCTGCTCGACATGGGCACGGAGTGGAAGGCGACGTCCGAAAACGGCTCGACCGCGGAGACCTTCGAGGGCCGCGACCGCGCCACCGGCGAGGTCAAGTGGACCGGTAGCCGCGTCGACCTCGTCTTCGGCTCGAACTCCGAGCTGCGGGCCGTCGCGGAGGTCTACGCGAGCGACGACGCGCAGGAGAAGTTCGTGCGCGACTTCGTGGCCGCGTGGGACAAGGTCATGAACCTCG
>NZ_JAHDTG010000222.1 GCF_018531475.1 Pseudonocardia mahuensis
TGCGGGGGTCCACCACCCGAGACCCGGCCCGCCCCGACGACCCCCGGTTGATCGACGGGTTCGGCCGGGTGGCGACCGACCTGCGCATCTCGCTGACCGACCGCTGCAACCTGCGCTGTACCTATTGCATGCCCGCGGAGGGCCTGGAGTGGATGGACCGCGCCGAGCAGCTGACCGACGACGAACTGGTCCGGCTGATCGGCATCGCGGTCCGCGACCTCGGCGTGCACGAGCTGCGCTTCACCGGCGGCGAGCCGCTGCTGCGGCGCGGCCTCGAGAAGATCATCGCCGCGTCCGCCGCGCTCGAGCCGCGCCCCGACATCTCGCTGACCACCAACGGCATCGGGCTGGCCCGCCGGGCCGAGGCGCTGGCCGCCGCCGGGGTGAACCGGCTCAACGTCTCGATGGACACGCTGCGCCCGGACCGGTTCGCGACCATCACCCGCCGCGACCGGCTCTCCGACGTGCTCGACGGGCTGGCCGCCGCGCGCGCCGCCGGCCTCGACCCCGTCAAGATCAACAGTGTGCTGCTGCGCGGGCTCAACGACGACGAGGCCGTCGACATGCTGCGCTTCGCCGTGGACAACGGCTACGAACTCCGGTTCATCGAGCAGATGCCGCTCGACGCCCAGCACGGCTGGGAGCGCACCGAGATGATCACCGCCGGGGAGATCCTCGAGCGGCTCCGCGCCGGCTTCACCCTGACTCCCGACCCGGCCGAGCGCGGCGGCGCCCCGGCCGAGCGCTGGACCGTCGACGGCGGCCCGTCCGTGGTCGGCGTGATCGCCTCGGTCACCCGCCCGTTCTGCGGCGCCTGCGACCGCACCCGGCTGACCGCCGACGGCCAGATCCGCAACTGCCTGTTCGCCCGCACCGAGACCGACCTGCGGGCCCTGGTCCGCGGCGGCGCCTCCGACGCCGAGATCGCCGACACCTGGCGCGACGCCATGTGGGGCAAGCTGCCCGGCCACGGCATCAACGACCCCGGCTTCCTGCAGCCGGACCGGCCGATGAGCGCCATCGGCGGCTGA
>NZ_JAHDTG010000223.1 GCF_018531475.1 Pseudonocardia mahuensis
CTAGCGCGTGTTTAGAAAGTTGATCACGGGTCGCTGAGGCCGGTGTGTCGATGAGTGGAGACAAACGAGGTCTCCGGTAGATGGATCAACGACCAAGAAGACCATCTACCCGGAGACCTCGTGGGCACCGTACCCCCGGGTGCTCGTCATGACCTCACCGACGCGCAGTGGCGGCTGCTCGAACCGCTCCTACCTGCGGTGAGTGGGCGTGGACGGCCCCCGAAGTGGACCAGACGGCAGTTGATCGACGGGATCCGCTGGCGGACCCGTGCCGGCACTCCGTGGCGAGACGTGCCCGAGCGGTACGGGTCCTGGCAGTCGGTCTACGGGCTGTTCCGGCGCTGGCAGCGTGACGGCACCTGGGCTGCGATCCTGGCGCGGCTGCAGGAGCTCGGCGATGCGGCGGGCTTGATCTGTTGGGACGTGTCGGTGGACTCCACGATCGTGCGGGCTCACCAGCATGCCGCCGGTGCCCGCCGGGACCCGGACAGCCAGCTCGAGCCGCCTGGTGCGGAGCCCGCCGATCACGCCCTCGGCCGGTCTCGCGGTGGGTGGACCACCAAACTGCATCTGGCCTCTGAGCAGGGACGCAAGCCGTTGTCGACCGTGATCACCGCCGGGCAACGGGGAGACAGCCCTCAGTTCGTGCCGGTCCTGGAACGCATCCGGGTCCGGCGATCGGGACGGGGTCGACCCCGAACCCGCCCGGACCGGGTACTGGCCGACAAGGCGTACTCATCCCGGGCCAACCGCGCCTACCTGCGTCGTCGTGGGATCCGCGCGACCATCCCCATCAAGCAGGACCAGCACGCCAACCGGCTCAAACACGGATCACGCGGTGGACGGCCCCCACGCTTCGACCCCGAGATCTACCGCCAGCGACACGCCGTCGAGTGCAGCATCAACCTGCACAAACAGCGCCGGGGAGTCGCCACCCGCTACGACAAGCTGGCCCTGCGCTACGAAACCACAACCCAGATCGCAGCGATCGACATCTGGCTCCGCCGATTATCAAACACGCGCTA
>NZ_JAHDTG010000224.1 GCF_018531475.1 Pseudonocardia mahuensis
GGCGGCGGTGTTGAGGCCGTGCAGGGCGCGTAGCGCCTGCTCGGGCCAGGCCTGCTCGGGGTGGGCTTCGGCGGCCGCGACGAGTTCGCGGGCCAGGTGAGCCCCGCACAGCGCGTGCCGCGCGCCGGGGTAGGCGTCGTAGACGCTGAGCGCGTCGTGCACCACTGTTCCGCGGAACGCGGGCAGCACGTCGAACTCGGCCACCGCGACCCGGCCGCGGGAGGGGTGCAGGTGATAGGCGGTCAGCGTCTCGGTGCCTGCGACGTGCAGCCACCACCGGGCCCCGTTGATGTTGCTGCTGGTCTCGTCGACGTGGATCACGTGCGCCAGCACGATCAACGACTTGATCAGCTTCTCGACATCGACCAGCACCTCGGCCACGGTCGAGAGCACCGAACCGATCCAGCCGGTCGACGGACGGGCCCCGGTCAGGTCGGCGATCAACGCCTGGGTACGGGCGACCGGGATGTGCTGGAACACCAGCAGGTACACCGCCAACGCGCGCAGGTTCGGCCCGTAGCACACCGCCGCACCCACCCCGGCCGGCGCCGCCGCGGTCGTTGTCGTCCCGCAGCCACAACGGCGGCGATGGAGCCGGTGCTCGACCACGACCGGGGAGATGGTCGGGATGTCGTGGACCTGGCGGCGCACCACCCCCGCCCCGGCCGCGTCGGCAAGGTCGTGACCGCACCCCCGGCAGGCGTCGGGAACATAATCGACGACCTCGTCCGGGTCGCTGATCTGGAACAACGCCGACCCACCCGCACCGGTCTGCTTACCCGGACGCCGGCCGCTGCGCCGCCGTGGCGACCGCGAGGGCGGCACCGCAGGCCCATCAGCCGAGGGCGGCTGCGAGGAGTTACCCGAGTTGCGGCCCAGCCGGCGCTCCAACTCCACGATCCGCTGGTCCTGGGTCGCGATCCGCGCGGTGAGCTCCTCGATCACCCGGGCCTGCGACTCGATCAACGCGAGGAGCTCCTCACGCGACAGCGGCTCCGACCCGGACACCGC
>NZ_JAHDTG010000022.1 GCF_018531475.1 Pseudonocardia mahuensis
GCGCTGGACCGGCGCGGCACCTTCGCCGAACGCGGGTACCGGACCCCGGCGCCCGCGCTGGCCGACCTGCTGGGCTGGGACCGCCCCGATGCCGGGCGCCGCGCGAAGATCGCCGCCCAGACCGCACCCCGGGTCGGCCTGGACGGGCAGCAGCTGCCAGCCCGGCTGCCGGCCACGCGGCCGTGTTCGCCGCCGGGCGGATCGGGATGCGTCACGTCGAGGTCATCGTCCGCGAACTCGACACCCCCGCGGCGCGGCGGCTGACTCCGCAGCGGTGGGCCGGCGCCGAGGAGCGGCTCGCCGAGTGGGCCGCCCTCTACACCCCGGGCGAGCTGGCCGACCTGGCCCGCCAGCTGATCGACACCCTCGACGAGGACGGCCCCGGGGAGGACGAGCACCCACCCGACCCGGGCAACGAGCTGCGGCTCAGCCCTCGTCGAGACGGCTCCGGTGGCCGGATTGCCGGCGACCTCGACGCCGTCCTGTTCGCCACCGTCGCCACCGCCGTCGACGCCCTGGCCACACCATCGACCGCCGAGGACACCCGGCCGCTGCCCGAACGCCAGGCACACGCGCTGGCCGAGGTCTGCCGGTTCACCCTCGACCACGACGACGACGGACCGCTGCCCGAGCGCGGCGGGGAACGACCGCACCTGAACGTGCTCGTCCGCCTCGACGACCTGCAGCACCGGGCCCGCGCCGCGGTGCTCGACTTCGGCGGCGCCATCACCCCCGAACAACTGCGGCTGCTGTGCTGCGAGGCCCGGGTGGTGCCCATCGTGATGGGCGGCAAGGGCCGACCCCTCGACATCGGCCGCGCCACCCGGGTCATCCCGGACGGGCTGCGCCGCGCGGTCGCCGCGCGCGACCGCGGCTGCGCTCACCCCGGCTGCGGGCGCACCGCGTCGTGGTGCGACATCCACCATGTCCTCCCGTGGGAGGACGGCGGCGCCACCGCGCTCGACAACCTGGTGATGTTGTGCCGGTTCCATCACCGATCGATGCACCGGCCGGGGTGGATCGTGCGGATCCGCGCGCCTGACAGCCGGGGTACCACCAGGTCTCCCGGCCATACCCCCAGTGCCGTCGCCCACGAGGGCACGACTCGACGGTGCGCTGCCCGGAAGGTCGACCAACGCCACCGCGCCCACCGGCCGTCGCTGTGCGATGCGGGCCCGGCGAGCTACCCGTTCAGGCGATCCGCGAGCCGGGCGATGCTGTTGCCCTCGGCCATCCGGTTCGACGCCGGCCGCTTCCTGACCGGTCGCGATCAGGGCCCGGTGCGCCGTGTGTTCCACGTGAAACACGTCCGGGTGATGCCTGGGAGAAGATGCCCGGTGTGGATCTCCCCTTGCTCGAGGACGACCTGACCGAGACCGGCGTGATCGAGCCACACCTCGTGGTCCGGCCCGTCGACATGCCCGAGACCGCGGTGCTCTGCTTCTTCCCCGAGGTCGTGGACGCGGTGGGAGCGAACGCCCGGCGCATCGCCCGGCTGTCCTCGGAGCGCGGCTCGACCCCGGTGTGGGAGGCCGAGGTCGACGGCCGCCGGCTCGCGGTCCTTCAGCCCGGGGTCGGCGCAACCGCTGTCGGCCATGTTCCTGGAGGAGCTCATCGCGATGGGCGCCCGCAAGCTGGTCGCGGTGGGCGGCGCCGGGACGCTGGTGCCGGAACTGGTGCTCGGGCATGCGGTCGTCGTCGACAGCGCGGTTCGCGACGAAGGCACCTCGTTCCACTACCTGCCGCCCGGGCGGATCACCGAGGCCGACCCGCACGGTGTCGACGTACTCAGCCGCATCCTCGACGAGGCTGCCGTGCCCTACGTCGTCGGCCGGTCCTGGACCACCGACGCCATCTACCGCGAGACCCGCACCCGGGTGGACCGCCGCCGTGCGGAGGGCTGCCTGGTGGTGGAGATGGAGGCGTCGGCGTTCATCGCCGTGGCCCGCTACCGTGCCGATCTCGGGGTGCGGTTCGCGCAGCTGCTCCTGGCCGCCGACTCGCTGGCCGGCGAGGCGTGGGAGCACCGCGGCTGGACCACGGCCCGGCAGGCCCGCGAGGGGTTGTTCCAGCTCGCCGCCCGTGCCGCGCTGGCGCTGTAGCCGATGCTCGGTGACACCCGGCGGGCCACCGCAGGACGGCCGCACGAACACCTGCAGGCGCTGCCCGTCAGCAGTCCCGGTGCGCGGGCCCGCGCCACACCGGTACGAATGAATCCGGGCCCGCAGTGGTAGTCCGTCTGCTGCCGGGCGGACCGCCCGCGTGAGACGCAAGCGGAGGGGTGCCCGGATGACGACCGACGTCGTGCCGAGCCGGGAGGGCCGGTTCGACGGCCGGATCGCCGGCCTGGGGACCGCTGCGGGACTGCGGGTGGTGGTCGGGCACTGGGAGCGCTCGCCGCTGGGTGCGTTCACCGACGTGATGGTCGAGCAGCCGGACGGGCGCCGGGTGCTGCTCGCACCGACCCGCGAGATCGCGGACTTCGTCGCAGGCACGTACCGCTTCGACGAGGTACGGCTGGCCCCGCTCACGACCGTGGTCGACGGGGCATGCTGGCGGGTCGGCGCCGGTGGGCTCGAACTCACGTTCCGCACAGCCGGGCGGGCGCCGCTGGGCCGGCTGCTGCGACTGATCCCCCGGGCGCTGGCCACCGCCCCGTGGTGGATCTCCGCGGTGGACGTCGTCGCCCGTACCGTGCTTCCCGGGGTGCGCACCCGGGGCAGCGCAGGCGCTGGGCGCCGGGAGTTCTACGCCGCGCTGGACCTGCACCGGGTGCGCTCGGCCACCGTGCGCTGGGCGGGCGTCGACCAAGGCCCGCTGGCGCCCGTGTCGCCACCCCTCCGGTTCGGCTTCGGCTCCACTCCGCGCACACCGTCGCTGGTGCGGGTGGTCACCCTGGTCCGGGCGGGCTGATATGCAGACCTTCCTGCCCTACCCCGACTTCGCGGCGAGCGCGGCGTCGCTCGACGACAGCCGGCTGGGCAAGCAGCGGATCGAGGCCCTGCAGGTGGTGCGGGCGCTGACCAGACAGACCTACGGCTGGAAGCGCCATCCTGCCGTGCGGATGTGGGACGGCCACACCGAGGCCGTCGCCTCCTACGGGCTGGCGGTCTGCGCGGAGTGGTCGGCGCGCGGGCGGCCCGACACCTGCGCGGTGTCGATCGCCGAGGACCTGGCCGCCGCGGGCCTGGCGCCGCCACGGTCGCAGGCCGAACTGGCCGCGGCGGGGTTGCTACCCGACTGGCTCGGCGACGAGCGCGTGCACCGCAGCCACCGCGCGGCGCTGCTGCGCAAGGACCCGACGCACTACGGCCCGCTCTTCCCGGCGGAGGACCCCGACCTGCCGTACTTCTGGCCGGTGTGACCCCCCGCCGGCTCAGTCCTCTGGCCGGTGTGACCCCGCCAGCTCAGTCCCGCAGCGCGGCGACGAGGTCGGCGAACCGCTGCGGCGAGGGTGTGTCCCCGGGACGGTTGAACCGGATCCGCTGGGCCACGCCGACGTAGCGGCGGCGCAGTTCCGCGGCGACCTGCTCCGTCGTCCCGACCACGCACATCGCGTGCAACACCTCGTCGTCGACCAGCGGCACCATGTCGTCCCAGCGGCCCTGCTTGGACAGCTGGTTGAGCTCGGCCTGCAGCTCACCCCACCCGTGCAGGTCGAGCACCGGCCGGTACGCCGGGGTGGAGCCGTAGAACGAGATCTGCCGGCGCACGGCCTCGACGTCGGCGTCGTCGAATGCGACGAACGGCGACAGCCCGATCTCGAACCCGTCGAGCGTGCCGCGGGCCTGCTCCAGCGTCGGGACGACGACCTCCCGCAGGTAGCGGTCGGTGAGGAACGGGTGGGCGAGCAGGCCGTCGGCCACCTCACCGGCCGTCCGCAGCATGTGCGGGCCGACGGCGGCGAGGAACACCCGTGGCGGGCCGTACGGGTTGGGCGGCGGCGTGAAGTTCGGTGTCATCAGCGTGTGGGTGTAGAACTCGCCGCGGTGCTCCAGGCACTCACCGGTCTCCCAGGCGTCCCAGATCGCTCGCAGCGCCTGGACGAACTCGCGCATCCGGGCCGCCGGGCGCGACCACGGCATGGAGAACGGCGCTCGACGTGCGGACGGATCTGGCTGCCGAGCCCGAGGAGGAACCGTCCGCCGGAGTAGCGCTGCAGGTCGAGCGCCGCGTACGCGACGGTCATCGGGGTGCGGGCGAACGCGATCGCCACCGACGGGCCCAGCTCGATGCGCTCGGTGTGCTCGGCCGCCAGCGTGAGCGGCAGGAACGGTTCGGCGCGGTTCTCGGTGTTCCACGCCCCGTCGTAGCCGATCTCCTCGGCGGTTCGCGCGTCGTCGGCCACGTGCTGCATGCCGTCGCGGAGCCGGGCGTCGATCTTCACGTCGCCGGTCGTACACGCCCGCGCCGCGGACCGTCAACGGCCCGCCCGGCATGAGAGCCTCGGCCCATGAGCGAGCGCGCGAGCGAATCATCGACACAGCGCCCCCGCGAAGCGCCGACCGAGCGCAGCGAGGGAGAGCGATGAGTACCACCGCGCACGAGATCACCACGCCCGGCCCGCCGCGGGTCGAGGAGGTCGACGACGGGATCCACGCCTACATCCAGCCCGACGGCACCTGGTGGATCAACAACACAGGTTTCCTGGTGGGGCGCCGCGGCGTGGTCAGCGTCGACGCCTGCTCCACCGAGCGGCGGACCCGGGCCTATCTCGACGCGATCCGCGGCGTCACCGCGGCACCGGTGCGCACGCTGGTCAACACCCACCATCACGGCGACCACACCTTCGGCAACTACCTGTTCGGCGGTGCCACGATCGTCGCCCACGAGGCGACCCGGGACGGCGTGCTGGCCTGGGGCGGGCCCGGGGCACCGTTCTGGACCGAGGTCGACTGGGGCGGGATCGAGCTCGAGCTGCCGTTCCTCACCTACACCGACGCCGTCACGGTGTGGGTCGACGAACTGCGCTGCGAGGTCCGGCACGTCGGGACCGCTGCGCACACGACGAACGACTCGATCGTCTGGATCCCCGAGCGCGGCATCCTGTTCAGCGGCGACCTGCTGTTCAACGGCGGCACCCCGTTCCTGCTGCAGGGCTCCGTCGCGGGCTCGATCGAGGTGCTGAACGGGTCGTCGCCCCGCTCGGTGCCCGGGTCATCGTCCCCGGTCACGGCCCGGTCACCGGGCCCGAGGTGATCGACGACGTGCTCGGCTACCTGCGGTTCGTGCAGGCCGCCGCGCAGGCCGGGCGCGCGGCCGGGTTGACCCCACTGGAGACGGCCCGGGAGACCGATCTGGGCGCGTATGCGGAGCTGGGCGATCACGAGCGGATCGTCGGCAACCTGTACCGCGCCTACACCGAGCTCGACGGCGCGGCGCCCGGCGCCGCGATCGACTTCGCCGCCGCGCTGCAGGACATGGTCGCCTTCAACGGCGGGCGGCCGCTGACCTGCCTCGCTTGATCGCGCTCAGCCCAGTTCGTCGGCGACAGCCGCCGCGGCCTGCGCGATCAGGGCGTTGTCGGCCGTCGCGTCCGGGGCGCCGCGCACCGAGAAGGTCGACACCACGACGGGTGCGGCGCCCGGCGGCCAGGCGATGGCGACGTCGTTGGCGCTGCCGTAGCCACCCGAGCCGGTCTTGTCGCCGACCCGCCAGTCCGGAGGCAGCCCGGCGCGGATCCGCTTGCCGCCGGTGGTGTTGCCCACCAGCCACCCGGTGAGCAGCTCGCGGGCCGGATCGTCGAGACGCCGGCCGAGGAGGAGCTCGCGGTAGCCGCCGCCCATCGCGCGCGGGCTGGTGGTGTCCCGTTCGTCACCCGGGATCGAGGTGTTGAGCTCCGTTTCCCGGCGATCGAGGCGGGTCACCTGGTCGCCCAGCGAGCGGACGAACGCGGTGATCTCGGCCGGGCCGCCGATGACGTCGAGCAGCAGGTTGCCCGCCGTGTTGTCGCTGTAGCGGATCGCGGCGTCGCACAGGTCGCGGACCGTCATCCCGCCGGCGACGTGCTGCGTGGTGATCGGCGAGTACTCGACCAGGTCGGCCTCGGTGTAGCGGATCGGGGTGTCGAGGAACGCGACCGGATGCCGGTCCAGGATCGCGGCCGCGGCGAACACCTTGAACGTCGAGCACATCGCGAACCGCTCGTCCGCGCGGTGCGCGAGCTCCCGGCCGGTGCCGGTGTGCAGCGCGTACACCCCGAGCCGGGCGTCGAAGCGCCGCTCCAGCTCGGCGAACCGATCCGTCGTCGATCCGGCGCCGGGCTCGGCGCCGGCCGCCGGCTTCGTCGTGGGTGGCGACCCGGTGCACGCCGCCGCCCCCAGCAACGGCACGGCGAGTGCCGCCCCCAGGATCACCCGCCGACCGATCGTCCGGTCACCGATCATGTTCTGCACCCCCGGCAGTCGATCAACCCGGTGATCAGCCTGCCGCACCGGCCTGTCGCTCGCCCTGCCGGGCCGGGCATGCACGCGGCGCTTGGCACCGGCAGGCCGAGCCCTCCCGTCGGCGCGGCGGGCAGTATCGATCGCGTGTCGGTACGGAGGATCGACCGGATGGGCTGCGCAGTCCCCGGTGGCGCGCTGACGGAACCGCTCGCCGTGCCGGCGTGAGCGCCCACCATGGCCAAGGCCGACAAGAAGCGGGCGGCGAACCCCGGTTCCCCGGACACGGACAGCCGCGCTCCGCAGCAGCGTGACGGCGCCGCGGACCTGCGCGAGCAGCTCGCCGACCTGCGCGTGATCGACAGCGTCGACGACGACCCGATCCTCATCGGGCCGGACGGCAAGCCGGTCGACACCTGGCGTGAGGGCTATCCCTACGCCGAGCGGATGACCCGGGCCGAGTACAACCGCCTCAAGCGCCCACTGCAGATCGAGCTGCTCAAGCTGCAGTACTGGGTCAAGGACACGGAGCAGAAGATCGTCATACTGTTCGAGGGCCGGGACGCGGCCGGTAAGGGCAGCACGATCAAGCGGTTCATGGAGCACCTGAATCCCCGTGGCGCGCGGGTCGTGGCGCTCGGCAAGCCGACCGAACGCGAGCTGACGCAGTGGTACTTCCAGCGCTACATCGCCCACCTGCCGGCCGGCGGCGAGATCGTGCTGTTCGACCGGAGCTGGTACAATCGCGCCGGCGTCGAGCGGGTCATGGGCTTCACCGACCCGCGCGACTACATGGAGTTCCTGCGCGAGGTGCCCGAGCTCGAACGCATGCTCGTGCGCAGCGGCCTGCACCTGATCAAGCTGTGGTTCTCGGTGTCCCGCAGCGAGCAGCGCACCCGGTTCCTCATCCGCATGATCGACCCGGTCCGACAGTGGAAGCTCAGCCCCACCGACCTCGCCTCGCTCGACCGGTGGGACGAGTACACCGCGGCCAAGGAGGCGATGCTGTTCTACACCGACACCGCCGACGCACCCTGGACCCTGATCAAGAGCAACGACAAGAAGCGGGCCCGGATCGAGGCCATGCGCTTCGTGCTCAGCCGGTTCGACTACCCGGGCAAGGACCGGGAGGTCGTGGGGACCCCCGACCCGAAGATCGTGGGCTCCGCCATGGCGCTGTTCGAGCACGAGGAGCGCCCGGATCGCTTCCCTCCGCTGTCCTACCTCAGCCCGCTGCGCTGAACGGGCGGCTCACCGGGCCGGGAGGTAGCCGAGGTCCTGCAGCACGATCGCCGACAGGTTGGGGATGCGCGAACAGTCGGTCTGCACGTCCGGACCACCGGCGTAGTACCGGCGCAGGCGCTCGGCGAACTCGACGGCGGTGCACCCGTCCCCCTCGCGCAGCAGCGTGAGCGCGGTCTCGAGTTGATCCCGCGTCACGCAGTCCTCCCACAACCGCTGTCGCAGACAGATCTTCTCGTCGTCGACGAGGACGACACGCAGCGTCGAGCCTCCGGCCAGGGGCCGGACCGTCGGCTGCTCCGCGTACCGCGAACGCACCGCACTCCAGTCGATCATCATGTGTCACCGTCCCACTTCCGCCGGCGGTCCAGGTCCACGGCCAGGAGGCACAGCCACACCGGCAGCACCACTGCGCGGTGCGGGCACGCCCCGGGTGCGCCGCCGCCGGCGGTGCGAGCATCGCGAGACCCGATGCGGCCGGCTCGTACGGCGTGCCCTGACCGGGCACGGCGTCACTCCAGAACGCCCAGGTCCTTCAGGACGTGCGCGGCCGACGTCGCGCGGACGTCGGCCACCAGCGCGCGGTACTCCTCGACGAACAGACCCGCATGCCGGCTCATGCGCTCCGACTCGACGAGCTCCACCGCCCGGGTCAGGTGCTCGCGGGCCAGCGTGTCGCGCCACAGCGGATTGCGGATGTGCACGCCCGAATCGTCCGCGCCGGTGATCTCCAGCGTCTTGCCGCCCGCCACGGTGGGGATCCGGACACCACCGGAGTACTTCTCGACGACCGCATCCCAGTCCAACGGCACCGGGTTCAACCTCTCTCGTCCGGGTCGGTGGCCGGGGGCAGTCCCGGGCCCGCCAGTTCGTGCATGAACGCCAGCGTCGCCTCCCGCCGGGCGTTCGCCTCCTGCTCGTCGCAGGACAGTCCGGCGGCCAGGGTGGGGAGGTCCTCCCCGCGGATGCACGCCGCAACCAGCACCTCCCGGTGCTCCTCCGGCACGCCGTCCAACCGCTCCCGCAGCTCGGCCCAGCCGCACACCGTGGCCAGCCGACCGGAGTCGGCCTCGGCGATGCGGGTCTCGGCCAGCCGCGCGATCCGCCCGGAGTACGGCAGGCCGAAGTAGCGGAACACGGTCGGCCGTGACACCAGCCCGGCGATCACCTGCACGCCCACCTGCTCGGCGAGGCCCGGGTCGGCCAGGCGGTGGCTGCACGTGTACTGGACGGCCTCGAACGTCGCCCTGACCCGATCCACCCACTCCGCGTACTCGACGGCAACGGAGCTGTTCGTCGCGCGCATGGGCTCTCCCGCAGCGTCATCGGCGGTTCACCGAAAGCCACCGTCCTGCCATCTGGTGGCGTGAAAGTGGCCTTCCTGCAACCTGGGACAGGGCGTTACGGCGTCTGGACGACGGTCTTGAGCATCGGGGCGATGGCCGCCTGCTGCACTTCCGAGACGTCGTGCGACGCCGGGGCGTCACCGCGAATCGCCGCGTGCGGCACCACGACCCAGCAGGCGCAGCCCCAGATGCACTCGCCCGCCATGCCGTCGAACCGGATGGACTGCTCGGAGAGCATGACGCCCAGGTCGAGCAGCCAGGAGTGCATCATCAACTTCTCGTCCCACGACTCAACGGCATCGTAGGCGTCGCGGGCCTCGTAGAACGCGGTGAAGTCGGTCTTCGCCACACCCGGGATGACGATGTTCGAGTAGGCCGTCAGCTCGTCGAAGAACTCACCGTGTGAAGTGTTGAGCGTGCCGTCCTCGCCCTCGAGGAGGTACTCCCCGAGCACCGCCTCCAGCCGCTTCTGCAGGGTGTCGTTCCACAGTTCCCGCGGCGCGACGGTGTGGGCCTCGATGTAGTCGGTCTTGAAGCCCTCCTTGAGGCCCGAGAACGTCGGGATGTAGTCGATCCACTTGCTCACGACCTCACGCCACTTGCTGCGCGGCTCGCCGGGAAGCACCTCGACGCCGGGGTGGGTGAACTTGGCGGCGTCGAAGACCGTCCACGTGCGGTCACCGGAGATGTTGCGCTCGTGCGGTGCTCCGGTGAACCCGGCCGGGCGCAGCATCTTGAACAGCAACCGGCCGTAGTCCTGGACGATGAACCGGCTGAACGAGTCGTCGATGAACTTGCGCGTGACGCCCTTGCGCAGCGCGTCACGGATCGCCGGCTTCCCGGTCTTGGTGTAGGAGCCCAGCCGCTGCCACGAGTGCTCCTGGGGCAGCGCGAAGAACCCGCCGGTGAACGGGTTCTTGTACAGGTCACCCCAGACCGCCATGACGCCCTGGTTCTTGGCGTCATCGAGCATGCAGTCGATCTCGTTCATGGTCGGGAACAGCGCAGCCTTGCCGCCGGCGTGCTCCTCGTCGCCGGAGAACGGCATCGCGGCCACGCCGACGACCGGGATGCGGCGGCCGAGCTTGACGTTGGACAGGTGCCGGGCCAGGTCGACGACGATGCCGCTGCCGGTGCCGCCGGCCATGGAGAAGAACACCAGCACGATCGACGGCAGCTTGGTCGCGTTGATCGAGGCGACGAAGTCGTCGAGTTCGGACTCCAGCCGCTTGTCCTCGCCGTAGTAGTAGTGCCCGTAGATCGCCTTGGCGACGGCCCGCGGGATCGAGTCGCCCGGCTTGGGCATCTCGGTGTCCGACGGCAGCCAGGGTTCGTAGTTCGGGTTCCAGTAGTAGCGCGGGTACTCCATCTTCAGGAACTCACGCCAGCGGTTGAGACTGGTCATCAACTCCTCGCGCTCGGGGACGTCCAGAGCGACCGTGCGGACCTGGTGGCGGTCGGTCGGGATCCCGCGTTCGGCGAGCCGGCCGTTGAGGCCCGACGCGTACTCCCGCAGTTCATGCATGTCCTGGTCACCGATGTCGACGGCCAGGCCGGTGAACCGGGCGCGCGGGTCCTCCAGTTGGTCCTCGATCTCCCCGGTGCGCAGCAACGCCTCCACCATGTAGGCGCCGGTCTTGCCGATGCCGATCGCGTGGATGCAGTGTGGCGCCTGAGCGCCGGTCGCGCTGTGGTAGAGCGACATACCCATTGCGGTGTTCCTCCTGTATTCAGGTCGTACGGCATCGCCGCACGACCTCGTGGGACTCGTGCGCTGCTCGTCTGTCGCAGGTCAGGGGGGCGTCATTCCAGGTATCCGAGGTCCTTGAGCACGGTGGCCGCGGTCGTCGGTCGCTCGTCTGCGATGTAGGTCCGGTAGTGGTCGACGACGTCGCCGTAGTTCCGCGTCATCCGGCCCGCCTCCAGCAGTTCGACCGCCTTCTCGAGGTAGGCCCGGGTGAGCTTGTCGCGCCAGAGCCGGTGCGCGACGTAGATGTAGTCGTCGTCGGCCCCGGTGACCTGCAGCGTCCGCGCGCCGGGCATGGACGGGAGCTCGGCCCCGTTCTCGTACCGCTTGACGACGTCGGCCCAGTCCAGTGGCACGGTGCCCTCCGGTTCAGTTGCTGGTGACCGACGTCGCGGCTTCTTCGGCTTCCGGCAGCGACACCGGGGACGTGATCTCCTCGCCCCGGATCGCGGCGTGCGGCACGACGACCCAGCAGGCGCAGCCCCAGATGCACTCGCCGCCCATGCCGTCGAAGCGGATCGAGGGCTCGCAGAGCATCACGCCCAGGTCGAGCAGCCACGAGTGCATCAGCAGCTTGTCGTCCCACTCGAGCGTGTCGTAGGTGTCCCGGGAGGGCACGAACAGCGAGAGGTCCAGCTTGGACGCCCGCGGCAGCAGCACGCTCACGAAGCCGGCGTCGCTGTCGATCGGCAGCACGACCGGCTCGACCGCGGTGGTCGCGACGTCGCCGATGGCCTTTGCCACGGCCTCGCCCGCCTTCTTCCCGTCCTTGGCAGGGGCGAACACCCGGGCCTCCGCGTACTCGGTGCGCAAGCCCTTGTTCAGGCCGAGCGACGCGAGCGAGCCGGCGTCGTCGAGCCTGCGGGTGGTGAGCACGTTGACCCAGCGGTCGCTCTGCTGGCCGCGGATCGCCGGATGCCACTGGTCCCCGGGCACGGCCAGCCAGTTCAGCGCCTTGAGCGTCTCGTAGAGGTGCTTGCCGCCGTCCGCGGACAGGAACTTCGCGATGCCGGAATCGAGATAGGCGTGCGTGGCGGCCAGGTCCCCGGTGAACGCCTGCACGTCGTCCTGCGGGACGGCGAAGAACCCGCCGGTGAACGGGTTCTTGTACAGGTCACCCCAGACCGCCATGACCCCGTTGTTCTTCTCGGTGTCGATCATGCAGTCGAGCTCGTTGATCGCCGGGAAGAACGAGCCGTCCGCGACCTCCGGTGCGTCCGCGCTGCTGGGCAGCACGCCGATGCCGACCACCCAGGGCCGGCGACCCAGCTTGATCGTCGACAGGTGCCGGGCGATCTCCACGACGATCCCGCTGCCGACGCCCCCGCCGAGGGCGAACGGGACGACCACCAGCGGGGTCCTGTCGCCGGCCAGGATGCCCGCGGCGAACGTGTCCAGCGCCGCGGTGATCTCACGGTTCTGGTAGTACTCGGCGCCGTAGATGGCCTTGGCGACCGCCCGCGGGAACCGCGCGCCCTCGGCGGGCAGCTCCAGGTCGCCGGGCAGCCACGGCTCGTAGTTCGGGTTCCAGTAGTAGCGCGGGTACTCCATCTTCAGGAACTCGCGCCAGCGGTTCAGGCTGGTCAGCAACTCCTCGCGGGTCGGGATCGGCAGCGCGACGGTCTGCACCGCACCGGCCGGCAGCGCCCCGGCGGCCGCGCGTACCGGGGCCAGGTCGGCGTCGCCGATGTCCACCGCCAGCGCGGTGAAGCCCTCCGGAGCGTCCTTGAGCAGCTCGGTGATGATCGCCGCCCCGGTGCCTCCCAGGCCGAGGACATGGAGCGAGAATGGCCCCTCGTGCTCCCCGGCCCGGTGCACACCCTCCTTGCTCAGCGCCTCGATCCGGGCCAGCGTCGCGTCGGTTCCGTGATCGTGGTCGTGACCGTGTCCGTGCTCGGTGGCCATGCGCAGTGCCTGCCTTTCGCGATTCGATGGAGCCTCTCGAGGGCCGATCGGGACCTCCTCCGTGACGAGTGGTCCGTGATGCCCGGGCCGGATGACCTCAGCCGGTGACGACCGCCCGTCCGGACACCCGGCGGTCGTGTCTGCGGTGCCCCCTGGCCGCCGATCCGGCGAAACCGCTGACCGCGCCGCGCAGCGCCCATTCCTGGCGGACCCGCTCGGTGCGCGCCGCCCGCACGGCGGCAGGGGAGAGCTCGGCGTACTGCAGGCCGTACTCCTCGTCGCCGCAGCGGCCGAGCACGGTGCCGTCGAACCCGACGATCGCGGAGTGCCCCGCCCAGGTGTGCACGCCGTCGGAACCGACCGTGTTGACCGTCGCGACGTAGCAGAGATTCATCCACGCCATGGCGCGCGCAGCGGAGATCTGATCATCGACGGGGACGTCCGGCGAGCCCTGGCACCGGACGACGAGTTCGGCGCCGCAGACCTGGCACCCGGCCGGGGGGTGCGGCCCGCCGTCGCAGATGGCCAGCGTGATGCGCAGCCCCTTCGGACCGTCGACGGCCCGGGGTGGATCGCCGGGCGCCTCGCTCCCCGCGGGCCCGGTGACCGGGTGCCGGTGGCGGTGGACGACCTCGCCGCGGTCGTCGATCAGGACGACGGCGTTGCCGGGGTCGGGCCGGCAGCAACCGCCGGTGACCGAGAAGACGCCCCAGAGCCCTGCCGCGCGGCAGGCCGCCGCGAACACGGCGGTCTCCTCGCCCGCCTCGGTGAGCGGGGGTCCGGGATCGTCGCGGCGGTCGGCGATGCCGTGCGTGCTGTACTCCGGGAACACGATGAGATCCAGGCCGGGCAGACCCTGTTTGATCCCGACCACCATGTCGGCGATCTTCAGGTAGTTCTGCCGGACGTCGCTGGAGCAGTACAGGTCCGGCACCGGGTAGTTCATCACCGCGATGCCGACGAGCACGTCATCGCAGGCGCTGCGGTCACGCATGCAGGACCTCCCGAAACGTCGGGCAGCGCGTGAACGGTGCGACTCAGTGTGATGTGCATCTCAACGTACCGCGATAGGTCCGAAGTGCAATACCACCAGAGTGAAGTAACTGCAACCTTCACTTTCTGTTGACAGATTTGGCTGCGCAGTCACGCAGGGTTGAAGAATCGCGCATTCAAACAGCCGGCGGAGGCCGCGTGGTTACGCTCCGGTAGGAGAACCGGCCACACCAGGCGGAGCCTGTGCGGCGGCACCGGGGGCGGGTTCCGGCCGGCCGGCCGATTCGGTCAGCCGGCCGAGCAGAGACATGACGGCATCCCGGGTGCCTCGGGGCAGCATCTGCTCGTAACGGGCGAGGGCCTCACCGAGTGCGGCGTCAAGGGCCGCATCCATCCGCCCGACGACGTCCCGGCCGTCCGCGGACAGGTGCACCAGAACCCGGCGGCGATCCCAGGGATGGACCTCGCGGTAGGCGAGCCCGCCGTTCACCAGGCGGTCCGCGATGCGAGTCGCCGTCGGACCGGGAACACCGGCCCGGGCGGCGACCTCCCCCATCGTCGCCCCCGACCTCTCCGCCAACAGCAGCAGCACCCGTCATTGCTCGCGCGAGATACCCAGGCCTGTGGTGATCGGGGTGACGGCGGCCGTCACGAGCTGGTCGGCCAGGTCGAGGATGGCCAGCACAGCGGAGAACGCGGGATCCGAACTCGCCGCTGCCCCCGACTCCCTGCTCGACAGGTCGGCACGCCATGGCGCGGGCCGTGTCCACCGAACTGCTGCGCCCCGCGACCCGCACAGGAGACCCGGCGGACGGCAACGATCATGAGTATTGCACGACATCGACCTCGATGTGGCATACGTCACCTGCGCAGGGGCAGCCCTTGCGTCGCCGGCGGCGGGTCGCATCCCGGAGCTCGTCATGCGGGAGATGCGTCCAGCCCGGACACCCCGGGAATCAGCTCCATCGCCGGTTCGGTTCCCCGTTCAGCGGGCGTTGTGGAAGATGATGCCCAGCACGTGCCGCTCTCCGCTGTGCACCGCGCTGACCCCGTGCCGCAGCGCGACCCGGCGATGGCCGCGGGTGCCGGGCACCGGGCGGTGCCGGACGGGGAAGATCACCGCCTGGCCGAGCCCGGGCCGGGCGACCATCGGCCGGGACTGCTGGCGTGGCCGCTGCTCGACGAACACGCTCTCGCCGCCGGTGAAGTCCTCGTCCGGCCTGCTCAGCATGATCAGGAACTGCAACGGGAACGTGAGGTCGCCGTAGACGTCCTGGTGCAGGCAGTTGTACCCACCGGGCCCGTAGCGCAGCAGCAGCGGCGTCGGCTTGTGCTGGCCCACGGCGGCGCACTCGGCCAGCAGCGCGTCGAGGGTGGCGGGGAAGCGACGCTCCCCCAGCCGGTCGGCCCACCGGCTCGCGATCGCCGCGATCGGCGGGTAGAGCGCGGCGCGCAGGCTCTGGACCAGCGGCGCGAGCGGGTCGGCGAAGTAACGGTAGCTGCCCTCCCCGAAGGCGTGCCGGGCCATGACCACGGTGCTGCGGAACCGCGCGTCGTCGTCGAACATGTCGACGACATCGGCGCACTGGGCCGGCGACAGCAGCGGCGGGGTCATCGCGAAACCGGACTCGTCGAGCTGTGCCTCCAGCGCGGGCCAGTCGAACCCGGCCAGTGCCGGCAGCTCCGCCGGCGCCGCGTGCGCGGCCCTGCGAGCGGGGTCGACGGCCAGGTCCAGGGGTGCCGTACTCATCGCTGTCCTCCTCGGGTTCTCCCGGTTGGCGTACCCGGCGAAACCCCATGGCGACGCGATCGGTTGCATCGGAGGCCAGTGCGTCACCGGTGCGTCGAGGAAGGCCTCACGACGCACGATCCGGCCGGACGCGTCGATGGTCCGCCGGCACCGCCGGGACCGACACCGGCCTGCCGCCGATGGTGGCGTGGAACTCCAGTTCGAGGAACAGCACGTCGCCGGAGCGCATACACCCGAGGACCTCGCAGGTCACGTCGGGCAGGAGCTCACCAACCGGGCGACCTCCTCCCGCCACAGGGCCGGGTCGCCGCCCGGTGGCCCCGGCACCGTCATCGTGAACCGTCCGCATCCCGGGGCGCGAAGCCGGACCGCAGGGCACCGACGAGACGGTCGACGGCCTCGGCGGTGGTGGCCGGGTCCGCCTCGGTGAGCCCGAGCACCGGGTCGAGGCCCGGGCTGGTGGGGGCGATGGCCAGGTGTGGCATGAGCAGGAGCAACAGCGCGAGGAACGCGTCGAGGTCGGCCTCGCGATCGAGCTGGCCGGCGTCGCGGGCGATCTGGAGCAGTGGCCGCAGCACCTCGATGTAGTGCCGGTTGACCACGAAACGGACGGCGGAGCGGGCCGCCGGGTCGGGCTCGAGGCTCACGGCCGCGGTGAAGGCGCGGTCGATGGGATGGGTGTCGAAGTACTCCGTCCAGACCAGGAGCATGGCGCGCAGTGAGCCGAAGAAGTCCTCGGTCCAGGACATCTTCTCGATCCGCCGGACCATCGCCGTGCGGATCCGGACGCTCGCCAGGTCGCTGAGATGGGCGTAGAGCTCGGCCTTGTCGGTGAAGTACTGAAAGAGGCTGCCCTTGCTGACCTTGGCGTTGCGGGCGATCGCGTTCAGGCTGCCACCGGAGAACCCGCGGGCGGCGAACTCGGCCTCGGCGGCCTCCAGCACCGCCTGCCGGCGGGCGGCGGGAAGTCGGTGCCAGGTGTCGGTCGGCACGAGAACCTCCCTTCGGGGTCGTCGGGAACGTTGCGCCGGGGGCGTGTCCCAGCTTACAGTGACCGCCGGTCATATGACCACTGGTCATATCGGGCGACGGCGCCGACCCGGCGAGTTCCGGGCGTCGCGGCGCCCCGACGTCGAGGAGAGCAGGCATGAGCAGCACGACCGGGCACTCCCCGCGGCGGGTCCGCATCGCGATCATCGGTGCCGGGTTCTCCGGGCTGGGCATGGCGATCCGCCTGCAGCAGGCCGGGATCGGCGACTTCGAGATCCTCGAGCGCGCGGCGGACATCGGCGGGACCTGGCGCGACAACAGCTACCCCGGCTGCGCGGTCGACGTGCAGTCGCACCTGTACTCGTTCTCGTTCGCGCCGAACCCCGAGTGGAGCCACACCTACTCGCCGCAGCCCGAGATCTGGGACTACATCAAGCGCGTCAGCGCCGAGCACGATGTGCTGCGCCACGTCCGCTTCGGGCACGAGGTGATCGGCGGCGAGTGGAACGAGACCACCCAGCGCTGGCTGCTGCACACCGCCGCGGGCGACGTCGAGGCACAGTTCGTGATCTCGGGCATGGGCCCGCTGAGCAACCCGATCCCGCCGGACATCTCCGGGCTGGACACCTTCGCCGGGCACACCTTCCACTCCGCGCGCTGGGACCACGACCACGACCTGACCGGCAAGCGGGTCGCCGTCATCGGCACCGGGTCCTCCGCCGCCCAGTTCGTGCCCGAGATCCAGCCGAAGGTGGGCAAGCTGCTGGTCTTCCAGCGCACCCCCGGGTGGACCTTCCCGCGGAACAACCGCCGCATCAGCGCCGTCGAGCACGCCCTCTACCGCCGCTTCCCGGTGCTGCAGCGGCTGGTCCGGGCCCGGCAGTACCTCTACCGCGAGGCCATCGCGTTCCTGCTGCAGAGCCCGAAGCGGGTGGGCGTGATCGAGGGGGTCGCCCGGCGGCGGCTGCGCAAGCAGGTCGCCGACCCCGACCTGCGCGCGAAGCTCACCCCCGACTACGCGATGGGCTGCAAGCGGATCATCGTCACCGACGACTTCCACCCGGCGCTGACCCGGCCCAACGTCGAGGTCGTGACCGAGTCCATCCGCGAGATCCGGCCGTCCGCGGTGGTCACCGCCGACGGCACCGAGCACGAGGTCGACACGCTCATCCTCGGGACCGGCTTCCAGGTCATGCCGGTGGCCGACCCGCTGCGCGGTCGCGACGGCGTGCCGCTGGCGCAGCGCTGGTCGACGCGGCGGGAGGCCTACCTCGGCACCACGGTGGCGGGCTACCCCAACTACTTCATGCTCGTCGGCCCCAACACCGCGACCGGCCACACCTCGGTGCTGCTCTACCTCGAGTCGCAGATCTCCTACATCGTGCAGGCGCTGCGCCACCTCGACCGCAGCGGCGCGCCCAGCCTGGATGTGCGGCCGGACGTGCAGGACGCGTTCAACCGCGACCTGGGTGAGCGGCTGGCCGGCACGGTGTGGACCGCGGGCGGCTGCCGCAGCTGGTATCTCGACTCCGACGGCGGCACCTCGGCCCTGTGGCCGGGCTATACCTGGCAGTTCCAGAAGGCCCTGCGGCGGTTCGAACCGGCCGACTACCGGCTGGGCACTGCGTCCGAAGTGGACACAGTGGACTCCGCCCGCGACCTCGACCTCGTGAAGGGATGACCGGGATGCGCCTTCCCGCCGTGCCCCGACCGCTGATGCGCGCCCTGGTGCGCTACGGCGTCCGCCCCGTGCTCTCCGAGGGTGTCCCGGAGGCCTTCCAGCGGCGCTGGCTGGAGATCATGACGGCGCCGACGCCACTGCCGCCCGGGGTGCGGGTCACCCGCGACCGGCTCGCCGGCCGGCCCGCCCTGCGCCTCACCCCGCCCGGGGCCGACCCCGGCCGGGCCGTGCTCTACCTGCACGGCGGCGGTTTCACCATCGGTTCCCCGGCCACCCACCGCGCGCTCGCCGGCCACCTGGCGGAAGCCGCCGGCGCCACCGTCTACGTGCTCGACTACCGGCTGGCACCGGAGCATCCCTACCCCGCGCCGCTGGACGACACGACCGCCGCCTACCGGGAACTCCTCGAGCGCGGGTACGCGGCCGAGCGGATCGCCGTCGCCGGTGACTCCGCCGGGGGCTGGCTGACCCTCAGCGCGGGGATCCGGCTGCGGGACGCCGGAACACCGCTGCCCGCACTGCTCGTGCTGATCTCGCCGGTCGTGGATCTCGCGCCCACCGCGACCCGCGACGACACCGGCGACCCGATGCTGCAGAACGCGTGGATCCGCTCGTGCGTGGCCAGCTTCGCGTCCGGCCGCGACGTCCGATCGCCCGAGCTGTCGCCGGTGTACGCCGACCTGGCCGGGCTGCCGCCGCTCTGGGTGCACGTCGGCAGCGACGAGATCCTGTACGACGACTCGGTCCGGATCGTCGAACGGGCCCGCGCCGCGGGCGTCCGCGCCGATCTGCGCAGGCTCGACGGGCTCTGGCATGTGGCGCACGCCCACGCCGGGCTGCTGCCCGAGGCCACCGCCGCGGTCGCCGAGCTCGGCGACCACATCCGGCAGGCGACCCTGCCGATCAACGAGACGACCGGGAGTTCGGTGTGAGTGACCAGCAGTCCTTCGACTACGTCATCGTCGGGGCAGGCAGCGCCGGGTGTGTGCTCGCGTCCCGGCTGACCGAGGACCCCACCGTCTCGGTCCTGCTGCTCGAGGCCGGCGGCCGGGACGACGCCGACGAGATCCGCATCCCGGCGGCGTTCTCCAGCCTGTTCAAGACCAAGTGGGACTGGAACTACCGGACAACCGAGCAGAAGCAGCTCGACGGCCGCCGCGCCTACTGGCCGCGGATGAAGGCCCTCGGCGGGTGCTCGTCGATGAACGCGATGATCTACATCCGCGGGCACCGGGCCGACTACGACAGCTGGCGCGACCAGCACGGGGCACAGGGCTGGGGCTACGCCGACGTGCTGCCCTACTTCGTCCGGGCCGAGGGCAATGCCCGCCTGGGCGGGCCTTACCACGGGACGTCGGGCCCGCTGCACGTCGAGGACCGGCGCTACACCCACGAGCTGACCGAGGCGTGGGTCGAGTCGGCCGTGGCGTCCGGGCTCAAGCGCAACGACGACTTCAACGGCGCCGACCAGGAGGGCGCCGGGCTCTACCAGGTCACCTGCAAGCGGGGCCGGCGCTGGTCGGTCGCCGACGGGTACCTGCACCCGGCGCTCGCCCGGCCCAACCTGACCGTCCACACCGGAGCGCACGCGACCCGGGTGGTCATGGACGGCGCCCGGGCGGCCGGGGTGCAGTACGTCCAGGACGGCACGGTGCGCACCGCCGTGGCCGATGCGGAGGTGCTGCTGGCCGGCGGGTCGATCAACACCCCGCAACTGCTGATGCTCTCGGGCATCGGACCGGCGACGCACCTGCGCGAGACCGGCATCGACGTGCTCCTCGACCTGCCGGGCGTGGGCGAGAACCTGCACGACCACCCCGCCGTGCCGCTGCTGTGGCGCACCCGCGGCACCAGTGACCTCGTCGACTTCTCCAACCCGGCCCGGCTGATCCAGTGGCAGGCGCTGGGGCGCGGGCCGCTCGCCTCCAACGTCGGCGAGGGCGGTGGGTTCTTCCACAGCCGCGACGGGCTGGCCGCCCCCGACCTGCAGGTGCACGTCGCGCCCACCGGGTTCTACGACAACGGGCTGCGCGAGCCGGCCGGCCGGATGTTCACCGCGGCTCCCACCCTGGTGTCCGTCACCAGCCGCGGACGGCTGCGGCTGCGGTCCGCGGACCCGTCGTGGCGGCCCGAGATCGACGTCCGGTACTACGACGACCCGGCCGACCTCGACGCCATGCTGGCCGGCTGCCGCCGGGTGCTCGAGATGGCCCAGGAGGGTCCCCTCGCGAAGCTGCTGGACACCTCGTACCGGCCCGCGGCAGGGGTGCGCAGCAGCGACTCCGAGCTGATCGACCACATCCGGGCCCTGACCCAGACGCTCTACCACCCGGTGGGCACCTGCGCGATGGGTAGCGGCGAGGACGCGGTCGTCGACCCGGAGCTGCGGGTGCGCGGCACCGAGGGCCTGCGCGTGGTCGACGCGTCGGTGATGCCGGTCGTCCCCCGCGGCAACACCAACGCCCCCACGATCATGATCGCGGAGAAGGCCGCCGACCTGCTCCGCGGGCGCACCGCGCCGGCCGTCTGAGACACCCCACCCGACCCCCACCGGAGGCAGATCATGAGTGTCACCGACATCTCGACGCGCTGTGACGCGGAAACCGACGCGGAGACGTTCGACTCCCTGAATCCCGCGAACGGCGAGGTCGTCGGCACCTACCCGGTGCACGGCGCCGAGGACGTCGAGGCCGCCGTCGTGCGCGCCCGGGAGGCGGCCGCGTTCTGGTCGTCGCTGTCGTTCGCCGAGCGCGCCGAGCGGCTGCGCGCATGGGCCGGCGTGCTGACCCGCCGGCTCGGCCAGCTGTGCGAGGTCGTGCACGCCGAGGTCGGCAAGCCGCACGGCGACGCGCAGCTCGAGGCCGCGCTCGCGATCGACCACATCGCCTGGGCGGCACGCAACGCGTCCAAGGTGCTCGGGCCGCGCCGCGTCTCACCGGGCCTGCTGATGGCCAACCACGCCACGACCGTCGAGTACCAGCCCCTCGGCGTGGTCGGCGTGATCGGGCCGTGGAACTACCCGGTGTTCACGCCGATGGGGTCCATCGCCTACGCGCTGGCCGCCGGCAACGCGGTCGTCTTCAAGCCCAGCGAGCACTCCCCCGGCGTGGGTGCCTGGCTGGTCGACACGTTCTCCCAGGTCGTGCCCGAGGCGCCGGTGCTGCAGCTGATCACCGGTTTCGGCCCGACCGGCGAGGCGCTGTGCCGGTCCGGCGTGGACAAGATCGCCTTCACCGGTTCGGCGAAGACCGGCACGCACGTGATGCGTGCCTGCGCCGACACCCTGACCCCGGTGATCATCGAGGGCGGTGGCAAGGACGCGCTGCTCGTCGACGCCGACGCCGACATCGCCGCCGCGGCCGACGCGGCGGTCTGGGGCGGGATGTCCAACGCCGGGCAGACCTGCATCGGCGTCGAGCGGGTCTACGTGCACGAGCGGGTCTACGACGCGTTCCTCGCAGAGGTCACCGCCCGGGCGCGGCAGGTCCGGGCCGGCGCCGACCCGGGCGCGAAGATCGGGCCGATCACGATGCCCAGCCAGCTCGGGGTCATCCGCCGGCACATCGAGGACGCACTGGCCCGCGGCGGCCGGGCGCTGGTCGGTGGCGTCGACGCCGTGGGTGAGCGCTTCGTGCAACCGACCGTGCTGGTCGACGTGCCCGAGGACTCGATCGCCGTCACGGAGGAGACCTTCGGGCCGACGCTGACGATCGCCAAGGTGCGTGACATGGACGAGGCCGTCGAGCGGACGAACGCGACGGCCTACGGGCTGGGCGCGACCGTGTTCTCAAAGGCTCGGGGCATGGAGCTCGCGCGGCGGATCCGCTCCGGGATGGCGGCGGTGAACTCGGTGATCTCCTTCGCCGCCGTCCCGTCGCTGCCGTTCGGCGGGATCGGCCAGTCCGGCTTCGGGCGCATCCACGGCCCGGACGGGCTGAAGGAGTTCACCAGCGCCAAGGCGATCGCCCGGCAGCGGTTCCCGATCCCGCTCGTGCTGACCACGTTCGCCCGGTCCGAGGCCGCGGACAAGGCGATGGCCACGCTGACCACGCTGCTGCACGGCAGCGGGGGGAAGCTGCCGCGCCGGCGGCGCTGACCGCGGAGCGTGTCCACGAACGGGCGGGCCGTCGGTGACGGTCCGCCCGTTCGCGTGCGATCTCGTCGGCCGCTGCGGGACACCTTCTCGGCGGAGCAGGAGGGCTTCCTGCGCGCGTACAGACCTGGGCCGGACAAACCCTTCGAGGAGCGCCGCGCCGCGGGCCCGATCGCGGCGCGGCGCTGGTCGGACGTCGAAGCGGAGCCCTCCACCGGCGACACCACCCTGCGCGCCGAACGGTGGGACTGCTGCGAGCACGTCGGCTTCCTCGAACTCTCCGTCAAGATCGACGACGTCGGCCTGGCGGGAACGAAGCGAGCAGACCTCCGCGACGAGCTCAAAGCGGCGAGGCCTCGAGGAGGAAGAGGAGGGCACGACGAAGACCGAGATGGTCCTGCGTCACCTGCTCACCGAGCACTGACCGCCGTCTCCGCCCGGCTGTCGTCGCGGCCCGGGATCAGCGGGGCTCACGCGCGGCGCGGGCCGCGGCGTCGAGTTCGCCGACCAGCCGCTGCAGGGTCTGGTCGCCCTCGACCTTCCGGTCCAGCAACGGGTTGAGGATCCCGCGCAGCACCGACAGCGGCACCCACCGCTTCGGCACGATCACCCGCGCGGCCCGACGTTCGATGCCGGCCACGGCCGCCTCCGCGACCTGCTCGGGGCGGATCGCCTTGCCCAGCGGGCCGGGCAGGGCCCGCTCCCGGAGCCGGGTGACGATCGGGTTGCCGCCGAAGGCGACCTTCGCGATCGCGGTGTCCACCCAGCCGGGGTAGAGCACCCCGGCGCTGGCGCCGGTGGAGCTGAGCTCGGCCCGCAGGCTGCGGCCGAACATCTCCGCGCCGGCCTTGGAGACCGCGTACGACGCATTCGCCATGCCGTTGACGAAGGCGTAGGCCGACGCCACGACGAGCACGTGCCCACGCCGGGCGATGACCTGGGGCAGCGCGGCCTTCACCGTCCGCCACACCCCGAGCAGGTCCACGTCGACGATGTGCTCGAACACGTCCTCGTCGATCGCCGCGATGGTGCACGGCGGGTCGGCGGCGATGCCGGCGTTGGCGAATACGACGTCGATCCCGCCGAAGCGCTCCACACCGGCCGCCACGGCTGCGTCGAGCGACGCGCGGTCGGTGACGTCGGCGGCGAGCGCGAGGGTCCGTTCGTCGCCCAGGGGCACCGCGACCCGCTCGACGTCCTCCTGTCGCAGGTCGGTCAGCACGACGCGCGCCCCACGCGCGTGCAGGGCCTCCGCGGTCGCCCGGCCGATGCCGCCGGCGGCGCCGGTGAGGAACACGACCTTGTCGCGGACGGTGAAGTCGGTCATCGTCGCCTGCCTCGGCTCAGCGGTGCGGTTCGGATCGCACCCTACTGCGATCACCCCGGAATATGACCAGTGGTCACACCGTCGGGCGGCGCGCCCCGGTGCCCCGGCTCCGGGAGCGCCGGCGGCCCACCGCCGGCGGCAGGTTCGTCCTCGGCGGGTGAGGGCGCGGGGCGTTGTCGCGAGAACCGTAGTGCGCACACCCGGGACCGGACGACCTGTAGGAGGACCCGATGAGTGCACGCGCCGGTTCCACCGGGAACGATCGCGTTGCCGGTACAGCGCGCCGAGTCGGCGGCTCACGCGGCTGGGCGATCGCCTTGGGAGCCCTGACGATCGTGGCCGGTCTCTTGGTGCTGATCTGGCCACGCCAGACCGTGGCGGTGCTCGCCGTCATCCTCGGCCTGGAACTGATAGTCGTCGGGATCTTCCGGATCGTCGCCGCGTTCTCGCTCCAGGGGGTGAGCGGCGGCGCACGAGCCCTGGTGATGGCCCTCGGCGTGCTGGCGGTCGTGGTCGGCATCCTCGTGCTGCTACGCCCGTTGCAGACCGCCGCTCTGGTGGCAGTGCTGGTCGGGCTGTTCTGGGTGATCAGCGGGATCGTCGACATCGTCCGGGCCGTGACGGGCACCGTGCCTTCCCGCGGCTGGGCCTTCGTGATGGGGGCGTTCACCCTGTTCGCGGGGGTCATCGTGCTCGCGTTCCCGCTCGCCGGCGCCGTCGTCTTCGCCTGGGTGTTCGGTGTCCTGCTGCTCGTCTGGGGCGTGTTGATCACAGCTGCGGCCGTCATCGGCGGCCAGTCCGTGGCGCACGGGCCGGTGACGTAGCGGGCCGCACCTGCCCGGCCAGGTCAGCCGAGCCCGAGCAGCCCCGGCAGGTCGGCGATCGAGTCGATGACATGCTGCGGGCGATGGCCGTCGACGCCGCCCTCGGCGTCCGGCGCGAACTTGCCGGTCCGCACCAGTACACCGCCGACGCCGTGCTCCTGCGCGCCGAGCACGTCGGCCTCGACGTCGTCACCGACCATGACGGCCTCGTCCGCCGTGACGCCGAGCGTCCGCAGTGCCGCGGCGAAGAACTCCGCCGCGGGCTTGCCGAGCACGACGGCCTCGGTGCCGGTCGCCGCCTCCAGCCCGAGCAGGAACGCGCCGGCGTCCAACTGCAGACCCTCGTCGGTGCGCCAGTACAGATTGCGGTGCATCGCGATCAGTTCGGCCCCTCGCTGGAGATGGCCGAACACACCGTTCAGCGCGGCGTAGTCGAACTCCGGGCCGGCGCCACCGATCACGACGACGTCGGGCCGCGCGTCCGGACCGGACACCAGCCGCACACCCTGCAGGTCCGCGGTCACGTCGCCACTGTTGAGCAACAGGCACGCGGCGTCGGGACGGTGCTCGCGCAGGTACGCGGCGGTCGCTGCCGGTGCGGTCAGGATGTCGTCCGGGCCGACCCGGAGCCCGCGCTCCGCGAGCGTCCGGGCGATCCGGTCACGTGTCCGCGACGTCGTGTTGGTGAGCAGGGCGACCGGTAGCCCTGCCTCCCGGATCACCTGCAGGGCCTCGACGGCGCCCTCCAGCGGCTCCCAGGAGACCGTCAGCACGCCGTCGATGTCGATCAGCACCGCTCGAACACCGCCCATGTCGGCACGCTACTGCGGGCGACGGCGACCGCGGGGCCTGTACGGAGCGTTCTGCGATATACACGAATGGGGGACACCCGCTTCGCGATCAAACTCACCGCACGCGTCACCGGTACGGTCGGCGGCGCCTGTCCGGGCCGGCCCGCAAGGGAGCCGGCAGCCCCCCACCACGCACCGCGGAGGACTCGTGCAACGCGGCGACGGACCCGACCAGACCCGCCGATTCCCGGGGCCCGCCTCTGGCCGGTCCGACCGGACACGCCGCGTCGACGGCCCGGTCGGCTCGCCGTACCGGGACGATGCCACCCGCCGGATGGGCGGGCCCGCCGGCCCCGAGCCCACCCGTGTCCTCGGTGGACCGCACGCGCCCGGGGGCCCGGTGCTCGGCGGGCGTTACCGCCTGACGGGGCTGCTCGGGACGGGTGGCATGGCCGACGTGCACCGGGCCGTCGACCTGCGGTTGGACCGCCCCGTCGCGGTGAAGGTCTTCCGGCCCGGCACCGACCCCGACCAGCGCTTCCACGAGGAGGCGCGGACGCTCGCGAACCTGAACCATCCCGGGCTGATCGCGGTGCACGACTTCGGGGTCGAGCAGCACCGCGCGTACCTGGTCATGGAGCTGGTCGAGGGACCGACGCTGCGTGCGCTCCTCGACCGGGAGCACCTGTCGCCGGCCGAGGTGGCGCGGATCGGCAGCGACATCGCGACCGTGCTGGCCCATGTCCACTCCCAGGGCGTCGTCCATCGCGACGTGACGCCGTCGAACGTGCTGCTCGACCACGGTCGGCGGGTGCGCCTGTCCGACTTCGGGATCTCCCGGCTGGCGGACGCCAGCGGGCTCACCTCCGCCGACGTCGCCGTCGGCACCGTTCCCTACATGGCCCCCGAGCAGGTGCAGGGCGACCAGGTGGGCCCCCCGGCCGACATCTACGCGCTCGGCCTCGTGCTGCTGGAGGCCGTCACCGGCCACCGGGAGTACCCCGGGGACAGCTGGGAGGCGGCCGCGCAACGACTCTCGAGGCCGCCCGCGGTGCCCACCGACCTGCCGGATCCGCTGCGGCGCGCGCTGCTCACCATGACCGACACCGACCCGGCGCGGCGGCCGACCGCCCGGCAGGCCGCGGACATGCTCGCCGCCGTCGCCACCGGCGATGACGACGTCTACATCGCCGACGACGAACCGCCGGGCTCGACGGCGAAGCGCTACCTCGCGATCGCGCTCGTCCTGGTCGCGCTGCTCATCGCGCTCGTCGTCGCGACGCTGGCGGGTGGCGAGGACACGCCGGAGACCGCCCAGCCGAACGCCCCGGCCACCACGACCGAGGACGCCGGGAACGACCCGGCGACGGGCGGGTCCGCCGCTGACCCCACCGCCGAGGATCCCGGCGCCGGGGCCGGCGAAGAGAGCGGTCCCGCGTTCCCCGACCCGCCGAACTTCGACACCTCCGACCTGCCCGACATTCCGGACCTGCCGGATGTCCCGGAGGTGCCGGAATCCGTTCGCGAAGACGCCCGCGGTCTCTGGGGGCAGTTCACCGACTGGTTCTCCAGCGTCTTCTGACGGGGCGCTGCGCGAGCGCTGCGCGGCCTCGGCGATCCGGACGGCGGTCAGCCCGGGTCGCCGGACTCGGCACCGACCCAGGCCTCCGCTTCCGCCGAGCGGGTCACCCGACGGGGAACCGGGACACGGGTCAGGTCCTGGGCGACCACGATCTCGCCGTCGAACACCGCGGCGGTCTGCTCGTGGAACCGGGCCGGTTCGGTGTAGCGCTGGGAGAAGTGGGTGAGCACCAGCCGGCGCACGCCGGACTCCGCGGCCACCGCCGCCGCCTGCCGGGCCGTGAGGTGGCCGTACTCGCGGGCCAGGTCAGCGTCCTCGGCGAGGAAGGTGGACTCGATCACCAGCAGGTCGGCCCGGTCGGCCAGCTCGTACACCTCGTCGCACAGCCGGGTGTCCATGACGAAGGCGAACCGCTGGCCGGGCCGCGGTTCGCTCACCTGCTCCAGCCGCACCGTCCGCCCGTCGACGTGGAGTGCGCCCGCGCGCTGCAGCCGGCCGACGGCGGGGCCGGTGACCCCGAAGCGGGCCAGCAGTTCGGGCACCATCCGCCGTCCATCCGGCTCGACCAGCCGGTACCCGAAGGACTCGACGAGGTGATCGAGCCGCCGCACCTCCAACGTCGCGGACGGGTCGGCGGCGAGCACACCGTCGCGTTCGATCGGTTCCTCGCGCAGGTCGGCGACCTCACAGAACGCGCTCGCGTGGCGCAACCGCTCGAAGTAGTGCCTGCCCGATGCCGGGTAGTGGGCGTACACCGGGTGCGCGACCCGGTCCAGCGAGAGCCGCTGGACCACGCCCGGCACGCCGAGGCAGTGATCACCGTGGAAGTGGGTCAGGCAGATGCGGGTGATCGCGCTGCTGGACACTCCGGCCAGCAGCATCTGGCGCTGAGTGCCCTCACCCGGGTCGAACAGCAGACCCTGACCGTCCCAGCGCAGCAGATAGCCGTTCTAGTTGCGCTGCCGGGTGGGCGCTTGACTGGCGGTGCCGAGCACGACCAGTTCCCGGGCCGACATCACACGAAGGCTACGCGGCCGGCCGGGCGGCGCCGGGCCGCCCCGTTGTCGGCGACGCCAGGCGGTGCGGGGCCTGCCCCGGTCGTGAGGTCACGACGCCGGCTTCGGCTCCACCCGGAGCTGCGACGGGTCGAGCGGGGGCAGCCGGCGGGGGTCGAACGACGTCAGATCGGTGCTGCGGGCCCGGCCGTCGACGATGAGTTCCGCCAGCGCCTCTCCGGTCGCCGGGCCGTTGAGCATCCCCCAGACACCGTGTCCGCTGGCGATGTAGGCGCCGTCGACGCCGCGGACGGGGCCGATCACCGGCAGCAGGTCGGGGGCGACGGGGCGGAAACAGGCCAGGCGCTCGACGATGCGGGACGGGGTGAGCACGGGGGAGATACGTTCGCAGATTCCCTGCAGCAGATCGAGCTTCGCCGGATCCGGCTCGACGGCGGCCGGGTCCAAGGGCAGTGGCCCGCCTCCAGGCTGTGCCCCCTGTCGGGATGGAGCGGGGGCAGCGGGAGCCACTCGGCGGCCAGCAGGGACCAGGGCCCGAGGGCGATCACGACGGCGTCGGCGCCGACGGGCTCGCCGTCGACCTCCACCCCGTTGACGGCCGAGCCGGTAGCCCGGCGCGCCACGCCGGTGACCCGGCCGTGGCGCAGTTCGGCTCCGCGCGCCCGCGCCGCGTCCATCAGGGCCGTGGTGAACGCGGCGGGATGCATCACCGCTGTGGTCTCCGGTGTGCCGAGGACGCTGGTGACCACCACATCGTCCGCGAGCCAGCCCAGGTCGGCCGGGCGGTTCCGGCGCACGGCGGCGCCGGGCTCGACGTGGCCGCCGTAGGTGGTGACGCCGTGATATCCCCAGTCCCCCTCGAGCTCGTCGAGCAGCCGGACGTGCAGGTCGAAGCTGCGCCGGGCCAGCGGGTCGAGCACCGTGCCCGCGGCCCAGTCCCGGGCCAGGAAGGCACCCGAGCGGCCGGATGCCGCTCCGGCCACCGCGTTGCTTTCAACGACAGTCACCTCCGTTCCGCGCCGGCTGAGGTAGTAGGCGGTGGCGGCACCGATGACGCCGCCACCGCAGATCACGACCCGCATCCGCCCCTCCATGACACCTCGCGTGCAGTGCAGCAGCACTTCGCGCGGGGTACCCGTCGATCGCCCGGCGGCACGAGAACCGATCGCTCGATGCCACACGCGTTCTACGTCGAGTTCGATACCGCGACGATGCTCAGAGGGTCGGGCGGCCCTCCTCAGGTGAAGGCCTACGCCGCGTCTGCTCCGACCCCGGACGGGGCGCGCGAGCGGCTGTCGACCACGTGCACGTCCGCCGCGATCCCGGAGAGGCCGCGGTGCCCGTCGCTGCGCCAGGCCGCGACGAGCGTGGCCACCCCGAGCAGGAAGGCCAGCATGCCGCCGAGCCCGCCGATGCCCTGCAACACCAGGAACCCGCCGGAACCCACCGCGGCGCGCAGCAGCCGACGACGGCGGGACGGCGCGTGCCCGTCCGGGCCGACCGGGCGCAGCAGCACCGCCTTCTGGCCGATCGTGGCGCCGTCACCGAACAGCGGTGCCACGAACAGGAACAGCAGCGTGGGCAGCCACCAGCCGACGATGTCGCCCGCCGTACCCAACCAGTCGAGCCCTCCCGGCCCGCCGAAGGGGACGCCGGACAGGAGCAGCACGCCACCGACGAGCGTCACGATCGCAGCGCCGGTCAGCTGCACCGCGAGCACGTCGCAGAGCATCCCCAGCAGCCGGCGCCGGGTGGTCACCGGGCGGGGCGCGGACGGCGGAGCCGTCACCCGCTGCCCGGGGACGAGCCGCAGCAGCGGTGCGGCCGCCGCCCCGAGCAGCGCTCCCGTGGTGTTGGCGAGCAGGTCATCGACGTCGAACAGCCGGTACGGGCAGGGGTAGACGCCCCAGATCCCGGTCAGTTGGGTGAACTCGATCAGCAGCGAGACGCCGGCGCCCGCCACGGTGGCGAACAGGATCGAACGCTTCCCGAGGTAGCGGAGGAAAGCCCCGAACGGCAGGAACAACGCGACGTTGAACACCACCTGTTGCACGGCGGGGTTGGCCACCAGGGCACGCGCTCCGGAGCCGACCTGCTCACTGCGGATGTCCCGGAGGAACTGCAGCGGCCGCAACTGCGGCTCGCCGAGCCGGGCGTACCGGGTACAGAACGCGGCGTCGACGTCGGGCAGCGGGAGCAGCACGTAGGCCACCAGCGCGAGGCCGTAGACGAGCGTGCCGACGGCGAGTACAACGTGCCCGGCGCCGAGCGCGCCGCGCCGGCGGAAGCTCACCGCGACATAGGGCACGAGCAACGCGACGGCGAGGAGGCCACCCAGCAGCACGGCGACGACGGCGGGCAGGACGCGGTCGTTCACACCGCCATCCTGCACGGCCGATGATCTTCACGCTGGGGGGTTCACCCGATCGTCGAGACGGGCGGCCGGCACGACCGGGCTCGCCTCGCACAATTGGGGGCCGTCGACGGCGAGTCGCACGGCCACGTCCCGGCCGCAACACGCTAAATCCCGGTTAACACCCTGGAGACTCTTGACCTGACCAGCACAACCAGGAATCGTCAGTGTTCGGACTATCTCAGTCGGACGCCGGGAGGCTTCCCATGGACCACAACCTGTTGAACGACATCTGCCTGCAGCAACTGACCCTGAGTGGCGTGCACGAGGGCGAGACGATCTCCGTGCTGACCCGCGGGAACGAGCGCGGCGACTACGCCGACGCGTTCATGTGGGCGGCCCAGAAGCTGGGCGCGAGCACCTTCCACCTGCGGCTGCCCGCACCGGCGAGCGCATCGGGGGCGTGGGCGGTCGGCGACTCCGGGCTGGCCACCAACCCGCTGGCCGTCGAGGCGCTCAAGCAGACCGACATGCTCGTCGACCTCACCTTCCTGCTGTTCAGCCCCGAGCAGTTCGAGATCCAGGGCGCCGGCACCCGCATCCTCACCGCCGTCGAACCGGCCCCGCTACTGGCCCGGCTGATGCCGACCAGGGAGCTGCGCGAGCGCGTCGAGATCGGCGCGGAGCTGCTGGCCAAGGCCCAGACCATGCGGATCACCAGCCCGCACGGCACCGACGTCACCTACCGCCTGGGCGTCTACCCGACGATGAGCGAGTACGGCTACACCGACCAGCCCGGCCGCTGGGACCACTGGCCCGCCGCGTTCGTGTTCACCGGCGGCGCCGACGACGGCGTCGACGGCAAGATCGTGCTGGCCCCCGGCGACGTGCTGCTGCCGTTCAACACCTACGTGCAGACCCCCGTCGAGTTCACCATCGAGGCCGGGTTCATCCGCGACATCCGCGGCGGCCTCGACGCCGAACTGCTCGCCTCCTACATCAAAAGCTTCGACGACCCCCGCGGCTACGGCATGAGCCACGTCGGCTGGGGCCTCGACGAACGCGCGCACTGGCACGGGCTGACCCAGTTCGGCGGTGGGATGGGCATGGAACTGCGCTCGTTCTACGGCAACGTCATGTTCTCCATCGGCCCGAACAACGAGCTCGGCGGCCCGAACGACACCCCGTGCCACTTCGACATCCCGATGCGCGGCGCCAGCCTCTACCTCGACGACGAGCTGATCGTCGACGCCGGCGAGCTGACCGTCCCCGAGATGCGCCCGGCCGGCCGCCGATGAACCCCACCACCGCCGGGACCGACCACCACATCGGGATGATCGTCCCGAGCTCGAACCTCACCATGGAGACCGAGCTGCCCCGGATGCTGCGCGCCCGCGAGCAGACCGACCCGGCGCACCGGTTCGTCTTCCACTCCGCCCGGGCCCGGATGCAGCAGGTCACCCCCGAACAACTCAAGGCCATGAACGCCCAGGCCGAACGGGCCGCCACCGAACTCGCCGACGCCCGCCCGGACGTGGTCGCCACCGCCTGCCTCGTCGCGATCATGGCCCAGGGCCCCGGCTACCACTGCACCGCCGAGGACGCCATCACCACCGCGCTGCGGGCCGAAGGCGCGTCTGCCCCCGTCGTCTCCAGCGCCGGCGCGCTGCTCTCGGGCATCGCGGCCCTCGGCGCGAAAAAGGTCTCGATCATCACCCCCTACATGAAACCGCTGACCCAACTGGTCGTCGCCTACATCGAGGACGCCGGCATCGAGGTCCTCGACGCACTCTCACTCGAGGTCCCCGACAACCTCGCCGTCGCCCGCCTCGACCCGGCCGACCTGCGCACCCACCGGACCAAACTGAACCTGGCCGGGGCCGACGCCCTGGTGCTCTCCGCCTGCGTGCAGATGCCCTCACTCCCCTCGATCCAACCGGTCGAGGACCAGGCCGGGCTCCCGGTGCTCTCCTCGGCCACCGCAACCACCTACCGCATCCTCTCCGAGCTCGGCCTGCCCACCACCGTCCCCGACGCAGGCCACCTACTCAGCGGGAACTGCCCGGATCCAGGCGACATCACCCGCCCCACCACGGCCGCCACCTCCTAACCCCCTCCCCGCCCGGACCGCGTCGTGGAGCCATAACGCGGTCCGGCGCGGGGCCAGAAGCGCGCTATGGAGCCATAACGCGGTCCGGCGCGGGGCCCTTGGCGCGTCGTGGAGCCATAACGCGGTCGGGCGTGGGAGCACTCAGCGGCGGTGGGTGATCCGCTGCAGGCCGGAGGCAACGTGCTCGGGCGCGCCGGTGTCGAGTCCGTGGGCGACCACGTAGAACGGTCCTATCCGTTGCCGGTCGAGGGCGCGTTCGCGCTGGGCCGGTGTGATGCCGTAGCCCTCCGCGACTGCGGCGGCGAACGGTGCGGGCGTGTCGTGCAGCGCCCAGGCCAGGTCCTTGGCAAGGTCGCCCGTGGGGGCGTCGCTCCATTCGATCACACCGGTGATCGCGTCACCACGGACGAGGACGTGCTCGGGCCCGAGGTCGCCGTGCACGACGACGTCGGCCGGCGCCGCCGTCAGCCGCTCGAACAACGACAGCGCGGAAGCCCGGGCCGGGCCCGGTAGGAGCGGGACGACGTCGTCGGTGAACCGGCCGAGCACCGCGCGACGCATGCGCAGCGTCTCCGAACCTTCCGGGAGACCCCGAGCGGCGGCATCGGCGACCGGGACCCGGTGCAGCACCCGCAGGAACGTGGCCAGTGCACGCCCTTGCCCGGACGTCGGGCCCGTGAGCGGATCGCCGGGGGTCAGCGGTGCCGCACGACCAGTGGGTACTCGCCGGCCACCTCCGGGACCGGCACGGGCAGCGGTAGCCGAGGTACGAGCCAGGGCAGTAGCCGGGTCTCGGTCCGCAGCCACGGTTCGACGTCCGAGCGGCGGGCGGTGCGCTCGATCCACCTGCCGTCGACGATTGCGGCGGCGCTGTCCCAGCCTCCCGGCAGCTCCACCCGCTCGACCACGGGCTCAGCCTCTCACCGTTCCGCAGTGCGAGTTCGTCGAGTGCGACGTCAGACTGGTTCGATCATGGTGCTGACCAGGCTGGTGTCGCACTCAGTGCGATGGCCCGGGCGGGCCGGGCAGCTCGGACCGATTCAGGATTCAGCAGCAGAAATCCCGCGACTCGCGCACGGCACCACCCCGACTCGCGCGCAGAGATGCCCCGACTCGCGCACGGCACGACCGCGACTCGCGGGGTCAGGGGAGGAGGTGCGTGAGGGCCTCGCGGGTGAGCCGGAGGGCGACCTCCGGGTTGTCCCAGAACACCATGTGGCCGGCGTCGGGGATCTCGACGATCCGCGCACCCGGGTTGGCGGCCTTCGCCTCGGCGACGCCCGCCGCGGTGACGACCGGGCTGTCGGCGCCGTGCACGAGGACCGTCGGTGCGGGCACGGCGGGCCAGGCGTCGAAGAAGTCCTCGGTCTCGAAGCCCGCGTGGGTGGCGGCGATCGCGGTCTCGTCGCAGCTGGCCAGCCACCGCGCCCGCAGCTCCTGCTCCCGTCGTGGCCAGCGCGGCCACGCCGTCGCGACCTCGTCGGCGTCGGTCCCGCGCTTCGCGTCGGCGAGCTGTCCGAGGAACGCCTCCAGCGTGGTCGGGTAGGGGCCGCGGCCGGGGCCGCTCATCGGCGGGTCGACGAGCACGGTGCCGCGCAGCGCCGTCCCGCGGGCCGCGGTCACGGCCGCGATCCGCGCACCCATCGAGTGCCCGAGCAGCAGCGGCCGCTCCAGCCCGAGGCCGTCGATCACGGCGAGCGTGTCGTCGGCGTAGTCCTCCAGCGAGTAGGAGCCGCCGGCGTCCGACAGCCCCCGGCCGCGCACGTCGACGACGATCGGGCGGGCCAGGTCGGTCAGCTCGCGGGCGACGAAGTCCATGGTGACCGCCGGGCTGGTGATGCCCGGCAGGACGACGAGCGGGACGCCGTCACCCCCGTAGTCGAGCACGTGCAGGCGCAGCGCGCCGGAGCGCACCCAGCGGCCGGCGGCCGGTACGTCGGCGAGATCGGCCAGCGCGGACTGGAGCACGGAGCGGGCTTGGGTGGTGACGGACGTGCTCATCGCTCCCCTTCGCTGCGCTCTGCGCCGATGGTTCCCTCGGCGCGCCCGGTCACCGGGCCACCGCCGCGGACTCGCGGGCGGCCAGGCCGCTCAGGTAGTCGAGCGCGTCACTCACGTCGATCACGTCCCCGTACTTCGCCTGGATGTCGAACAGATTGGCCTCGTGCGGGCCCTGCGCGCGGTCGCCGACGCATTGCCGCGGCACCAGCACCCCGAATCCGGACTGGACGGCGTCGACCGCCGTCGCCCGCACACATCCGCTGGTGGTGGCCCCGCAGACCAGCACGGTGTCCACCCGCAGGCCGGCCAGCAGCGACGCGAGCGTGGTCCCGAAGAACGCCGACGCGCCCTTCTTGGTGATCAGGTGGTCGCGCCGGTCGACCGGCAGCCGCGGGTCGACCGCGACGGCGTCGCTGCCCTCGCGCAGCGCGCGCATCCCCGGCGCCTTGGTCAGCCAGGCGACGGCGTCGCCGTCGGCCTCGGCGTCGGTGTACGCGATGGTCGTGAACACCACGGGCACGTCCGCGGCCCGACCGGCCGCGATCAGCGACGACGTGGCCGCGACGACGTCGGACAGGTCCGCCCCGGTGGGGGCGGCCGGGTCGGTGAACCCGTTGGTCAGGTCGACGACCACGATCGCCGGGCGCGCACCCCGGTGCACGGTCGCGCCGAATCCGGCGCGGGCGTAGGTCTCGTCGGTGGACGAGCCGTACCGGCTGGTCATGCACTCCTCCGGGAGTCGAGCTGGGCCTGGAACGCGGCGCGCCGCTTCCCCGCGCAGTCGTCGATCGCCTCGACGATGGTCTGGTATCCGGTGCACCGGCACAGGTTCGACGCGACGACCTCGCGGATCTCCTCCGTCGTCGCCTCCGGCCGCTCGGCGAGGAAACCCTCGGCGAGCATCAGGAAGCCCGGCGTGCAGAACCCGCACTGCAGCCCGTGGTGGGCGGAGAAGGCCCGCTGCAGGTCGTTCAGCGAACCGTCGGGCCCCGCGAGCGACTCGACGGTGCGGATGTCGGCGTCCTCGGCCTGCGCGGCGAACATCAGGCAGGCCCGCACCGGTGCGCCGTCGACGAGCACCGTGCACGCCCCGCAGATCCCGTGCTCGCAACCGACGTGGGTGCCGGTGAGCCCGAGGTCGTGGCGCAGCACGTCGACGAGCGTGCGGCGGGGCTCGATCGCGAGGTCGTGCCGCTCGCCGTTGACGGTCAGCTCGATCAGCTGGACCTCAGACATGAGCAACCTCCAGGGCACGGTGCACGGTCTCCCGCGCGATCGGGGTGTCGTCGAGTTCCACGCCGGTGCCGCGCAGCGCGTCGTTGACAGCGTTGAGCACGGCGCCGGGCGCGCCGATGGTGCCGCCCTCCCCCGCGCCCTTCGCTCCGCTCTCGGTGAACGCGCACGGCGTCTCGAGGTGGTGGATGTCCACGTCGGGGATCTCGGCGGCCGTCGGGACCTTGTACTCCATGAAGCTCGGGCACTGCGGTTGCCCGGCGGCGTCGTAGGTGACCTGCTCGAACAGCGCACCGGCGATGCCCTGGGCGATCCCGCCGCGGCACTGTCCCTCGACGACCTGCGGGTGGATCGCCACGCCGCAGTCCTCGACGCAGACATAGCGCAGGATCTGCACGCCCCCGGTGCCCCGGTCCAGTTCGACGACGACCCCGTGCGTGGCGTTGGAGAACGTCCCGTCGCCGGCCACGTCGAAGCTGGCCGTCGCGGCCAGCCCGGGGCCCACACCCTTGGGCAGCAGGTGCGCCTTCAGGTACGCGACGTCGGCGATCTCGGCGAAGGACAGCCGGTGCGAGGGGGCGTCGCGCAGCCGGACGCCGCCCGCGCCGTCGAGCTCGGTCGAGTCGACGTCGGCGCCCAGCAGGTGGGCGGCGATCTCCCGGAGCACGTCGGCGAGCTTCACCGACGCCGCCGCGACCGCGCTGCCGCCGATGGTGATCGAGCGGCTGGCGAAGGAGCCCCACCCGTAGGTGATCCGGTCGGTGTCGCCCTGGACGATCTTCACCCGGGCGATGTCGATGCCGAGCCGGTCGGCCACGATCTGCGCCATCGTCGTCTCGTGGCTCTGCCCGTGGCTCATCGTCCCGCTGGTGACGACGACGGTGCCGGTGGTGTCCATCCGGATCTCGGAGATGTCGAACCCGGGGACGACCGACATCCTGCGCTGCGCGAACGCGTCAGACCCGTAGCCGGTGCGCTCGGAGAAGCAGGCGTAGCCGATGCCGATCACCCGGCCCGGCTCGTCCCGGACGTCGTACCAGCCCTCGTCGCGGAGCACCTGCTCACACAGGTCGAGCGACTCCCGGTAGGAGCCCGGGTCGTAGGTGATGCCGTTGATCCCGGTGTAGGGGAACACGGTGATCACGTTGCGCCGCCGGATCTCCACCGGATCGAGGCCGAGCTCGCGGGCGGCTCGCTCGAACAGCCGCTCGACGACCATCACGTACTGCGGCCGGCTCACCCCGCGGTAGGGCGCGGTGGGCGCCTTGTTCGTGGTCACGGCGCGCCCGCGCACCCGGTACGCGGGCAGCTTGTAGACCCCGGGCATCTCCGCCGAGGCCATCAGCGGCTCGATACCGGCGGTGAACGGGTAGCAGGAGTAGGCGCCCATGTCGCAGACGACGTCGGCGTCGATCGCGAGGATCCGGCCGTCGGCGTCGAAGGCGGCGCGGACGTCGTAGCGCTGCTCGCGGGCGAGGAACGCGGCGGTCAGCGCGTCGCGGCGGTCCTCGATCCACTTCACCGGCTTGCGCAGGCGCAGCGCGGCGGCCGCGGCGGCGATCTCCTCGCGGCCCACCACGCACTTCTGCCCGAACCCGCCGCCCATGTCCGGCACGGTGACCCGGACCTGCTTCTCGTCCAGCCCGGCACAGTGCGCCAGCACGGTGCGTACCTGGTGCGGGACCTGGGTGCAGGTCTGCACGCGCAGCTGCTCGTCGCGGTCGTCCCAGTCGGCGACGACGCCGCGGGTCTCCAGCGGCAGTGCGTTCTGCCGGCCCGTCTTGGTCCGGACCCGGACCACGCAGTCGGCCTCGGCGAAGACGTCGTCGATGCCCTCGGTGGCGAACAGCGACACGTCGACGAGGGTGTTCGCGGGGGCGTTGTCGTGCACCAGCGGGGCACCCTCGGCCAGCGCCGCGGTGTCCGAGACGACCGGGGTCAGGTCCTCGTACTCGACGACCGCGGCCTCCAGACCGTCCTCGACGGCGTACGGGTCACGCGCGACGACGATCGCGATCGGCTCCCCGACGTAGCGCACCCGGTCGCGGGCCAGCACCGGCATGTCGGTGGGCACGAACTCGTGGCCGGGCCGGTCCAGGATCGCGGTGATGTCGGCGAGACCGAGGTCGGCGGCGGTGAACGCGGCGACGACACCGGGCACCTCCCGGACCGCGGACAGGTCGACGGAGGTGATCACGCCGTGGGCCACGGTGCTGCGGACGAACTGCGCGTGCAGCATGCCGGGCAGCGTGATGTCGTCGACGAACCGGCCGCGCCCGGCGAGCAGCCGCGGGTCCTCGCGGCGCGGCACCGAGGCGCCGACCCACGTGCCGTCGCGCCGGAAGTGGGGCCCGGACGTCGTAGCAGAGCTCATCGGGAAGCGGCCTCCTCACAGGCGCGGACGACGAGCGTGCGGGTGAGCGCGCGGCGGTAGTGCGCGCTCACGCCCGGCTCGTCACGGGGGTCGATGGCAGCGGCCGCGGCGTCTGCGGCCGCGGCGAACCCGCCGCCGCCGGCCAGCACCTGTTCCGCGGCGGGCACGCGCAGCGGAACCGGTGCGACGCCGCCGAGCACGACCCGGGGTGCCTCGGAATCGGTGCCGAGGTCCACCGCAGCCGCGACGACGGCGAAGTCCCCGCGCCGCTCGGCGAACTCGGTGAGCGCGGCGCGCGGGGCGAGCCGCGGGAACACCACCTCGACGATCAGCTCGTCGGGCTCCAGGGCCGTGGCGAACACGCCCTGGAACAGTTCCGCAGCCGGGATCGTCCGCTGCCCCGACGGCCCCTCGGCCACGACCTGCGCGTCGAGCAGCACGGCGAGCAGGCACCACTCGGCGGTGGCGTCGGCGTGCGCCAGGCTGCCGCCGACGGTGCCGCGGGTCCGGATCGGCAGGTGCCCGACCCAGCGCATCGCGTCGGAGATCACCGTAAAGTCCGGCCCCAGCTCGGCGGTCTCGACGGCGTGGTGGGTGACCAGCGCACCGATCCGCAGCGCGTCGCCGTCGCGGCGGATGTGGTCCAGCCCCGGCACGCGCGCGATGTCGATCAGATGCTCGGGCCGGGCGAGCCGGAAGTTCATCATCGCGACCAGGCTCTGACCCCCGGCGATGATCTTCGCGTCGTCCCCGAGCTCTTCGAGGAGCCCCACCGCGCCCGCCACGGAGCGGGCGCGGTGGTAGGTGAAGGCGGCGGGCTTCATACGGTCAAGCCTCGCTCAGCATCGGGCGGTCGCGTCGGCCGCGTCGGCGGGCGCCACCACGACCGGCTCCTCGTCGCCGGTGATCCGGTCGAGCTCGCGACCCCGGGTCTCCGGGGCGGCGACGGCCATCCACACCACGGCGGCGACCACGACGACACCGAGCGCGGTGAACGTCAGCGGTAGGCCCAGCACCGGCCACAGCAGGCTGCCGAAGATCAGCGGGGTGAACCCGGTGACCGCCCGGCTCGACGACGACGCCCAGCCGAACCCGCTGGCCCGCAGCTCGGTCGGGTACAGCTCGGAGACGTAGGCGTACATCACCGGGATGGCGACGAGGATCAGGAACCCGAAGACGCCGATCATGGTCAGCGCCGCGGCGGGCGCGTCCAGCACCAGGGCGAACACGACCAGGGCCGCGGCGGCCAGCGGAGCCGCCACCCCGATGACCCACTTCCGCCCGACGACCTCGACGAGCAGCACCGACGTGAGGACACCGAGGATGCCGACCGCGTTCATCACCGTGGTCCCGGCGAACGCCGCGTAGTCGCCCATGCCCTGGGCGCGCAGGATCGAGGGCATCCAGCTCAGCGCGGCGTAGTAGACGAGCATGACGGTGATGAACAGCAGCCAGGCCACTGACGTGATCTTCGGGTTGAAGCTCCACACCAGGCGCAGCTGTTCGACGGCGGCGGAGAGCCCACGGGTGCGCTTGTGCTCCGCGGCCACCGGGAGCGGGATCTCGTAGGGCTCGGGGGTGCCGCCGGTCTTCGTGACCAGGTCGTCGATCACCGCGCGGGCCTCGGCCTCGCGGCCCATCCGGGACAGGTAGATGGGCGACTCCGGAATGCCCCGGCGCACCCAGAACAGCAGCAGCGCGGGCAGGATCATCACCGCGAGCATCCAGCGCCAGTTGCCGTCCAGCGGAAGCAGCAGGGTGGAGGCGACACCGCACAGCGTGGCGCCGATCGGCCACCAGCCGTCCATCGCGGCCAGTACCTTGCCCCGTTGCTTCCTCGGGGAGAACTCGCTGACCAGCGCGTAGTCCACCGGGATGCAGCCGCCCAGGCCGACGCCGGCCAGGAAGCGCAGCGCCAGGAAGATCTCCCAGCTCGGCGACAGTGCGCCGAGCACGGAGAACAGCGCGAAGATCAGCAGCGTCAGGCTGAACGCGCGCTTGCGGCCGAGCCGGTCGGCGATCGTGCCCCATGCGACGGCGCCGACGGCCATGCCGACGAGGTTCGCCGTGGCGACGAGCCCGCGCTCACCGGTGGAGAGGTCGAACTCCTGCGCCAGCAGCGGGGTCAGGAAGCCGTTGAGCGCGACGTCCCAGGCATCGAACATGTAGCCGAGCCCGCCGATGATGAAGATCTTTCCTTGCACCCCCCACTTCCACGGGAGGTCCTGGACGACCTGGTCGCCTGTACGCATGTGGGCTCCGGTTTCTCGGTACGGGGGTCAGCGCACGAACGGGTAGGAGAAGGACTCGAGATCAGGGTCGTTCAGCGGCGTGCCGCTCCACAGCCAGTCGTAGGAGACATCGGACTCACCGTTGAAGGAGCGCAGCTTGCGGTCGCGCTCTTCCTGCTCCGGCCCGTCGGGCAGGTGGTAGAAGCGCATGTTCTCCAGCGACGCGTCCTGCACCATGCCGGCGTGCTTGGCCCGGCGGGACACATAGCGGGTGAGCGCCCCGGCGATGCCGTCGCGGGTCACGGCGCCGAGCTCCTCGGCGAGGACGGCGGCGTCCTCCATCGCCTGCGAGGCGCCCTGGGCCTGGTAGGGCAGCATCGCGTGGCAGGCGTCGCCGAGCAGGGCCACGTGGCCGTCCACCCACACCGGGTCGCGGCGGCGGCGGAACAGCGCCCAGCTCGACGCATCGCCCTCGGCCTTGGACAGCATCGCCGCCACCCGGTCGTCCCACCCGGGGAACGCGTCGACGAGCTCGTCGGCGGTGGCCGGGGCGGTCCACGTCGTCGAGACGTCGAGGGTGTTCGGCACGATCGCGACGACGTTGAGGAACTCCCCGCCGCGGATCATGTAGTGCACGAGGTGGCGGTCCGGGCCGTACCAGATGGTGGAGTGGAAGCGGTCCAGCAGGAACCGTGTCGCGGGGTCGGCCGCGATCTTGTCGCCGGGGATGAGCGCGCGGTAGGCCATCTCCCCGGAGAAGACGAGCGTGTCGGGCAGGCCCATCGCGTCGCGCACGCTGGACCGGATGCCGTCGGCGCCGACGAGGACGTCACCGGCGAAGCGGCGGCCGTCGGCGGTGATCGCGACCGGCCGGGCGGGGTCGGTCCGGTCGATGTCGACGACCTTCGCATCGGTGTGCACCTCGACGACCGGGCCGGGGCCGTCGGGGTCCAGGCAGGCGTCGAGCAGCACCCGGTGCAGGTCGGCGCGGTGGTAGTGCCAGTAGGGCGCGTTGTACTCGCGCTTCACGCGGTCGCCGAGCGGAAGTTGGGCGATGATGCTGCCGTCCTGCCAGCGCCGCCGCACCTGGTCCAGAGGCTCGGTGCGGATGGCCTCCAGCCGCGTGCGCAGGCCCAGCCCCATGAGGATCCGGCTGGCGTTGGGCGCGGTCTGAATGCCGGCGCCCACCTCACCCAACTGGGCCGCCTGCTCCAGGACGGTGGTGCGCAGCCCGCGCTGGCGCAGCGAGAGCGCGGTGGTCAGCCCACCGAGACCGCCACCGGCGATGGTGGCTGCGTACGACTGGCTGGACGGCACGGTTCCTCCACGACAAGGTCGCCTCTGGTCTCGCGCCCGCCGACGGGCGCGCCAGGACCGCCGTTGATCCCACGGTGGACAGATGTCCGGGGGCGGTCCGGTCTCGGTCTCTCAGCAGCTCAGGACCCCGGGTGCGGCGTCCTGACCGAGATAATCCGAACACTGACGATCCGGAAAAGCAAGGGGTTCGCCGAGCTGTAACGCGTCAGAAACCGAACGGCCCGGGCGCCGCGACCACGCCCCGGCGGGCGGGTCCGGCCGACGATCAGTCGTCGACGAGGCTCTCCCAGTGTTCGGAGAGGGCCGTGAGCTGGCGCAGCAGGGCATCCTGCTGCTCGGCGTCGTAGCCCTGCATCAGCAGCACATCGAGCTCGCGAGCGCGACGGTCGGCGGCGCGCAGTGTCGCGCCGCCGTCCTCGGTGAGGAACAGCAGGCGCTTGCGGCCGTCCTCGGCCGGGGTCTCCCGGGTGATCAGCCCGCGCTCCTCCAGACGGCGCACGATGCTGGCCATCGTCGAGCGGTCGAGCGCGACCGAGGTGGCGAGCGAGCCCTGCTCCACGCCGGGGTAGGCGTTCACCGCGGTGAGCACGGCGAACTGCGGCCCGGTCAGCTTCGGGTCCACCATCCGCACCCACGCGGCCACGTACGCCTGATGCAGCCGACGCGCCACATAACCCGGCGCCGCCAGCAGTTCGGGCGGAGCCGGCAGCCCGCCCGAGCCGCTCGTCCCCTGCTCGCCACCCACGCGATCACTCAATCACGCCGCGCCGGACAGCGCCCCTGCCGGGACCGCCTGTGGGCATCGGTTCACGGTCATGTGCCGCCGGACCTGTCGGACTCCCGGAGCGCCGACCAGGCGGCGTTGCGGCCCGCCCGCACCGCGCAGGTGATGATGCTGCACCGCAACACCGTGCGCTACCGGGTCCAGCAGGCGGCCAAGGAATGTCCCCGGGTCGTTCGACGACAGCCGGCTCGACGTGCTGCTCGCCCTGGCCGCGGGTCGCTGGCTCGGCGAAGCGCGCCACAACCGCCGACATCGCGGCCGGCGGGCGGGCGGTGGTCGCGATCCGCACCGCCCGCCCACCCGCCCTGCCGTCAGCCGGACTTCCGATCTGCGCCCACGAGGACGTACACCATCGTGCAGGGCCTGTCACTGCGGTTGCGCCAGGCGTGGCGAGTGCCCCGCTGCACCACGCAGGTCCCGGGGGTGACGTGCACCTCGGCACCGTCGTCGAGCTCCAGGTACACCTCGCCGTCCACGCAGATGCCGTAGTCGATGCTGTCGGTGGTGTGCATGCCCGGGGCGTCGGGGTCGAACACTCCGACCAGGCCCGGCTGCCTCCGCTCGGCGTCCGCCGCGATCTCCTCGGGGCTGGCACCGGCCGCCTCCGCCGGCTCGGCCGACTCGGGAGGGAACCGCACGACGACGAACCGCGTTCCGCCCGGCCCGGGGAAGAACGGGAACGGCACCGTTGCGGGGTTGTTCCCGGCGCCGACGAACGGGATGCCGTCGTCGGTGCCCCAGATGTTGTAGATCTCCAGCCCCAGCACGGACCCCGGCTCGACGGGTGTCTCCTCGGAGAACACCGATCTGTCCTCCGCGGTCCGGTCCGTCACGACCTTGTTGACTTCGAATGCCACCGATTCTCCTGACGTCGTGACCGGCACCCGCCCTATCGGGCGGGCTCCTCGGCCAGGCTCACCCAGCGCCGGCCGGTTCCGCGGACGATGCGGCCGAAGGCCGATCCGCTGAAGTGCCCATCGGCGCCGATGACCCTGGGGCCGCCCTCGAGCTCCGCGGCGATCTTGTCCCTGGTGCGCGCAGCCGTGTCCGGATCGACGTCGAAGATGATCCGCAGATCACCGTCCGCCAACTGCAGCGGGCAGTGCACGACATCGCCCAGGATGATCGCCCTGTCCTCGCCCGATGAGATCACCGCCGAGCAGTGGCCGGGCGTGTGCCCCGGGCTCGCGAGCACGTTGATCCCCGGGGCGATGACCGCCCCGTCGCCCACCGACTCGATGCGGTTCACCAGCGGCGCCTGGACTGCTTCCGGGTGCGGCCCGACCGCGACCAGCCCCTCGTCGGTGACCCCCTGCCAGAACTCGAACTCGCCCTCACCGACGACGTGGCGGGCGTTGGGGAAGGTCAGCGCGCCGTTCTGGGAGGTCCAGCCGACGTGGTCGAGATGCATGTGCGTGTAGAACACGACGTCGACGTCGGCCGGTTCGACGCCGGCCTGGCGCAGGCTCGACAGCAGCTTGCCGCCGCGGAACTCACCATCCACCGGGTCGAACGGGACCGTCATGTCCCCGAAGCCCAGGTCGACGACGATCTTCTTGTCGCCGGTCTCGACCAGGAACCCGCCCAGGGTCAACAACAGCTTCCCGTCGGCGTCGAACAGTTCCCGGTGAGCCTCCCAGAGCGCGTCGTTCGAGGCCGGGAACACCGTGCCGGCCGCGACGGAAGCGTCGCCGTCGGGCAGGTAGGTCACCCGGATGTCGCCCACATCGATCGACTCGAGGGGTGCGGGTCGTGCGGACATCGTCGTCCTTCCTGAGATGTCTGGTGGGCGACCCGTCAGCCGGCCAGCGCTCCGAGCACCGGCTTGAACGGGTAGATCTGGCTGTCCACGACCACGCCTTGCGCGACGTAGGGGTCGCCGTCGAGCAACGACTTCAGCGCGGTCCGGTCGGCGACCTCGGCCACGAGGACCCCGCCGGTGCCGTCCTCGAAGGGGCCCGCGACGCGCACGACGCCGTTGGCCACCTGCTCCTTGAGGTACGCGGCGTGCGGGCCGCGCGCCTGGTCGATCAGTTCGGCGTCGTCGGTGTACTTCCACACCACGGTGAAGAACGCCATACCATCTCCTCATGTAGGGGAACCGCCCACCGCCACTCGCAGTGGGCTTGGATGCCGGCGCGTTCTCGGCCAGCCGGCCGTTGCCGTCCGCGAACGCGAACATCGGGGAGAGAGCCGGGCCGGCCGGTCGGCACCGCCACGGGCCTGGGCGGCAACCGCTCGGCCGGCCCGGGGGCGGTGGCCCGTTCGCACCGGAGCCGCCCGCCCCGCCTGCGGGGGCTCAGCCGGGGAACTGCGGCATGATCTTCTCGCCGAACAGCTGAAGGTTCCGCTTCACCTCGTTGAACGGCAACATGCCCTGGTCGGACCACCAGACGAAGTACTCCGGGTTGCCGTTGTCCGCGAGCTCGTGCATCTTCTCGGCCACCGCGCCCGGGTCGCCGGCGTAGAGGTAGTGCGACTCCTCCATCCGCTCGATCGTGCGTGGCACATCGCCGGTCTCGCCGGCCCGGCGGAAGACCTCGTAGAAGCCGTGGTGGCCCCAGAAGTGCTTCCAGCCCACTCCCGACACCCCTCGCGACGCCTGGCGCATCGCCTCGTCCTTGTTTCGGCCGAAGTGGACCGACCGCAGCACCCCGGTGTTCTCACCGAGCGCCAGGTCGAGGCCGAGGTGCTGCTTCGCCTCGTCCTGGTAGGCCTCGACCATCTTGTGGTAGTCCTCGGGGATCGAGGTCAGGATGATGGGGGTGATCCCCTCGCGGGCCGTCCACCGGATCGTGTTCTCGCTCATCGAGAACGCCTGGAACATCTTCGGGTGCGGCTTCTGGTACGGCTTGGGCACAACCGAGATCTTGTGCAGCAGGCCGTCGTCACCGATCTCGCCGTCGGCGCCGAACCGGCGGGTGTAGTCCGCTGCCGGCCACGGGGAGGCCGGGTGCGGGTAGGGGAACTTGTAGAACTTCCCGTCGTAGCTGAATGCCTCCTCCTTCCAGGCCAGCTTGAGGATCTGGTAGCACTCCTCGAACAGCTCGCGGTTGAGCTTGTCGCGCTCGCTCGCGTCGCTGGTCGCCGTCTGAACCGGGAGCAGCTGGGTCAAGGCGTTGAACCAGCGCTCCTGGTACCCGCGCGCCATGCCGACGACCGTCCGGCCCTGGGTCATCTGGTCCAGCCACGCCGTGTCGATGGCCAGCTTGACCGGGTTGTGGCTGGGCATCACGTAGCCGACCGGGCCGACCTTGATGTTCTTGGTGTGGTGGGCGACGTCCAGGTACAGCGAACTCGGACCGCCCTGCTCCATACCCTCGGTGTGCAGGTGGTGCTCCGGGAAGCAGATGGCCTCGAAGCCGTAGTCGTCGGCCATCTTGGACAGCTCGCGGACCTCGGTCAGCATCTGCTGCCACTTCTCGGTCCGGTGACCGATCGGACGCAGTGCCTCCCGCTCGCGTTCCGAGGCCGGAAGTGCGGGGAGCATGAAAAAGACGAACTTCACCTGGACTCCTTCACCGGGAGAGATGAGGGCCCTCAGACCGGGCCCGTACAACGGCACCCTCAGCCGTTTCACGCCAATGCCGTGTGTGACCGGATTCGACCGAAACGGTCAGGAGGTCTCCTGGTGACGAACGCTAGCCCGACAGCGGCGGGTGGAGCTGTCCGATAGTGCAACAGAACCGGCCGCCGGGGGCAGCACCCGACGGCGGCGAACGAGTCGCCTGCACCCCCCGATAGGCCTCGAGCTGCAGAGATGTCGCGGACGCCGGTGTGGGCGACGAGGAGCGCTCCAGCCGAGGAGACCGTAGTCTTATCATCATCATGTGCAGCTATTGTCGCTAGCCGGTCGGGCGGCGAGCCCCCCGTCGCCGCGTCGCCGCGAGGCGCACGGCGGACCGCGTCCCCATTTCTCCGTGGCAGGTGCGTCAGAATGAGAACCGGTGTGCAGAGAAGTGATCGGCGGGGCCCGAAGATGTCGGAGGTCATAGCCCGGGAGTTGGCGAACCACATCGTGGAGGCCGGGCTCGTGGCCGGGAGCGTGCTGCCCACCGAGAGGGAGATGATCGAAAGCTTCGACGTCGGCCGCTCCACCATCCGGGAGGCGTTGCGGCTGCTGGAGACCCGCAACGTCATCACGCTGCGTCCCGGACCGGGTGGAGGGCCGGTCGTGCGGCGGCCCCGCCCCGAGGACCTGAGCGAGGCCCTCACGCTGATCCTGCAGTTCGAGGCCGCCTCGCTCGACGACGTGATGGAGGCTCGCCGGGCGCTCGAGCCCACGATCGCCCGATTGGCCGCCAGCCGGATCACCGAGGCGGACCTGGAGATCATGGACGAGACCGTCCGCCTGGTCCTGCAGGCCCCGGACCCGGAGGTCTTCCAGGAGCAGAACCGGATCTTCCACGCGACGCTGGCCCGAGCCGCGCGCAGCGTCGTGCTGCAGGTCTTCGTCGAGAGCCTCGGCTGCGTCGCCGACGGCCTCGCCGGCGGCGTCACCTACTCGGCGCGGCGCTACGTCATGGCCGCCCACGCGCACGAGCGCATCATCGAGGCCCTCCGCGCCCGGGACGGCGACCGCGCCGAGCAGATGATGCGCGACCACCTCGACGAGGCCGACGGCTACTGGCACAAGAAGCACAAGGACCTGGTGACGCGTCCGGTGGTGTGGCGCCGCTGAGCCGCTGCCGGGTGTCCTTCTCCACCTGCTCGGACGACACGTGGCCGCCCCTGATCTCAACCGCTCAGACAGCGGCCGTCGATCCCCAGAGATCTGATTTTGCGGTAGAGCGTGGACCGCGCGATCCCGAGCAGCTCGGCCGCGGCCTGCTTGTTGCCGCCGCTGTCGTCCAGCGCGTTCAGCACCGCCTCGCGTTCGGCCCGCTGCAGCGACGTCAGCCGGTGCCGGATCGGCGCGGTGCGGTACTCCGGCGGCAGATGCTTGATCGCGATGTCCCGCCCGGCCGAGCGCATCAACGCGCTGCTCAGCACCGTGCGCAGCTCGCGAATGTTGCCTGCCCAGACCTGACCCATCAGGTTCTGCAGCGTGGCCGGTTCCAGACGTGGTTTCGGCGTGTGGCCGGCGAGGTCGCGGACGAAAGCCCGGGCGAGATCGGGGATGTCCTCGACCCGCTGCCGCAGCGGAGGCAACTGCAACCGTGCCGGGAAGCAGTCGCGCAACCGGGTCGCCGCATCGTCGTGCTCGGCCAGCCGGGCAGTGGCGATCACCCGCACCGCTCGCTCGTCGGCGGTCTCGACGAGGCTCACTGCGCGCAAGGCCAGCTCGGCGGGCAACTCGTCGATGTGGCGCAGCACCAGCGTGCCGGGGGCGGCCAGGCCGATCCGCAGGCGGTCGAACCATGCCCCCGGGTCGTCCGGGCACTGCCCGGTCTCGAGGACCGTGACAACGCCGCCCGTGCCGTCGAGTTCGTGCAGGTGGCGGGCAAGGAAGGCCTTGCCGGTCCCGGGCTCGCCGGAGATCAGGACCGGTCGCCGGGCCTCGGCCACCGCCGCGAGCTCGCGACGAAGCCGCTCCGCCGCCGCGCTGCGGCCGGGCAGCGGGCAGCTGCTGCCGCCCCCTCCAGCGCGGGAGTGCGCGACGCCCGGGCCGGCACACCCCAGGGCGGCCGGGCGTGGCCGCATCTCGATGAGGATGCCGGCCTCAACCTCGTCGTCGCGCACGGTCGTGCAGCGGGCATGTACGACGACGCCCTCGGCCAGCCGCAGCTCGCCGCAGTATTCGTCGCGGGAGGCGAGCACTCTCGTGGCCCAGTCCCAGAGCAACGGCTGGTCGGCCGGGCTGACGAGCGGACCGGCGAGGGTGTTGCTGATGAGCAGGTCGCGGTTGAGACACACCACGGCCCCCGCCGACCGGCGGGTGACCTGCAGGAAGCGGTCCAGCAGTAGTCGCTCCTGCCGCGTGATGTTGTCCGCCAGCCGGGCCTCGATCCGTGCCGCGGCCTCTTCCACCAGCGGCAGCATCAGCACGTTGTCGTCCTCGGTCCGGCACGCGAGGGCGAGTGCACCTTTGACGACGCCGGTGACCGGGTGCCGGACCGGCACGGCGCGCGTACTGAGCCGCCCCAGATTCATCCGATAGTGTTCGGCACCGACCACGACGAACGGCCGACGCTCCTCCACCGCACACCCGACCGCGTTCGTCCCGATGATCTCCTCGGCCAGTAGCGAGCCGGGAGCGATGCGGAGCCGGTCGAGCCAGGCCCGCACGTCCTCCCGTCCGATCCGGCGCGCCACGACCCGCGCGTCCGCGTCGGCCAGGACGACCGCCAAGGGCAGCCCGTGCAGCCGACCGGCCAGCCTCTCAATCACGGCTTCTGCCGCCCGCAGGAGACGAGCGGGGCGATCGCCGCCGGAGCTGCGGGGGACGTTCACTGCGCTGCGCCCGACGCCACTGCGCGCGGACCGCTCCCAGGACAGCGCGATCTCAGGCCGGAGGTGGATGCGGCGGCCGCTCTCGGACACGTCGGGGCGCCACGGTCCGCCCCGATCCAGGTCGGGGTCCGGGTCGGACTGAAACGTCAGGGTCACGTTCGGTCACCTCGATGTGACAGGGCCTGCTCCGACGTTGTCCAGGCGCGTCCTCCACCGCGCGGTCCGGGCCGTCCTGACGCAGCGGAACACCGTTACACCGGGCCGTCACCCTAGGGCTCGCATGCTTGCATGTCTGCGATTGATGTGCAGCAATGTGCAGGAGGCGCCATGACGTGTCAAGCAGCGTTCCGCAAATCGGACCGCGCCGCTCCGCGCCCCCCTCGGCCGACTCGGGCCACCCGACCGCGGCCTGTCGATTCCTCGTCGAACTCGACATGTCCCGAGCCCGGAATTGATCGACGTGGCCGATCACTGCCATCGGATCCGCAGGCCACACCTGTCCGGCCAGCCCGGACGCACCCTTGACTTCCGCCCGATCGTTGCCCATATGATGCGCATCATATTCAGTATCCGGACGGCAGCGTGGTCGATCGGTGGCGACGAGAAGAAGGCCGGTCACGATGACGACAGTGGAGTCGACGCTCACCGGCTTGCGCACGGAGGTGCGCCGGTTCCTGGCCGAGGAGTCTGCCGCCGGCTCGTTCCGGCCGTCCTGCGACTCATGGATCCAGGGGCACTCGGTGGAGTTCAGCCGCAAGCTGGGCGACCGCGGTTGGCTCGGCATGACGTGGCCGCAGCGCTACGGCGGGGGAGGCCGCTCGGCGCGCGAGCGGTTCACCGTCATCGAGGAGCTGCTCGCCGCGGGCGCACCGGTGGCCGCGCACTGGATCGCCGACCGGCAGACCGGCCCGCTGCTGCTCCGCGTGGGCAGCGAGCAGCAGAAGCAGACCCTCCTGCCCGCCATGGCGCGTGGGCGGTTGTTCATCGCCGCCGGGATGAGCGAGCCCGACAGCGGCTCCGACCTCGCGTCGGTCCGCACCCGGGCCGTCCCGACCGCGACCGGCTGGCGGGTGAACGGGCGCAAGGTGTGGACCAGCCACGCGCACCGGAGCCACTACCTGCTCGCACTCGTCCGGACCGCGGCGCCGGGCGGCGACCGGCACACCGGGCTCAGCCAGATGTTGATCAAGCTCGATGCCCCGGGGGTGCACGTGCGCCCGATCGAGGTGATGACCGGCGAGGCGCACTTCACCGAGGTCACCCTCGACGACGTCGACGTGCCGGCGGGCATGGTCGTCGGCGCGGTCGGGGACGGCTGGCGCGGGGTGATGTCGGAACTGGCGCACGAGCGCAGCGGACCCGAGCGCTACCTCAGCACCTTCCCGTTGTTCGCCGAGCTGGTCGCCGGCCGCACCGCGCACGGGGAGGCGGCGCTCGCCGACATCGGCTCGGTCACCGCACGGCTCTGGGCGCTGCGCGCCCTCTCGGTGCAGGTGCAGGACCTCATCGAGCGACGGAGCCCGACGGACACCGCGGCCGCGCTCGTGAAGGACCTCGGCACCCGGTTGGAGGGCGAGATCATCGACATCACCCGGCGTGCCTGCCGGCCCGGGCCCCATCCGGCCGACGGCGGCCCGCTCCACACACTGTTGCGCGAGGCGCAGCTCGCCGCGCCGTCGTTCACACTGCGCGGCGGCACGAACGAGATCCTGCGCGGACTGGTGGCGCGCGGGCTGGGGACCTGAGATGGACGACCGCGAGATGCTCCGCTCCACTGTGTCCGCGATGCTGGAGGAGCGAGCGGGAACCGCACGTGACGAGGCCGCCCGGCAAGGCTGGAGCGCGAGCCTGTGGCAACTGCTCGAGGAGTCCGGCCTCACCCTCGTGTCGGTCCCCGAGCCCGCGGGCGGCCCTGGCGGCGACCTGCGTGACCTCGCCACCGTGGTCCAGGCCTGCGGGTACCACGCGGCGCCGGTACCGCTGGTCGAGACCGCCCTGCTCGCCGGCTGGGCGCTGGCGTGCGCCGGGCTCGCGGTTCCGCCCGGACCGCTCACCGTCGTACCCCCGGCCGCCGCGTCCGCCGTACTCGTGCCGGACGGACCCGGCCATCGCATGGTCGGCCGGGTCGGCGGGGTTCCGTGGGCCCGGGCCGCCCGGCAGATCCTGGTGCTCGCCGCCGCACCCGGGCAGCCGGGCCGGTCGGTCCACGCGGTGATCGATCCCCGCGACTGCACGATCGAGCCGGGCACGAACCTCGCCGGTGAACCTCGCGACACCCTGGTGCTGCCACCCTCCGGTGTCGACTGTCGGCCCCTGCCCGCAGGCAACGCCGCGGACAGCACGAGGATCGTCCTACGGGGGGCGCTCGGCCGGTCGCTGCTCATGGTCGGGTCCCTGCGCCGGGTGCTCGACCTGACCGTCCGGTACGCGGGCGAACGCGAGCAGTTCGGCCGGCCGATCGGCAGGTTCCAGGCCGTGCAGCAGCAGATCGCCGCGCTCGCGGGCGCCGTAGAGCAGGCACGGGCCATCACCGAGCTCGCCGTGGAGACGCTCGAGCAGGACAACAGCTCTGCCGACGTCGTGATGGCGGCGAAGATCTGCGCGGGGCACGCGGCCTCGGTCGCGATCGCGGTCGGCCACCAGGTGCACGGTGCGATCGGCTTCACCACCGAGCACGAGCTCCACCTGCACACCCGCCGGCTGATGTCCTGGCGCGACGAGTACGGATCCGAGTCCGAGTGGTCCGGCGAGCTGGGTGCGCGGGTGACCGGTGCCGGCCCCGGCGGGCTGTGGAACCTGCTCACCGGTCGGCCCCCCGCGGTGGCGGCCCGATGACCGGGGCGTCGGCGCCCACACCGATCACGGCGCCTCCCGGGTGCTTGTCCGGGGTGCGGGTGCTCGACCTGAGCTCCTACCTGCCCGGCCCGTTCTGCACGCAGATCCTGGCGGACCTGGGCGCCAGTGTGATCAAGGTGGAGGGGCCCGGCGGTGACGCGGCACGGCAGTTGCCCGGCGCCCTGCACGAGTCGGCGAACCGGAACAAGCGCAGCGTCGTGCTCGACCTGAAGACCGACCGCGGCCAGGAGCTGGGCCGGCGGCTGGCCGCCGGAGCCGACGTGTTCGTCGAGGGCTTCCGGCCCGGCGTCGTGGACCGGCTCGGCATGTCCTACTCCGCGGTGCGCGCGGTCAACCCCTCGATCGTCTACTGCTCGGTGTCCGGGTTCGGGCAGACCGGCCCGCTCCGCGACGTTCCCGGCCACGACGTCACCTACCTCGCGGCGAGTGGCGTGCTGTCCTTCCCCGGCAGCTGGGGCGACCGGCTGCCGCGGCGCCCGGGGGTACCGGTGAGCGACCTGGCCGCGTCCACCTACGCGACCGTCGCGATCCTCGCCGCGCTCTACCAGCGGCGGGACACCGGCGAGGGCGCGCACCTGGACCTGGCGATCACCGACGCGGCCCTGGCCTTCGCGAGTGTCCGAGCCGATGCGAACCTCGACGACCAGGGGACCGACCACTCGCACCTGCACCCGGCCAACGATCTCTTCGAGGCCGCGGACGGCGTGACGATCGCGATCGGCGCCGTCGAGGAGCACTTCTGGGAACGCCTCGCCGCGATGCTCGCCGAGGAGGTCCCGGCACTCGCCGATCCCCGCTTCGGCTCCGCGACGGCGCGGCGCGCAGCCGGCGACGAACTCGTCACGCTGCTGCGCCGCGCGGTCCGTGCCCGCCCGGCCACCGAGTGGCTGGCGGCGTTCGCCGCGGCGGACATCCCGGCGCACCGGGTGCTGTCCGTGCCCGAGGCCGGCCGATCACCCCATGTGCGGACGCGCGGCATCGTCGCGGACAGCGCCGCCGGGCGGCACGTCGTGTTCCCCGTCCTCCGTGACGGAGCGGCGATGGGCCGGGTCCACAGCCCGGCCCCCGCGCTCGGCGCGCACACCGAACAGGTGCTGACCGACCTGATGGCCGGGAAGGAGCCGTGGTGACGACACCACCGGGTGGCGGTCCCCTCACCGGGATCACGGTCGTGGACCTCACCACGACCTTCATGGGTCCGTACTGCACCTTGCTGCTGGCGCAGCTCGGCGCCGACGTCATCAAGGTCGAGACCCCCGCCGGCGACGTCGTCCGCTACATCGGCGACGAGCGGGGCGTCGGGATGGGCCCGGTCTTCCTCAACGCCAACCAGGGCAAGCGCAGCGTCGCGCTGGACCTCAAGGACCCGGAGGGCCGCGAGGTGCTGCTGCGCCTCGCGGCCGGGGCCGATGTCTTCGTGCACAACATCCGCCCGGCGGCGGCGCACCGGCTGGGCATCGGCTACGACCAGATCGCGGCGGCGAACCCGGCGGCGGTGTACTGCGCGCTGCGCGGGTTCGGCGGCGAGGGTCCGTACCGGGACCGGGCCGCCTACGACGACGTGATCCAGGCCGGCTGCGGGCTGGCCGCGGTCCAGGGCGCGGGCACCGAGCCCGCCTACGTGCGGACTCCGGTGGCCGACAAGGTCGTCGGGCTGCTGGCGGTCAGTGCGATCACCTCGGCGCTCCTCGCCCGGGAACGGACCGGCCGGGGCCAGGAGATCGAGGTCCCGATGCTCGAGTCGATGGTCGCCTTCACACTGCTCGACCAGCAGGGCGGCTACGTCTTCGACCCGCCGCGAGGGCCGACCGGATATGCCCGGACGGCCTCGCCGTACCGCAAGCCCTACCGGACGGCCGACGGCCACCTCAGCGTCATGGTCTACACCGACGCCCAGTGGCAGGCGTTCTTCGATCTCGTCGGCCGATCCGAGCTGGCCGACGATCCGCGGTACCGCACGATCACCGAGCGGACCCGGCACACCGACGAGCTGTACCAGATCCTCGAGAAGGAACTACTGGCCCGGCCGAGCGACGAGTGGCTCGCGATGCTCAGCGCAGCGCAGATCCCGGTGGCGCCGGTTCGATCGGTACCCGACCTGTTCGCCGACGAGCACCTGGCCGCGGTCGGACTGTTCGAGCACGTGGAGCACCCCACCGAGGGGATGCTGCGGCTCGCCCGGTTCCCGATCTCGTTCGCCGGCGAGCACCCGCAGCGGCCACGCCCGGCACCGCGACTGGGGCAGCACGGGATCGAGGTGCTCACCGAGCTCGGCTACAGCCCGGAGCAGATCCGCCGGCTCGCCGAGGCAGGCATCGTCGTCAGCGCCGTCGAAGAGGGGAACCCACAGTGAACGAGGTCCAGTGCGAGATCAGCGACGGCTTCGCCGTCGTCACGCTCGCCGCGCCGCAGCGCCGCAACGCGCTGACCGTGGAGATGGCCGCCGAGCTCATGGCGGCGTTCGACGAGATCGACGCCCGCGACGACGTCGGGGCGGCGGTGGTCCGCGGATCCGGTGGATCCTTCTGCGCCGGAGCTGACCTGGGCGTGCTGGCCGACGCGTCGCAAGATCCGCTCGACGACGACGCGCAACGCGACATCGACGCCCTCTACGGATCGTTCCTGCGCGTGGGCCGATCCCGGGCGGCGACCGTCGCCGCGGTGCGCGGCCCCGCGGTGGGCGCGGGCATGAACCTCATGATGGCCACCGACCTGCGGATCGTCGCGCGCGACGCCCGGCTGCTGTCGGGGTTCCTCCGGATCGGGGTGCACCCCGGTGGCGGCCACTTCACCCTGCTCAACCGCGCCGCCGGACGGGACGCCGCCGCTGCGGTCGGACTGTTCGGCCAGGAGATCGACGGCGCCCGGGCCGCCGAGCTGGGGCTCGCCTGGCAGGCCGTGGAGGACGCCGACGTCGAAGCGGTTGCGCTGCAGATCGCCGGCCGGCTGGGCAAGGACCCGGCGCTGGCCCGCCGGATGACCGCCTCGTTCCGCCGGGAGGCCGGGCCGCCCGCGACCTCATGGGACGTGGGCCTCGAGGTCGAGCGCGGCCCGCAGATGTGGTCGTTCCGCAGGCGGGCTCAGGCCCGGCCGGCCTGAGGAGGCGCGATGTCGGCGACGACCGCCTGGCCGACCTGCGTCGACTGCGACGTGCACAACGCCGTCCCCGACATCTCGGCGCTGTTCTCGTTCCTGCCCGACCGGTGGGTGGACTACTGCGTGGAGAGCGGCGTGGACGGGTTCGACCCGGCGTTCTACCCGCCGGGGATGCCGCTCTCGGCCCGGCCCGACGCCCGGTGCGACGGGGGGCCGCCGGGCTCGGACCCGGACCTGGTGCGCGCCCACGTGCTGGACGGCGGGGGCGCCGGTCACGCGGTCCTCAACTGCCTCTACGCCGTGCAGGCCCTGCACAACCCGGACTGGTCGGGGGCGATGGCGGCCGCGCTCAACGACTGGCAGGCCGCGCGCTGGCTGGCTGCCGACCCGCGCTTCCGGGCCTCGATCGTGGTGTCGCCGCGGGATCCCCGCGCGGCGGCGGAGGAGATCGCCCGGGTAGCGGGGAACCCGGGTTTCGTCCAGGTCCTGCTGCTCGCGACGGCATCGGAACCGCTGGGTCGACGGGGGTACCGGCCGATCTACGCGGCGGCCGAGGCGGCCGGCCTGCCGGTGGCGATCCACCCGGGCGTCGGCGGGCCCAACCCCCTCTCGCCGGTCGGCTGGCCGTCGCACTACATCGAGGACTACGCCGGTGCGGCGCTGTCCCTGCAGTCCCAGCTGACCAGCCTGGTGTGTGAGGGCGTGTTCGCGACGCACCCCGGGTTGCGTGTGGTGCTGCTGGAGAGCGGGGTGACCTGGCTGCCGTCGCTGATGTGGCGCTTCGACAAGAACTGGAAGGCCCTGCGCCAGGAGGTCCCGTGGGTCGACCGGCCGCCGTCGCGGCTGATCAGGGAGCACGTGCTGCTCAGCGTGGCCCCGTTCGACGCCCCGCCCGACCTCGACCGGGACTGGGTCGACCGCTTCCTCGACCAGCTCGGGTCGGTGCAGATGCTGCTGCACGCCAGCGACTACCCGCACTGGCACCACGGGGACCGGCCGAGCGCGCTGCTGGAGCAGCTGTCGCCGGCGGAGCGCGCGCTGGTGCTGCGCGGGAACGCGGCCCGGCTGTACGGCCTGCCGGAGGAGAGGTCCGGATGCCCGGCAACGGACTGATCGACTGCGACGTTCACAACGTGGTGTCCTCGGACGCCGCGCTGCTGCCGTACCTACCGGCCCGCTGGCGACGGCACCTCGAGCTGGCGGGATCACGGACCTTCTCGCCGTTCGTCAAGGGCTACGCCTACCCCAAGGCGGCGCCGCTCGCCAGCAGGCGCGACGCCTGGCCGCCGTCCGGCGGGCCGCCCGGCTCGGACCTGGACTTCATGCGCGCGCAGCTGCTGGACGCGTACGGCGTCGAGTACGCGGTTCTGAACTGCCTGTACCGGGCCCCCGAGCAGCGCTACGACGCCTACGGGGCGGCACTGGCCACGGCGGTCAACGACTGGCAGGTCGAGCACTGGCTGGAGCGGGACCCCCGGCTGCGCGCCTCGATCACCGTGCCGTTCGAGTCCCCCGCCCTGGCCGCGGCGGAGATCGACCGGGCCGCCGCACACCCCGGCTTCGTGCAGGTTCTCCTGTACCCGCGGACCCAGCAGCCGCTGGGCAAGCGGCACTACTGGCCGATCTACGAGGCGGCCTGCCGCACCGGGCTGCCGGTGGGGATCCACGCGGCGTCCACCACACCCGGTCCCATCACTGCACCGGGCTGGCCGTCGTACTACATCGAGGACCACACCGGGCTGGCCGTCGCGTTCCAGGCCCAGGTGATCAGCCTGATCATGGAAGGCGTCCTCGACCGGTTCCCGGACCTGCAGATCGTGCTCCTGGAGGGCGGGTTCGCCTGGGTGCCGCCACTGATGCACCGGCTCGACACCCTGCACCACCGGTTGCGCGACGAGGTACCGGACCTGCAGCACCAGCCCTCGCACTACCTGCGCCACCGGATCCGGATCACCACGCAGCCGATGGAGGAGCCCGAGCGGCCCGACGACCTCGTCCCGCTTCTCCGCGAGCTCGGGCCGGACATCCTGATGTTCTCCACCGACTATCCGCACTGGGACTTCGACAACCCGCACCGCGCGTTCCAGACCCGCGTGCCTGCCGGCCTGCACCGGAGAATCATGTGTGAGAACGCCCGCGCGCAGTACCGGTTCACCTCGTGAGCGGATCCCGCTCACGGTTGCGAGGGACAGGACGATCGGCGACTGCACGACCGCCCGGTCTCCCGGCACGTACCCGGTTGCAGGCCGCGGCATCGACGTCCGATGAGTTCGGGATCGGCGCGCAGTCCCATCCGATGTCCGCCGCACCCAGCGTCCCGGTAGGACGATGCACCATGGACTGGAAGCTCGAAGTGGTGGTGGTTCCCGTCAGCGGCGTCTGGGTCCCGGGGCGAGGCGGAGACTGGAACTCGTTCATCTTCTTCGGCGACCCCGACGGCAACAGCTGGGCGGTGCAGGAGGCCCCGACCCGCGACTGACGCACGGGCGCGGGCCACCGCGTACTCGAGGATCTCCCCGGAGGTCCTCCGGGGAGCCCGGTCATCCACGACGTCTCCCGCCGTGACCCGGTTCAGGAAGCGAACGCCTCGGGTGGCGGGCAGGAACAGACCAGGTTCCGGTCGCCGTGCGACTGGTCGATGCGGGCGACCGCGGGCCAGTACTTGTCCGCCGTCCGCCCCGCGGGGAAGACGGCCTGCTCGCGGGTGTAGGCGCGGTCCCAGTCGCCGACCAGGGCGTCGACGGTGTGCGGGGCACCACGCAGGGGGCTGGACCCGGCGGTCCATGTCCCGGCGGCCACCGCGTCGATCTCGGCGCGGATGGCGATCATGGCGTCACAGAAGCGGTCGATCTCGGCGAGGTCCTCGGACTCGGTCGGCTCGACCATGAGCGTGCCCGCGACGGGGAAACTCATCGTCGGGGCGTGGAAGCCGAAGTCGATCAGACGCTTGGCGACGTCGTCGACGGTCACGCCGGTCGCGCGGGTCAGCGGCCGCAGATCGAGGATGCACTCGTGGGCGACGAGCCCCGCCTCGCCGGTGTAGAGCACCGGGAAGTGGGTGGCCAGCCGGGCGGCGATGTAGTTGGCCGACAGCACGGCCGCCTGGGTGGCCGCCGTCAGCCCGGCCCCGGACATCAGCCGGATGTAGGCCCAGCTGATCGGCAGGATGCCGGCGCTGCCGAACGGAGCGGCGCTCACCGGCCCGATCCCGTCGCGGTGCGCGAGGTCGGGGTGCAGCGGGTGCGACGGCAGGAACGGCGCGAGGTGCTCCGCAACGGCCACCGGGCCGACACCCGGCCCCCCACCTCCGTGCGGGATGCAGAAGGTCTTGTGCAGGTTCAGGTGCGAGACATCGCCCCCGAAGGCGCCTGGCGCGGCCAGGCCGAGCAGGGCGTTGAGGTTGGCCCCGTCGACGTAGACCTGGCCGCCGTGCCGATGCACGGTGTCGCACAGCTCGGTGATCCCCTCCTCGTAGACGCCGTGCGTCGACGGGTAGGTGACCATGATCGCCGCGAGCCGGTCGGCGTGCTCGGCGCACCGGCGGCCGAGGTCCTCGAGATCCACCGTGCCGTCGGGGTGGGCCGCCACCACCACGACGCGCATGCCGGCCATCACCGCCGACGCGGCATTCGTCCCGTGGGCGCTCGACGGGATCAGGCAGACGTCGCGGTGGCCCTCCCCGCGGGAGCGGTGGTAGCCGCGGATCGCCAGCAACCCGGCGAGTTCGCCCTGGCTGCCGGCGTTGGGCTGGATCGAGACCCGGGCGTAGCCCGTCGCCTCGGCGAGCCACTCCTCGAGCTGGCCGATGAGTCGCAGGTAGCCCTGCGCAGCTCCGGCCGGCGCGAACGGGTGCAGGTCGGCGAAGCCGGGGAAGCTGATCGGCTCCATCTCGGTGGTGGCGTTGAGCTTCATGGTGCAGGAACCCAGCGGGATCATGCCCCGGTCCAGCGCGAAGTCCCGGTCGGACAGCCGCCGCAGGTAGCGCAGCATGGCGGTCTCGGAGCGGTGCCGGTGGAAGACCGGATGGGTCAGGTAGGCGGTGGTGCGCGCCAATGCGGGCGGCAGCGCGAGGGCGTCCGGGTCACCGGCGCCGTCCGGGATGGCGGCGACCCCGAAGGCGGTGGCGACCGTGTCCAGGTGGGCCGAGGTGGTGGTCTCCGAACAGGAGATCCCGACGTGATCGGCGTCGATGCCGCGCAGGTGCACGCCGTGGGCGGCGGCGGTGGCGACGATCTCTGCCGCCCGCCCGGGAACGTGCGCCAGCACGGTGTCGAAGAAGGCGTCGTGGACGATCTCCACGCCACCGGCCCGCAGCCGGGCGGCCAACGCCGCGGCGTGCCGGTGCGCCCGGGTGGCGATCTCACGCAGCCCCTCGGGGCCGTGGTAGACGGCGTACATCGAGGCGATGACGGCCAGCAGCACCTGCGCCGTGCAGATGTTCGAGGTCGCCTTGTCGCGGCGGATGTGTTGCTCGCGGGTCTGCAGCGCGAGCCGGTACGCGGGCCGCCCCGCCGCGTCGACGGACACCCCCACCAACCGCCCCGGCAGCGAACGCTCGAGCCCGTCGCGGACCGCGATGTACGCCGCGTGCGGCCCGCCGTAGCCCAGCGGCACCCCGAAGCGCTGCGTCGAGCCGACCGCGATGTCGGCGCCCCACTCCCCCGGCGGGGCGAGCAGGGTCAACGCGAGCAGGTCGGCGGCCACGGTGACCAGGGCTCCGGACTCGTGCGCCCGGGTCACCAGCGGCGCGAGATCGCGCACCGCCCCGGACGCGCCCGGGTACTGCACCACCACGCCGAAGCAGTCGACCTCGGGCAGCCCTCCCGAGACGTCGGCGACGACCACCTCGATCCCGACCGTCTCACACCGGGTGCGGACCACAGCGATGGTCTGCGGCAGACAGTCGGCGTCGACCACGATGCGCGCGGGCCGCCCTCGCGCGGCCCGGCGCATGACGGTCACCGCCTCGGCGACCGCGGTGCCCTCGTCGAGCAACGAGGCGTTGGCGATCGGCAGCCCCGTCAGGTCGCCCACCATCGTCTGGAAGTTGAGCAGCGCCTCGAGCCGGCCCTGGCTGATCTCGGGCTGGTAGGGCGTGTAGGCGGTGTACCAGGCCGGGCTCTCCAGCACGTTGCGCCGGATCACCCCGGGCGTGATGGTCCCGTGGTAGCCCAGACCGATCATCGGCTCGCCCGGGTCGTTCAGCGCGGCGAGATCGCGCAGCTCCGCCAGCACCTCGCTCTCCGAGGCGGCTGCCGGCAGACGCAGCGACCGGGCCGAACGCACCCCGCCCGGCACCGCCGCGTCGATCAGCTCGTCGAGGGACGAGTAGCCGACCTCGGCGAGCATCTTGGCCTGGTCGTCGACGGACGGGCCGATGTGGCGGCGGGCGAAGTCCGGAGGGGAGACGGGCTGGGCCGTGGTCGCGCCGGGCACCGGACGTGTCATGGGAGGCTCCCTGGTCGTGGGCCCGCACGTTGTGCGGATCCGATGGGACGGCCTCCCCGCTCTGTCATCGGACCTGAGAGCTTCACCGCCCGGTGGGGCGGCTTGCACCGTGGGTGCGTGTGATCCCATCGATGGGCACGCTTTCCAGAGTCGCCTCGCCGTTGCGGTACATGGGCCTGAGAGATTCTTGGGGAGAGTTGCTCCTTCGGCGCCTCGCCGGGTTGGGCGAGGGCTCTCCCGCAACGGTTCGAGCGGCGCGATGTGAAGTTGGATCGACGCGAACCGTAAGCGGCCCTCCGGCGACCGTCAAGGCGCCCCGGTCCGCAGGCGCGACCACGGGAGAGGATCGCGTGGTCGCCTCCCACGTAGCATCGCCGCTCGTGTCGGACCTGCGAGAGACCCTCAAGAACGCGACCGCCGCCGTCCTGCCCGGCGCCCGGGCCGATCTGGAGCGGCTGGTGCGCATCCCGAGCATCTGGGCCGATCCCGCGCACGCCGAGGACACCCACCGCAGCGCCGAGACCGTCGCCGAACTCGCCCGCACAGCCGGCGCCACAAGCGTGCGGACCGTCGCCGCCGACGGCGGCGCACCCGCCGTGATCGCCCACTGGCCCGCCCCACAAGGCCAGCCCACCGTGCTGCTCTACGCCCACCACGACGTCCAGCCCACCGGCGGCGACCAGCACTGGACCAGCCCACCGTTCCAACCCACCGAACGCGACGGCCGCCTCTACGGCCGCGGCGCCGCCGACGACAAGGCCGGCGTGATGACCCACCTGGCCGTGCTCCGCGCCTACGACGGCCGCCCACCCGTCGGGGTCACCCTGTTCATCGAGGGCGAGGAGGAATCCGGCTCCCCCACTCTCACCGCGCTGCTGGCCCAGCACCACGACCTGCTCACCGCCGACGTCATCGTGATCGCCGACGCGGCCAACCCCGCCGTGGACGTCCCGGCGCTCACCACCAGCCTGCGGGGCCTGGTGGACTGCACCGTCGAGGTCGCCATGCTGCAGCGGCCGGTGCACTCCGGGATGTCCGGCGGCCCGATCGGCGACGCGCTGACCGCCCTGTGCCGGCTGATGACCAGCCTGCACGACGACGAGGGCGAGGTCGCCGTCCCCGGGCTGGTGCACGGCAGCGTCGCCACCCCGGACACCGACGAGGCCACGTTCCGTGCCGATGCCGGGCTGCTCGACGGCGTCGAACTGCTCGGTTGCGGCTCGATTCCCGAGCGCATCTGGCACAAGCCCGCCGCTGCCGTGCTGGGCATCGACGCGCCCCGGGTGGGCGAGGCGTCCAATGTGCTGCTGCCCCGGGCCCGGGCGATGGTCAGCCTCCGGATCGCGCCCGGGGACGATCCGGTGGCCGCACAGCGCGCACTCACCGCGCACCTGGAGGCGAACGTGCCCTGGGGAGCTCGGCTCACCGTCACCCCGGGCGCCGGCGGCGCGCCGTTCAGCCTCCAGGCGGTCGGAAGCCCGTACGACGCCGCGCGGCGCGCCTTCGCCGCGGCCTACGGCAACGACGTGGTGGAGACCGGCATGGGCGGCTCGATCCCGTTCATCGCCGAGTTCGCCCGCACGTTCCCGGGCGCGGCGGTGCTGGTGACCGGGGTGGGCGACCCGGCGAGCCGCTGGCACGGCATCGACGAGAGCCTGCACCTGGAGATGTTCGGCCGCGGTGTGCTGGCCGAGGCGCTGCTGCTGGCCGAGCTGACCCGCTGACGCGCGGGGCGTGGGGCGTGGGGCGTGGGGCGTGGGGCGTGGGGCGTGGGTGACCGTCATGGGCCGAGCTGGGTGTCATCGGCCCGGGTCCACCCGGGTCACAGCCCGAAGAGCCGGCCGATGACCTGCTGCACGGCAGGTGCACAGCGGTCCCGCTCCCGCGCGCCGGCCCACGCAACTTCCGCGATCTCCCGCCCCGGCCGGGGCTCCCCGATGGCGTCCGCCCGGTAGCAGTGCATCTGCAACTGCCGGCCGGGCAGGCCGTGGGCCCGGTCGTGCACCACGAACGCGTCGGCGATGCTCGACGCGACGATCGCCATGCCGAGCTCCTCGGCGACCTCGCGACGCAGGGCCTGGGCCAGGCTCTCTCCGGCCTCAGGCTTCCCGCCGGGAAGGTAGTGGACGGCGCACCCCCGGGTGCGCACCACGAGCAACCGACCGTCCCGGACGCACAGCCAGCCCACCGAGACGAGGGGCGCCTCGCCGCCGCTCACTCGATGACGCCTCCGTGCAACGCCTCGTCGAGCTCGACGTAGGTCCCCCACTCCTCGAGGAGCTTCACGAACTCCGGGGTCCTGGCGATCGCCCGGTATCCGTCGATGTCGGTCACCTCGATCACCTCGAGATAGCTCACCGACGGCGTGCTCTCCCCGTCCAGCGTGCCCTCGATGCGGGTCACGTCGTAGCTGAGGATGCCCGGGCTGCTGCGGACGATCGGGTAGTCGGCGCGCCGGATCCAGGCCTCGTAATCGGCCGGGTCGACACCGGGGCGCAGCTTGTTCAGGAAGAAGACGCGGTAGGTCATGGGTGTTCCTCGATCCGTCTCGGGCGGGCTGGGAGCGCGGTCAGAGCCTGCTCAGCACGTCGCGCGCGGTCAACTCGGCGATCTGGTGGGCGTCCGCGGCCGGGAACAACCACAGCCCGACGGAGTCCGAACCGGCGTCGAGGAGCCGGCGCAGCTTCTCGGCGCACTCGTCGGGTTCGCCCGCGACGGCGAGGTCCTCGACCCAGGAGTCGGGCATGTTCTTCGCGAGGTGCTCGACACCGCCCTCCGCCAGCAGCGCGGCCAGCTCGTCGCGGATGCCGTAGATCTCCGACAGCGCGTTGTCCGGCATCGCGGCCAGGTAGAACGCGATCGACTCCCGGACGGCGTCCTTGGCCACGGCGGCATCGGTGTCGACGGAGAACAGCGCGTAGGTGACCAGCCGGTGCGGCTCGGTCCGGCCGCCGCGCCGGGCACCGTCGTCGACCCCGTCACGGGCCCAGCGCACGTACGCGGGGCTGGACAGGGTGGACAGCACGGTGCCGTCGGCGATCTCCCCGGACAGCCGCAGGCCGCGCTCGTTCACCACGCCGGTGTACAGCGGGACCCGCGTCGCCGCCGGGTGGGTGAGCGCGATCTCGTCGAAATGGAAATGGCCGGTCTCGGTGAGCTCCTCGCCGTCGAGGAGTCGCCGGACCGCGGTCACGCACTGCCGCAGCGCCGACAGCGCCTTCGGGGGCATCAGCCCCATCTGGTCCAGCCAGGCCGGGACGCCGTGTCCGATGCCGCCGTAGATGCGGCCGGGGAAGAGCACGTCGAGCGTCGCGAGCTCCATCGCCAGGATCGCCGGGTGCCGGGTCGCCGCGGAGACGATGCCCAGGCCCAGCGGCAGCCGGGTGGTCGCGGCGAGCGCTGCGGCCGACCCGGCGATCCCGCCGGAGAAGAAGCAGTCCTCGGAGAACCAGAGCTCGCCGAAACCCAGCTCCTCGGCCCACCGCGCCATCGGCACGATGTCCTTGGGCGGCATGTGACTGCCCAGGACCAGCCCGACAGGGCCGGCAGTGCTCGGGGCGGGCGGCGTCACCGGGCCGCTGCCCGGGTCGGGGGTGTCGTACGGGATGCGCGCATCGGCTCTTCCTCCGCCTGGGTGGGGACACTGGGCCCGACGCCTGTGCGCCTGACGCATCGGCGTGACGTGGCGATGAACCTAGAGAACCCGGCGCCGCTGATCTCCGGCGAATTCGCCAATGTCGGCACCGGTTCTGTGCAGTACGCCCACGCCCACCCGTGGACGCCCCACATGGGGTGGCGCTCCGGCCGTCCACACCGTCAGGACACCGACCCACTGGACATGCTGCACAGATTTTGATGCTTCTTCGTCTGCTCAGCACAATGCCTGGCGCCTGACCCTCGTCTACTGTCGATTTCCGAGTCGCCCCATCACGGTGCGTCTCCATCATCGGAGCGGGCACAGCAATCGGAGAATCGATGCGCATCGGCATTGACGTGGGCGGGACCAACACCGACGCGGTACTCGTCGACGGCTCGACGGTCCTCGCGGAGACCAAGACCGCCACCACACAGGACGTGACCTCGGGCATCGCCGCCGCACTCGCCGCCCTCCAGGCCGCGGCGCCACACGACCCGCGATCCGTGCAGGGCGTCATGATCGGGACGACGCACTTCATCAACGCGATCGTCCAGGGACGCGATCTGGCGCCCACCGCGGCGATCAGGCTCGGGCTACCGGCCACCGAGGCACTGCCGCCGATGTCCGGGTGGCCGGCCCGGCTGGTCGCCGCGATCAAGGGCCGCGGCTACCTCTGCCACGGCGGGCACGAGATCGACGGCCGGATGATCTCGGGGATCCGGCGCGACGAGCTGGAGCGCGCAGCCGAGGACATCGTCGCGCACGGCGTGCACAGCATCGCGATCTCCTCGGTGTACTCACCGATCAACGCCGAGTGCGAGCTGACGGCCGCCGAGATCCTCGGCGATCTGTTACCCGGCATCCCGATCAGCCTGTCGCACCAGATCGGTCGCATGGGGCTGCTGGAGCGGGAGAACGCGACGATCATCAACGCCTGCCTGCGCGAGCTCGCCACGCACATCTGCCTCGGCCTGGCCGACGCGGTGAGCGCCGCGGGGATCGACGCGCCGCTGTTCCTCAGCCAGAACGACGGCACCCTCATGGACGTCGACCATGCCCGCCGCTACCCGGTCGCCACCTTCGCGTCCGGGCCGACCAACTCGATGCGCGGCGCAGCCTTCCTCTCCGGCCTGCGCGACTGCGCGGTCGTCGACGTCGGAGGGACCACGACCGATGTCGGGATGCTGCGGAACGGCTTCCCGCACGAGGCCGGAACCGAGGTCAGCGTGAGCGGGATCCGGACCAACTTCCGGATGCCCGACGTGCTGTCCCTGGGCGTCGGCGGTGGCAGCCGGATCCACGAGGACCCGCTGTCGGTCGGGCCCGACAGTGTCGGCTTCCGGTTGACCGAGGAGGCCCTCGTCTTCGGTGGACAGACGCTGACCTGCACCGACATCGCGGTGGCCGCCGGCATCGCCGACATCGGTGATCGCAGCCTGGTGCGCGGGCTGGACCGGTCGTTCGTCGATGCGGTGCTCGCCCGGATCGGCGCGGACATCAGTGCCGTGGTCGACCGGGTCCGCACCAGCGCGGAACCCACCCCGGTCGTCGCGGTCGGTGGCGGCAGCATCCTCGTGCCCGACGACCTGCCCGGCGTCGGGGCGGTGCACCGGCCCGAGCACCACGCCACCGCGAACGCGATCGGAGCGGCCATCGCACAGGTCGGCGGTGAGATCGACAAGATGTACTCGGTGGCCCCCGGCCAGCGCGACCGGCTGCTCGACGAAGCCAAGCAGGAGGCCGTCGAGAAGGCCGTCGCGGCGGGTGCGAACCCCGAGACGGTGCACATCGTCGACATCGACGAGGTGCCGCTGGCCTACCTTCCCGGCAACGCGACCCGGATCCGGGTCAAGGCGGTGGGGGATCTTGTGCTGTCCGGCTGAGCAGCGAACCCCATCTGCGCACCCACACCCACCCGGATTCGGAGAGACCCATGGCTTTCACCCTCGCGCTCGACGACCTCGCCGACCTGGCGCAGGGCGCCGCGCTGCTCGGCACCGGCGGCGGCGGCGATCCCTACATCGGCCTTCTACTCGTCTCCGCCGAGCTCGAGCGGGGCCGCACCATCACACTGCTCGACCCGGAGGAGGTCGACGACGATGCGCTCATCGTGGCCAGCGCCTTCATGGGCGCTCCGACGGTGGTCATCGAGAAGATCCCGGGCGGCGACGAACCGGTGATCGCGCTGCGCCGGCTCGAACAGCACCTCGGCCGTACTGCTGACGCCATCATCCCGATGGAGTGCGGCGGCCTGAACTCGATGGTGCCGCTGCTCGTCGGGGCACGCACCGGCCTGCCGGTGGTCGACGGCGACGGGATGGGCCGCGCCTTCCCCGAACTCCAGATGGAGACGTTCGGGGTGTACGGGGTGTCCGGCTCGCCGATCTCGATCTGCAACGAACGCAAGCACGTCACGGTCATCGACACCGGACCGGACAACCACAGCATGGAGTGGTACGCGCGGGGGGTCACCATCCGCATGGGCGGTGTCTCCTACATCGCCGAGTACCCGATGACCGGAACACAGGTCAAGCGCACCGCCATCCCGCGGACCATGTCGCTCGCGCTGCGGCTGGGCCGGGTGATCCGGGAGGCCCGGGAGCAGCACCGCGACCCCTTCGAGGCCTTGACCGAGTGCCTGTCCGACACCATCTACCAGCACGGCCGCGTCCTGCTGGAGGGCAAGGTGGTCGATGTCGAGCGGCGCAGCGCGGACGGCTTCGTCCGCGGCACCGCACGCATCTCCACCTTCGACGGTTCCAGCACCGTCGAGCTGACCTTCCAGAACGAACACCTCGTGGCCCGCAGCGGGGAGCGGCTCCTGGCCGTCGTCCCCGATCTGATCTCGGTGCTCGACGCCGAGTCGGCCGCGCCGATCACCACCGAGGCCCTGCGCTACGGCCAGCGGGTGCGGATCTTCGCGATCTCCACACCGCCGATCATGCGCACGCCGGAGGCCCTGGAGGTGTTCGGCCCGCGCGCCTTCGGGTTGGACGAGGACTGGACACCGGTCGAAGAGCTGTCCGCCCTCTGATCTGCAGGAAGGACCCGCCGTCATGGCGACCATCGAGACGCGGCGCACCCCGCTGCACGCCGAGCACGAGGCGCTCGGCGCGACCTTCACCGATTTCGCGGGCTGGCGGATGCCGCTGCGCTACAGCGGTGATCTCGCCGAGCATCACGCGGTACGCACCACCGCCGGCCTGTTCGACCTGAGCCACATGGGCGAGATCCGGGTGGTCGGGCCGGGCGCGGCGGAAGCGCTGGACCGCGCTCTGGTCGGCGATGCATCCGGGATCGGCGTCGGCCGGGCCCGCTACACCATGCTCTGCGCGCCCGACGGCGGGATCCTCGACGATCTCATCGTCTACCGGCTCGCCGAGCTGGAGTACCTGGTGGTGGCCAACGCGGCCAACGCGCCCCTGGTCACCGTGGAGCTCACCGAGCGCGCCGCAGGCACCGACGCCGACGTGGTCGACGCCGCGGCGGAGTACGCCCTGATCGCCGTGCAGGGCCCGAACGCCACGGCGACGCTCGCTGGGCTGTGCTCGGCCGACCTCCCGGCGCTGCGCTACTACGCGAGCCAGGCCGCGACCGTCGCGGGCCGGCCGGTTCTGCTGGCCCGCACCGGCTACACCGGAGAGGAGGGCTTCGAGCTGTTCTCCGCGCCTGACGACGCGCCGGCCCTGTGGAACGCGCTGCTCGAGGCGGGCGCTGCGCACGGTCTGGTACCCACCGGTCTCGCATGTCGCGACACGCTGCGGCTGGAGGCCGGGATGCCGCTGCACGGCCACGAGTTGAGTGCGGCGGTGACGCCGTTCCACGCCGGGCTCGGCCGCGTCGTGCGTTTCGACAAGCCCGGTGACTTCGTCGGCCGCGCCGCCCTGTCCGCCATCGCCGTGTCCGGTCCCGGGCAGGTCCTCGTCGGACTGACCAGCGACTCCCGCCGGGCGCCGAGACACGGCTACCCGGTGCTCGCCCCGGAGACCGGTACGCCGGTCGGCACGGTCACCAGCGGGGCGCCGAGCCCCACCCTGGGCCGTCCGATCGCGATGGCCTATGTCGCCCCCGACCGTGCCGCTCCCGGCACCCGGCTCGCCGCGGACATCCGCGGCCGGCACGAACCCGTGACGGTCGTCGAGCTCCCCTTCTACCGACGCCCCTCCCCCACCCCCGCGACCGTGAAGGCTGGCTGACCATGACCGTTCCCGACGGGCTGCGCTACTCCACCGACCACGAGTGGCTGGCGTTCGCCGACGACGAGGCCGCGCCCGCGGCGGTGGGCATCACCGCCTTCGCGGCCGACGCGTTGGGCGACGTCGTGTTCGTCGATCTGCCCGAGGTCGGCGCGTCGCTCACCGCCGGCGAGATCTGTGGCGAGATCGAGTCGACAAAGTCCGTCAGCGATCTGGTGGCTCCGGTCACCGGTGAGGTGGTCGAACGCAACGAGGATCTCGCCGAGAACCCGGAGCTGATCAACTCCGACCCGTACGGGAAGGGTTGGCTGATGCGGGTACGGGTCGCCTCGGTGCCGCCGGATCTGCTCGACGCCGCCGCCTACCGCGCGCTGACCGACGCCGGGGACGGGTCATGAGCTCGCTGTACAGCCCGCTCTCCGAGGTCGATCCCGAGGTCGCCGACGCGGTCGAGGCGGAGCTGCGCCGCCAGCACGACACCCTCGAGATGATCGCCTCGGAGAACACCGCGCCGGTCGCGGTGCTGCAGGCGCAGGGGTCGGTGCTGACGAACAAGTACGCGGAGGGGTACCCGGGCCGGCGCTACTACGGCGGCTGCGAGCACGTCGACCGGACCGAGCAGCTGGCCGTCGACCGCGCGCTGGACCTGTTCGGCGCCGAGCACGCGAACGTCCAGCCACACTCGGGCGCACAGGCCAACGCCGCGGTGCTGGCGGCGCTGCTGTCTCCCGGCGACACCATCCTGGGGCTCGATCTGGCGCACGGTGGCCACCTGACCCACGGCATGCGGCTGAACTTCTCCGGCCGGCTCTATCGCGCCCTGGCCTACCACGTACGGGCCGCGGACCACCTCGTCGACATGGAGGAGGTCACCCGGCTGGCCCGGGAACACCGCCCGGCGATGATCATCGCGGGCTGGTCGGCCTATCCGCGGCACCTGGACTTCCCGGCGTTCCGGCGGATCGCCGACGAGGTCGGGGCACTGCTCATGGTGGACATGGCGCATTTCGCCGGGCTGGTGGCAGCCGGGCTGCATCCGTCGCCGGTGCCGCACGCCGACGTGGTCACCACGACCACCCACAAGACCCTCGGCGGACCGCGTGGCGGGATCATCCTGAGCCGCAAGGCCCTGGCCAAGAAGATCGACTCAGCGGTGTTCCCGGGCCAGCAGGGCGGACCGCTGCAGCACGTCATCGCGGCGAAGGCGGTGGCGCTCAAGCTCGCCGCGTCCGCGGAGTTCCGCCGGCGCCAGCAGCGCACCGTCGACGGCGCCCGGATCCTGGCCGAGCGGCTCCTGCAGCCCGACGCCGTCCGCTCCGGGATCAGGGTGCTCACCGGCGGCACCGATGTCCACCTGGTGCTGGCCGACCTGCGCGAGTCGGCGCTCGACGGACGCCAGGCCGAGGACCGGCTGCACTCGATCGGGGTCACCCTCAACCGCAACGCGGTGCCGTTCGACCCTCGGCCGCCGATGGTCACCTCGGGGCTGCGGATCGGCACGCCGGCCCTGGCCACCCGCGGCTTCAGCGAACCGGACTTCATCGAGGTCGCCGACATCATCGCGGCCGCCCTGGCCCCCGGCTACGACGATGTCGTGGCGGAGCGGCTGCGGGCCCGGGTGGCGGCGCTGGCCGCGGCCCACCCGATCTACCCCGCGGGCAGCCGGTGCGAGCCGGCCGGAACCCGCGGCCGGCCCTGATGGCGATCAGCGCGTTCGACCTGTTCAGCATCGGCATCGGGCCCTCGAGCTCGCACACGGTAGGACCGATGAAGGCGGCCCGGATGTTCGTCGAGCGTCTCGCCGGGGCCGGCCTGCTGGACGCGACGGCCGCTGTGAGCACCGAACTGTTCGGGTCGCTCGGTGCGACCGGGCACGGACACGGCAGCGACAAGGCCGTGCTGCTCGGCCTGACCGGCTCGCGCCCGGACACGGTGGACGTCGACACCGCCGACGCACAGGTCGACCACATCCGCCGGACCGGTCGGGTGACGCTGCTGGGCCGCCACGACATCGGCTTCGACGAGCGGCGGGACCTCGTGCTGCACCGCCGGCGCACGCTGCCCGGCCACCCCAACGGGATGCGCATGGCCGCCCGCGACGCCGCGGACCGCGAACTGCTCACCCGCACCTACTACTCGGTGGGCGGCGGCTTCGTGCGCGAGGACTCCGACGACGGGGCGGCAGCCGGGATCGTCGCCGACCGCACGCGGGTGCGCTTCCCGTACCGCACCGCCGCCGAGCTCCTCACACACTGCGCCGACAGCGGGCTGCCGATCAGCGGGGTGATGCTGGCCAACGAGCTGTCCTGGCGCAGCGAGGACCAGGTGCGTGCGGGTCTGCTGGGGATCTGGCAGGCCATGCAGGAGTGTGTGCGCCGGGGTTGCGAGCGCGAGGGAGTGCTGCCCGGCGGCCTCAAGGTGCGCCGCCGCGCCCCCGGCCTCTACCGCACGCTGCGGGCCGATGAGGCCTCCGGCGACGGCGACCCGTTGACGGTGATGGACTGGCTCAGTCTGTACGCGCTGGCGGTGAACGAGGAGAACGCCTCGGGTGGGCGGGTCGTGACCGCGCCGACCAACGGCGCCGCCGGGATCATCCCCGCGGTACTGCACCACTACCACCGGACGGCGCCCGGCGCCGACGACGACGGGGTGTTCCGCTTCCTGCTCACCGCGGCCGCGATCGGGGTCGTCTACAAGGAGTGCGCGTCCATCTCCGGCGCGGAGGTGGGCTGCCAGGGTGAGGTGGGCAGCGCCTGCTCGATGGCCGCCGGCGCACTGTGCGAGGTGCTGGGTGGCACTCCGCAGCAGGTGGAGAACGCCGCCGAGATCGGTATGGAACACCATCTCGGGCTGACCTGCGACCCGGTCGGCGGGCTCGTGCAGATCCCGTGCATCGAGCGCAACGCGATGGCGGCGGTACGCGCGATCCACGCCGCCCGCCTCGCCCTGCACGGCGACGGGGCCCATGTCGTGAGCCTGGACAGCGTGATCGCGACGATGCGCGAGACCGGCGCCGACATGAAGGTCAAGTACAAGGAGACCTCCCGCGGCGGGCTCGCGGTCAACATCATCGAGTGCTGACCGGCGCGAACGCGTTCAGACCAGCCCGCGGGCTCGGCAGGCGAGCTGCAGCATCAGCCAGTCGTCCGGGTTGTCGGGGTCGACGTCGAGCTCGGCGAAGATCCGCTCGACGCGGTAGGCCACCGAGTTGCGGTGCAGGTGCAGCTCGGCAGCCGCCTTGGAGAGCGAGCCGTGGTTGTCCAAATAGGCCTGCAGCGTCCGGATGGCTGCGCCGGCCTTGCTCTGCCCCATCCTGTCCAGCGGCGCGAGCAGCGTGTCGACGGCGTCGCGCGCGGCGTGCGAGGCGTACCACTCCACGAGCGTGCGCCGCAGGCCCAGGCCGTCGAAGGCGGTCGCGGTGTTCGCGCTGTTGCGTGCGCGTACCGCGGCCACCGCCGCCCTGGCCTCGGCCGCAGAGTTGATCAATCCGGTGGGGCCGCTGTGGGCCGATCCCACACCGCAGAACAACACCGTCCCCGGCACCGCACCGATCGCCTGGTCCAGTGCCCGCTGCACCACCCGGGTCGCGTCGGCGGCGGTGGTCGGTCCGGGGTCACTGCGGTACATCTGGATCAGCAGCAGCGCGCGTTCCGCACGGGCGAGATGCCAGGTTCCGGAGCTGCGGACCGCGTCCAACGCCACCCGGGCGAGTTCCTCGCGGGCGGCGAACGCCGCGACCTCGTCGCTCCACAGCTCCTCGTCGGCGTGCTCCAGGCGCACCACCAGGTGCCAGCCGTCGATGGGCAGGCCCATCGACCGTGCCCGGCGCAGAAGTTCGGAACGTCCCCGCGACGAGCTGTCCAGCAGCTCGGTGAGCAGTTCGGCACGCGAGCGGATCGGCAGTTCCCGGGCCCGGCGCTGCGCGGCGGCGGCCAGCGCCAGTGCGTTGGCCAACAGCCGTCCGATGAGCACCAGTTCGGGGCGGGTGCGGGCGAACGGATCGCGCACGACGACCCACCGCTCGGCCTCGCTGTCCAGGCCGATGGGGAACGCGAGCTCACCGTTCGGTTCATCGAGCAGGGTGATCTCGGCGTCGGCGATCTCGGCGATGTCCGCGACCAGCGCCTCCGGGTCGCCGGTGCGCCGCACCGTCAGGTGCTGGAACGCCACAACGGCACGACGCAGGCCCAGCTCGGCCGAACCACGCAGCGCGCTGTCGAGCGCGCAGACCAGCTCGGCGAGGTTGATCGGATCGGCCTGTCGCAGGATGACCACTCCGAACCGCTCCGCGGTCTGCATCGAGGTGGATGTCGGGGGCCGCGCGTGCGGATCGGCCAGTACCAGGCCCACCACGCCGCGGGCGACCGCGAGCCGCAACGCCACGTCGAACTGGTAGCTGTCGACAGTGGCGCTCACGTGAGAACCGAGCACAGCGACCGTGCACGGGGGCGCTCCCCGCAGGTCGAGCAGGTCCTCGGCGACGAAGATCTGCTCGACGGCTTGGTCGGCGGGGGTGCCCGCGAGGCACTCCAGCCGCAGCCCCGGTGCGTGCAGCACATCGATGAGCGCTGGCAACTTCGGCGTCCTCTCGTTCAGAATGCCGATAGGCTGGCAATTCTTGTGCAGGATGTACAGGACCGTCGGAGAATCCGGTGTTACTTTTCCGCCGTGCAGCTGAATGCCGACAACATCGAGGCGTACGCCCTCGGCTGCGCGATCCTCAGCGCGGGGGGTGGCGGGGACCCCGCGATCGGGCTCGTGATGGCCGGGCACGCGATCGCCGGCCACGGCCCCGTTCCGGTGATCGACGCCGCTGATCTCGATCCTGACGCGCTGGTGATGCCGTGCGGGCTCATCGGTTCCCCGACCGTGGCCCAGGAGCGGATCTGGAGCGGCGCCGAGGGCGCGCAGCTCGTCCGCTCGGTCGCCGGGCTGCGAGACACCCCGGTCGGGGTCCTGATGTGCTACGAGATCGCCGGTGTCAACGGGTTGCTCCCGGTTCTCTGGGCGGCCCGGCTCGGCCTCCCGCTGCTCGACGCCGACGGGATGGGCCGGGCCTTCCCGGAGATGCAGCAACAGGCGATGCACGTCGCCGGCGTCCCGGCCAGTCCGGTGGTACTCACCGACGGCCGGGGCAACGTCATCGTCGTGGCGGCGGCCGACAACCTGGCCGCCGAGCGGCTGGCCCGCAGCAGCGCGGCCTCGTTGGGTGGTACCTGTGCCGGGGCCCTCTACACGATGACCGGCCGGGTCGCCCGCACCGCGACCATCACCGGCTCGGTGACCGGCGCCGTGCGGGTGGGTGCGGCCATGCTCGCCCGCACCGGCGCCTGGCCGGCCGCCCTCGCCGACGAGACCGGCGGCCGGGTCCTCCTCGAGGGCCGGATCACCGAGATCGAGCGCTACACCGGCGCCGGGTTCACCCGCGGGCACGCCGTCGTCGAAGGCTCCCGCGGGTCACAGCGACGCCGGCTGCGACTCGAACTGCAGAACGAGGTGCTCGCCGCGCTCGAGGACGGCGAGGTGGTCGCCACCGTCCCCGACATCATCTCGGTGCTCGGGCTGGTCAACGGCCGCCCGGTGGGTACCGAACGGTTGCAGTACGGCCAACGGGTCGCCGTCGTGGTCGTACCGGCACCCGAGGTGTGGCGCTCGGAGCAGGGCCTACGGGTGGTGGGGCCCCGTTCGTTCGGCTACGACCTGGACTACGCCGGCCCCGGCGGGGGCGACCGGCACGACATGTGCGAGGCCGCTGATGCCGACCTCTGAGAGCCTGCGGCTCGGCATCGACGTGGGCAACACCAACACCGACGCAGTGGTGGTCGACCGCGCCGGCGCGCTGCTCGCCCGGATCAAGGTCCCGACCGCCGGTGACCTCGACGTCTCGGTCGAGACCGCGATCGCCGGGCTGCTCGACGATCCGGCGGTCGATCCCGCGGCCATCGGCTGCGTGACGCTGGGGGCGGCGCGCACCACCGCCGCGATCCGCACCGGGGCCGGCCTGCGCAGGGTCGCCGTGCTGCGCATCGGCGGCCCCCTCACCTTCGCCGTCCCGCCGCTGGTCACCTGGCCTGCAGAGCTACGCCGCACGGTGGAGGCCGGCAGCCGGATCGTCGCCGGCGGTTGCGAGTTCGACGGCGAACGGATCGCCGCGCTCGACGAGGCCGCCATCGCCGCTTTCGCCACCGAGGTGGCTCCCGACGCCGAGGCGGTCGCCATCACCGCGGTCTTCTCCCCGGTCGATCCGACCGACGAACTGCGCGCGGCCGCGATCCTGCGCAACGAGCTGGGCGAGATCCCGATCTCGATGAGCCATGAGATCGGGTCGACGGGCCTGCTGGAACGGGAGAACGCGACCGCACTCAACGCCGCGCTCTCCGGGGACGCGACCGGCACCGCGGCGGCACTGCACTCGGCGATGCGCCGTCATGGCATGAACGCCGAGTGCTACCTCGCCCAGAACGACGGCACCCAGGCGGCGCTGGCCTACTCGACCCGCTTCCCCGTGCTCGCCATCGGCAGCGGCCCGGCCAACAGCATGCGCGGCGGCGCACACAGCAGCGGGGTGACCGATGCGGTCGTCGTCGACATCGGTGGCTCCAGCACGGTCGTGGGCCGGCTGGTCAACGGTTTCCCCTGGGAGTCGCTCACGCCGTACACGGTGAGCGGGGTGGTGACCAACTTCCGGCTGCCCGACGTGGTCGAGGTACCGATCGGCGGCGGTCCCGTGCACGACGCGCTGTGCTGCGGCGGCTCCACCCCGACCCTCACCGACGCAGCGGTGCTGGCCGGGCGCACCGCGTTCGGTTCGCATCCGGTGCCGGGGCACTGGGGCAAGCGGCTGGCCGCCCAGTTGGCCGAGGCCGACCGGCTGCTCGCCGAGGCGGCCGACCGGGTCGGTCTCGGCGCCGATGACCTGCCGCTGGTGGTGGTCGGCGGTGGGGGCGGCATCGCACCCGACCGGCTTCCCGGCGTGGCCGAGGTCATCCGCCCGCCGCACTTCGACGTGGCCAACGCGCTCGGCGCCGCGATCGCACCGGTGGGTGGATACGCCGAGCGGATCTGCGCGGGGCGCCCCGACCTGCTCCGGGCCGCGATCGAGGAACTCACCACCGACGCCTTCGGCCGGGCGATCCAGGCCGGTGCCGACCCGGACCTGTTGCAGGTCACCGGAGTCGAGGAGGTTCCGCTCGCCTACCTGCGCGATCCCGCGGTCCGGATCCGGGTCCGCGCCACGGGCCCACCCCTGACGGCCCCGCCACGGGCGGCCGCGGCTCTCCCGATCAACCGCGAAGCAGGACGGAGGACCCGGTCATGACGGGAACGACATCGGTGCTCGGCCGGCGGTTCGTCCGCCGGGACGGACCGGAGAAGGTGACCGGCGAGGCCCGCTACACCGCCGATCTGGCCTTCACCGGCCTGCTGCACGCCAAGTTCGTCTACGCCGGGCGTGCGCACGCCCGGATCGTCGCGATCGACACCACGGTCGCCGCCGGGATGCCGGGCGTGCACGCCGTGCTCACCCAGGCCGACGCCCCGCTGGTGCGGTACGGGATGTTCGTCAAGGACCGCACCCTGTTCGCGCACGAGGTGGTCCGGTTCGAGGCCGAGATCGTCGCGGCGGTCGCCGCCGACACCCCGGAGCACGCGGCCGCAGCCGCCGCTGCGGTCCGGGTGGAGTACGAGGATCTGCCCGCCGTGTTCGACGTCGAGGCGGCGCTCGCGGCATCCGCTCCCCGGCTGCACCCGGACTGGCGCGACTATCAGACCCAGGACGGCGTCCAGCGTGGGCCCAACGACTGCGGGCACATGACCTCGGTCAAGGGCGATGTCGACGCCGGTTTCGCCGACGCGGACCTGCAGCTGACCGAGACCTACTGCAGCGACATGTCCCATGCGGTGCCGATCGAACCGCACGCCGTGGTCGCCCAGTGGCAGGGCGAGAAGGTCACGATCTGGAGCACCACCCAGGTCCCGTTCCCGGCCCGCGCCGGTGTCGCGGAGACGCTCCGGATCCCGCAGAGCAACGTCCGGCTCGTCGTCCCGCACCTCGGCGGCGGTTTCGGTGGGAAGTGCGACTTCCACTTCGAGGCGCACGTGGCCCTGCTGGCCAGGGCCACACGGCGGCCGGTGCGACTGGTGTTCACCCGGCGGGAGGAGTTCGTCGCGACCGACAAGGTCCGGCACGCGGCCCGGATCGAACTGACCACCGGGGTGAAACGGGACGGCACCATCACCGCACGGAGGGCCCGGCTGCTGCTCGACTCCGGGGCCTACTGCGGCGATGCACTGTTCGCCACCGAGATCGGGCTGATGATGGTGGCCGGCCCGTACCGCATCCCGAACCTGGACGCGCAGGTCCACACCGTCTACACCAACCGCACCCCGGCCGGCAGCGTCCGGGCGCCCGGCGGCCCGCAGACCTGCTGGGCGATCGAGCAGCACACCGACGAGTTGGCCCGGCTGGTCGGCCTCGATCCGCTGGAGTTCCGCCGCCGCAACCTGGTCCGCGCCGGCGACACCGGGCAGACGGGACAGCGGTTCGTCAGTTCCAGTGCCGAGCGGTGCCTGGACCGCGCAGCCGAGCTCGCCGGCTGGCCGGGCACCGAGCTCGGCCCGGACGAGGCCCTCGGGGTCGCCGTCGGGTGGTGGTTCAGCCTGTCGGTGAGCTCGGGCGCCTACCTCAAGCTCAACCCCGACGGCACCGGCACGATCGTCACCGGGGCCCAGGAGAACGGCAGCGGCTCGGTCATGGGACTGGCGCTGCTGGCCGCCGAGGAGCTCGGCATGCGCCCGGAGTCGTTCTCCATCCTCTACCAGGACACCGACGCCGGACCGTTCGACATCGGCAGCGCGGGAAGCCAGACGACGTTCAACAACGGCCGCGCCGTGATGGAGGCCGCCCGGGAGGTCCGCGACAAGCTGCTGCGGCTGGCCGCCGACCAGCTGGAGATCGACAGCGGCGACCTGGAGCTCGTCGACGGGTCGGTGCGGGTCAAGGGCACCCCCACCCGCGCGGTGCCGCTGGCCGAGATCGCCGCGGGCGCACAGCTGATCGGCAGCGGTTCGGGCACCCCGCCGCCGCTGCCCGAGCACGACCTGACCGGGTGTGGCGGGCGGCTCGGCTACTCCGCGTTCTCCGCGCCGTCGTTCTTCTGCCACATCGCCCGCGTCCGGGTCGACCGCGAGAGCGGGGTCGTCTCGGTCCCCGAGATCACCGCCGTGCACGAGTTCGGCCGGGTGCTCAATCCGCTCGGCGCGGAGGGCCAGGTCGAGGGCGGGGTCATCCAGTCGGTCGGGATGGCCTTGCTGGAGGGCAGCCGGTACGACGGCGGTCACCAGCTCAACCCGGGGCTGCTGGGGTACAAGCTGGTCACCGCCGCCGACGCACCCAGGGTCACCGTGGAACTACTCGAGGACCCGGTGCAACAGGGCGGGCCGCACGGCGCGAAGGCCGTCGGAGAGCCGCCGGTGGTCGGAACGCCCGGGGCGATCGGCAACGCCATCGCCGCCGCCACCGGTACCCGCGTCCGAGCGCTACCGATGAACGCCGAGCGGGTGTGGGCGGCGCTGAACCAACCCTCCGCCACGGCGGCCACGACGACGGGCGGTGACGCGTGAGCCGCTACTTCGCACCCGAGTCCACGACTGAGGCGGTCGAACTGCTCCGGACGACACCGGGCGCGCGGATCGTCGCAGGCGGGACCGATCTCGTGGTGGCCGGGCGCGGCGGGAAGCAACCGATTCCCGAGGTACTGGTCGCCATCCACCGGCTCACGGAGCTGAACCGCGTCCGGGAGACCGAGGCCGGGATCACCCTCGGGACGCTGACCACGCACGCGTGGATCGAGCGTTCCCCGCTCGTCCGATCCCGGTACTCCGCCCTGGCCGACGCCTCGGCCATGATCGGCTCCCCCGCCACCCGCGCCACCGGCACCCTCGGCGGGAACCTGATGAACGCCTCACCGGCGATGGATGCCGGCTCGCCGCTGCTGGTCCTGGACGCCACCGTCGAACTGCGTCGCACGGGGGTCATCCGCGCCCTGACGGTGGCGGAGCTGCTCGCCGGACCGGGCCGGACGACCGCCGCGCCCGAGGAGCTGCTCAGCTCGGTGCGGATCCCCGCGCCGGTGCCCGGGACGGGCAGTGCCTACGTGCGGCTGGAGCACCGGCGCGCGATGGAGATCGCGATCGTCGGGGCCGCGGCGGCCCTCCGGTTCGACCCGCAGGGCCGGGTCGTCGCCGCCCGGCTCGCGCTCACGGCCGCCGCGCCCGTGTGCCTGCGAGTACCGGCCGCGGAGGCCGGCCTGCTGGGTCGCCGGCTCGACGCCGACGCTCTCGCCGCCGCGGGCCGGGCCGCTGTCGCGGCCGTGCGACCGATCAGCGACGTACGGGCCGGCGCGGACTACCGGCGGGCGATGACGGCGGTGGTGACTGCCAGGGCGCTCACCCGCGCGGCCCGCCGCGCCGCCGGTGCGGACATCTGCGCGGCAGGCGGCGACGGGCCGCCCACGGCGATCGGGAGTGTGCAATGAGGTACCCGCTGAATGTCACGGTGAACGGCGTCCGCACGACGGCCGAGGTCGAACCGCACCGCCCGCTGCTGTCGGTGCTGCGCGAGGAGATCGGGCTCACCGGACCCAAGGAGGGCTGTGACGACTCGGAGTGCGGAGCCTGCATGGTGCTGCTCGACGGGGATCCGGTGAACGCCTGCTCGTATCTCGCGCTGCAGGCCGACGGCCGTGCGGTCACGACGGTCGAGGGGGTGGCGGGGGCCGACGGTCTGCACCCGATCCAGCGCGAGCTACTGGCCGCCGGCGGGGTGCAGTGCGGCTTCTGCACCCCGGGGATCGTGATGTCGGCCAAGGCGCTGCTCGACCGTGACCCGGACTGCGACGAGGACGACGTCCGAGGCGCGCTGGCCGGCAATCTGTGCCGCTGCACCGGCTACCAGAAGATCATCGCCGCGGTGCTGCGCGCCGCGCGGCAGCCCGGGCACCCCGCGGCCGGCCGGCCCTGACCCACCGGTGGGTCCGGTGCGACGCGGACCCCGCTGGACCTGCGCTGCCGCGCTGTCCACGGACGATGCCCGCTCCCCCACGGAGCCGCGTCGGATGACGATGGGCGGCTGCACGCGGCGTATTCCTCGAGCTCGCCCCGCCCGCAGACCTGCTCGCGAAACAGCGACGTAACTCACTGTTGACATTGAAATGTCGTTGTGCGCATCCGACAACTTGGCGCTGCCGTTCGGCACATTGCCCGAAGATGCGCCCATGATCGGCAAATACGCTCAGGACGATCGACGCGCTCGACCCGGTGAGCACGGTCTTCATAGGACAAGCCGCTTCCCGGGCCCTCTCCGACCTGCAGCGATCTCTCCCTGGGAGCCCACCACCGATGAAACCACCCCTGTTCACCCATCACGCCTGCCGGACCGTCGAGGAGGCTGTCGGGCTCCTTGCGGCCGACCCTGACACCTCGAAGGTCATCTCCGGCGGCCAGAGCCTGGTCCCGATGATGAACCTGCGCCTGGCCAGCCCGGCCCACCTGGTGGACCTCAACCCGATCTCAGGGCTGAACAGCATCGATGTCGGTCAGGGCACGCTGACCATCGGGGCCACCACCCGCCAGCACGACGTCGAGCGCTCCGCCGAGGTCGCGTCGGTGGCCCCCCTCCTCATCTCGGCCCTCGCCCACGTCGGGCATCCGCAGATCCGCAACCGGGGGACGGTCGTGGGCAGCATCTGCCACGCCGATCCCGCCGCGGAGATGCCCGCCGTCCTCACCACCCTGGGCGGGCAGGTCGCCGCGCAGGGTGCGACCGGCACCCGCACCATCGCCGCCGAGGACTTCTTCGACTCCTACCTCACGACCGCCCTCGCGCCCGACGAGATCGCCACGGCGGTCACCTTCAACACCCCGAACGGATCGTCCGGCTGGCATTTCGAGGAGGTCACCCGCCGCCACGGTGACTTCGCCATCATCGGGATCGTCGCTCTGCTGACGCTCGCCGACGGCGTCATCTCCGACGCCCGGCTGACCATCTTCGGCGGCGCGGCGACGCCCGTGCGCGTCCCGGCCGCCGAGCGGTTGCTGGTCGGCGCCGCCGCGAGCGACGTCGACGCGGACCTGCTGGCACAGGCGGCCCGCGAGACCTCCGCCGCGCTGCGGCCGAGCGATGACATCCACGCGAGCGGTGACTACCGCCGGCACGTCGCGGGCGTTCTGACCACCCGGGGCATCCGCGCCTCCCTCGAGCGCGCGTCCGCCCGCGCCTGAGCCGCAGTCCACCCGAAGGAGACATTCGATGGCGACGAATCCCAAGCAAGTGGTCACCCTGACAGTGAACGGCGAGTCCCACGAGGTGCTGATCGAGTCCCGGCGCACGCTCGCCGACGTGCTGCGCGAGAACGTCGGGCTGACCGGCACCAAGCTCGGCTGCGAGCACGGTGTCTGCGGTGCCTGCACGGTCCTGCTCGACGGCAGCGCCGTCCGGTCCTGTCTGGTCTTCGCGGTGCAGGCCCAGGACGCCGAGATCTCCACCGTCGAGGGCCTGGCCGACGAGGGCAAGCTCGACCACGTCCAGCAGGCGTTCACCGACAATCACGGTCTGCAGTGCGGGTTCTGCACCGCGGGCATGTTGATGTCGGTGCACGCGCTGCTCGACGAGAACCCCGACCCGACCGAGGACGAGATCCGCGTCGGGCTCAACGGCAACCTCTGCCGGTGCACCGGCTACCAGAACATCGTCAAGTCCACCGCCGCCGCGGCGGCTGCCGGGAAGGCGGCGAAGTCGCGTGCGCAGGCTTCCTGATCCCCGACCCACCGTCGCCCGGCCGCAGGTGAAGGACCATCGCCATGACTGAGACGATCACCGAGAACCACCTCGCGATCCGTAAGGACAAGTGGATCGGCAAGCGGGCCAAGCGCGTCGAGGACCCCCGCTACCTCACCGGGACCGCGCGCTACGTGGCCGACCTGGAACTGCCCCGGATGCTGCACGCGGTCTACGTTCGTTCCCCGCACCCGCACGCGCGCATCCTGTCCGTCGACACCTCCGTGCTGCCCGGTCTGGGCAGGTCGGTGTGGGTGTTCACCGGCCAGGACCTGCGCGACGTCCCGCCGCTGATCGACCACGTGGCGCTGGACAACCTGCTGCGGACGCCGCAGAACGTCGTCGCGATCGACAAGGTGCGCTTCGTCGGCGACGCCGTCGCCGTCGTCGTGGCCGGGGATCGCTACGCCGCGGAGGACGCCGCCGAGGAGCTCAGCGCCGCGGTCGAGTACGAGGTGCTGGCGCCGGTGCCCGACGTCGAGGCGGCGAACGCCCCGGGCGCCGCGTTGCTGTTCGACGACCTGGGCACCAACGAGATCTACCGGCAGACCGAGAAGCACGGCGACACCGAGAAGGCCTTCGCCGAGGCCGACCGGGTGTTCACCACCAGGTTCCACCACAACCGCTACGGCGCCGCCCCGATGGAGACCCGGGGCGTGCTGGCCAACTACGAGCGCTCCGAGCAGCAGCTGACCGTGTGGTCCTCGACCCAGATGCCGCACTTCCTGCGCTCGGTCATCGCCGGTCAGCTGAGCCTGCCCGAGCACCGGGTGCGGGTGATCGCCCCCGAGGTCGGCGGCGGCTTCGGGCAGAAGATGTGCACCTCGCCCGAGGAGATCGCCATCCCGTTCATCGCGCTGCAGCTCGGCCGGCCGGTGAAGTGGATCGAGGACCGGCACGAGCACCTGCTGGCCGCGACGCAGGCCAAGGAGGAGTTCATCAACCTCGAGGTCGCGGTCACCACGGAGGGCAAGCTCCTCGGCGTCCGCGGCGAGTTCATCGGGGACGGTGGCGGCTACTCGTTCAACACCGAGAGCGCGCTGATCGAGCCCGCGCTCGCGGCGAAGTCCTTCCCGGGCCCGTACCGGATCGAGGCCTTCGACGAGGAGGTCGCGGCGTCGCTGACCAACAAGAGCCCGGTCGCGGCGTACCGCGGCGTGGGCTGGACCGCCGCGAACACCGTGCGCGAGATCATGATGGACGAGATCGCGCGCGAGCTGGACATCGATCCCGTGGAGATCCGCCGCCGCAACATGCTGAGCTCCGACGAGCTGCCGTACCGATCGATCACCGGACAGCTCTACGACAGCGGCAGCTACCTCGAGTCGCTCGAGCTGGCCATGAAGACGGTGGGCTACTCCGCGTTCCGCGCGATGCAGGAGCGGCTGCGCGAGCAGGGCCGCTACATCGGGATCGGGATCAGCTCCTACGTCGAGCAGACCGCATGGGGTAGCGACTCCTCTGCGCAGGCCGGCACCCCGCTGCCCTCGCACGATAACTCCACGGTGACCGTCGATCCGGGTGGAACGGTGACGGTGGCGGTCAGCACCTCCTGCCACGGTCAGGGCCACGAGACCTCCTACGCCCAGATCGCCGCGGACGGTCTCGGGGTCGACATGGCCGACGTCAAGGTGGTCTTCGGTGACACCCTGACCGCGCCGTACGGCCTGGGCACCTACGCCAGCCGCAGCGCGGTGATCGGCGGGGCGACCGTCGCCAAGGCATCGGCGGACGTACGCGAGCAGATCCTCAAGGTGGCCGCCAACATGCTCGAGGCCAACCCCGACGATCTCGTCATCGATGACGGAACGATCTCCGTCGCGGGCACCCCGTCGGTGTCGAAGACCCTCGCCGAAGTGGCCTACGCGGCCTACTGGGACTCCGACGTCCGCTCCGAGGAGCCGATGCTCACCTCGACCCGGTTCTACGACCCGCCCGCGACCTACGCCAACGGGTGCGTCGTCGTGCTCGCCGAGGTGGACGCCGACACCGGCGTCGTCACCCTCGACCGGATCGTCGCGATCGAGGACTGCGGCACCGTGATCAACCCGATGATCGTCGAGGCGCAGGTACAGGGGGCGATCGTCCAGGGCATCGGCGGGGCGCTGTTCGAGCAGTTCGTCTACGGCGACGACGGCCAGCCGCTGACCACGACCTACATGGACTACCTGATCCCCACCTCGACCGACGTCCCGCCGATCGAGGTGCTCAGCCTGGAGTCGCCCTCACCGTTCAGCATCGGCGGCATCAAGGGCATGGGTGAGGGCGGGCAGATCGCCGCCCCGGCTGCGGTGGCCAACGCCGTCGCCGATGCGCTCGCTCCGTTCGGCGCGCGGATCCGGCAGCTGCCGCTCGCCCCGGACTACGTGCTGCGGCTGATCGGCAAGATCGGTTCACCGAACAGCTGAGCCCTGTGGGCCGCGAGCTGCCACCGCGATCCATGGCCGGGCAGCTCGCGGCCCTGCGCTCACCCGGGGTTCGCCCCGACCCGACCAGCTCCGACTCCGTGCGGTGAAAGCAGGCCGATGACGATCGCCCCGGATGGCCGCAAGCTTCTCCGCCTCGAGGTCCGCAACAGCGAGACCCCGATCGAGCGCAAACCGTCGTGGATCCGCACCCGGGCCCGGACCGGGCCGCAGTACACCGAGCTCAAAGCCCTGGTGCGCTCCGGCGGGCTAGCTTCTCCGCCTCGAGGTCCGCAACAGCGAGACCCCGATCGAGCGCAAACCGTCGTGGATCCGCACCCGGGCCCGGACCGGGCCGCAGTACACCGAGCTCAAAGCCCTGGTGCGCTCCGGCGGGCTGCACACGG
>NZ_JAHDTG010000225.1 GCF_018531475.1 Pseudonocardia mahuensis
TGAGCCTTTTCCAGTAGCGGGAGCGGTGGCTCGAGCCGACACGCCGGGGACGTGAGGATGATCAGCTCGGGGTGCAGGACCTCGGTAGGAAGACGGTCCTTCCACAGATCGTCGTTCCGACACCGAGGTCCTGCGTGCCCGATCCTGTCAGCTACTCCGCGGTGCTCCCCGTCCGGGAGGACACGGCGTTGTTCGTCTCCGGCCTGCTCGCCGCCGAGCGGGTCCGCCGCGGCACCCGCCGCGGTCGCCGCGCCCTGGGCTGCTTCCGCCAGGCGGTGCTGCTGTTGCGCTGGTTCTGCGATGGCACCCGGGTCGAGCAGTTGGCCTGTGACAACCAGGTCGGCCTGTCCACCGCCTATCGCTACCTGCACGAAGGCATCGACGTCCTGGCCGCCGCGGCCCCGGACCTGCACGGCGCCCTGCTGGCCGCCCGCGCCGCCGGTCATCGGCACGTGTCGGTGGACGGCACGCTGATCTACACCGACCGGTCCCGCGCAGCCGGTCCGACCGCCGGGGTGGACCTGTGGTGGTCGGGCAAGCACCACCATCACGGCGGGAACATCCAGGTCATCGCCGCTCCGGACGGGTGGCCGCTGTGGACCAGCGAGGTACGGCCCGGGCGCGAGCACGACATCACGTGCCTCCGTGCCCACCCCGAACTACTGCCTGTCCTGGCCGCCTGGACCGACGCCGGACACGCCGTGCTCGGCGATCTCGGCTACGAAGGGGAGGACCTCGCGATCACGACCCCGATCAAGCGCCGCCGCGGCGTCGTCCTGACCGTGGACCAGCGCACCGTCAACGCCCTGCACGCCGCCACCCGTGCGCTCGCCGAACGCGCGAACTCGCTGCTCAAGACCACCTTCAAAGCGCTTCGCCGAGTCAGCCTGTGCCCGTGGCGCATCGGCGCCATCACCGCAGCCGCGCTGGTCCTGCTCCACCGCGAACACGACCGCACCACATGATCTCTCGACGGCTACTGGGAATGGCTCA
>NZ_JAHDTG010000226.1 GCF_018531475.1 Pseudonocardia mahuensis
CGCCTCGAGGTCCGCAACAGCGAGACCCCGATCGAGCGCAAACCGTCGTGGATCCGCACCCGGGCCCGGACCGGGCCGCAGTACACCGAGCTCAAAGCCCTGGTGCGCTCCGGCGGGCTGCACACGGTGTGCGAGGAGGCCGGCTGCCCCAACATCTACGAATGCTGGGAGGACCGCGAGGCCACCTTCCTGATCGGCGGCGAGCAGTGCACCCGGCGCTGTGACTTCTGCCAGATCGACACCGGCAAACCCGCCGACCTCGACCGCGACGAACCCCGCCGGGTCGCCGAGTCCGTGCACGCCATGGGGCTGCGCTACTCCACCGTCACCGGGGTGGCCCGCGACGACCTCGACGACGGCGGGGCCTGGCTCTACGCCGAGACCGTCCGCCGGATCCACGCGCTCAACCCCGGCACCGGGGTGGAGCTGCTGATCCCGGACTTCACAGGCGACGACGCCCAGCTCGCCGCGGTGTTCGCCTCCGCACCGGAGGTGCTCGCGCACAACCTGGAGACCGTCCCACGGATCTTCCGCCGGATCCGCCCCGCGTTCGGCTACTCCCGGTCCCTGCAGGTGCTGACCAAGGCCCGCGCCGCCGGGCTGGTCACCAAGTCCAACCTGATCCTGGGCCTGGGCGAGACCCCCGACGAGGTCACCGCCGCGCTGCACGACCTGCACGCCGCCGGCTGCGAGATCATCACCATCACCCAGTACCTGCGCCCCTCCAAGCGCCACCACCCGGTGCAGCGCTGGGTCAAGCCCGAGGAGTTCGTCGAACACGCGAAGGCCGCCGAGGAGATCGGGTTCGCCGGGGTGATGGCCGGCCCGCTGGTCCGCTCCTCCTACCGGGCCGGGCGGCTGTACGCCCAGACCAAGGCCCACCGCGGCGAACAGCTCTCCCCCGGACTCGCGCACCTGGCCGCCGAGGGCGCCGCCGCGCAGGAGGCGCGCTCGCTGCTCGCCCAC
>NZ_JAHDTG010000227.1 GCF_018531475.1 Pseudonocardia mahuensis
CGTTCCCTCGGTGTTGTTCATCGCCGGGGACGGGTCGGTGGTGGTGGGTGATGCCGCGGAGCGGCGGGCGTTGACCGATCCGGATCGGGTGGTGCGGGAGTTCAAGCGGCGGGTGGGGGATCCGACGCCGGTGGTGGTGGCGGGTCGGGCGTGGGCGGCGGAGGAGCTGTCGGCGCGGTTGGTGCGCTGGGTGGTGGATCGGGTCGCGGAGCGCGAGGGGGGTCCGGCGGCGCGGATCGCGGTGACCCATCCGGCGTCGTGGGGGGTGCACAAGCAGGAGTTGCTGGCCGCGGCATTGGCCGGGCAGGGGTTGGCGGTGACGTTCTTGGCCGAGCCGCAGGCGGCGGCGTTGCATTACGCGGGGGTGGAGCGGGTCGAGGCGGGTTCGACGATCGCGGTGTATGACCTGGGTGGGGGGACCTTCGACGCGGCGGTGGTGCGCAAGGCGGTGCCCGGTGCGCAGGATGTGGGGTTCGGGTTGTTGGGGCGCCCGGAGGGGTTGGAGCGCCTGGGTGGGGTGGATTTCGACGAGGCGGTGTTCGAGCACGTCCGGGAGGGGTTGCCGGGGGCGTTCGAGGAGTTGGACGAGGGGGACCCGGCGGTGTTGGCCGGGGTGGCGCGGGTGCGGCGGGAGTGCACCGAGGCCAAGGAGGCGTTGAGCAGCGATACCGAGGTGGCGATTCCGGTGTTGTTGCCGGGGTCGCGGGGGTCGGTGCGGCTGCATCGCAGTGAGTTCGAGGTGATGATCCGCCCGCAGGTCGAGGAGACGGTGGCGGCGTTGCGGCGGGCGGTGGGGTCGGCGGGGTTGGAGCCGGCGGGGTTGTCGGCGGTGTTGTTGGTGGGTGGGTCCTCGCGGATCCCGTTGGTGGCGCAGTTGGTGTCCGAGCAGTTGGGTCGGCCGGTGGCGGTGGACACGGACCCGAAGAACGCGATCGCCAAGGGCGCCGCCCTGGC
>NZ_JAHDTG010000228.1 GCF_018531475.1 Pseudonocardia mahuensis
CGTTGACAGCGCAGGAGCGGGACACCCTGGTGCGGTGGGCGCGGCGGGCGAAGACCTCGCAGGCGTTGGCGCAGCGCTGCAGGATCGTGCTGGGGTGCGCGGACGGGCTGTCGAACAAGCAGATCGCCGCGGACCTGCGGGTCCACCCCACGACGGTGACCAAGTGGCGCAACCGGTTCGTGGCCCGGCGCCTGGACGGGTTGGTCGATGAGGATCGGCCCGGTCGGCCACCGTCGATCCCGGTCGATCAGATCGAGCAGGTCATCGTGGCGACCTTGGAGCAGACCCCGAACAACGCCACGCACTGGTCACGGGCGTCGATGGCGGCGCGCTCGGGTCTGAGCAAGTCGACCATCGGGCGGATCTGGCGGGACTTCGGGCTCAAGCCGCACCTGGCCGACACCTTCAAGCTCTCCACCGACCCCTTGTTCATCGAGAAGGTCGTGGACGTGGTGGGGCTGTATCACCATCCGCCCGAACGGGCCGTGGTGCTCTGTGTGGACGAGAAGAGCCAGATCCAGGCGCTGGACCGCTCCCAGCCGGTGCTGCCGATGATGCCCGGCATGCCCGAGCGCCGGACCCACGACTACGCCCGCAACGGCATCACCAGCCTGTTCGCCGCCTTCGACACCGCCGACGGGACCGTGATCGGTGAACTGCACCGCCAGCACCGCGCCACCGAGTTCCGCAAGTTCCTCACCACGATCGACAAGACCGTGCCCGCGGAACTGGACATCCACGTGATCTGCGACAACTACGGAACGCACAAGACTCCCGCGATCAAATCCTGGCTGGGCCGGCACCCCCGGTTCCACCTGCACTTCACCCCGACCGGCTCGTCCTGGCTCAACCAGGTCGAGCGCTGGTTCGGGTTCCTCACCGAGCAGATGATCCGCCGCGGAGTCCACAAGAGCGTCCAGGCCCTGGAGAACGACATCCGAGCCTGGATCACGG
>NZ_JAHDTG010000229.1 GCF_018531475.1 Pseudonocardia mahuensis
CAGGTGCTCGAGGTGCTGCGCTTGCCCAGCGACGATCCTGATGCGCTGGACGAGCTGCTCGCGCTGGCGCATGAGGTGCGGACGCGCTGGTGCGGCCCGGAGGTGGAGGTCGAGGGCATCATCTCGCTCAAGACCGGCGGCTGCCCGGAGGACTGCCACTTCTGCTCGCAGTCCGGGCTGTTCGCCTCGCCGGTGCGCTCGGCGTGGCTGGACGTCCCGATGCTGGTGGAGGCGGCCAAGCAGACCGCGAAGACCGGGGCGACCGAGTTCTGCATCGTCGCGGCCGTCCGCGGCCCGGACGAGCGGCTGATGTCGCAGGTCGCGGCGGGCATCGCGGCGATCAAGGACGAGGTCGACATCAACATCGCCTGCTCGCTGGGGATGCTCACCCCCGAGCAGGTCGACGCGCTGGCCGCGATGGGTGTGCACCGCTACAACCACAACCTGGAGACCGCCCGGTCGCACTTTCCCAACGTGGTCACCACGCATACCTGGGAGGAGCGCTGGGAGACCCTGCGCCTGGTCCGTGAGGCCGGGATGGAGGTGTGCTGCGGCGGGATCGTCGGGATGGGCGAGTCGCTGGAGCAGCGCGCGGAGTTCGCCGGGCAGCTGGCGTCGCTGAGCCCGGACGAGGTGCCGCTGAACTTCCTCAACCCGCGCCCGGGGACCCCGTTCGGCGACCTGGAGCCGATGTCCGGTCCGGACGCGCTGCGCACCGTGGCGGCGTTCCGGCTCGCGTTGCCGCGCACGATCCTGCGCTTCGCGGGCGGCCGGGAGATCACCCTGGGCGACCTGGGGGCGCGCCGGGGCCTGCTGGGCGGGATCAACGCGGTGATCGTCGGGAACTACCTGACCACGCTGGGCCGCCCCGCGGAGTCCGACATCGACCTGCTCGGCGAGCTGCAGATGCCGATCAAGGCCCTCAACGACACGCT
>NZ_JAHDTG010000230.1 GCF_018531475.1 Pseudonocardia mahuensis
GAGGGCACGGAGCCAGATGTTGATCGTGGCGACGTGCACGGTGGCCTGGTAGCGGACGGCGAGTTTGTCGTAACGGGTCGCGACCGCACGGTGCTGTTTGAGCAGGTTGATGCCGCATTCCACGGCATGGCGCTGCTTGTACCGCGCGGAGTCGAACGCCGGTGGGCGCCCGCCGCGGGAGCCCTTCGCAGCCCGGTTGGCCCGCTGGTCGGCCTTGACCGGGATCGTCGCGCGGATCCCCCGCCGGCGCAGGTAGGCGCGGTTGGCACGGGAGGAGTAGGCCTTGTCGGCCAGCACCCGATCCGGGCGGGTCCGCGGTCGGCCTCGCCCTCGGCGGCGGACCCGGATCCGCTCCAGCACGGTCGTGAACTGCGGGCTGTCCCCCCGCTGACCGCCGGTGATCACCACCGACAGCGGCTTGCGTCCCTGCTCGCACGCCAGGTGCATCTTCGTGCTCAGCCCGCCCCGGGAGCGGCCCAGCCCGTGATCGGACGGTTCGGCTCCGGGCGGCTCGGCCTGCTGTTCGGGCCGATGCCGGGCGCCGGCGGCGTGCTGGTGGGCGCGGACGATGCTGGAGTCCACCGAGACCTCCCAGGTGATCAACCCGGCCGCGTCGGCCCACTGCTGCAGCCGACCCCACAGCCGTGACCAGGTCCCGTCCCGCTGCCACCGGCGGAACAACCCATACACCGACTGCCAGGACCCGTAGCGGGCCGGCACATCCCGCCAGGCGGCGCCGGTGCGCGTGCGCCACCGGATCCCGTTGATCAACTGTCGCTTGGTCCACGTCGGTGGCCGTCCAGGCTTCTTGCCCTTCGGGATCAACGACTCCAGCAGCCGCCACTGCTTGTCGGTCAGATCGTGTCGGCCACTCGCAGGTAGGCTGCCCACGAGGTCTCCGGGTAGA
>NZ_JAHDTG010000231.1 GCF_018531475.1 Pseudonocardia mahuensis
GTGATCTCAGCAAGAAGGCCGTAGTTGGGGCTGTTCGAGAAGAGTCAGAACGAGCGCGGCCTTGACGTAGCTGCCGATTCGGCGGGGGCTGGCGGTGATGCGTCGCAGCGCCCGCCAGCGGCCGGTGAGCAGGGCGAACCCGCGTTCGGCAATACAGCGGGTGGCGCGCAGCAGCAGGTTGTAGGCCTGGTTGTCCGGGCCGAGGATCTGCCCGTCGCCGGGCTGTTTGATCGGGGTGTGCACGCCCGTGCCGGCGCCCTCGTAGCCGGAGTCGGCCAGCGCCGGAAGCCGCAGCTGGGAGGCGGCCCAGTAAAGCGCGCCGAGCACACCGGCGCTGCGGGCGCAGGACATGTCGTGGCGGTGGCCGGCAACGACGTCGGACACCCACACCGGCAGCCCGTCCGGGCGCATGACGGCGTGCACGTTGCCGCCCGGGGCGCGGTGCTTGCCGGAGTACCAGGCGTTGATCGTCTCGCCGCGGGTGCTGGTGGTGATCTCCGCGCAGCGATCGGTGCGGAACACCTTCCCGTCCACCACCACGTGCGACCAGCCCTGCGCGGCGACCCGCTCGAGCGCGTCGTGCAGGTCCGGGGCCCGCGCGGCGAGCACGTCGATGACCTCGTCGCGGTAGCGGTAGGCCGTCGCCCGGGACACCCCGAACCCGGCGCCGACGAGGGCGATGTCGCCCTGGTTGCGGAACCACGCCAGCACCAGCAGCGCCTGATACCAGCAGGTCAACGCCCGCGATCCCGTCCGTGTGCCGCGGGCCCGGCGCTCGGCGGCCAGCAGCCGCGACACCTCGCGCACCAGTTCCCGGGGCACGTCGAGCATGGCAGGATAGGTGATCACGTGGGGTCCTCGGGGCGGTCAGTGCTTGTGGTGAGAACTGCCTACCTGGGGACCC
>NZ_JAHDTG010000232.1 GCF_018531475.1 Pseudonocardia mahuensis
AACCAGTACAGCGAGCGCGACGGTGTGGAGCAGCGGCTGATCCCCGGCTGCTTCGGGATCTTCGGGCACGGCAACGTCGCCGGCGTCGCCCAGGCCCTCCTGGAGGCCCACACCACCGGCAGCGCCGACCTGCCCTACCACCTGGCCCGCAACGAGCAGGGCATGGTGCACGCCTCGGTCGGCTACTCCCGGATGCGCAACCGGTTGCAGGCGCTGGCGTGCACGGCGTCGGTGGGACCGGGGTCGACGAACATGCTCACCGGGGCCGCGCTGGCCACGACCAACCGGATCCCGGTGCTGCTGCTGGCCAGCGACATCTTCGCGACCAGGGCGAGCAGCCCGGTGCTGCAGGAGCTCGAGCTGCCGAGCGGCTACGACGTGTCGGTCAACGACGCGTTCCGGCCGCTGTCGCGGTTCTTCGACCGGGTGTGGCGCCCCGAGCAGCTCCCCGCGGCGCTGCTCGGCGCGATGCGGGTGCTCACCGACCCGGCCGAGACCGGCGCGGTGACCATCGCGCTCCCGCAGGACGTGCAGGCCGAGGCGCACGACTGGCCTGATGAGCTGTTCGCCCGCCGTGTCTGGCACATCCCGCGCCCGGTGCCGGAACCGGCCGCGCTGGCCCGCGCCGCCGAGGTCCTGCGCGGCGCCCGCCGCCCGCTGATCGTCGCCGGCGGGGGCGTCCTCTACGCGGAGGCGACGGAGGCGCTGCGCCGGTTCGCCGAGGCCACCGGGATCCCGGTGAGCGACACGCAGGCCGGCAAGGGCGCGATCTGGTGGGACCACCCACTCGCCGTCGGTGGTGTCGGCGCGACCGGCTCGCCGGTCGCGAACGCGCTGGCCCGCGAGGCCGACGTCGTGCTCGGGCTCGGCACCCGCTACAGCGACTTCACCACCGC
>NZ_JAHDTG010000233.1 GCF_018531475.1 Pseudonocardia mahuensis
GCCCGTGGAACCGGCGCCCACCGAAGCGACATCGGGCCAACTGTCATACCCACCCGGCACAATCACCCCGCGAAGACCGTCCCCGACCGGTCTCGGTCACCGACGCGCAGCCCACGAAAGATCCGGGTTAACCCTGGTGATTCTCGGCCGTGGCGAGTCGATCTTCCCGGAATGCTGCTGACGTTCTTGGCGGGCGGACTTCGGTCCTGAACACGACGGGGAACCGGCCTGCCGGCTGGCGTGGCTGCAGTGGTGCGCGGGTGGTGTTTTCGCCATCCTCCACGCACCGGGATCGCCAGCCGACCCAACTGCCAACGACAGCCTCGCGGCCAGCGTCTTCGGCGAGCTGCGGTGTCGTTGATCGCCGACCTACATACCCGTCGATCGAGCGCCGGGCCAACGTCACTCTTTGCTACCAGCGTGAACCTCCGGCTTCGATCCATCGAGCCGTGACACGATGCGTGACGCGAAATGCTGTCAATCAGCGAGGCGAGAGTGACAACGAACCGAACGGCATCTCTGCAGGTCAAACGTGGGCCCCCGGGGGATCGAACGCCGAGCCCGCGGATTAAAAGAGAATAGCTAGTCGCATCACATGGCATCTGCCAGCGACAGCAGTATCGAAGCCAGCCTCGGCACCCACTACAGCCACCGGGGTTAACAGGCTCTTCCGGATTCAGAGTGCGAGACCTCCGCAGTGCAGGAGTGACCGGAGCCGGTAGTTGATCAGGTTACGGAAGCCGAGGGCGTTGCGGCGCAGGGCTTCGAGGCGTCCGTTGATGGCTTCGGT
>NZ_JAHDTG010000234.1 GCF_018531475.1 Pseudonocardia mahuensis
TTCAGCGCACCCGCACCGGCGAAGAAGTCCAGGTAGGAGCGGCCGTCCACATCGGTCAACCGGCTTCCCACCGCGGTGTCGAACACCACCGGCCAGCTTCGGCAGTAGCTGCGGACCTCGGACTCCATTTCCTCGAACACCGTTGTCGCTTCTGGCATCTCGTCCCTTTCCCGCCACATCCCGTTCATCCTTGATTCATCCGGATCATGTCCACCTGACGACTTCCTGACGATGTGGCCGCACCGGCCCCGAGGACGGTCGGGCGGCCCCCCGCCGCGGTACAACATCCGTGGCGGCCGGCGGACTCGGCCCGTCCGACGCCGACCTGACCATGCGGTGGCCGGGTCCGACCGATCCGCGGTGACTGGGGAGCTCACCCCGGAGGTCCTTCGGACCCGCTCCGGGAGCGCATCGGTCGGGCCCGGTGGGATCATCGGGTGGAGTCCAGATACCCCGCCTCGTCCGATGCCGTCGGGCCATCCGTCCCACCCCCCGTCGATACCGTGCAGAGCGCCTGACGGCCGAGCCGCGAGCCTGGACCAGGCTCGAGCCGGCCCGGGTCGAACAGCCCGAGTGACCACACGACGGCCGTCGAACCGAACCACCACGGCTACCGGGCACCAGCACTGCTAGTGCGGCGGCCAGGAACGTTCACCGGGTCATGCCGCGCGGGGTCGGCCCCAGCGGTGTTGGCGTTCGCTGCGGACGCGGGCGCGTTCGCGGCGTTGGGCCGCGAGGACGTCGGGATGGCGGGC
>NZ_JAHDTG010000023.1 GCF_018531475.1 Pseudonocardia mahuensis
GTCGCCGGCCGGCCGGCGCGCCGGCCTCGATGGGGCCGGCGGCTCAAGGTGCTGCTCGTCGTGCTGCTGGTGACGCTGGTCGCCTTCGCCGTCTACCTCGATCAGAACCTGCAGCGCACCGCCGCCCTGCCGGCCGACAGCTCCGCCTCGTCGTCCGGCACGAACTGGCTGATCGTCGGTTCGGACAGCCGGGACGGACTGGGCGCCGAGGACCAGGAACGGCTCGCTACCGGGGACGTGGCCGGCCAGCGCACCGACACGATCATGCTGCTCCACTCCGGCAGCTCCGGCTCCGTCCTCGTCAGCCTGCCGCGCGACTCCTTCGTCCCCATCGAGGGACACGGCACGAACAAGCTCAACGCGGCCTACACCCTCGGTGGCCCGGAGTTGCTGACCCGCACCGTGGAAACGATCACCGGGCTGCGCATCGACCACTACGCCGAGGTCGGGTTCGGTGGGTTCGTCGGAGCTGTCGACGCGGTCGGCGGGGTGGACCTGTGCGTGCCGCAGTCGATCAAGGACCCGAAGGCCGGGCTGGACATCGAGGAGGGCTGCCAGGAACTCGACGGGCAGACCGCCCTCGGCTACGTCCGGACCCGGGCCACCGCCGGCTCGGACTTCGACCGCGTGGAGCGGCAGCGGGCCTTCCTCTCCGCGCTGGTCGGGAAGGCGACGAGCCCGGCAACGCTGATCAACCCGTTCCGGGTCGTCCCGCTGGCCTCGGCGATGACCGGCACCATCACGGTCGACGACTCCGACCACATCTGGAACCTCGCCGGCCTCGGGCTGGCCATGCGCGGGGTCTCCGGCGGGGACGGGATCACCACGACCGTTCCGGTCGGCTCGACGGGCAACGTCCGCGGTCAGTCGGTCGTCCGGTGGGACAAGCAGCGAGCGAGCACCCTGTTCGAGTCGCTGGCCAACGACGAGAAGCCTCCCCGGTCCGCGCTCGGCCCGTGACGCGTTGTGGAGCCTTGACGCGCCCGGACGCGTCCGTTCAGGCGCGCCCGGGCGCGTGTCGGCCGGTCTCAGGCGGGCTTGCGCGTCCGCCGGCGTGAAGCGGGCTTCTCCCCGGCGTCGTCGTCGGTCGACTTCTTGGTCGCCGCCTTCCGGGTGCCGGTCTTCTTCTCGGAGTCGTCCGATGACGAGCCCGACGACGCCGACGCCCGGCGCCGCCGCGACCCGCCCGACTCCGCGGACGCGTCGTCCTTCGCCGCCTCCACGCTGCGCTGCAGCGCCGTGAGCAGATCGGTCATGCTGTCTGCCTCGTCCTCGTCCGGCTTCTCCGCGACGGGTGCCGGCCGGGTGTCACCGCTGGTGCGCTTCTTCTCGATGAGCTCTTCGACGGCGTCGCGGTACTCGTCGTGGAACTCGGTCGGATCGAAGTCGGAGCCCAGGCTCTCGATCAGCGACGCCGCCATCTGCAGCTCCTGCGGCCGGAGCTCGACGTCGGTGCCGAGGATGTCGAACTCCGGCTCGCGCACCTCGTCGGGCCACAACATCGTCTGCAGCACGATCGCCTTGTCCTTGACGCGGAGCAGGGCGAGGGTCTCGCGCTGGCGGAGCGCGACCTTCACGACCGCCATCCGGTCGGTCTCCTTGAGTGCCTCGCGCAGCAGCGCGTACGGCTTGGCCGCCTTCGCCTCCGGCTCGAGGTAATAGCTCTTGTCGAACAGCAGCGGGTCGATCTGCTCGGCCGGCACGAATTCGATCACGTCGATCTCGTGGCCGGTCGCGGTCGGCAGCGAATCGAGATCGGTCTCGGTGAGCGTGACCAGCTCCCCGTCCTCGGTCTCGTAACCCTTGACGATGTCCGCGTACTCGACTTCCTCACCGCACACCGTGCACGTCCGCTTGTAGCGAATGCGGCCGCCGTCGGCACCGTGCACCTGGTGGAACCGGATGTCGTGGTTGGTCGTCGCCGAATAGAGCTTGATCGGCACGCTGACCAGACCGAACGACACGGCGCCACTCCACATCGCGCGCATGGTTCTGCCTTCCCGCCCGGGTGTTCCCCGGTACTCATTGCAGTGCATGACCACATTCAGTGACAGCATGACGCCGTGCAGCCCATGCTCGCCACCCCTGGAGCCCTCCCGAACGGACCGGAATGGGTCTACGAGGTGAAGTGGGACGGGATGCGGCTGCTGGCCGACATCGCCGACGGTGGCGTGCGGCTGACCAGTCGCACCGGCCGGAACGTGACGGACGACTTCCCCGAACTCTCCGGGCTGTCCACTCTGGTGCCGGACGCCGTGCTCGACGGCGAGGTGGTGCTGCTCGACGACGGCGTCCCCAGCTTCGCCGCGCTGGCCGACCGGATGCACGGGCCGGTGACCGCGGTGCGAGCCGATGCCCGGCCGGTCGTCTTCATGGTCTTCGACATCCTGCGGCTCTACGGGGTGCCGCTGCTCGAGCGCCCGCTCGGCGAGCGCCGGGCGACCCTGGAGCGGCTCGCGCTGGACGGGGTCCCCGCCGCCGAGCTCTCCCCGCTCTACACCGACGGCGATGCCCTGCTGGCGGCGACCGCGCAGCGCGGGATGGAGGGCATCGTCGCGAAGCTCCTGGACGCGCCGTACCGGCCGGGGCAACGCAGCCCGAGCTGGGTGAAGGTGACCCACCGGCGCTCGCAGTCGTGCCTGGTCGCGGGATGGAAGCCGGAACGCACGAGCCCCTCCCGGATCGGCGCGCTGCTGCTCGGCGTGCCCGGCCCGCACGACGCCCTGCAGTTCGTGGGCCGGGTCGGGTCGGGACTCGCGGCCGACGCGGTGCAGCGGGTGCTGCGGGGGCTGCTCGACGAGCGCAGCGTGATCCTCCAGCCGTTCCCCACGCCGTTGCCGCGGGCGGACGCGATGGGGACCCACTGGTGCCGGCCGGAGCTCGTCGTCGAGGTCGCGCACCTCGGCTGGACGGCGGCCGGGCGGCTGCGGCAGCCGGTCTTCCGCGGGATCCGGGAGGACGTCGACCCGGCCGAGATCGATCCGCGGCGTTGATTTCGATCTCCGTGGTGCCCGATCGGGCAGGTCACTGGTTCCGGCGTGGCGCGGGAGGGCAGGATGTGCGTGTTGGGTACGGGCTCGAGAAGGGGGCTCCCATGGTGGATTTCAACGCGCTCCGCGGCAAGGCCGAGGAACTGCTGAACGAGCACGGCGACAAGGTCGAGGGCGCCGCGGAGAAGGTCGGCGATCTCGTCAAGGGCAAGTTCGGCCATGACGAGCAGGTCGACCAGGTGGTCGACAAGCTCAAGGACCTGATTCCGGACGGCCCGGGCGGCGCGCAGCCCCCCACGACCGGGCAGTAGACGCTGCACTCCGCGATCCACGGCCGTCCCCCTCTCCCCGAGAGGGGGACCTCGTGGCTACGGTGTTGCCGATGACGAGCATGCTGACCTGGCAGGCCGATGGTGCGGTGGGCCTGGAAGGAACCCGGCTACTGCTGGGGGCCGGGGGCTTTCGTGCGCTGGGCCGTCTGGTCCGCCTGGATGGCGACGAGGAGTTCACCGCCTCCTACCGCGTGGTGGTGGGCGAGGACGGCACGGTGCAGCGGCTCTCGGTCACCGCTGCGACCGCCGCGCGCGAGCGGCACCTCACCCTCAACCGGACCGAGGACGGCTTCTGGCTGCTCGACACCGGCTCGGGGAGCGACCGCTCGGAGTTCGGCGGGGCGGTCGACGTCGACCTCGAGTACAGCCCGCTGTTCAACACGCTGCCGATCCGGCGCCTGGGGCTGCACCGGGAGGTCGGTGACCACGTGCTGCCGGTGGTGTTCGTGGCGCTGCCGGACCTGGAGGTCGAGCTCGTCGACCAGCGCTACCGGACGGTGTCCACCCTGGACGACGGCCTCGGCGAGGCCGTGATCGGGTTCAGCTCGGGTGACTTCGCCGCCGAGCTCGCCGTCGACGGTGACGCCGTGGTGTCCCGCTACCCCGGGGTGGCGCAGCGGGTGACCGCGGCGGGGGCCGAGCCGGCGGTCGGCTGACCGGGCCGCACCCGCAGGTCAGTCCCGCCAGCCGGCGACGACGTCCCCGCGGCGGCCGATCTCGCGCAGTTCGGCGAGCACGCCGGGCCGGTCGAGTCGGATCCGCTCGGGCATCGGGTCCCGGGTCGCGGCCCAGCGCTGCCGCCCCGCGTACCCCGTCCTGACCGTGGCGGCGAGCCCACCGGTCGACGCCAGCGCGCCGCGCATGGCCCCGAGCCGGCCCAGCGCGTCGTCCACCGCGGCGAGCAGCGCGTCGCGGTTGCCCTCGCACATCGCCAGCACGAGCTCGGGACGGGTGCCGGCCACCCGGGTGCCGTCGGCGAACGAGCCCGCGGCGAGCGCGAGCGGCAGATCGTCATCCGCCTCGCCCGCCCCGACCGCGGCCAGGACGGCCGCGAGCAGGTGCGGCAGGTGCGAGATGCGGGCGACGGCCAGGTCGTGCTCGTCGATCGCGGCGGGCACCACGCGCGCGCCGCACGCCCAGGCCAGCTCCGCGACATCGGCCCAGACCTCCAGGTCCAGGCCGTCGTCCGCGGCGATCACCCAGGCCGCGTCGGCGAACAGGCCCGCCTGCCCGGCCGCCCAGCCCGACTCGGCGGTGCCGGCCATCGGGTGCCCGCCCACGTACCGGGCGCGCGGGGCGTGGTGGGCGACCTCGTCGGCCACCGCGACCTTGACGCTGACCGCATCGGTCAGCCGGCAGGTGGGGGCGATCGCATCGATCCGGCGCAGCACGTCGGGCACCGCGGGCAGCGGGACGGCCAGCACCACGAGCGCATCGGTCTCGACCACCCGGCGCAGGGCGGCGTCGAGGTCCGTGCCCACCTCGAACCCGTCGGCGCGGGCCTCGGCGGCGGTGGTCTCCGAGGCGGCCGTACCCCAGACCTCGCGGCCGGCCTTCTCCGCGGCACGCAGCAGCGAACCGCCGATCAGTCCGGTCCCGATCACGCACACCGCCCGCTCCGACATGGCCGCCAGGCTATGCGCTGCGCGCTCGTGAGTGATGAGTGGTGCCCTGGCGCGACCTGCCGCTCACGAGCGCGTCAGCGCACTCGCCACCCGCAGCACTCCGCGCTCCTCCAGCCGCACCCCGACGATCTGCACACCGACCGGCAGCCCGCCGTCGGAGACGTGCCCGGGCACCGACACCGCGGGCCAGCCCGTCAGGTTGAACGGCAGGGTGAGTGCCAGCAGCGAGGACCAGACCGGCACGGTCTCGCCGTCGATCTCGACCTTCCGCTGCCCGATCGGGGTGGCCCGCAGCCGGGTCGTGGGGAGCACGAGCATGTCGACCCCGCCGGCCTCGTCACAGGCCGCGCGGAACGCGGCCGACAGCCGGCGGCGGGCGCGCAGCGCGTCGATGTAGGCATGGGCCGGCTGGTCGGCGAGGGCCTGCAGGCGCTGGGCGGTGAACGGCTGGTAGTCCTCGTGGCGCTGCGCGAGCCATGCCGCGTGCGTGGCGTAGGCCTCGGCGCCGACGATCTCGGAGTAGCTCGCCGCCAGCTCGTCGATCATCGGCGTCTGCACCTCGACGACGTGCGCGCCACCGGCGGTCAGCCGCTGCACCGCGGCCGCGACACCGTCGTTCAGCACCGGGTCGGCAGCCTGCCAGTACGGGTCGGGCAGCACCCCGGCCCGGACCCCGCTCACCCCCGGCAGCTGGATTCCGCCACCGGTGCCGTCGGCCCGGCTGAGCACGTCCCACGCGACGCTCGCGGAGTGCACGTCACCGGTGAGCAGCCCGACGTGGTCGCAGGTCTCCGACAGCGGGAAGACCCCGTCGGTGGACAGCCGACCGAGCGTCGGCTTCAGACCGACCACACCGCACAGCGCCGCCGGGACGCGCACGCTCGCGCCGGTGTCGGTGCCCAGGGCCAGCGGCACGTGCCCGGCGGCCACCGCGGCACCCGAACCCGACGACGAACCCCCGGTGATCCGGCCGCGGTCGTGCGGGTTGCGCGCCGGGCCGGTGCCGGAGACGTCACCACTCGGGCCGTAGGCGAACTCATGGGTGTGCAGCTTGCCCACGATCACCGCACCGGCCTCGCGCAGCCGCGTCACGACCGGCCCCTCCGACGTGGCGGGCGGGGCGTCGGCGAGCACGTTCGAGCCGGCCCGGGTGGGCAGCCCCACCACGTCGAACAGGTCCTTGATCCCGACGGCGACACCGTGCAGCGGCCCGCGCCACTCACCGCGGGCGAGCTCCTCGGTGAGCGCGGCGGCCTGTCGCAGCGCGCTGTCGGCGTCCAGGGTGACCACCGCGTTGTGCTCGTCGGCGCCCAGCCGGTCGAGCACGTCGCGGATGTGCTCGGTGGGGGAGAGCTCACCTGATCGGATGGCGAGCCCGAGGTCGCGAAGGGACGGGATCGAAGCAGGAACGGTCGTCACGCCATCCACCCTGCCTGACGATTCTCCCGCAGCTCGCACGGGCGTCAGCGCAGGGCGTCCAGGGCCAGCCCCGCGTACATGGCGACGCCGCTGGCCATAGCGGCCTCGTCGAAGACGACCCGGTTCGAGTGGTTGGGCGCCGCCGAGTTCGGGTCGACGCCCCGCGGGCACGCGCCGAGGAAGGCCAGCGCACCCGGGACCCGGCGCAGCACGTAGGCGAAGTCCTCCGCGCCCATGATCGGGTTCGGCATGCTGACCACCCGGCGGCGGCCGAGCACCCGCGAGCCGAGGTCGTCGACCCGCTCGGCCTCGTCCGCGTCGTTGATCGTCACCGGGTACCCGGAGCTGATCTGCACCTCGGCGATGCAGTCGTAGGCCAGCGCGGTGTGCCGGCACACCCGGTGGATCTCCTCGTGGATCAGCGCCCGGACCGGCTCCGACATGGTCCGCAGCGTGCCCTCCAGGAACGCCGTCTCCGGGATGATGTTGTTCGTCGTCCCGGCCGTGATGTGCGCGACCGTGAGCACCGCGGGCTGGTGGGTGTCCACCCGCCTGGTCAGCATCGTCTGCAGCGCACCGACCATCGCCGCGGCCGCGGGGACCGGGTCCAGCGCGTCGTGCGGCGCGGAGGCGTGCCCGCCGCGGCCGGTCACGGTTACCCGCACCACGTCGGCCGCGGCCATGATCGGCCCTGGCCGGGTGTGCAGCTCACCCGACGGCAGGGTCGCGCTGATGTGCAGTGCGTAGGCCGACTCCGGCGTGCCCGCGGGCCCGCTCTTCCCCAGCAACCCCTCGTCGATCATGTACCGGGCGCCGTGGAAGCCCTCCTCGCCCGGCTGGAACATGAGCAGCACCCGGCCGGCGAGCTGCTCGCGGCGCCGGGCCAGCAGCCGGGCCGCCGACGCGAGCATCGCCACGTGCGTGTCGTGCCCGCAGGCGTGCATCGCCCCGTCGATCTCGGACCGGAACGGGACGGACGTGTCCTCCCGCAGCGGCAGCGCGTCCATGTCGCCCCGCAGCAGCACGGTCGCCCCCGGCCGGTGGCCCTCCAGGACCGCGACGACGGAGCTGACCGTCCGCCCCAGGTGGATCTGCAACGGCAGGTCGGCGAGCTCGGCGAGCACGGCGTCGCGGGTCCGGGGGAGGTCGAGCCCGAGCTCGGGATGGCGGTGCAGGGCCCGGCGGAGCGCGACGGTCCGGGGCTGCAACGCGCGGGCCTGATCGCCGAGTCCGGCGAGCTGGGGATCGACCGGAGGCATGAAGCCGATCCTGGCATCTCCGGAGGGTGACAGGTGGACCAACTTCTGCTTGTGGCTTGGAGCACAGTCCGAAAGGGGATTACCGTAGTGTCATGGCGGTGCAGAGCGTCGAGGCGCCCGCGGACGTGCGGGAACAGGCCCTGCCCGGGTATGCGGTCGCCGCGATCCGGGAGGACGGCCGCTGGCGTTGCACCCGTCTGGATCCGGACGCCCTGGTCGATCTCGACACCGCCATCACCGAGCTGCGGGCGCTGCGCTCCACCGGCGCCGTGCTCGGTCTGCTCGACGTCGACGATGAGTTCTTCGTACTGCTGAGGCCCACCCCGGGCGGCGTGGCGCTGATGGTGTCCGACGCCGTCGCGGCGCTCGACTACGACGTCGCCGCCGACGTCCTGGACCTGCTGCGGGTCGAGCTCCCGCCCGACGACGACGCGCTCGACGAGCCGTGGCCGGAGGGCGACCTCGCCATCCTCGCCGATCTCGGTCTGCCCGCCGACGAGCTCGAGGTGCTCGCCGGTGAGGTCGAGCTCTACCCCGACGAGCAGCTCGCCGCGATCGGCCGCCGATGCGGCTTCGCCGAGGCGTTGGCCGAGGTCGTCGACGAGCGGTGACGGCAGGCTCCTTGCGCTCCGACGAGGAGCTCGTCCGGCGTGCCCTGGTTGCCGCTGACCGTGCGCTGATCAGCGGTGACGTCCCGATCGGTGCGATCGTGGTCGACGCGACCGGCCGCGAGCTGGCCGTGGCGTGCAACGCCCGGGAGGCTCTCGGCGACCCGACCGCGCACGCGGAGATTCTCGCCCTGCGTGCGGCCGCGGAGGTCGTCGGGGAGTGGCGGCTGGAGGGCTGCACGGTCGCCGTGACGGTGGAGCCCTGCACGATGTGCGCCGGCGCGCTCGGGCTGGCCCGGGTGTCCCGCGTGGTGTTCGGCGCCTGGGAGCCGCGGACCGGCGCGGTGGGCTCGCTGTGGGACGTACTGCGCGACCGCCGGCTCAACCACCGCCCTGAGGTGGTCGGCGGCGTGCTGGAGGCCGAGTGCGCCGCGGTCCTGGAGTCGTTCTTCGCCGGGCACCGCAACGGCGCCCCGTAGGCTCGGCCGGTGGAGTCGGTCCAGTCAGCGCGGTCAGCGCAATCCCCGGAGATCGTCCAGGTGCAGCGCGTCGGCGCCTACGCCGTGTGCGTGCGCGACGGGCAGGTACTGCTCGCCCGCTGGATCAGCCCCAGTGGTCCGCGGTGGACGTTGCCCGGCGGTGGCCTCGACCACGGCGAGGACCCACGTGATGCGGCGGTGCGCGAGGTCGCCGAGGAGACCGGTTACGTGGTCCTGCTGGAGGGGCTGCTCGCGGTCGACTCGATCCGCCTGACGGCCGGTCTCGACGGCGACCCCGTCGACCACCACGGGATCCGGATCATCTACACCGCCCACATCGTCGGGGGTGAGCTGCGCGACGAGACGGAGGGCTCCACCGACCGCGCGGAATGGATCGCGCTGGACCGCGTCGAGACGCTGGACCGGGTGAGTCTGGTCGACATCGGGCTGAACGCGTGGCGCGCGAGCTCGCGGTGAAGGGGCACGCGGGGTCGTCCGGCCCCTGACGCGGGCCGGACCGGCGAGGCCACGCGCGTTCACGTCGCCACGCGCGCGCCTGGGCCCGTGCGTGGTGCCGACAACGCGCGTGGTGCCGCCCTCAGCTGAGCCGGCCCGCCGCGATCACCCGGGCGAGGAAGGCCCGGGTCCGCTCGTGCTCCGGGTCTCCGAGGACCTGCGCCGGCGGACCCGCCTCCAGCACCCGGCCGCCGTCGAGGAAGCACACCACGTCGGACACCTGCTTCGCGAAGCCCATCTCGTGGGTGGCCATCACGATCGTCATCCCGTCCCGGGCGACCTCGCGCACGATCGTCAGCACATCGCCGACGAGCTCCGGGTCGAGCGCGGAGGTGATCTCGTCGAGCAGCAGCAGGCGTGGGCGGACGGCCAGCGCCCGGGCGATCGCGACCCGCTGCTGCTGGCCGCCCGAGAGCCGGTCCGGGTAGGCGTCGGCGAACCGCTCCAGGCCCACCCGGCGCAGCAGGTCACCGGCCCGCTGCCGGGCCTCCCGGGCCGGCAGCCCGTGCACCACCCGGGGCGCGAGCGCGACGTTCTCCCACGCCGTCATGTGCGGGAAGAGGTTGAACGCCTGGAACACGATCGCCATCCGGCGCTGCGCGGCGGCGGTGGCCGTAGCGCCGGCGCGCGGGTCGGAGACGTCCACGCCGTCCAGGAACAGCTGCCCGTCGTCGATGTCCTCGAGCAGGTCCACGCACCGCAGCAGCGTCGACTTGCCCGAGCCCGACGCCCCGATCAGCGTGACGACCTGATGCTCGGCCACCGTCAGATCGACGCCGTCGAGCACGGTCGACGCACCGTAGTGCTTCACCACGCCGCGCACCTCGAGTACCGGGGTCACCTAGATCTCCCCCCGCCGGCGCCGTACGCGCCGCCACGGCGTCGGCCACCCGGCCGGTCGGGATCGCGAGCAGCACGAACAACAGCCCGGCCACGACGTACGGGGTGAAGTCGTAGGTGCGGGCCGACTCGATCTGTGCGGCCCGGATCGCGTCGACCGCACCGAGCACCGAGATCAGCCCGCAGTCCTTCTGCAGCGCGACGAAGTCGTTGAGCAGCGGCGGCAGTACCCGGCGGATCGCCTGCGGCAGGATCACCAGCCGCATCGACTGCCGGTGGGTGAGTCCCAGCGAGCGGGCCGCCGCCCGCTGCGACGGGTGCACCGACTCGATGCCCGCCCGGAACACCTCCGCGACGTAGGCCGAGTACACGAGGATCAGCGCGATGGTCCCGAGCACCGCCGCGTCGGTGGGGATGCCCTCGAGTCGCAGCGCGGGCAGCCCGAAGCCGATCAGGTACAGGGTGATGAGCAGCGGGATGCCGCGGAAGACGTCGACGTACCCGGTGGCCAGGGCGCGGACCGGGAAGAACGCCGGACCGCGCAGGGTGCGCAGCGCGGCGATCGTCAGGCCGAGGAACAGGATCCCGATCTCGGCGACGACCAGGACCCGGATGTTGAGCCAGAGCCCGTCGAGGACCGCCGGCAGCGACGACCACGCGACGGCCGGGTCGAAGAACGTGTCGCGGACCCGCGGCCAGCCCGGGGATCTGGTCAGCGCCAGCCCTGCCGCGGCGGCGAAGACGAGCGTCGACACCAGCGCGACGAGGGTGGAGCGGCGGGCCCGGGACCGGCGGTACGCGAGCCGGTCGCGGGCCAGCGGGCTGAGTTCCGGTGCCGGGGCATCCGGCACTAGCGCAGCTCCGGCGCGTCACCGCCGGTGGCCAGCCACTCCCGTTCCAACCCGGCGAGGACGCCCGCGCTGCGCAGCCGGTCGACGGCCTCTGACACGCACGTGGTCAGCGGGCTGCTCTTGTCCAGCACCGCGCCGAACTGCTCGGGGACGCCGTTGCCCAGCGGCAGCTGCCCGACGATCGTGGCGTTCGGCAGCTCCGCCGAGGTGATGTAGAAGGCGGTGGGCAGGTCGACGACGATGGCGTCGACCTGGCCGTTGGTCAGGGCCAGCTTGGCGTCGTCGTTGGTGTTGAACACGCTGGGCTGCGTGGTCGGCCCGACCTGGTTGACCACCGCGTCGTAGCTGGTCGTCCCGATCTGGGTGCCGATCCGCGCGTCCTTCAGCCCGGCCAGTGACGTCGCGGCGGCCACCGGGGCCCCCTCCAGCGCGACCACGGCCTGCTTGACGTCGTAGTAGGGCCTGGAGAAGTCGACCGCCTGGCGGCGCTCCTCGGTGATCGAGAACTCGGTGAGGTTGAGGTCGTAGGCCTTGGGCCCGGGCTGGATCGCGGCATTGAACGGCACCCGCGTCCACGCCACGTCCTCCCGGACGTAGCCGAGCTCGCCGGCGATCGCGTAGGCCACGGCGCTCTCGAAGCCGCGGCCCGACGCCGGGTCGTCGTCGATGTACCACGGCGGGTAGACGGGCTGATCGGTGCCGACGGTCAGCGTCCCGGGGGTGCGGGTGGCCAGCTGTTCCGGGCCGCACGACGAGCCCGCCACCGGGGCCGCGCTGGGCTGCGCGGCCGGTGCGCAGGCCGTGGCCAGCAGCACGAACGCGGCGGCCAGCAGGCGCCGTACCGGCCGGTGGCTCGTCATCGGCACAGTCTGACCGACGGTCACCGGAGAATCGATCACCACCCGGTCACGTCTCGGGCGAGGCTCTGACACGGCCGGACTCGCCCCCTGCAACCGCCGCGCGGAGGGTTCGGTATCGTCTCCCGCGGTAGCGTGTCCGAGTGGCCGAAGGAGCACGCCTCGAAAGCGTGTGAGGGTTCACGCCCTCCGTGGGTTCAAATCCCACCGCTACCGCCACTGAACAGGCGAAACGCCGGGAAGGTCCACCAGGATCGACCCGGCGTTCCGCTTCCCGCCGCACGTGCGATCCACGGCCCACCGCTGCTGCGCCCGCCGGCCCGCGCCGATGCACACGCCGGGCAGGCCGATTCCGTGATCACCCCGCGGTAGCTCCACTACGCTCGGCCGCCGGAGCGGGTTCTGGGCTCCGGAATCGTTCGGTCAGCACCGATCTCGTCCTCGGGGAGGCCATTGGATGTCCGAAGCACGACGGCCCCGGCTTCTGGTGTTCGTCATCGCCTACTACGCAGAGGAGACCCTGGAGTCGGTGCTCGAGCGGATCCCGGCTCGTGTCCACGTGGAGTACGACTGCGAGATCCTGGTGGTGGACGACGCCTCGGAGGACCGCACTTTCGAGATCGGCCACGAGTACCGGCGAACGCATCCGGAGATCCGGATGACCGTCCTGCGCAACGAGTTCAACCAGGGCTACGGTGGCAACCAGAAGGTCGGTTACGCCTTCGCCCTCGAGCGTGGGTTCGATTTCGTCGCCATGGTCCACGGTGACGGCCAGTACGCGCCCGAAGAGCTGCCGAGACTGATGGCGCCGCTGCGTGACGGTCAGGCCGATGCGGTTTTCGGCAGCAGGATGATGACGGCCTTCGGTGCGCTCAAGGGCGGCATGCCGCTCTACAAGTACGTGGGTAACCGCGTCCTGACCCGGATGCAGAACACGGTGCTGCGCACGAACCTGAGCGAGTTCCACAGCGGCTACCGTGTCTACTCGGTGCGGGCGCTCGAGCGGATCCCCTTCCTGCTCAACTCCAACCTCTTCCACTTCGACACCGAGATCATCATCCAGCTGTTGAGCGCCGGCCAGCGCATCGTCGAGCTCCCCGTCCCCACGTACTACGGCACCGAGATCTCCCGGGTGAACGGGATCAGGTACGCCAAGGACGTCACCGTGACGACGCTGCAGAAGATCGCCCACAGGGCCGGCATCCTCTACCAGCGCCGGTTCGAGCCCATCGAGCCCGCCGGGCACGCCAACAGCCATTACGACCTGAAGCTCGGGTACCCGAGCAGCCACCAGCTGGCGTTGGAGGCCGTGCCGGCCGGATCCAGGGTCCTCGACATGGGCGCGGGGCCCGGAGGAATGGCGCAGCAGCTGGTCGAGAAGGGCTGCGAGGTGGCCGTCGTGGACCAGTTCCCCGCGACCGGGGCGCCGGGAGAGGTCGAGCACTTCCAGCAGGACCTGGACGACCCGCCGGTGTTCGACGCCCGGAAGTACGATTACCTGCTGATGCTCGACGTGATCGAGCACCTGAAGGACCCGGAGCGGTTTCTCGAGCGGATTCGCGACCAGTTCGACTACGCTCCCCGCAAACTCGTGCTCACCACACCGAACGTCGCGTTCGCCGTGCAGCGGCTCATGCTCGCGCTCGGGCAGTTCAACTACGGCAGCGAGGGAATCCTCGACCGGACCCACACCCGCCTGTTCACCTTCCGCAGTCTGCGCCGACTGCTCGTCGACCACGGATTCCGGATCGTGGAGATCCGGGGCATCCCGGCGCCGTTCCCGAAGGCCTTGGGCCACGGCCGTCTGGGGAGGACCGCACTTCGGCTGAATCAGCTGTTGATCTGCATCAGCAAGACCTTGTTCGCATACCAGATCTTCGTCGTCGCCGAGTGCACACCCGGCGTTCGCTTCATCCTCTCCGACTCCCACTCGCGCAGTGAGTCGTCGGAGGCGGGCGGTGGGCGGGCGGGCGGTGTTGCTCCGCAACGAGGTGGCCGCGACGATCGGCTGCTCTCCTGAGCCCTGGCATGCGGACCCCGGAGGCCGCCACCGTGCAGGAGCGCGGTCTCACGGTCGCGTTGTGTGCCGTCGGCGCCTTCGCGGCCGGAGCGGCCGTGCAGGTCGACAACGGCTATCAGCACCCGGTCGCCCTCGCCTGGCTCAGCGTGGCGGTCCTCGCCGTGCTGGCGGCCCTCGCCGTACCGTCCCACCCTCGGTTGGAGGCACTCCTTGCGCGGGGGCTGCCGCTGCTGCTGGTCGCGGCGCTGGCGTTCCAGTTCTTCGAGCTGAGCAGGACACCCCCGGCCGGGAGTCTCGATGGTTCGCCGGGCTGGCGTCTCCCGATCCTCCTCGGAGTCGCACTCGCGGCGCTGGCGACGTGCGGTCTCCTCGTGCCTCGGACCACCGTCCGGCACGGTGCCGTGGTCGCCGTGCTGATGGCGCACCTGGCGCTGGGCGTCTGGATGATCCGTTCGTCGCCGGCCCCACCGATCGATGTCTTCGTCTTCCAGCGGGATTCCGCGGAGGCGCTGCGCGGAGGAGCGAATCCGTACGCCATCACGTTCCCCAACATCTACGGGCACTCGACCTTCTACGGGCCGGGGCTCTCGGCGGGCGGAGAGCTGACCTTCGGGTTCCCCTACCCGCCGCTCAGCCTCCTGCTTTCCACCCTGGGCGAGGTGATCGGCGGGGACGTCCGGTACGCGCAGCTGATCGCGATGACGCTCGCCGGTGCCTTGATGGCGTACGTCCGCCCGGGGCCGGTGGGGGGTCTGGTGGCGGCGCTGTACCTGTTCACCCCCCGGAACCTCTTCGTCCTCGAACAGAGCTGGACGGAGCCCTTCCTGGTGCTGTTCCTCGCGGCGACGGTGTTCTGCGCGGTCCGGTGTCCCGGTTCGGCGCCCTACGCGCTGGGACTGTTCCTCGCGACGAAGCAGTACGCCGTGCTGGCCGTTCCACTGGCACTGCTGCTGGTGAACCGGCCGTGGACCGTGGCGCGGTTCGCGTCGCTGACCGGACGGTCGCTGCTGGTGGTGGCCGCGGTCTCACTGCCGCCGGCGCTCCTCGATCCGGGCGCGTTCCTGCACAGCGTGGTGACCCTCCAGATCCACCAGCCGTTCCGGCCCGATGCCCTCACCTATCCTGCCTGGATCGCCGGGCCCGGTGGGGAGGCTCCCGTGGGCGCGGGTGTCGCCTTCATCGCGGCGGTGGGCGTCGCAGGGCTGGCGCTGTGGAAGGCCCCTCGCACGCCCGCGGGGTTCACGCTCGGGGTCTCCGCGGTGTTCCTGGTCTTCTTCGCCCTGAACAAGCAAGCGTTCTGCAACTACTACTTCTTCGTGATCGGCAGCCTGTGTGTCGCCGTGGCGGCCGCGGCCCCCGCCGACAGGGCCGCGGTCAGCGCCGATGGTGGACCAACACGGTGAAGCCGCTGACCTCGACGCGCTCGTAGCGCTCACCCGCCTCCTGCAACCGGACCTCGAACGGTGGCGCCTCGGCCCGAGGCTCGGACGGATGGAAGATGTAGGCCACCACGGGTGCCCGATCGAACCCGGTCCGGTACGGCCGGTACCGGTCGCCGGGTTCGTCGAAGGGGACGACCACCGGATCCTCCTCGAACAGGAACCCCAACCGGTAGGACAGCCAATACTGCGCCGCTGCGTGCTCGACGCCGCGGGACCGGAGTTCGGCCGCCAGCGCCGCCTCGTCCTCGGCCACGCCGCGGGGATCGCGGACAGGGATCGGTCCGTCCACGTACGGCCCGAACGCGAGCCACCCGCTGACGGCCGTAGCCACGATGTAGGGGGCGAGTGTGAGACCGAATCTCCGTGCGCCCAGCGTGGCGGCTGCGGGCGCGAACAGGAACGGCGCGAACCAGACGATGGGCGCGATGTAGCGCGCGGACAGCAGGTCGACGGGCATCGACGAGACGAGGAACCCACCGAGCGACGACACCGTGACGAGCAGCCCCAGCGCGCCCAGCCGGCGAAGGGGAGGAGGCGCCGTGCGTCGTGCGGCCGTCACCGCTGCCCAGACGAAGGCGCCGAGGAAACCGAGGAGGCCCGCCCACTGGACGACCTGCAACGCCCAGGGCGACTCCCACCGGTCCGCACCGACGGTCCCGTCCGGGATGAAGATCTTCAGGCCGAGCAGGTACGGCAGACAGGTCTCGACCAGGAGCTCCCAGTTGGCCTGGAGACGGTCCAGGGTCAGGCCGGTCTTACCGGCATCGGCCACCGGTTGCATCCGCGACCACGCCAGGACGGCCCCGCCCAGCAGCGCTCCGCCGAGCAGGCCATGCACCCGGTGCGGCGACCGTGGCGACGGGGACGCCGCGCACCACAGCGCGAACAGCGCGACGCCCGGCATCATCTGCAGGGTGAACAGGTCCAGGTAGGCCGCGCCGCCGGCGACGAAGCCGCTGCCCGCGAGCCAGCGGGCCGCATGCGGACGCTCGACCGAGCGCGAGGCCAGCCAGACGGAGAGCACGACGGCGGTGATGCTCCACTGCCGCGGAGCGGAGAGCGCGACCCCGTTGACGGCCTGCGGCGCGAACACCAGCGGCAGGCAGGCGATCAATGCGCACCGTTCGTCGACGGCCCGGCGGAGTATGTCGAAGGTCAGACCGACCAGGATCAGGTGACCGATCAGCGGCACCACCATCAGCGTCAGCGCCGAGGGCCCGGTGATCGCGAAGCCGGCAGCGACCAGGGCGGCGTCGAGGGACGCCTGGTAGCCGGCCCCCCACAGGAACCAGGACCATTCCCCGTCCAGAATGTGCATCGCCTGGAGCCCGACGATCGCCGCGTCCGAGTGGACGCCCCGGGCGTTGATCAGTGCCGGGAGGCGGGCGAGGACCGACCCCACGAGCAGGACGAGCAGCGGCACCCAGAAGCGCAGACGGGTACGGCCGCGTGTCCGGGGCGCGGCGGGTACCGGGTCCACCGTGACGTTCACAGGCCGCCTCCACCGTCGGGTGCGCCGGCGGCGTGGACCTCTCCGGACGCGGTGGTGTCGTACCCACCGAGCCGGGTGATCGATGCGCGGAGGTCCTGGTCGTGCAGGGCGGCGATGAGGGGCGCGGCAGGGTCGAGGGCCGCGCGGCCCAGGACGATGTCGTAGTCCTCCCAGGTGAGCGGGACGAAGTCGAGGCCCAGGTCGAGCGCGGCCGATCGGACGCCGAGCCCGGCGTCGACGATGCCGGTGGCGACGGCCAGGGCGACCTCGAGGTGTGAGCCGACCTCGGGACCGCGGACGCCGTCGGGATCCCGGCCGGCGCCGATCAGCAGCCGGTCGAGCAGGACGCGGGTGCCGGTGCCGTGCCGGCGCTTGACGACACGCAGCGACGCGATCTGTGTGACGGACGAGAGAGCGCCCGGGTTGCCCGGCGGCACGATCAGGCCCTGTTCCCGGCGCCACAGGTGGATCAGATGCGGTTCCCACTCGCGGAGCAGGCCGCGGGCGAACGGTGCGTTGTAGACGCCGGAGTGGTGCAGGAGGTGGATGGCGGCGCCGTCGGCGAGGCCTTTGCGGACCGCGCGGAGGCCACCGAAACTGCCCTCGGCACTGACGGTGATCAGGTTCGTGCCGAGGCGCCGGGAGACGAGGTCGAGGGCCGGGTCGTCGCTGCCGGCGAGCCGGAACACGAGTTCGGCGTGCAGGAACCGGCGGGCGGCGGTCACCGCTTCGGTGGCCACCCGGGCGCGCCGGCGGGCCGCGAGCGCGACGACACCGGCCTCGGCGAGGCAGCGTTGCGCGCGGCTGACCGTCGAGGCCGTGGTGCCCCAGCGTTGCGCGAGCTCGCGCACCCCCGGTAGCTCGTCGCCCGGCCGGAGCCGGCCGTCGCTCACCCGTCCGGCGATGTCAGCGCAGATCTCCCGGTACTGGGTCACACCTGCAGACCCTAGGCTGCCGATCTGTCCTAGGTCAGAAGGAGACAGTTCATGGGTGTCCTGGGTCGGGTGACAGGGGTGCTGATCGGGCTGGTCGGCGTCCTCGGACTGGTCGCCTGTGGCTCGGCGCCCGCGGCGGGACCGTCGGCGGAGAAGTCGCTGATCCTGGCCACGACCACGAGCACCCAGGACTCCGGGCTGCTCGACGAACTGCTCCCGGCCTTCACCCGCGACACCGGCTGGCAGGTCAAGACCCTGGCCGTGGGCAGCGGACAGGCACTGGAACTGGGCCGGCGCGGCGAGGCCGACGTGCTGCTGGTCCACTCCCCGGCCGCCGAGGAGAGGTTCGTCGCCGAGGGCGCCGCCGGCACGCGCCGGCTGGTCATGCACAACGACTTCGTGCTGCTCGGCCCGGCCACCGATCCGGCGGGGATCCGGGGCCTGCCGACCGGGGAGGCGATGGGCCGCATCGCCGGGACCCGAGCGGTGTTCGTTTCCCGCGGCGACGACTCGGGCACCAACGCCCGCGAGAAGGACCTGTGGGCCGAGGCCGGTGTCACCCCGGGCGGCACCTGGTACCAGTCGACCGGGCAGGGCATGGGAGCAACGCTCCGAGTGGCCGACGACAAGGCCGGCCACACCCTGTCCGACCGTGCCACCTACCTCACCCAGCGCGACAGCCTGCGACTCGCGATCCTCGGTGAGGGTGACCCGAACCTGCGCAACGTCTATCACGTCGTCGAGATGACCGACCGTGCCGGCGACCGGGTCCGGACCGACGGGGCGGCCGCCTTCGCCGACTGGATCGTCTCCGCGCCCGCGCAGCGGCTGATCGGGGAGTTCGGACGGGCCGAGTTCGGCCGGTCGCTGTTCGCCCCGGACGCCGGTAAGGCCGAGGACTCGCTCGGAGGTTGAGATGGACGTCCTGTTCGGCGGCCTGATCGAGGCTCTGCGCCTGCTCGTCACCGGTGACGAGGACACCTGGGCGATCACCGCGCTGACCCTGCGGGTGTCGATCACCGCGACGGCGTTGGCCGTGGGCCTCGGTGTCCCGCTCGGTACCGCCGTCGCCCTCACCCGGTTCCGCGGACGACGGGTGGTCCTGGCCGCGGCGAACACCGGCATGGGACTGCCACCGGTGGTCGTCGGGCTGTTCGTGACGGTGCTGCTCTGGCGCAGCGGCCCGCTCGGCTCGTTCGGGCTGCTGTACACGCCCACCGCCATGATCATCGCCCAGGCGGCCATCGCCACCCCGATCGTCGTCGCCCTGGTCGCCGTCGCGGTCCAGCAGGTGGACCCGGACTTCCGCGTGCAGATGCAGGCCCTCGGCGCCACCCGGATGCGGTCGGTCGCGGCGTTGCTCTCCGAGGCCCGGCTCCCGCTGCTCGCGGCCGGCATGGCCGCCTTCGGGGCGGTGGTCAGCGAGGTCGGCGCGGCGCAGATGGTCGGGGGCAACCTCGCTGGACAGACCCGCGTCCTCACCACCGCCGCGGTACTGGCCACCAGCCGTGGGCAGTTCGCCCTCGCGATCGCGTTCGGGCTGATCCTGCTGTTGATCGCATTCGCGGTGAACCTCGCGCTCACCCTCGTGCAGCAGCGCCAGGCCGCGCCACGATGAGGTCCCGACTCGGCTGCCGCGACCTGCGGGTCACCGTCCGCGCGCGGGAGCTGCTGCACGTGAGGGCACTGGACGTCGCCCCGGGACGGACTCTGGCCGTGCTCGGCCCCAACGGTGCGGGTAAGTCCACTCTTGTCCGGGCCCTTGCACTGCTGAGCCGGTACCACGTCACCGGACAGGTCCTGCTCGACGGGGAGCCGGCGATCCCGGCGGTCATGCGACGCGCGGTCGCGGCGGTGCTGCAACGGCCCATCCTGCGCCGCGGGACCGTGGCCGCGAACGTCGCGAGCGGCCTGCGCCTGCGCGGGGTCGGCCGTGCCGAGGCGATCCGGCGATCGCGGCCCTGGCTCGATGCCCTCGGCGTCGCGCACCTCGCCCACCGCGACGCCCGCACCGTCTCCGGTGGCGAAGCCCAGCGGATCAGCATCGCCCGGGCACTCGCGGTCGGCCCCCGGGTGCTCCTGCTCGACGAACCGTTCGCAGGGCTCGACGCCACCACCCGCGCGGACCTGCTCGCCGACCTGCGGGCCGCCCTCGACGAGCTCGACACCGCCGTCGTCCTCGTCACCCACGACCGCAACGAAGCCCTCGCCCTCGCCCACGACACCGCGCTCATGATCGATGGGCACATCCGCCAGCACGGCGACACGCCCGCCGTGCTCGACGCACCGGCCGACCGGGACTGCGCCCGGTTGCTGGGCTACACCAACCTGCTCACACCTCGGATGACCGGGCAGCCCGGCACCCTCGCCGCGCGCCCCGAGCATTGCCACGCGCTGCCCGACCCGGCGCTGGCCGCGCCGGGCGGCATCGTCGTGTCCGGAACGCTGCGCAGGATCGTCCCGCTCGGCGGCGCCACCAGGATCGACATCACGACACCGGACGGCGATCTCGCGTGCCTCACCACCGGTGAGCCGGGACTGGGCCGGAGCGGCGCCGTCGCCTTCACGGTCGCCGCCGCCGACGTCCGCCGGCTCGACGAGCGCGCCGCTGCCGTCCCGGGGCGATCCGGGGCGATGGTCAACGGACGACGGTGAGCACGTACCCGCCCACCGATCAGTTCCCGGGGAGCCGGACGCCGCCGCGGGCGGCCTGCTCGATCCGCAACCATGTGCTGTCGCTGATGCGGGAGTGGTAGCCGTGGTGGCCCGGGGTTCCAGGGGGCCAGGTGCCGAGGAAGGCCGCCGTCCATCGTTCGGTGTCGAAGTCCACGGGCAGGGCGTCGAAGCGCAGCCCGTTCAGTTCGAGGCCGTAGAGACCGTCCGCCGGCGGATCGGCGTGGGTGGACAAGCGGGTGATGACGCCGTGGCGGCGTCCGGTGAAGTTCGGTAACCCGGCGGAGCCGTTGTTGGCCACGAGGTGGCGCCGGCCGGCGCGGTGGTGGTCCTGGGCGTAGGGCAGCCCGGTGTGGGTGCAGCAGATGACGTCGATCTCGGCCCGGGAGAACCAGTCGAGGATCTGATCGGTGCCGGTGGGGGTGCCCGACCAGCCGGTTCGGGCGCGGACGGTCGGGTCGCCCGGTTCGACGGCCTCGAGGGCGAGCTTCCAGCCCGCGAGGGATTCGGGGTCGCCGTGCACGACCGCGACCCGGCGACCGCCGACCGTCACGGTGAGGTGGCGGGGCAGGTCCGCGAGCCGGGCCAGGTGCTCGGGATGGGCGGCGGCGGTGGCGCGGAGGCGCCCGACGACGGCGTTGGAGTCGGCGACGACGCTGTCGCTGACGTACCCGGGATAGTCGCAGCCGCACCCGGCCTCCGCGTCGTCGGCGGTGAGCGCGTACTCGACGTTGCCGAGCGTGGCGTGGTGCGCGGCCACGCCGTCCGCGACGGTGCGGAAGTCGGCAGGGTCGGCGTCGAGGTAGTGGAAGTCGCCGTTGAACACGAACTCGGGCGGCGTCGGTTCGGCGGCCGCGCGCTCCCGGACGGCGTCGAGGGCCCAGGGGTTGCCGTAGAGCCCGCCCACCACGTACAGCGTGGCGGCCTCGAACGCCACCGGCCCGGCGAGATCCTCGGCCCGGTAGCGGTAGGCGAGCGGGCAGCTGCGGCCGGGACCGGACACGGCTACACCACCGGTGCCTGGTCGGGCGCCAGCACATCGGACAGCCGACGCAGCGCGTCGGGCTCGACCCGGTAGTACACCCAGGTCCCGCGCCGCTCACCGGAGATCAGCCCGGCCTCGCGCAACACCTTGAGGTGGTGCGAGATCGTCGCGCCGGTCAGGTCGAACACGCCGGTCAGGTCGCAGACGCACGCCTCCCCGCCCTCGTGCGAGGCGATCAGCGACAGCAGCCGTAGCCGCACCGGATCGCCCATCGCCTTGAACAGCCGCGACAGCTCGGCCGACCGTTCGGCCGACAACGGCTCGCGAACGAGCGGCGAGCAGCACACGACCGGCTCGGCGAGCATCCGATCCTGGTTCGACATGTTTCTACCTTGACAGCCATCGATCCAGGGCGCAACGTCTGTATCGACAATCGTCGAAACAAGGGGAGTGCTCATGTCCCGAGTCCAACTGGCGCTGCGGGTCTCCGACCTCGACGGCTCGATCGCCTTCTACCGGACGCTGTTCGGGGTCGAGCCCGCCAAGCGCCGCCCCGGCTACGCCAACTTCGTCGTCACCGAGCCCCCGCTCAAGCTGGTGCTCATCGAGGGGGAGGCGGGCCGACCGACCGTGATGGACCACCTCGGCGTCGAGGTCGAGACCACCGAGGAGGTCGACGCCGCCACGCGGCGGCTGTCGGAACTCGGGCTGGCCACGGAGGTCGAGGACGACACCACCTGCTGCTACGCGCTGCAGGACAAGGTCTGGGTCCACGGACCCGGCGCCGAGCCGTGGGAGGTCTACACCGTCAAGGCGGATGCTCCCGAGGCGACCGGCATCCATCCGGCCGGCGCCGCATCGACCGCCGCGGCCGGCGACTGCGTCTGCGGCACCGGCGATGCGTGAGGGCTACACGGGGTCGCCGGGCGTCGGTGAGGAAGCGGCGTGCTGCGCGCCGGCCATCGGAGGCTGAGCACGACAGTGGGCGGGAGCCGCAGTGCGAACGCCGGGCACCCGAGCTGGGAGCGCCCGGCGTTCTGATCCGGCGGACCGGATGCTGCACGTTCACTCGGTCAGGGGGTGATCAATCCGGCGGTCTTCGTGCGGGCGGCGTCGAAGCGGGTGCCGGCATCGGCCCAGTTGACGACGTTCCACCACGCGGTGACGTAGTCGGCCTTGACGTTGCGGTACTGGAGGTAGAAGGCGTGCTCCCACATGTCGAGCAGCACCAGCGGCACGATCCCGACCGGGACGTTGCCTTGCTGGTCGTAGAGCTGGAAGACCAGCAGCTTCTGGCCGAGGGAGTCCCAGCCGAGGATCGACCAGCCGGAGCCCTGGATGGCGAGCGCGTTGGCCTGGAAGTGGGCGCGGAAGGCCTCGAACGAGCCGAACTGGTCGTCGATGGCCGCGGCGAGCTCGCCGACCGGCTTGTCGCCGCCGTCGGGAGACAGGTTGTTCCAGAAGACCGAGTGGTTGATGTGCCCGCCGAGGTTGAAGGCGAGGGTCTTCTCCAGCCCGCCGATCGCGCCGAAGGACTCGGTCGCGCGGGCCTCGGCGAGCTGCTCGAGGGTGCTGTTGAGCCCGTTGACGTAGGCCTGGTGGTGCTTGGAGTGGTGCAGCTCCATGATCTCGCCCGCGATGTGCGGGTCGAGGGCGCCGTAGTCGTAGGGCAGATCGGGCAGCGTGTACTCGGACACGGTTCTCCTCCAGCTCGAACGGTGGGACTGCCACTGTCTTGCAATAGCAGTCGCGATGCAATCGCAGTCTTGCTGCGCTAGCGCAGGCCGCCTCCGGCGGGTACCGTTTTGCAAGATCCTTGCAACAGGTGCGAGGGTCCTGCGTTGGTGATCGTTCTGGCAGCTCGACGCCGGCGCTGCGTGGGCCGGCCCGCCGACTCGGGACGCGGGCCGGCCCACGCACCCAGCGCCTGGTGAGCGCCGACCATCACCAGGTCAGGAGCCGCGCCACCGATGCCGCCCGCGCTGGCCTCGGGGCTGGTCGTCGTCGCGGTCATCGCGCTGGTCCGTTGCCTGGGCCGCGGATCGCCGGCATCCCCGCCCGAGGTCGAGCGGCCGGCCCCCGAGCAGTTGATCGCCGAACGCTTCGCCCGCGGTGAGACCGACGAGCAGGAGTACCGGCAGCGGCTCGGTGCGCGGTGTGACCAGAGCGCACAACAGCACCCGATGACGACGCCGCCCTGGGGCCGGGCCGCCTGACCGGGACGACCTGCGCCAGCCCGATCCGGACGTGTCGGGCCGGATCGGGCACCTCGCGCCGGGGCGCCGGGCCCACACGTCACCCGGCTGCCCCCGCGCGGCATGCTTTGCGCATGTTCTACATCGGTCCGGGAGCCGACGAGCTGACCGACGAGCACGAGGGGTACGTGTCGGGGCGCCGCCCGGACGGTTCGCTCACCGGGATCTGGACCGACGTCCGTGCCGAGCCGGGTGCCTTCACCGGCTTCGTCCCCGCCTGCGAGTGCGGGTGGACCGGGGACGCCGCAGATCCCACGCCGACCGGTCACCACGCGGCGCAGCGGCGCTGGCTCACCGACCACTTCGAGGTGCTCGCCCGGGAGCTGCCCGGGCTGGCCAAGGTCGACGTGGCCGAGCGTGACTTCCTCTGGACAGGGGTGCCGGCGGCCGTTCGCCCGTCGCCCGCCGGGTATCCCGTGTCCTGAGCCCCTCGGTCAGTGCAGGACCTTCAGACCGACCACGCCCGCGACGATCGCCAGCAGGCACAGCAGTCGCGCGGCCGTCGCGGGCTCGCCCAGGGCCACCATCCCGTAGGCGGCCGTGCCCACCGCGCCGATCCCGACCCAGACGGCGTAGGCGGTGCCGACGGGGAGCGAACGCAGCGCGAGCGCGAGCCCGATCATGCTCGCCACCAGGGCCACGCCGAAGACGATCGACGGAACCGGCCGGGAGAACCCCCGGGACTGGGCCAGCGACGCCGCCCACACGGTCTCCAGCGCACCCGAGACGGCGAGCAGGACCCAGGCCATGACGCACCTCCGCGTCGCGTCGTCTTGTCGGTCCGGGTACGACGCGCCTCGTCCGGGGGTGCCGCCGGGGGGCGGGCCCGCCCGGCAGGCTAGCCAGGACGGGGCGGACGTGGCCATTCGGGACGAACGGCGCGATGCCCGACGGCGGCAGTGGTCACACAGAGTAGTAGTGGGCACGGTGAGTAGCAGTTTGCGCGGGATCGGTTTAGGTGTGGGCCGGTCGGAGATGCCCCTGGCGTGAATACCGCTCGCGGTAGACCGACGGGGGCCGTCCTTTTCGACCGGGACGGCACCCTCGTCGCCGACGTGCCCTACTGCGCCGACCCCGCCCTCGTGCACCCGGTGCCCACCGCCGGTCGCGCCGTCGCCCTGCTGCGCGATTCCGGCGTAGCCGTCGGTGTCATCACCAACCAGTCCGGCATCGCCCGCGGGATCATCAGTGAATCCAGCGTTCGCGCGGTCAACGACCGCGTCGATGACCTGCTCGGCCCGTTCGACGTCTGGCGGATGTGCCCGCACGGCCCCGGCGACGGCTGTGGGTGCCGCAAGCCGCGACCGGGCATGGTGCTGTCCGCGGCCGCCGAGCTGGGCCTGCGGACCGCCCGCGTGGCCATGATCGGTGACATCGGGTCCGACATGGTGGCCGCCGCCGCAGCGGGAGCCACCGGGGTGCTCGTGCCGACCCGGGTGACCCGGCCCGAGGAGATCGCCGCCGCACCGGTGGTCCGGGCCGATCTGCTCTCGGCCGTGCAGCACCTGCTCGGGGTGGGCCTGCCGTCGGAGACGGCATGAGCCGCCGGGCGCTGGTGGTCCGGCTGGACGGGGCCGGTGACGTGCTGCTCGCCGGGCCCGCCGTGCGGGCCGTCGCGGCGACCCCCGACATCGACGTCACGCTCCTCTGCGGACCCGCGGGGGAGGCGGTCGGGCGGATGCTGCCCGGGGCGCGCGACGTCATGGTATGGGCCAGCCCCTGGGTGCTCGGTCACCCGCCCCCGGTGGACGGTGCGGACATCGACCGGATCGTCCACGAGCTGTCCGAACGTGATCTCGACGAGGCAGTGGTCCTGACCTCGTTCCACCAGTCGCCGCTGCCCACTGCGCTGTTGCTGCGCATGGCCGGCGTCGCCCGCATCAGCGGCGCCTCCGTCGACTACCCGGGGTCGCTGCTGGACGTGCGGCTGCGCCCCGGGGACGGCCCCGATGACACGCTGCCCGACGACCTCCCGGAGGCGCAGCGCGGCCTGGCGATCGCCGCCGCCGCCGGGTTCCGGCTCCCGGTCGGCGACCACGGCGGGCTCGCCGTGTCGCCGCCGCCCGACGTCTCCCATCTCCTCGCCGGTTCCGGGGCGCCCTACGTGGTGGTACACCCGGGCGCCGCCGTCGGGGCGCGCCGCTGGCCGGCCGGCCACCACGTCCGCGCCGCTGCGCTGCTCGCCGACGCCGGGGTCCGGGTCGTCGTCACCGGCGGGCCCGGCGAGCGCGCACTGACCGCCGTCGTCGCCGGCCGGCACGGACTCGACCTGGGCGGGCGCACCACACTTGCGGAGCTGGCCGGGGTGCTCGCCGGCGCCGCCGCCGTCGTCGTCGGCAACACCGCGGCCGCGCACCTCGCCGCGGCCGTGCGGACGCCGGTGGTCTCGCTGTTCGCGCCGGTCGTCCCGGCGGTGCGCTGGCGGCCCTATCGCGTGCCGCACGTGCTCCTGGGCAACCAGTCCGCCGCCTGCCGCGACACCCGGGCCCGGGACTGCCCGGTGCCGGGTCACCCCTGCCTGAGCGGGGTCGGCCCCGAGGAGGTCGTGCGCGCCGTGGACCGGGTGCTCAGCCTGCCGGCCGCGGAGGTCCCGAGGTGAACATCCTGGTCTGGCACGTGCACGGGTCGTGGACGACGGCGTTCGTCCAGGGACCCCACCGCTACCTGCTGCCGACCCTGCCCGGGCGCGGCGCCTGGGGCGGGGGCCGGCCTGCGGCCTGGGACTGGCCGGTGAATGCCGTGGAGGTGTCGGCGGCGGAGCTGGCCGACGCGTGCGTCGACGTGGTCGTGCTGCAGCGACCGGAGGAGATCGACCTGGCTGCCCGCTGGCTCGGCCGGGTCCCCGGCCGGGACGTTCCCGCGGTGTTCCTCGAGCACAACGCCCCGCGCGGGCACGCGGCGACGACCCGGCACCCGGTCGCGGACCGCGACGACCTGACCCTGGTGCACGTCACGCACTTCAACGCCCTGATGTGGGACGCCGGGTGGACGCGCACCACCGTGGTCGAGCACGGCGTGGTCGACCCCGGTGAGCAGTACACCGGGGAGATCGCCGCCGCCGCGGTGGCGATCAACGAGCCGCTGCGGCGCAACCGGATCACCGGCACCGATCTGCTGCCGCGGCTGGCCGCGGCGGCCCCGCTCGACGTCTTCGGCATGGGCACCGACGGCCTGGGCCGGGAGCTCGGCACGCCGGACCGGATCCGGGGGATCGGTGACCTGCCGCAGCCCCGGATGCACGCCGAGATGGCCCGCCGCCGGGTCTACCTGCATCCCGTGCGGTGGACCTCGCTGGGACTGTCGCTGATCGAAGCGATGCTCCTGGGCATGCCGGTGGTGGCGCTGGCGAGCACCGAGGCGCCGGAGGCCGTGCCACCGGGCACCGGGACCTGCTCCACCGACCCGGCCCGGCTGGAAACCGCACTGCGCCAGCTCGTCGCGGACCCGCGGCCGGCCCGTGAACAGGGCGGGGCGGCGCGGGCGTACGCGCTGTGCCGCTACGGCCTCGGCCGGTTCCTGCGGGACTGGGACGCCGTACTGGACCGCGTGATCGGTACCGACAACGGACACGGGCGGGTCATCCCCGCCGCGAACGGGAGGAGGTGACCAGGGTGCGGATCGCCATGGTGTCGGAACACGCGAGCCCGCTCGCCGCACCGGGTGGGCCGGACTCGGGTGGCCAGAACGTGCATGTCCGGGAGCTGAGCCGGGCCCTGGCCGCGGCCGGTCACGACGTGACCGTCTGGACGCGCCGGGACGCCCCGACGGCCCAGGCCGAGGCGATGATGGCGCCGGGAATCCGCGTCCGGCACGTCACCGCCGGGCCGGCCGCCCGCCTGCCCAAGGACGAGCTGGTCCCGCACGTGCCGGAGCTCGCCCACCAGCTGCGGCGGGCCTGGGCCGCCGACCTGCCGGACGTCGTGCACGCCCATTTCTGGATGTCGGGTCTCGCCTCGCTGGCCGCAGCCGGCCGGCTCGGGATCCCGCTGGTGCAGACCTTCCACGCCCTGGGCCACGTCAAGCGGCGGCACCAGGGTGTGGAGGACAGCAGCCCGGGAGGCAGGATCCCCGCTGAGCGGGCCATCGCGTGCCGGGTGGACCGGGTGATCGCCACCTGCAGCGATGAGGTGTTCGAGCTGGTCCGGTTGGGTGCCCCGCGCAGCCGGATCACGGTAGTGCCCTGCGGGGTCGACAGCGAGGCGTTCACCCCGCAGGGGCCGGAGTCCGAGCGCGGGGGACGGCCCCGCGTGGTGTCGATCGGCCGGCTCGTCCGCCGCAAGGGGGTCGACGAGGTGATCGAGGCGCTGAGCCGGATCCCGGCCGCCGAGCTCCTGGTCGCCGGCGGTTCACGGCCCGGCGAGGCCGTGGCCGAGGACCCGGACGTGCGCCGGTTGCAGGCGCTCGCCCGGGCCCGCGGCGTGGCCGGCCGGGTCCGCTTCCTCGGCGCGGTGCCCCGGCCGGACGTCCCGGCTCTGCTGCGCTCCGCCGACGTCGTCGTGTGCGTGCCCTGGTACGAGCCCTTCGGGATGGTGCCGCTGGAGGCCATGGCCTGCGGGCGGCCGGTGGTGGTCAGTGCGGTGGGCGGGATGACCGACACCGTGATCGACCAGGTGACCGGGCTGCACGTGCCGCCGCGGCGGCCCGACGTGCTCGCCCGGTCGCTACGCGGACTCCTCGCGCAGCCGACGCTGCAGCTGGCGCTGGGGGCCGCCGGCCGGGACCGGGCGGTGGCCCGTTACGGATGGAACCGCGTCGGCGCGGCCACGGCGGAGGTGTACCAGCAGGTGATCGCGGCCCGGGCCCATCGGCCGGAGCGGCTGACTGAGGTGAGCCGGTGAGCCCGCCGTCGGGCGCCGCTCCCGCGGTGCCCGCGACCCAGGTGCTCGACGATCACGTCGACCGGCTCGCCGCGGCGCTGCCCGCGCTGCGGGCGGCCAGCACGACGCTCGCCCGCTGGGGTGCGGTGCTCGCGACCCGGCTCAGCGCCGGTGGCCGGCTGCTCGCAGCGGGCAACGGGGGCAGCGCCGCCGAGGCCCAGCACCTGACCGCCGAACTGGTCGGCCGGTTCGATCGGGAGCGGGCGCCGCTCTCGGCCATCGCGTTGCACGCCGACACATCGAGCCTCACCGCTCTCGGCAACGACTACGGCTACGCCGACGTCTACGCCCGCCAGGTCCGGGCGCACGCCCGGCGGGGGGACATCGTCGTCCTGCTCTCCACCAGCGGGCGCAGCCCGAACCTGCTTTCGGCAGCGCTGGCGGCCCGCCGGTGCGGGGCCGAGTCCTGGGCGCTGACCGGTCCCGGCCCCAACCCGTTGGCCGTGCTGTCCACGGACGCCGTCTGCCTGCCCGGGGACACCGCCACCGTCCAGGAATCGCACCTGACCGCGCTGCACATGGTGTGCCGCGCCATGGAGATCGCGCTCGCGCAGGCCGACCGGCCGGCACCGCTCACTGCTTCCTGAATCCGCACGCCCGTACCAGGAGGACCCATGATCCGCACCGTGCCCGTCACCGCCCCGGCCGTGGCACCCGACCCCCGCCCGTCCAGAGCGGTCGGGACCGTCCTCGTCACCGGCGCCGCCTCGGGCCTGGGCCGGGCCGTGGCCTCGGGGGTCGCCGCTGCAGGCGGCCGTCCGCTGCTGGTCGACCGGGTGGACAGTCGCGCCGCGGTGGGGCCGGAGCTGGCCGGCGCCCCGACCGCCGTGGTGGACCTGGCCGACACCCGGGCGGCCGAGCAGGCCGTCGCCGAACTGGCCGCCCGCGCCGGCACACTCGACGCGGTCGTCGCCGCGGCCGGCACCGACCGCTGCGGCCGCCTGTCGGAGGTCCCGGGAGAACAGTGGGACCGGGTCGTCCGGGTCAACCTGCTCGGCACCGCCGCGGTCATCCGGGCCGCGCTGCCCCGGTTGCGGGAGAGCCGTGGCCGGATCGTCACCGTCGCGTCGACGCTGGGGCTGCGCGCACTGTCCGACGCGAGCGCGTACTGCGCGTCCAAGTTCGGTCTCATCGGATTGAGCCGGGCGCTCGCGACCGAGCTCGCCGGTGAGGTCGGGTTCACCACGCTGATTCCCGGCGGGATGGACACGGCGTTCTTCGACGGCCGCACCGAGCAGTACCGCCCCGGGCCGGACGCGGCGCTCAACGACCCCCGGGAGGTGGCCGACGCGGTGCTCTACGCGCTCACCCGGCCACGGGGCTGCGAAGTGCGCGAGATGGTCGTCTGCCCTGCGACCGAGCCGTCCTGGCCCTGACGCGGTCATGGCAGGGACCGATGACCGGGCAGCCTCCGGTCGCCATCCTGGCGCCGATCGGGGCGCACCCCTGGATCTCGCGGAGCTGCAGCGGGTGCTCCTGGTGCGGGCGGACAACATCGGCGATGTCGTGATGCTCACCCCGGCACTGAGCGCGCTGCGGGCCGCGCTGCCCCGGGCCCGGCTGGACCTGCTCGCCTCACCGGCGGGGGCCGTCGTGCGAGCGCTGATCCCCGAGCTGGACGGCGTGCTCGCCGTCTCGCCCAGCTGGCAGCAGCTGAGCGGCGACGTGCCCGGCACGCACGCGGCGCGGCGGGAGTGGGCGCTGCTCGAGCTGATCCGCAGCCGCCGCTACGACGCGATGCTGGTGTTCACGTCGTTCTCGCAGTCGCCGTGGCCGGTTGCGCACCTCGGGCTGCTCGCGGGGATCGGGGTCCGGGTGGTGCACTCCCGCGAGTTCGCCGGCGCGGTGGCCACGCACTGGGTCACCCCGCCGCCCGACACGACCCACCAGGTCGACCGCTGCCTGCACCTGCTCGCCGCGATCGGTGTCCCGGACCGGGGGCGGGCCCTGCGCCTCCGGGTGCCCGACAGCGCCGACCGACTGGCCGAGGCGCTGCTCGCCCGAGTCCCGTGCGTGCGGTTCGCGCTGCTGGTACCCGGGGCATCGTGCCCGGCCCGACGCTATCCGGCCGGCCGGTTCGCCGCCGCGGCGGCGCAGATCGCCGGTGCCGGCCTGCCGGTCCGGGTGGTGGGGCCCGCCGGGGAGGCCGCGTTGGTGGGCGATGTGGTGCGCACCGCCGGGCACCCCGATGTGCAGGCCCTGGCGCCGCCCACCGTGCCGGGGTTCGCCGCGCTGCTGCGGCGTGCTGCTGTCGCCGTCACCAACAACTCCGCCGGCATGCACATCGCGGACGCGGTGGGCACGCCGGTCGCGGTGGCCTACGCCGGGACCGAGCGCCACGGGGACATGCGCCCGCGCACGGTGCCCGGCGAGCTGCTCGCCGAGCCGGTGAGCTGCTCGCCGTGCCGGCAGCTCACCTGCCCGTACGACCACGAGTGTCTGGACGTGCCCCCTGAGCGGCTGGCCGCGGCCGCGCTCCGGCTGGCCGCCCCGCACACCCCGGAGGAGGACCGTTGGCTGCCGAATTCCGCGAGCTCGACCCGCGCGCGAACGACGGCCCCGCTGCGCCTGTGAGCCCACCGATACCCGCCGTGGCGGCCGTAACCCCGGTGCCGGCTGCGCTGGCGGGCCGGATCGCGTCCCGGCGCCCGCGTGTCGTCGTGCTCGGGGACGCCCTGCTCGACGGCTGGCTCGCCGGCCCGGCGCAGCGGGTCGGCCGGGACGCCCCGGTGCCGGTGGTGGAACTCGCCACGTGCAGCACCGCGGCCGGGGGAGCGGCCAACGTGGCCGTCGCCCTCGGCGCGCTCGGCGCCGACGTCGAGCTGATCGCGGTGTTCGGCGACGACCCGGACGGCCTCGCCCTGCGCCGCATCCTGCGCCGGCACGGGGTGCGCACCGAACGCTCGGTCATCGAGCTGGGCCGGCCGACCCCTGCCAAGCGGCGGCTGCTCGCGGCGGGGCAGCCGATCGCCCGCTACGACGTCACGCCCGACCGCCCCCCGCGGGGACCGACCCAGCTCGCGCTCACCGATGCGCTGACCGAGGCCGTCTGCGGTCCGCGCGGGAAAGAGGGCGAGGGCGACCGGGTTCCGGTCGACGCCGTCCTGGTCGCCGACTACGGCCTCGGCGCGCTCACCGCCCGGGTACGGCGCCGGTTGGCCCGGTTGCGTCCGCGGATCCCGCTGCTCGTGGTGGACGCGCACCTACTGCGGCCGTGGGCCGCGGTCGCACCGGACGTGGTGACGCCGAGCGCCGCCGAAGCCGCGGCGCTGCTCGGGGAGCCGGTTCCGGTCGCCGGGCGGGTCCGGTGGGCCGCGGACCGGCACCGGGATCTGGTGCGGGCCGGCGGTGGCGCGGACGTGGTGGTGACCCTGGACGTCGACGGGGTGGTGTGGTTGCCCGCCGGTGACGAATCGCCGGGCCGGCACACCGCCGACCGGCCGGTACCGGAGATGCAGGCGTGCGGGGCGGGGGACACGTTCGTCGCCACCTACACGGCGGCGACCTGCGCGGGCGCGGGGCCGGCGCAGGCGCTCGCCGCTGCGCAGGCCGCCGCCGAGGTCGTCGTCGACTTTCCGCGCACCGCGGTCTGCACGTCGGCCGCGCTGGCCGCGCGGCTCGCCGCGTGCGACCGGGGCCGGGTGCTCGAGCACCGCGACCTGGTCACGGTGATCGACGAGCACCGCAGGGCGGGGCATCGGGTGGTGTTCACCAACGGCTGCTTCGACGTGTTGCACCGCGGTCACGTGGCCTACCTGCGGCAGGCCCGGGAGCTGGGCGACGTGCTGGTCGTCGCGCTGAACAGCGACGCGAGCGTGACCCGGCTCAAGGGGCCGCTGCGCCCGGTGAACCCGCTGGAGGATCGGGCCGGGGTGGTCGGGGCGCTCGACGGCGTCGACCTGGTCACCGCGTTCGAGGCGGACAGCCCGGTGGAGCTGCTGGAGTTGCTGCGCCCGGAGGTCTACGCCAAGGGCGGCGACTACACCCCGCAGATGCTCCCCGAGACCCCGGTCGTGGAGCGCCTCGGTGGCGAGGTGCGGGTGCTGGACTATCTATCCGACCACTCGACCAGCGCGATCGTCGACCGGATCCGGACCGGGGACCCGGCGTGACGGGCGAGCTCGAGGTGCTGGTGCCGACCCGCGACCGGCCGGTGGAGCTGGCCACGACGCTGGCCGGGCTGGCGGCGCAGGACCACCCGTTCGACGTCGCGGTCAGCGACCAGTCCGACGGCCCGGCGTCGTTCGACACGCCGCCCGCGCGGACGATGCTGCGGGCGCTGCGCGCGGCCGGGCGGGGGGTCCGTACCTGCCGCCACCTGCCGCGGCGAGGGCTGGCCGAGCACCGTGCGGCACTGCTGGCCGGGTCGACGGCGCGGTACGTGCTGTTCTGCGACGACGACGTGTGGCTGACGCCGGGTGCGGTCGCCCGCCTGCACTCCGCGATCGTCGAGCTGGGCTGCGGGCTGGTTGGCGCGGCGGTGCAGGGCCTGTCCCACCTGGCCGACCACCGTCCAGCTGAGCTGGCCCCGTTCGAGCGCTGGCCGGGCCGGCCGGAGCCGGAGCGGATCTCGCCGGGCACGGCGGCGTGGGGCCGGTGGACCCTGCACAACGCGGCCAACCCGGTGCACCTCGAACAGCGGCACGTCCGGCCGGGGGAGCGGTGGGTGGCCTACAAGATCGCCTGGGTGGGCGGGTGCGTGCTCTACGACCGCCGTGCCCTCGATGCCGTGGGTGGGTTCGGGTTCTGGCCGGAGCTGCCGGCGTCGCACTGCGGGGAGGACGTGTTGGTGCAGTGGCGGGTGATGGAGCGGTTCGGCGGAGCCGGGATCCTGCCCTCGGGTGCGGTGCACCTGGAGTCGCCGACCACCGTGCCCGACCGTTCCGTGCAGGCCTGGGACGTCGTCGCGCCGGGGGCCGCGCCGTGAGGCCCCTGGTGGTGGTCGGCGACGTGATGCTCGACGTCGACGTCGACGGGCACAGCGACCGGTTGTGCCCCGACGCGCCCGTCCCGGTGCTGGAGGTGGCCGGGGAGACCGCGCGGCCCGGTGGCGCCGGGCTCGCCGCGGTGCTGCCGGCCGCGGGCGGCGCGCCGGTCACGGTGATCACCGGACTGGTCGACGACGAGCCCGGCGGGCGGCTGCGCGCGCTGCTGGGCGGCGCCGTCGAGGTCGTGGCCGGGCCCGCCGCGGGCGGCACCATCGTCAAGTGCCGGCTGCGGGCGGGCGGCCGGACTCTGCTGCGCACCGATCGCGGAGAGGGACGGCCGGGCGCGGGGTTCGGCGCTGCCGTGGCCGAGGCGCTGGAGTCCGCGCTGGCCGGGGCCGGCGCGGTGCTGGTCTCCGACTACGGGCGCGGCGTGACCGCCGACCCCGTGGTGCGCGTGGCGGTGGCCCGGGCTGCGGCCCGCGGGACGCCCGTGGTGTGGGATCCGCACCCGCGCGGCTCGACCCCGGTGCCCCGTGTCACCGTGGCGACCCCGAACCTCGCCGAGGCACGGGCGGCCGCGGAGCACCCGGCCGACGTGACCGGAGCGCTCCGGGAGGCGTTCGCCCTGGCCGGCGCGCTGCTGACCCGCTGGGACTGCCGGGCGCTGGCGGTCACCCTGGGCGATCGCGGCGCTGCCGTCGCACACCGGCACGGCGCGCGTGCCGCGTCACCCGCGCCCGTCGTGGCTGGCGGCGATCCGTGCGGAGCGGGCGACGCGTTCGCCGGCCGCCTGGCGACGCTGCTGGCGGCCGGGTCGACGGTCGACGACGCGGTGGCCGGCGCCGTGGCGACCGCGAGCGCGTTCGTGGCGCGGGGTGGCGCGGGGACCGTGCGCTGGGACGGCGAAGGCTGGCGGCAGCCGGACGGCCGGCCGGTGCCGGGAGCCGACCGGCGACCTTCGGTGACAGGCCTGGGTGCCGCGTGTGAGCTGGCCGACCGGGTGCGCGCCACCGGTGGGACCGTCGTGGCCTCGGGCGGGTGTTTCGACCTGCTGCACACCGGACACAGCCGCACCCTGGCCGCGGCCCGCGCGCTCGGCGACTGCCTGCTGGTGCTGATCAACTCCGACGCGTCGGTGCGCCGGCTCAAGGGCCCCGGCCGTCCCGTGGTGCCGGCCGCCGACCGGGCGGAGCTGCTGGCCGCGCTGGAGTGCGTCGACGGGGTCGTGGTGTTCGGCGAGGACGATCCCCGGGCGGCCCTGGGCGTGTTGCGGCCCGATCTCTGGGTCAAGGGCGGCGACTACGACCCTGCCGACCTGCCGGAGACGCCCCTGGTGCGCTCGTGGGGCGGAAAGGTGGTCGCGGTGCCCTACCGGCCGGGGCGATCCACGACGCGGCGGGTCGCGATGGCATCGGGGACGGCATCGGGGATGGCGGCACCGGCGGGCGGCTGACCGGGGAGGGGGGCCGGCGGGCGGCGCATCCCGCACACCTCCCGCACCGCCCGCAGTACGTCCGCCGCGTCGATCGCGAGCAGCGCCGGGTCCGGGTCCTCGGCGAACGGGTCGCCGCGCCGGGCACCGGCGTCGGTCAGCGCCCGGTGCGGCCCGTTCGCAGGCGGGCCCCAGCGCGCCGGGTCGACCGGTCCGAACAACACCACGGACGGCGTCCCGAACGCCGAGGCGAGGTGCGCGATCCCGGTGTCCCCACTGACGACCAGCGCGGCCCCGGCGACCAGCGCGCAGAGCTGGGACAGGTCGGTCCGCCCCGCCAGCACCCGCCGCTGCGGCAGCCCCGCTCCGGCCGCGGCCGCGCAGCCGAGCGGGCGCTCGGCCGCCGACCCGGTGACGAGCACCGGCTGCCCGTCACCCTCCAGCGCCGCTGCGACTGCGGCGAACCGGTCCGCAGGCCACCGCTTCGCGCCGTAGCGGGCGCCGGGGTGGATCAGGACCGGGGCCGCGGCCATCCACGCGGGCGGCGGGGGCGCCGGCAGCGCGAGGTCATCCGGGTCGGCCGGGATGCCGTATCCGGCCGGTAACGCGCACCAGCGCTGGCGTTCGTGCGGGTACCGGCGGGCGATGTCGGTCCACTCCGGGCCGTCCCACCCGGCGCTGCGGAACGCGATGCGCCGGCGCGGGTGGATCCCGTCGAGCACCCGGTGGCTCTGCGGGCCGGTGCCGTGCAGATTGACCGCGAGCTCCGGGGGCGCCGACCGGGTCCAGTGCAGCGCCGCCGGCCCGTCGGTGGGCAGCAGCTCGTCGACGGCACCGGTCAGGGCCACCACCGGCGCCAGCTCCGGGCGGGTGGCCAGGACCAGGTGGTGGTCGGGGTGGGCCCGGCGCAGCGCCCGCAGGGCCGGTACGGCCACCAGCAGATCACCCAGGTTCAGCGCACGCAGCACCAGCAGCACGTCGGTGCCGGGGAGCGAGCGCATGATCCCGGTTACCCCGCCGGCCGCCGGGTAAAGGGGTGACGAGCGACGACCGGCGAACAGCGGGGTGCGAGCGCGGATGATGGCGATGCGAGGCCGGACCGCGGGCCGGTGATGAGCACAGGACGGGTGGACGGCGTTCGGCGCATCGCGGTGCTGCGGTGCAACGCGATCGGGGACTACCTGATGGCCACGCCCGCGCTCGCGGCACTGCGCGCGGCCTACCCGGCGGCCGAGCTGACGCTGCTCGGCGCCCCCTGGCACGCCGACTTCCTCGGGGCCCGGCCGGGTCCCGTCGACCGGGTGCTGGTCCTGCCGGACGTGCCGGGGCTGGCCGGGCAGCCCGGTGACGTGCCGCCCGCCGGCGACCTGCCCGGTTTCCTGGCCGCCGCGCGCGCGGATCGGTTCGACGTGGCGGTGCAGTTGCACGGCGGCGGCAGCCGGTCCAATCCGCTGGTGGCCGAACTCGGGGCCAGGTGCACGGTGGGCCTGCGGGCGCCGGATGCGCCACCGCTGGACCGCACCGTGCCCTACCGGTACTACCAGCCCGAGGTGGACCGGTACCTGGAGGTCGTGGGCCTGCTGGGCGCCGGCGGCCCCACCGAGTACCCCGAGATGAACGTGACGGCGGACGAGCGGCGTGCGGCCGCGGACCTGGTACCGCCGGGCCGCGGCCCGCGGGTCGCGATACACGCCGGTGCGACCGACCCCCGCCGCCGGTGGCCCGCCGCCCGCTTCGCCCGGGTCGTCGAGCGACTGTCCTCGGACGGGGCGAGCGTGGTGCTCACCGGCACCTCCGGCGACGCCGCGACGTCGGCGGCGATCCGCGCCCGCGCGGGCGTCCCGGTGGTGGACCTGACGGGGCGCACCGCGCTGGGTGTGCTCGCCGCGGTCCTGCGCCGCTGTGCGGTCATGGTCTCCAACGACACCGGTCCGCTGCACATCGCGCGCGCCATGGGTACGCCCACGGTCGGCCTGTACTGGTGCGGCAACGTGATCAACGCCGCTCCGGTGACCCGGACCCGCCACCGTCCGCTGCTGAGCTGGACGGTGCACTGCCCGGAGTGCGGGGTGGACTGCACCCCGGCCGGGCAAATGCACCGGCCCGGTGAGGGGTGCGAGCACCGGCCGTCGTTCCTCGAGCAGATCCCGGTGGCGGAGGTCCTGGAGGAGACCCGCGACCTGCTGGTGTCCGAGCACCTGGTGCGTGACGGCCTGTACCGGTGAACACGCGACGCACGCAACGGGGTCGACGAAGGTCGGTCCCCGGCCCGGGCTGCGTCGCCCGTCGGAGCGGTGTGTCAGCTGAACCAGAGCCGGGTGGCGTTGTCGACGGCGACCAGCTGCCGATGCCGAGGCGGCAACGCGTCCAGCAGCGGGCTCAGGGTCTTGATCGTGTCGGGCAGGCCGCCGGGACGGCCGACGTTGTCGCTGCCGACGACGAAACGGTCCGGGTGACGGTCGATGAGTGTGGTCCAGTCCCCGGCGGGTGTGCCGTCCTCGCCGAGGATGCGGTCGACCAGGGACCAGGAGATGTCGATGTGCAGGTTGTCGTGGGCGGTGAGCAGGTCGGCGACCACGTCGGCCTGACGGCGGGGTTCGATGCGGCGGGCGACACCGGCATGGCACCACACCACGGTGGTGCGGGGATGGCGGCGCAGCATCATGTCCAGTTGCGGGACGTACTCGTGGTCGCCCGCGCGACCGGCCGAGCTGCTGTCGTGATGCAGCGCGAGGGGGCAGCCGTGCGTGCGGGCGAAGTCGAACACCGGGTCCAGCGCGGGATGCGAGGCCGAGGGCTGTTCGCCGGCGGTGAGATTGGTCAGGTCGTCGTGGCGCAGCAGCACCTCACCGATCCCGCGCCAAACGGGTAGCGCGACCACGCCCACTCCAGGTGCTCGACGGCCAGCTGATCGGTCGGGTCGAAGCCGCACACGGTCGGAGCGACGCACGCCTGCAGGTCCGGCGCCAGGGCGCGATAGACGTCGGCGACGAGTTGATCGGTGAGCCCGAAGTAGTGGCAGGAGTCGTTGCCGTCGAGGTAGTAGTGCGGACGCCGGGGCTCGCTCATCGCCCATTTCTTCTTCACCGGCAGCCCGAAGACCACGGCCCGGTCCACACCCGCCGAGCGCATCGCCGTGGCCAGCTCGCCGGCGTCGACCGGGCGCTGCAGGAAGTCGACGAGGTGTACGTGCGCATCCACGATCGGATCGCCTGACTCCTGCATGCAGCGATGCTACTCAGGACCTGCACGAGGGACGGTCAGCCCGAGCGACTGCCCGCGCCCCGCGGGTGCCTGTGGCGGACGGCCGCCGGATCCCCCGTGATTCGTGACGGGGCCGGCATCGGCGAGGCAGCAGCGGCGGGCCCGCCGGGTGGTGGCTCCGCTCCACCTGACGGCCCTGATGTCGTGAGGGCCACCGGGACGGTTGGGCACACGTTCAGGGCGGAGGTCCCCCCGAAGCACCGCAACGGCTCCAGCACCGCCCGGTGGTCGGCCACGACGCACAGCGTCGCGCCGGCTCGGTGGGCGTCGCGCGCCGCGCCGATCAAGGCGGTGATTCCCGCCGAGTCGAGGAATCGGACCGCGGTGAGGTCCAGGACGACCGGGTCGTAGCACAGGCACAGCTGCTCGACCACGCACTCCTGCAATGCCGGCGCGGTCTGCTGGTCGATCTCCCCGGTGACGCGCACGACCATGGCGCCGTCCGCCTGGCGGACCAGGCGCACCTGCATCGGGCCGCGCGGGCTCCGATGAGCCCATTCGGTATGGGCGCCGCGCCGGAGGGACGGTGGACCGGCGATGAGTGGGGGTCGAGGTGAGACCAGCGCCTGCTCGTCGACCATGCGGGTTCTCCCGATTCGGCACAAGCTCCGGAGCAGCCACGCACAACCGGCTGCACCACGCGGCGGAGCTCGAGGGTGCGGGCCGGCGTGAGCCGACCCGCCGGTCGATCTCTGGACGCCGGGCGCGTGGATCCCGGGCCAACCACTTCGGCGGCTGGCTACTCAACCGTGACGACACTGTACGACGCGAGTGCCGCTCCGGGCCAGGATCGACAGCCGGTTCGACGGGTGCCGGGACGGCGAGAACGGTTTGTGGCGGAGGATGCCGGAAGTGCCACCGCCCAGCTGTTACAGCCGGTGAATCGAACGTGATGACCCGCTGTCAGGAGAAGCGGGGCGCGTCGGCGGGAGGCTGCCCGCTGACTGCGGTGATGACCTCCGCGGCTACGTCGCGGAGCTTGACGTTGCGGTTCTGGGAGATGGTCCGCAGGATCTCGAACGCTTGGTCGGCGGCGGACTTGTTCTGGCCCATGAGAATCCCGAGGGCTTGGTCGATCACCGCCCGGGAGGCGAGCGCGGCCTGCAGGTGCTGCGACATCTCGGTGCGCTCGGCCAACCGGACCGCGAGCGCGAGCGCCCGGGACGCTTCGTCGGCGACCGCCCTGCGACGAGCTGCTGCTGCGGGCCGAACGCGCCCGGGTGCGAGGCGTAGATGTCGAGTGCTCCGATCACGTCGCTGTCGGTACGCAGGGGCAGCGACAGCGACGAGCGGATGCCGTGGGCCAGCGCCGGCAGCCGGTAGGCCCCCACCGGTCGCCGTCGGCGAGGTCGTCGATGACGACGATCTGGCCGGTGGCGAGGCTGGTGAGGCAGGGGCCTTGGTCGTGGCCGTACTGCACCTCGTCGAGCTGGCTGGCGCGGGTGTCGCTGTTGGCGACGGTCATCGGACGGTGGTCGCGGCGCACGGTGATGCCGCAGGACAGGCCGACGGGCAGTAGCGCGATCGCGAGGGTGGCGAGTTCCTGCAGGAATTCGCCGACGTCCTCGGTGGCCAGCAGTGACTGCCGGAGCTCGACCGCCGCGCACGGGAGGTGTCGGCGGAGGGGATCGGCCACGGGGCACGACCGTCTGGGAGCCGGGCTCCCGGTGGTGGCGAGTCAAAGACGGCTCGCCGCAGGGTTTGACGGGTGCGGAGTGCCTCCGACGACTCCAGCCTCCCACACGGGACGCGCTGGCGAGCGGCGGGAACATGTCGTAGCGTTGTCCGCGGTCCTGCAGCGTGGCCGTCTCCGACCGTCTCGTGTCCGAGGTGCGCCATGTCTTCAGTGGTGGTCCGAGCCCACGCGACCGATTCCGTGACGCTGGTGGTGATCGCCGGCGATATCGACCTCGCCTCAGCGCCCGAGTTGCGCGAGCGCCTACTGAACGTGCCGAGCCGCAACGTCGTCCTCGACCTTTCGGGGGTGCAGTGGCTGACGGCGGCAGGGCTGACGGTGCTGCTCGAACTCCGCAACCGTCTGCAGGCAGCCGGTGCAGGTGTCGTGCTCGCCGCTGCCCCGGCGTCAGCCCGACGCCTGGTCACGACGGCCGGGCTCGACGCCGCGCTGCCGATCTCGTCGACCGTGGGGGAAGCGACCAGGATGCTCATACCGGTGCCGCCCCGCGGTCGGATGACGACCGGTACGGCGCGGACGGTTGGAAGCTGCCGCCACGAGGTGCGGACCTACCACGCGCCGCCGGGACCGGCCGAGTAGGCATTCACCGCACCTCGGATCGCGCAGAACGCCGGGTGGACCCGTGCGGGTCCACCCGGCGTTCTCGCTGGTCGCGATGGCGGAGGATGGGGGATTCGAACCCCCGAGGGATTACTCCCAACACGCTTTCCAAGCGTGCGCCCTAGGCCACTAGGCGAATCCTCCGCGAGGGAGCATAGCGTCCGCCGTTCCGGCGGCCCTCGGCGGGACCGACCCCGCGGGAGTCGCTACACTAGGTCCCGGACCCCGCGCGGCGTCCATCCCGTGAACTCCCCCAGGGCCGGAAGGCAGCAAGGGTCAACGGGCTCTGGCGGGTGCGCGGGGTCCCCTCATGCCTCCGGGTCTGCGTCCCGGACGGCGGACCGTCGGTCCGGGTCGGTAGCCTCGCGCCCGTGGCGCTGGCTCTCTACCGGAAATACCGTCCGGCGAAGTTCGCCGAGGTGGTGGGCCAGGAGCACGTCACCGAACCCCTCGGAACGGCTCTGTCCGCGGGCCGGATCAACCACGCGTACCTGTTCTCCGGGCCCCGCGGCTGCGGCAAGACCTCCTCGGCCCGGATCCTGGCCCGCTCGCTGAACTGCGAGCTCGGCCCGACGCCCGACCCCTGCGGTGTCTGCCCCTCGTGCGTGGCGCTGGCCCCGGAGGGGCCCGGCTCGATCGACGTCGTCGAGCTCGACGCTGCATCGCACGGCGGTGTCGACGACGCGCGCGAGCTGCGCGACCGGGCCTTCTACGCGCCTGCCGAGTCGCGCTACCGGGTGTTCATCGTCGACGAGGCGCACATGGTCACCCCGCAGGGCTTCAACGCCCTGCTGAAGATCGTCGAGGAGCCCCCGGACCACCTGGTCTTCGTCTTCGCGACGACCGAGCCCGACAAGGTGCTCCCGACGATCCGCTCGCGCACCCACCACTACCCGTTCCGGCTGATCCCCCCGGGAACGCTGCGCAGGCTGCTGGAGCGCATCTGCGCCGACGAGGGCGCCGTCGTCGCGCCCGCGGTGTACCCGCTGGTCATCCGGGCCGGCGGCGGCTCGGCGCGCGACACGCTGTCGGTGCTCGACCAGTTGCTCGCCGGGGCCGGGCCGGAGGGCGTGACCTACGAGAGGGCCGTCGCGCTGCTCGGGGTGACCGACGTCGCGCTGATCGACGACGTGGTCGACGCGCTGGCAGCCGGCGACCGGGGCGCGGTTTACGAGGCGGTCGACCGGCTGGTCGAGGCGGGCCACGATCCGCGCCGGTTCGCCGCCGACCTGCTGCAGCGGATCCGTGACCTGACCCTGCTGCAGGCCGTTCCGGAGGCGGCCGCCCGTGGCCTGGTCGACACCAGCGACGACGAGCTGACCCGGATGGCCGAGCAGGCCGCGAATCTCGGTCCGGCGACGCTGGCCCGCTACGGCGAGATCCTGCACGACGGGCTGACGGAGATGCGTGGCGCGACGGCGCCCCGACTGCTGCTGGAACTGCTGTGTGCCCGGATGCTGCTGCCGGCGGCGTCGACCGGCGACAGCGCGCTGCTCGAACGGCTGGAGCGGATGGAGCGGCGGATCTCGATCGCGCCGGAGCCCGGAACCGGGGGTGAGACGCTGCCGCCCGCCGTCGCGGAGGCTCCGCCCCCGGGCCGCCGCACCTTCGTCCGGCCGACCGCCCGGCAGACCGCGGAGGCGGCCGGCCCGGCCGGTGGACGGCAGCCCACGGCGGCACCGGGCGGTTCAGCTGAACCGCCTGCGGCCGCACCGCCGCCGACGGCTGCCCCGGCACCGGCCGACCGGGTGGCGGAGGCGCCCGCTGCCCCGGTGCCGCAGGCTGCCGAGGGGCGCCCCGACGGCTCGTCCGCTCCCGAACCCACTACCGCTCCCGGCAGCCGGGTCCCGCCGGGTGAGACCGCGCCCGGCATGCCCGCTCCGTCCGGGGCCGGACGGACCCCGGCGCACCAGACCCGCCCGCCCGCCGACCAGGCCGACGACGCGCGGCGGGATGCACCCGGGCGTCGCCCGCCCACCGACGGTGGCCAGGGCGGTTCAGCTGAACCGCCCGGTGCCGACGCGGGCCGCCGTCCCTCGGTTGTGCCGGCCCCCGTCGCACCCGGGCCCCCCGCGCCCGCGCCCGATGCTCCTGGGACACCCGCGCCGGCCGCCGCTCCGGCTCCCGAGCCCACTGCCGCTCGGGCGGGCGAGCCCGCCGCCCCTCCGTTGCCCGAGCCCCCTCCCGTGCCCAGCGGCCTCGACGCGGCCGCGGTCCGCCGGGTCTGGCCGGAGATCCTCGCCGCGGCCAGGCAACGCAGCCGGAGCACGGAGGCGTTGCTCGTCAACGCGACGGTCCGCTCGGTCGACGACGACACGCTGCTGCTCACCATCGGCTCCGCCCCCCTTGCCCGGCGGCTGTCCGATCAGCGCAACACCGAGGTGATCACCGAGTCGTTGCGTGCGGTGCTCGGTGTGCAGTGGCGGGTGCGCTGCGAGCACGGCGATGCCTCCGCCCCGCCGCCGTCCGCCCGCAGTCGGCAGCAGGCGGCACCGCCCGCCGCACCGCCGCGCCGCCCGTCCCGGCCGGCACCGGTCCGCCGGTCCACGGCATCCGACGACGGTGTCCCGCTGCCGCCCGAGCCGCCGGTCGACGAGCCGCCGCCGGACGACGAGGAGTCGATGATGGCCGAGGCGGCCGCAGATGCCCGGGGCGGGCCGGTGACCCGGCGCGACCCGGAGGAAGCGGCGATCGAGCTGCTCAGCTCGCAGCTCGGCGCGCGGACGCTCGACCAGCGTTGAGCGCAGGGCCGACCGCACTCCGGTCGACCGGGTCCCCGGAACGGGATCGGTGCTCGATCGTCGATCCGCCCCGTCCGCATCGTCGGTATGGCGGTCTGTCCTCGACGTATCCCGGCGGAGAGGCGAGCCGTCTGGGCTGGATGGTGGAGCGGCTTCGGCGTTTCCGCTGATGCCCCGGGGGTAGCCCTCCCGCCGCGTGGGAGCCACGCCACGGGCTGGAGGAGTCGATGTGGTCACATCAGCGGTGTCCGGCAGGCATAGCTCCCGTCCGTCGATGAGCCGCGGGATCCAACCGTGGAACTCCTGCTGCTGATCGTCGGCGTGGTGATGCTGCTCCTGACCGCCGGAGACATGGTCTGGACGGCGGTGCGGGTGGACAGCCACAGCGGGCCGATCACCCACCTCGTCTCGCGCGCGGTGTGGATGTTCTTCGCTGCCCGTCAGCGGCGGGGGAAGTCGGCAGGCCCGCCGCAGGCCATCGGCTTCATCATGGCGCTCGCCATCCTCGTCGTCTGGCTCCTGCTCATCGCCCTGGCCTGGTTCCTGATCTTCGTCTCCCGCCGGGGCGCCGTCGTCGACAGCGACACCGGTGAGCCCGTGGACGGCTGGGCGGTGCCGTACTACACGATGTACGTGCTCTCCACGCTGGGGATGGGTGAGTACGTCCCGTCCCGGCCGGTGTGGCAGATCCCTGACGCCGGACATCCACGGTCTGGCTGAGGAGCTACGTTCGAACTGACGCTACGGCGCAGTCGGCGGGTGGGCCATCGCCGCCGTCCGGACGGCGAACGGAGACGGTGAACGCACGGACTCGGGGATCCGGGGGACTGCGCCCGGTAGGCGGTGGTGCTGGCACCAGGGCCCGCCGGAGCGGGCCCCCTGCGTAGGCTTCGCTGGCATGTCGACCGCCCAGGAGCCGCTCGCATCACCGCGCACGGAACCGGACGCCCGAACCGGCCTGACCGCCGCCCAGGTCGCCGAGCGGATCACCGCCGGCCTCACCAACGACGTCCCGGCCCGCGCTAGCCGCACCGTCGGCGAGATCGTCCGGGCCAACGTGTTCACCCGGTTCAACGCGATCGTCGGCGTGCTGTTCGCGATCATCCTGGTGATCGGCCCGATCCAGGACGGCCTGTTCGGGTTCGTGATCATCATCAACACCGGCATCGGGATCGTGCAGGAGTTGCGGGCCAAACGCACCCTGGAACGACTGGCGATCGTCGGTGAGGCGCGCCCCCGGGTCCGTCGTGACGGCGCCGTCGCGGAGTTGCCGCCGAGCGCCGTCGTGCTCGACGACGTCATCGAGCTCGGCCCCGGTGACAAGATCGTCGTCGACGGGGTGGTGCTGGCCGCCGACGGCCTCGAGGTCGACGAGTCGCTGCTCACCGGCGAGTCCGATCCGGTGCACAAGCAGGTCGGCGACCCGGTCCTGTCCGGCAGCTTCGTCTCGGCCGGCACCGGCGCCCAGCAGGCGACGAAGGTGGGCCGGGAAGCCTATGCGGCGAAGCTGGCCGAGGAGGCGAGCCGGTTCACCCTGGTCGCCTCCGAGCTGCGGTCCGGGATCAACAAGATCCTGAAGATCATCACCTACCTGCTGGTCCCGGCCGCGGCACTGATCATCTACAGCCAGTTCCGGACCGTCGGGAGCGATCTCGACGACGCGCTACGGGGCATGGTGGCGGCGCTCGTCCCGATGGTGCCCGAGGGTCTCGTGCTGCTCACCAGCATCGCCTTCGCCGTCGGCGTGATCCGCCTCGGCAAGCGGCAGTGCCTGGTCCAGGAACTGCCCGCGATCGAGGGCCTGGCCCGCGTCGACACGGTGTGCGCGGACAAGACCGGCACCCTCACCGAGAACGGCATGCGGCTGGCCCGCGTCCAGCCGCTCGGCGACCACGACGAGACGACCGTGCGGGCGGTGCTCGGCGCGCTCGGGGTCGCCGATCCGCGGCCGAACGCGAGCCTGGTCGCCGTTTCCGACGGGTGCCCGTCGCCGGGGTGGCCGCTCACCGGGACGGCGCCGTTCTCCTCGGCCCGCAAGTGGGGTGGGGCGAGCTTCGACGGCCACGGTCACTGGGTGCTCGGCGCTCCCGACGTGCTGGCCGACGGCACCGCCGAGGCGGCGGAGGCCGAGCGGATCGGCGCCGAGGGCCTGCGGGTGCTGCTGCTGGGCCGTAGTGACCGGGTCGTCAACTCCGCGGAGGCGCCGGGGACGGTCGTCCCCGCGGCGCTGGTCGTGCTCGAGCAGAAGATCCGGCCTGAGGCGGCCGGCACGCTGCGCTACTTCGCCGAGCAGGACGTCGAGGTCAAGGTCATTTCCGGCGACAACGCCGTCTCCGTCGGGGCGGTCGCCGCCTCGCTGGACCTGCCCCGGGCGCGGACCCCCGTCGACGCCCGGGAACTGCCCGCCGACCGCGATGTGCTGGCCGGTGAGCTCGAGCAGGCCACCGTGTTCGGCCGGGTCACCCCGGCGCAGAAGCGGGACATGGTCGGTGCGCTGCAGTCCCGCGGGCACACCGTCGCGATGACCGGTGACGGCGTCAACGACGTGCTGGCGCTGAAGGACGCCGACATCGGCGTCGCCATGGGCTCCGGCAGCCCGGCCACCCGCGCCGTGGCCCAGATCGTGCTGCTCGACAACTCGTTCGCCACGCTGCCGCACGTCGTCGCCGAGGGCCGGCGGGTGATCGGCAACATCGAGCGGGTCGCCAACCTGTTCCTCACCAAGACCGTCTACTCGGTGCTGCTGGCGATCGCGATCGGGGCGATCGGGGTGCCCTTCCCTTTCCTGCCGCGGCACCTCACGCTGATCGGCTCGCTGACCATCGGCATCCCGGCGTTCTTCCTCGCGCTCGCGCCCAACACCGAGCGGGCCCGATCGGGCTTCGTGCGGCGGGTGCTGCGGCTGGCCGCGCCGTCCGGGGTGATCGCCGGGCTGGGGACGATCGTGACGTACCTGCTGGTCCGCGGGGACGCCACGGCGACGCCCATCCAGCAGAGCACGGCAGCGGTCGTGACCCTGTACCTGATCGCGTTGTGGGTGCTGGTCGTGGTCGCGCGGCCGTTCGCGTGGTGGAAGGCCGTCCTGGTCCTGGCCTCCGCGGCCTCGTTCGCGCACGCGCTGTTCTCCCCGTTCGCCCTCGGCCGGCAGTTCTGGGAGCTCGACCCGGGACACCTGCCGACGATGCTGATCGCGCTCACGGTGGCCCTGGTGGGTGCGGTGCTGATCGAGGTGTCGGCGTTCGTGGTGAACCGGTGGCTGGCGGCCAGGCGGGCCTGACCCGCGGATGGCACGCAGCGGCTCACCGGCCGAGGAACGCCAGGATCCCGGCCGCGATCGCCGCGGCGTAGCGGGCCCGCCCGTCCGGGGAGGAGACGAGCGCAGCCTCCCGCAGGTTGCGCATGTTCGCGCACTCCACCAGCGCAGCGGGCCGCGTGGACAGGTTCAGCCCGGCGAGGTCCGCGCGTGGCGAGAGACCGGCGCGGCCGATGTAGTCCGACACAGCGAATCCGCCGTCGCGCAACCCGTCCCGCAGCGCGGCGGCGAGCCCGCGGGCCGGACCCGACTGCGCGGCGTTGAGGGGCGGGTCGGCATACGCGACGTGGAACCCGCGGTGCGCCGGGGCCGAGCCGTCGGCGTGGATCGAGACGACCGCGTCGGCACCGGCTCGTTCCCCGGCGGCGCCCCGCTCGTCGACACACGGGCCGACCCCGTTGTCGTCGGGCCGGGTGAGCACCACTCGCACCCCGCGTGCGGTGAGCAGCGCCGAGGCCCGCCGCGCGACGTCGAAGTTGAACGCGTGCTCGGCGTAGCCGGCGTCGGTGGCGGTGCCGGTGGTGTTGCACGGCTTGGTCCCGCCGCGGCCGTCCGGGACGGGCCGGGTGACGGCCCGGGAGCCGCCGTTGCCGCCGTTGTGACCGGGGTCGAGGACGACGACCGGTGACCGGGCGGCGGGCGCCGTGGCGGGGGCCGGGGCCGTGGTGTCGGCCGGTGCGGTGGCGGACGGGTGGCCGCCGGGGTCGGCGCGACGGCGGCCGCGCTGGGGATCGCCCTCGGCTCCGGGCCGCCGGCCGCGCAGCTACCCACCGCGCCGGCCAGGACGAGCCCGGACAGCAGGACCGACACGGAGCGGCGCGGGGCGAACACGGCCCACAGCCTGACACGGCTACCCTGGCGGCGGAGCAGTCCGCGCGGGACACGCGCGAGAAGCACCCCCGGGGTGACGCGGGGCGAGCCTGAGGAGAGCGCTGGTGCAACCGGGTCAGGGTCAGCCGGACATGGCGATGATTCTGCAGCAGGCGCAGAAGATGCAGGAACAGCTCATGGCCGCACAGGCCGAGCTGGCAGAGGCCGAGGTGACCGGTCAGGCCGGCAACGGCCTGGTGCAGGTGACGATGACCGCCGCAGGTGACGTGCGCGGCGTCCGCATCGACCCGCAGGTGGTCGACCCGGATGACGTGGAAACGCTGCAGGACCTCGTGGTCGGCGCCATCCATGACGCCACCCGGGCCGCGCAGCGGCTGCAGGCGGAGAAGATGGGGCCGCTCGCCGGCGGTCTGGGCGATGCGGCCGGCGGCCTGGGTCTGCCCGGCGTCTGACGTGTTCGAAGGACCGGTCCAGGACCTGATCGACGAGCTGGGCCGGTTGCCCGGGGTCGGCCCCAAGAGCGCGCAGCGCATCGCGTTCCACCTGCTGGCGGCCGATCCGGCCGACGTCTCACGCCTGCAGGACGTGCTCCAGCGGGTCAAGCAGGGGGTACGGTTCTGCGACGTCTGCGGCAACGTCTCGGAGAAGGAGCGCTGCCGGTACTGCTCCGACGCCCGCCGGGACCCCACCGTCGTCTGCGTGGTCGAGGAGCCCAAGGACGTGCTGGCGGTCGAGCGCACCCGCGAGTTCAAGGGCCGCTACCACGTGCTCGGCGGGGCGCTGGACCCGCTGGCCGGCGTCGGACCGGACGGGCTGCGGATCCGGGAGCTGCTGGCCCGGCTGGGCGGCACCGGCCCCGCAGCGGACGAGACCGAGATCGCCGAGGTCATCATCGCGACCGACCCCAACACCGAGGGCGAGGCGACCGCGACGTACCTGGTCCGGCTGCTGCGGGACTTCCCCGGCCTCTCGGTGACCCGGCTGGCGTCCGGGCTGCCGATGGGTGGCGACCTGGAGTTCGCCGACGAGCTGACCCTGGGCCGGGCGCTGTCGGGCCGCCGCGCACTGTAGGAGCCTCGATCAGCCCGGGCTCCCGGCGGGCCACGGCACCAGGCCGTGCTCCGCGAGCTTCATGCTCAGGATCATGAGCAGCAGGCCCCCGAAGCACAGCCCGGCGGCGGCCAGTGCCAGCCGCGAGCTCTTCCACGGATCGAGGCTGCCGAACCGGCCCCGGGCCACGCGAAAGAGCCGGTAGGGGTGCCCCCGGATGACCGGGATGCTCGTCGCGGCCAACATCAGCGCTCCGACGGCGGTGAGCAGTGAGCCGCGTGCGACCGCCGTCGCCGTGGCCATGCCGCCGAACAGCACGAACAACGACGCGTACATCCATGCCGTTGCGCGCTCCAGCCACCGGAGACCGGGGCTCGAGAAGCGTGGGGCGTCGGCGGACTGACCTGTCAGCAACGGCGTCATCCCCGACCTCGAATTCTCCCGATCCGCCACGAAGTACCGGCCGAGCGTGTCAGCCTCGGGCCCGTATCGGTGGGCGATTCGACGAGGTGGACGATGTTCAGTGCCGCGTTGACGAAGGACCTTCTGACGGCGCTGCTGGACTGTCTGCTGGCGCTCGGCACGACGCTCCTGGCGGCGGCGACGGCCTCGGTCACCGAGGTCCTGGACGGCCGGCGCCATCTCGCCGAGGTCTTCCGGCATCCGGAGTCGCAGCGCACGCTGAGCACCGGGATCGAACGTTTCCGTGCGACCTGGGAGGCGATGTCCGACGAGGAGCGCAGGCTCCTCGTCGACGGCCGGTCCCGGGCGGTGAGCCACCGGCTCTGATGATCGTCATGGCCGGCGGATCGGCCGGCGTGCCCTCTCCCCGAAGGACGCGCCGGCCTTGACGTCCGCTCAGTCGTCGTCCCAGGCGTCCTGGTCGGCGATCTGGTGGTGCTGAAGCTGCTGGCGCAACTCCCAGGTGCGCCGGCGTTCGGCGGCGACGCGGCGCCAGGCGTTCGTCCGGGCGGCGTCGAGGATGCCGACGACGACCGCGATGACGATCAGCAGGACGAAGCCGACGGCGATGACGGCGATCATGGCGACCACCTGCCACGACGGCGACGGGCCGCCTTCCCGGCGGGCGCGCTGCGGTGTGTGCGGCGTGCGGTGTCCATCATGGATCCCCTTCCTGTGGTGTCCTGACCGGCGATCGCCGGGAGCTGCGGTTCCCGGCACGGGCCGGGTCTGCGGGATTGGATCGCGGTCGGCTCATGGGTACGGGCCCGGCCGGGCCGGCGCCGCGGGCGGGAGGGCGGCGTGAGCCGGATGCTGATCACGGCTGCCTCCTCTCCGGTGGGACTCCCGGGCGGAGATGGTGCTGACCACTCAGGTCGACCTGTGCTTAGATTGCCCGACGGGATCGCACGATGCAATTGCATGGCGGTGGGATTGCATGGTTCATCCATTCGCGCCAACGTTTGACCTCGATGCGTAACCGTCGTCGCGCGACAATCGACCGCCCCGGTGACAGGAAGCTCGCATGGTTGCTGTACAGGGTCCCGCCGGCCCGAGGCGTCGCCTCGGCGCCGAGCTGCGCCGACTCCGCAACAAGGCCGGGTTGCACCTCGATGATGTGGCCGAGCAGTTGACCTGCTCGACATCGAAGATCAGCAGGCTGGAGACGGGCAAGGGGATCCCGAAGCTCCCGGATGTCCGCGAACTCATGCGGATCTACGGCGTCACGTCCGACACCGAGCGCGACATGTTGATCCGCCTGGTGCGCGACAGCCGTGAGCAGGGCTGGTGGGAGCCGTACACGGAGGGCGTGCCGCCGGAGCGGTTCGTCCTCGATGCCCCGGGTCGCTACGCGGCTCTGGAGACCGAGGCCACTGCGGTTCGGTGCTTCACGGCGATGGTGCTGCCCGGCCTGCTCCAGACACAGGACTACGCGCGGGAGATGATGACCGCGATCCTGCCGCACCACCGGCCGTCGGAGATCGAGCGCTTGGTGGACCTGCGGATGCAGCGCCAGCAGGCGCTGCATCGCGCGGACTCGCCGTTGGAGCTCTCAGTCGTCCTCGACGAGGCGCTGCTACGGCGCGTGGTCGGCGGGCGCGAGATGATGGCGGACCAGCTCCGGTCCATCGACGCGCTGCTCGATCTGCCCACTGTGGACGTCCGCGTGCTGTCGTTCGAGGCCGGGTTCCACCGCGCACTGCTCGGCCAGTTCACGATCCTCGAACTCCGTGAGTCCCTCGCCGACATCGTGTACGTCGAAGGTCATGCCGGTGATTCCTATCTGGACAACGAACCGGACGTGACGCTGTACAAGGAGGTCTACGTCGACGTGGCCCGCCGAGCGCTCGACCCCGGGGCCTCTCGAGAGCTGATCACGGAGTACCTTCGCGCGCACACTGCAAGGAAGGGCGATCGGTGACCGAGTTCAGGACCAGCAGCTTCTGTAACTTCGGCGACTGCGTCGAGGTCGGCCGGACACCCGAGGGCGGCGTCGCGGTGCGCGACAGCAAGCATCGTGAGCAGCAGCCGCTCGTGTTCACCGCCGACGAGTGGGCGACGTTCGTCGCCGGTGTGCGCAACGGCGAGTTCGACCTCGGCTGACCGGACGGTCGGCGCTCCCGGGAGACGGCACCGGGTGAGTCCCGTTGTGGTTTTCGTGACGGTGTGTGAACTTGAGTTGGATTTGAGCTACCCGTAGCTCAACCGTGACTCAAGAAGCTACCTATCGGTAGTCAAGGGCATTACCGTCTGGCGTCACCCACGCAAACGACGATCTCGAGGTGCCCGTATGCCATCCTCCCGACGTCTGCTCGCCGCCATCGCCGCCGGCGCGCTCACGCTCTCCCTCGCCGCCTGCGCCGAATCCGGGCGCGACGCCGGCGCGGGCGGGTCGGGCGCCACCGGTGGGACGTTGGTCTTCGGTGCTCCCGGCGCGCCCGACAACTTCGACCCGATCTTCGCGCAGGACGGCGAGACCTTCCGGCCCGCGCGGCAGATGTTCGACACCCTGGTCACCTACAAGCAGGGCACGAGCGATCTGGCGCCGGGCCTGGCGACGGAGTGGACGCCGAGTGAGAACGGCACCGTGTGGACGTTCACGCTGCGTGAGGGCGTGAAGTTCCACGACGGCACCGACTTCAACGCCGAGGCGGTCTGCATCAACTTCGACCGCTGGTTCAACCTCCCCAACGCCGCGGCCCAGAGCCAGGCCATCTACTACGCCGACACGTTCGAGGGCTTCGCGAACAACCAGGGCGACACGGCCGGCGCACCGGTCTACAACTCCTGCACCGCGCAGGACCCGAACACCGCGGTCCTCAAGCTGAACAAGGCCAAGGGCGCCTTCCCTGCCGCCTTCGGCCTGACCTCGCTGTCGATCTCCAGCCCGACCGCGCTGCGGCAGTACAACGCCGACCAGATCGAGCAGTCCGGCGACGCGTTCACCTACAGCGAGTACGCCACCGCGCACCCGACGGGCACCGGGCCGTTCAGGTTCGAGAGCTTCGATCGGACGGCGAACACGATCACGCTGGTCCGCAACGACGACTACTGGGGTGAGAAGGCCAAGCTCGACCGGCTGATCTTCAAGGTCATCCCGGACGAGAACGCGCGCAAGCAGGAACTGCGGGCGGGCACGATCGACGGATACGACCTGCCGTCGCCGGCCGACTGGGAGTCGCTGAAGAGCGAGGGCTTCAACGTCCTGGTCCGGCCGCCGTTCAACATCCTCTACCTGGGGATCAACGGCAAGAACAACCCCGCCCTGAAGGACCTTCGGGTGCGCCAGGCGATCGCCTACGCGCTGGACCGCGAGGCGCTGGTGCGCAACCAGCTGCCCGAGGGCGCGGTGGTCGCGACGCAGTTCATGCCGGAGACGGTGGACGGCTACGCCCCCGACACCCAGGCCTACGCCTACGACCCGGACCGTGCCCGGCAGCTGCTCGCCGAGGCCGGGCAGCCGAACCTGACGCTGAACTTCTACTACCCGACCGAGGTCACCCGGCCGTACATGCCGAACCCGACCAACATCTTCACCGCCCTGGCGGAGAACCTGCGGCAGGTGGGGATCACCGTGAACCCGGTCCCGCAGCCGTGGAACGGCGGTTACCTCGACTCGGTGACGATCAACGGCAACCACGACCTGCACCTGCTCGGCTGGACCGGGGACTACAACGACGCCGGGAACTTCGTGGGCACCTTCTTCGGGCGGCCCAAGCCCGAGTTCGGTTTCGACGACCAGGCGCTGTCGTCGCAGATCGCCGCGGCCGACGGCACGGTCGACCCGGCGGCCCACGCCGCGGCCTACGAGCAGGTCAACCGCGACATCATGGCGAGGTACCTGCCGGCGGTCCCGGTCAGCAGCTCGGCGGCGGCCCTGGTCGTCCGCGACAACATCTCCGGAGTGGTCCCGTCCCCGCTGACCGACGAGCGGTTCTACACGGTCAGCAAGGGCTGACCGTCCCGGTGGCGCCGCTCGCGCGGCGCCACCGGGCTCGGGACGGTACGAAGGACAACGATGCTGCGATTCGTCGTGCGCCGGCTGCTGCAGGTCGTTCCGACCCTGCTGCTGCTGTCGGTGCTGGTCTTCGCCTGGCTGAGGTCGCTTCCCGGCGGCCCGGCCAGCGCCTTCCTCGGTGACCGGGCCACGCCCGAGCGGGTCGTCGAGCTCAACCGCGTGCTGGGCCTGGACCAGCCCGTCTGGGTCCAGTACCTGCGCTTCCTCGGTCGCGCGCTCACCGGGGACCTGGGCAACTCGCAGATCACCGGGGAGCCGGTGCTCGCGGAGATCGGCCGCGCGCTGCCGGCGACCGTCGAGCTGTCGGTGGCCGCGCTGGTGATCGCCGTGACGCTGGGGATCCCGCTGGGCTACCTGGCCGCCCGCCACCGGGGCCGTCCGATCGACGTCACCACGGTGATCGGGACCCTGGTCGGGGTCGCGGTGCCCGTGTTCTTCCTGGGTTACCTGCTCAAGGCGTTCTTCGCCGTCGAGCTGGGGCTCTTCCCACCGTCGGGCCGGCAGTCGGTCGGCATCGACGCCACCGACGTCACCGGATTCGCCGTGCTCGACGGGCTGCTGACCCGCGAGTTCGACGCGAGCTGGGATGCGATCACGCATCTGGTGCTGCCGGCCGTCGCCCTGGCCACCATCCCGCTCGCCGTGATCGTCCGCATCACCCGGGCCTCGGTCCTCGACGTGCTCGGCTCCGACTTCGTGCGGACCGCCCACTCCAAGGGCCTCGCGCCGAGCACCGTGCGCGGCCGGCACGTGCTGCGCAACGCGCTGCTCCCGGTGTCGACGACCATCGGGTTGCAGACCGGGCTGTTGCTCGCGGGTGCGGTGCTCACCGAGAAGGTCTTCGTCTGGGGCGGCGTCGGCACGCTGCTGGCCCAAGGCATCGAACAGCGCGACTATCCCCGGCTGCAGGCGCTGCTGCTGCTCGGCGCGCTGGTGTACGTGCTGGTCAACCTGCTCGTCGACCTCTCCTACGCGATCATCGACCCGCGGGTGAGGCTCTCATGACCACCCTGACGCAGCGTCGCAAGGCCCGCATCGACGACCTGGCGGCCGGTCACAGCCTGGGTGCCCAGGCGTGGCGGCGGCTGCGCCGCGACCCGGTCGCGATCACCGGAGCGGTGCTCGTCGGCCTGTTCGTGATCGTCGCGGTGCTGGCCCCGCTGCTCGCCCCGCACCCGGCCGCGCAGAGCTTCCCGGAGCTGCAGCAGGACCTGCGGCCCGGCTCGGTCCCCGGCCCGCAGCCCGGCTTCCCGCTGGGCAGCGACCAGTTGGGCCGGGACTTCTTCTCCCGGATGATCCTGGCCGCGCAGCAGACGCTGCTGGTCGGGGTGCTGGCCACCCTGATCGGGCTGGCGGTGGGGATGGTGATCGGGGCGGTCGCCGGCGCGTTCGGCGGCTGGGTCGACACGGTCCTGATGCGTGTCACCGACGTGCTGCTGTCGGTGCCGAGTCTGCTGCTGGCCATCTCGATCGCCGCGCTGGCCGCCCGGCCCAGCCAGACCACGGTGATCATCGCGGTGTCCATCGTCAGCGTGCCGATCTTCGCCCGGCTGCTGCGCGGGTCGATGCTCGCACAGCGGGAGAGCGACCATGTCGTGGCCGCCACCGCGCTCGGGGTGCGCCGCCGGGCCGTCGTGCTGCGGCACATGCTGCCCAACGCGATCGGTCCGGTGATCGTCCAGGCGACGCTGACCCTCGCGACGTCCATCCTGGACGCCGCCGCGCTGTCCTTCCTGGGTCTCGGCGACGCCGACCCGGCCCGGGCCGAATGGGGGCTCATGCTGGCGCAGGCCCAGACCTACCTCGACGTCCGGCCCGCGCTGGCGGTCTACCCGGCGATCGCGATCATCGTGGTGGCTCTGGGCTTCACCCTGCTCGGCGAGTCGCTGCGCGAGGCCCTCGACCCGAAGGGACGCCGATGAGCCGCTTGCTGGAGGTGCGCGACCTGCGGGTGGCCTTCACCCGCCGCGGCGAGCCGGACACCGTCGCGGTCGACGGGGTCAGTCTCGACGTGGCGCCGGGGGAGATCGTCGGCCTGGTCGGCGAGTCGGGCTGCGGCAAGTCGGTGGCCTCGCTGGCGATCATGCGACTGCTGCCCGAACGCGGGAACCGGGTCACCGGCGAGGTGCGGATGGACGGCACCGACCTGCTCACGCTCTCCGACGCGGCGATGCGCGAGCGTCGCGGGCAGGACCTGAGCATGGTGTTCCAGGATCCGCTGTCCTCGCTCAACCCCGTCGTCCCGATCGGCGTGCAGGTCACCGAGGTGCTGCGCCGGCATCGCGGCATGCGCAAGGAACCGGCGCGCCGGGAGGCCGCCGAGCTGCTCGACCGGGTGGGCATCCCCGACCCGCGCCGCCGGCTCGACTCCTACCCGCACCAGCTCTCCGGCGGGATGCGCCAGCGGGCGCTGATCGCCATCGCGCTGGCCTGCCGACCGCGGCTGCTCATCGCCGATGAGCCGACCACCGCGCTGGACGTGACCATCCAGGCGCAGATCCTCGGGCTGCTCGCCGAGCTGGTCGCCGAGACGGGCGCCGCGCTGATCATGATCACGCACGACCTCGGCGTCGTCGCAGGGCTGTGCGACACGGTGAACGTCCTCTACGGCGGGCGGATCGTGGAGCGGGCGCAGCGGCACCGGCTGTTCGCGACCCCGCGCCACCCGTACACGCACGGGCTGCTGGGCTCGATCCCGCGGCTGGACTCCCCACCGGGGGAGGAGCTGCCCGCGATCCGCGGCTCGGTCAACGACAACCTGCCGTGGACCCGTGGGTGCGCGTTCGCGCCGCGCTGTTCGCGTGCGATCGACACGTGCGAGCAGCGCACCCCGACCTCTGACGTGGCGGGCGGGCGGCTGTTGCGCTGTCACAACCCGGTTCCGGCGAGTGCCGGATGAGCCCGCCGAACGAGCCGCCGAACGAGCACGGAGCGAGGATGACCGACACGCTGCTCGAGGTCTGCGACCTCGCCGTGCACTTCCCGATCAGGCGCGGGGTGTTCATCGACCGCACCGTCGGCCACGTCCACGCGGTCGACGGCGTCTCGTTGACGATCCGCCGTGGCGAGACCTACGGGCTGGTCGGGGAGTCGGGCTGCGGAAAGTCCACATTGGGGCGCGCGATCCTGCGGCTCGTCGACCCGACGGCCGGAACCGTCCGCTTCGGCGGCACGGACCTCGCCGGCCTGACCGGTGAGTCACTGCGCCGGATGCGCCGCCGGTTCCAGATGGTGTTCCAGGACCCGCTGTCCAGCCTGGACCCGCGCCAGTCGGTCGAGTCCATGCTGATGGAGGGGATCCGGGCGCACGAGCTCAGCAAGGGCCCCGAGGCCGACGCCGCCCGGCTGCACGAGCTCGTCGACGCCGTGGGGCTGCCGGCCGGGGCGCTGCGCCGCTACCCGCACGAGTTCTCCGGCGGCCAGCGCCAGCGCATCGGGATCGCGCGGGCGTTGTGTGTCGAGCCCGACCTGATCGTCGCCGACGAGCCGGTCTCCGCGCTCGACGTCTCGGTACAGGCGCAGGTGCTCAACCTGCTCGGCCGGCTGCAGGCCCAGCTGGGCCTGACCTATCTGGTGATCGCGCACGACCTGGCCGTGGTCCGCCACGTCAGTGACCGGGTCGGCGTGATGTACCTGGGCGGGATCGTCGAGGAGGCGCCGTCGGCGGCGCTCTACGACGATCCGCAGCACCCGTACACGCGGGCGCTGCTCTCGGCGGTCCCGGTACCTGACCCGGAACTGGAGGACCGCCGCGAGCGGATCCTGCTGACCGGCGACCTGCCCTCGCCGGCGGACCCGCCGACCGGGTGCCGCTTCCACACCCGCTGCCCGTGGCGCCAGCCCGAGCGCTGCGCCGACGAGTGTCCGCAGCTGCGGGTGATCCCGGGCGGCGACCCGGGCCACCGGGTGGCCTGCCATCACGCCGAGGCGATCCGCGACGGCCGGTTGCAGCCGCACCGGGTCGGACCCGCGGTGGCCGGTGACGACCCGCTGGCACCCGGCGTGGCACCGGAGCTGCCGGGTTCGGTCACCGAGGTCCTGGGGCGCTGACTCGGCCCGCCGGGGCGGATTCGGACGGGCCGGCCTGGTCGGTGGTCCGTCTGCGCACGAGCAGGCAGACCACCGCTGCGGCCGGCACCGCGACGGCCAGCCCGATCAGCGGGTTCCCGGTCAGCGCACCGCCGGCGTAGCCGAGCAGCAGGAACACCGACGACCACAGCGCGGCCCCGCACGCCGAGGCGAGGATCACCCCACGCACGGGTAGCCGCATGGCGCCGCACAGGATCGTCGCGGCAACCACACCGAACGGCACGAAGTAGGACGGTGCGATGACCGCGGGCCCGCTGCGCAGCACTCGGGCCTCGATCCAGGCGATGGCCCGTGCACCCGCCCGATGGCGGCGCAACCGGCGGAGCAGGGCGGCGCCCGCCACGCGACCCAGGGCGTACTTCGCGAGGTCGCTGGCGAAGGACCCGAAGGCCGCTGCGACGATCGCGATCCAGAGCGTGAGCGGACCCGATGCGGCGTAGGAGCCGGCGGCGAGCAGCAGTGGCTCGGCGGGCGCGAACGGCACGCTGGCCCAGACCAGCAGCGCCAGGTACGCGGCGATCGGGGTCACCGGTAACGGCACGATCACGACGGTACCGGTTCGCCGAGCGGCCGCGGCCGGTTGCTGCCGAACGGTGGCGCACTCCGGGGCTGGTATGGGGTATCCGTAGAACATGGACGAACAGGTGCTCGCCGCAACACGCCGATCCCTCCACGGGATCGCGGAGGTGTTGCTGGCCGGGCCGCAGTACCGGGAGCGCGGCACCATCCGGCTGCAGGTCACCCCGGGCGGGTTCGGCCAGGTCGCAGGTCCGTTGCGGGTGCAGGGCACCGAGCTGGTGTGGGACGCCGACGGTGCGGGCCGGGCCCCGCTGCGCGGGACCTGCCGCGAGCTGGGCGCCGCCGCCGGAGTCGAGCCGGGCCCGCCTGAGGGGCTCTACACCGACTCCTCGGGTGTCGGGCCGGACGAGCAGCTCGTCGTCGACCCGGCCGCCGCCGAGCTGGTGGCCGACTGGTTCGAGACCGGGGACCATGCGCTGCGGAACTTCGTCCCCGCCTGCGACCCCGTGCTGTGGCCCGAGCACTTCGACCTCGGCATCCAGCTCGACGAGATCAACTACGGCGTGTCCGCGGGTGACCCGGTCAACACCCGGCCCTACGCCTACGTGGGGCCGTGGACGCGGCGCAGCGGCCCGTTCTGGAACGCCCCGTTCGGCGCGATGCGCCGGTACGACGAGGTGCCGGCCGGCCCCCTGGCGACGTCCGCGGTCATGGCGTTCTTCGTGGAGGGGCGGAAGATGGCCTGACGGCCTTGTGAGTGGCGGGGGGGGGGGCCGGCCCCCCACCCCCCCACAAACCACGCCGCCCCAGGGCCCGGGTGA
>NZ_JAHDTG010000024.1 GCF_018531475.1 Pseudonocardia mahuensis
GTGGTGTGGGGGGGGGTTTTGGGGGGCGGGGGTGGTGGGGGGGGGGGGGGGGCCCCCCCCCCCCCCCCCGCCACTCACAACCGCGTCAGCGCATGGCCCGGTTGACCGCCGAGACGACCGCCTTGAGCGAGGCGCTCACGATCGAGCCGTCGACCCCCACGCCCCAGAGCACGGTGTCCTCCACGGCGCACTCGACGTAGGCCGCGGCGCGGGCGTCGTCGCCGGCCGCCATCGCGTGCTCGTGGTAGTCCAGCACCCGGACGTCGAAGCCGATCCCGGCCAGCGCGTCGACGAAAGCCGCTATCGGGCCGTTGCCACTGCCGGTGATCTCGTGGATGTCGCTCTCCACCCGTACGGTCGCGACGATCTCGTCGCGGCCCTCTCCGTCACTGGTCAGCCGGTGCCGGATGAGCTTCAGCGGGGTGACCCGCTCCAGGTACTCGCCCTCGAAGACGTCGCGCATCTCCTTGGGCGAGACCTCACCGCCCTCCGAGTCGGTGACCTCCTGGATCACCTTCGAGAACTCCATCTGCAACCGCCGCGGCAGCTCCAGCTGGTGCTCGGCCTTCATGATGTACGCGACGCCGCCCTTGCCGGACTGCGAGTTCACCCGGATCACGGCCTCGTACGTGCGGCCGATGTCCTTCGGGTCCACCGGCAGGTACGGGACCTCCCAGCGGTACTCGTCGACCTCGACGCCCGCCTTGGCGGCGTCGGCCGTCATCGCGTCGAAGCCCTTGTTGATCGCGTCCTGGTGGCTGCCGGAGAACGCGGTGTAGACCAGGTCGCCGCCCCACGGGTGGCGCTCGGCCACGGGCAGCTGGTTGCAGTACTCGACGGTGCGGCGGATCTCGTCGATGTCGGAGAAGTCGATCTGCGGGTCGATGCCCTGGGTGAACAGGTTCATCCCCAGCGTGACCAGGTCGACGTTGCCGGTGCGCTCGCCGTTGCCGAACAGGCAGCCCTCGATGCGGTCGGCGCCGGCCTGGTAGCCCAGCTCGGCGGCGGCGACACCGGTGCCGCGGTCGTTGTGCGGGTGCAGGCTCAGCACGATCCCCTCGCGGCGCGCCAGGTTGCGGTGCATCCACTCGATGGAGTCGGCGTAGACGTTCGGGGTGGCCATCTCCACCGTCGCCGGCAGGTTGACGATCATCGGCGACTCCGGTGTGGGCTGCCAGATCTCGCTGACCGCGTTGCACACGTCGACGGCGTACTGCAGCTCGGTGCCTGTGTAGGACTCCGGTGAGTACTCGAAGCGCCAATCGGTGTTCGGGTACTTCTCGCTGAACCGCAGCACCTCCTCGGCGCCGTCCGTGGCGATCTTGGCGATGCCCGCGCGATCGGCCCGGAAGACGACCCGGCGCTGCAGGATCGAGGTGGAGTTGTAGAGGTGCACGATCGCCCTGGGCGCGCCCTCGCAGGCCTCGTAGGTGCGCTCGATGAGCTCCGGGCGGGCCTGGGTCAGCACCTGGATGGTGACGTCGTCGGGGATCGCGTCGCCCTCGATGATCTCGCGGACGAAGTCGAAGTCGGTCTGGCTCGCGGCCGGGAAGCCGACCTCGATCTCCTTGTAGCCCATGCGGACGAGCAGGTCGAACATGCGCCGCTTGCGGGCGGGGCTCATCGGGTCGATCAGCGCCTGGTTGCCGTCCCGCAGGTCGACCGCGCACCACAGCGGCGCGGAGGTGATCCGCTTGTCCGGCCAGGTGCGGTCGGGCAGCGACACCGGCTCGACCAGCTCGTTGAACGGGCGGTAGCGGTGGACCGGGAGATGGGAGCCCCGCTGAGGGTTCCAGACCGGTTGATCGTCTGGGGCCGGGCGCGACGGGGTGCGCAGCCGGCTGCTGGACGCGGAGATGTAGGCGTCGGGCGAGGTGGTCATCGCGGTGGTGCTCCTGTGGTGTCGGCCGGTTCGTCGGTGAAGGACGTGACCGGCGCGTGCGCCAACCCGCGACGAGGGGCCGGTCGGTCAGACCCCGCCGCGGCGGCGAAGGAGCAGGTGCGCCACCCGGCCACCATAGCCCCGGCGGTCGGGGCCGGGGCAAGGCGACCTCCGGCACCTGTGGAGGCGACTCGCCGGTGCCACCCGATCGGGCTACGTCGTGTCGCGGCCGGGTTCGGACCTACCTGCGAGTATGGGCTGTCCGTCGAGGACGACGGGCGACAGCGAGGAGGGTCCGTGGGCGAGCTTGTGAGCTCGCCATCGGACACGGCAGCGCCGCTGACGCGGCCGACGAGCGACAGCGAGGAGGACGGGTGAGCGTGGGAACCACTGCACGTCGAGGCGCGGGCCTGCTGGGAACCGTGCTGCGGGTCATCGGGATGGCGATCGCGCTCGTCCTCGTCCTGCACATCGTGCTCACCCTGCTCGACGCCAACCCGGCGAACGGGCTGACCATCTTCGTCGCCGACCTGGCCGCACAGTTCAACCTCGGCCTGGACGACCTGTTCCTGCCCGACGAGCCCAAGCTCGCGGTCACGCTGAACTACGGGGTCGCCGCGGTCATCTGGTTCGCCATCACCGCCGTCGTCGTGCGGATCGTGCGCCGCTTCGGCTGAGCAGGCCTCAGGTGACGGCGGTGCGGACGGTGAAGTCGGGACGGCCGAGGTCGTCGCCGTCGAGCACCGCGCGCAGCGTCGCGACCGCGTCGACCACGTCGACGTAGCGGATGTAGGCCGGCGCGAACCCGAAGCGCGCCAGGTCCGGGGCGCGGAAGTCGCCGATCACGCCGCGCGCGGCCAGCGCCTGCGCCAGCGGATACGCGTCCGCGTGGCGCAGCGCGACCTGGCTGCCCCGGATGGCGGCGTCGCGCGGTGAGGCCACGTCCACCTCCGGGCAGTACCGGTCGACCAGCTCGACGAAAAGCCCGGTCAGCCCCCGGGCCTTCGCGGCCAGCTGCGCCGGGGTCACCCCGCGCAGGCTGGCGACCCCCTCGGCCAGCCCGAGCAGCGACAGCAGCGGGGGCGTCCCGCAGGCCAGCCGCCCGAGCCCGGGCGCGGAGGTGAACCGCGGGTCGAAGGCGAACGGGTCGGCGTGGGCGAACCAGCCCGGCAGCGGGTTGCGCAGCCCCGCGTGGTGCTCCCGGGCCGCGTAGGCGTAGGCGGGCGCACCCGGACCGCCGTTGAGGTACTTGTACCCACAGCCGACGGCGAGATCGGCGCCCCAGCCGGCGAGATCGACGTCCAGTGCACCGGTCGAGTGCGAGAGGTCCCACAGCGCGAGCGCACCGACGTCGTGGGCAGCCGCCGTCAGCCCCGGGGCGTCGGCGATCGCGCCGGTGCGGAAGTCGACGTGGCACAGCGCGAGGACCGCGACGTCGTCGTCGAGCGCGTCGGTCGCCGCATCCGGGCCGGCCACCGCCCGCAGCTCGAGGCCGAGCAGTTCGGCGGTCGACTCCGCGAGATAGCGGTCGGTGGGGAAGTCGTGGTCGGAGACCACGATCGCGGTGCGGCCCGGGCGCAGCCGCGCCCCGGCGACCAGCAGCTTGAACAGGTTGATCGACGTCGAGTCGGCCACCGCCACCTCGTCGGCGTGGGCGCCGAGCAGCGAAGCGATCCCGGCGGCCACCCGGGCGGGCTCGGTGTACCAGCCGGCGTCGTTCCAGGACCGGATGAGGCCGGTGCCCCACTCGTCGCGCACCGCGATGGCGAGCCGCTGCTCCGCGCTGACCGGCCGGGCGCCCAGGCTGTTGCCGTCGAGATGGACGACTCCGTCGGGCAGGGCGAAGCGGTCGCGCAGGAACGCGATCGGGTCGGTGGCGTCGAGCTCCTCGGCGGCGGTCCCGGTCGCGGGGCGGCACCCCGACAGCATGCCCGGGCCGCGGATCCACGGCGACCGGTCGAGTGCCCCTTGTCCGGCGGGTCCGTCAGCGCAAGGCTTCCGCCAGGTACGCAGGCACCGGGTCCGCGAGGGGTCGCGGTCGCGTCCGGCGTGAGCCTGCTCGGATCGCGTCAGATCGCGTACGGCCAGGCGGTGAGCGCGTAGCCGCCGAACCAGGCCGAACCCAGCGCAACCGCGACCAGCACCGGCACCGTCGTCCGCGGGTGGCGGCGGGCCAGTTCGAGGGCCACCGGGAGCAGCAGGACGAACGCCGGCACCAGCAGCCGCGCCTTGGAGTTCATCAGGCCGTTGCTGCCGAGGTCCATGATCAGCACGCCCGCCCCGTACACGACCAGGGGCCAGGGCAGCTCCCCGCGGACGGCCCGCACCGCACCCACCACGAGCAGCCACAGTCCGCCCGCCAGCACCACGATCGTCGCGACCTCGAGTACGGACTGTCCACTGACGAGCACCGATGCGGTGAACTCCAGCGTCGCGGTGCCGCCGTCGAACCGGGTGCCCCACCCGCGCTCCTGCAGGTCGAACCAGCCGGTGAGTGAACCGGTGCGGACGGCCACCCACCCCAGGTAGCCCGCCAGCCCGAGCGGAGCCAGCGCCGCACCCAGCCACGGCCGCCAGCCGTCGCGTCCCTGCAGCACAGCGACGAGCGCGGCCACCCCGACCGCCAGCACCAGCGCCGCCGCCGTCGGGCGGACGAGGCCGGCCAGCGCGCACATCGCGCCCGCGAACAGCCAGCGCCGTGACAGCACCCCGACCAGCGACCAGGCGGCGAGCGCGCAGAACAGCGACTCCGAGTAGGCCATGGTCAGCACGACGCCCATGGGCGACGCGGCGAACAGCGCGACCATGATCAGCCCGACCCGCCGGGACCCGCCCGGGACGAGCTCACCGATCCGGCACACCCCGTAGGCGGCCGCGAACCCGGCCAGTGCCGCGGCCACGACCCCCGCCGCGATCGGCGACAGCGCGGTGAGGAAGCGGACGGTGGCCGCCGTGACCGGGTAGCCGGGGAAGAACGCCAGCGGGGTCTCGGCGGCGCGCACCCCGTTCGCGTCGGCCAGGCCGGCCGGCACGCCGTCGTAACCGCCCTGGGCGAGGCCGAGGAACCACTGCCCGTCCCAGGCACTCAGGGCGTCGCCCAGCCGGGTGTCGTTCGCCGCCGCCAGGGTCGCCAGCACGAGCAGTCCGAGCCCGCGGACGAGTGCGAACACCCCCGCCGGGGCGAGCGCGGCCACCGGCCGGGCGAGCCGGTCCCCGTGCAGGTCCGGCCCTCCTTCGGGGGCACACCGGGCCGTCGGCGAACCACCGCGCACGGTGTCGATCGGGTTCACCCCCGTCGTGAGGAGACCGTGGACGCAGTGTGACGCCGGCCTCTGTGGCATCCATCATTGAGGTTAGCGACATCGCGGTGCCCCGGTAGGGTGGGCCCCCGACCAGCGCCCGGGCCGGTGCGTCACCACGAGTGACCGCGCCCGGGACTCGAGAAGCCCACGACGCCGGCCGCACTGTGGTCACGGCGTCAGGACAGGAGGTCGGCGTGGCCCTCGTCGTGCAGAAGTACGGCGGTTCATCGGTTCAGGACGCAGACCGCATCAAAAGGGTCGCCGAGCGGATCGTCCGGACCCGCAAAGAGGGTCACGACGTCGTGGTTGTGGTCTCCGCGATGGGTGACACGACCGATGAGCTGACCGATCTCGCCGAGCAGGTGTCCCCGGCGCCCCCGGCGCGGGAGATGGACATGCTCCTCACCGCAGGGGAGCGGATCTCCAACGCGCTCGTCGCGATGGCCATCCACTCCCTCGGCGCGGACGCCCGGTCGTTCACCGGTTCGCAGGCGGGGATGCTCACCACCTCGAAGCACGGTGACGCCCGCATCGTGCAGGTCAACCCCGGCCGGCTGCGCAGTGCGCTGGACGAGGGCTCGATCGTGCTCGTCGCCGGATTCCAGGGGATGAGCGAGGACTCGAAGGACATCACCACGCTCGGCCGCGGCGGCTCGGACACGACGGCGGTCGCACTCGCGGCCGCGCTGGAGGCCGACGTCTGCGAGATCTACACCGACGTGGACGGCATCTTCAGCGCCGACCCGCGGATCGTGTCGGACGCTGCGCACCTCGACACCATCACCTATGAGGAGATGCTCGAGATGGCGGCGTGCGGCGCGAAGGTGCTGCACCTGCGCGCGGTGGAGTACGCCCGGCGCTTCAACGTGCCGCTCCGCGTCCGCAGCTCGTACAACGAGAAGCTGGGGACGCTCGTCGCCGGCTCGATCGAGGAGATTCCCGTGGAACAGGCGATCATCACCGGGGTCGCGCACGACCGTTCCGAAGGCAAGATCACGGTCACCGGGGTGCCCGACACCCCCGGCATGGCCGCCCGCATCTTCCGGACGGTCGCCGACGCCGAGATCAACATCGACATGGTGCTGCAGAACGTGTCGCACTCCGACGACCGGCGCACCGACATCACCTTCTCGCTGCCGCGCACCCACGGCCCGACCGCGGTCGCCGCGCTGGAGAAGGCGAAGTCCGAGATCGGTTTCGCCGAGGTGATCTACGACCCCGAGGTCGGCAAGGTCTCGCTGGTCGGAGCGGGCATGCGCAACCACCCCGGGGTCACGGCCACCTTCTGCGAGGCGCTGTCCGACGCGGGGATCAACATCGAGACCATGAACACCTCGGAGATCCGGATCTCCGTGATCTGCCGGGTGGACCAGCTCGACGACGCGGTGCGTGCGCTGCACGAGGCGTTCGAGCTCGGCGGCGACGAGCAGGCCGTCGTGCACGCTGGGACCGGGCGATGAGCGAGCGGAGCGAGCGAATGATCCAGCACAGCGCCGCCGCGCAGCGGTCGGCCGAGCGCAGCGAGGACGAGCGATGAGCGGCGCGCACCGGCAGGGGCCGGTCGTCGCGATCGTCGGTGCCACCGGGGCCGTCGGCTCGACCATGATCGACATCATCGGCGCGCGGGAGACCGTGCCGTGGAGCGAGATCCGGCTCGTGGCGTCGGCCCGTTCGGCGGGCAAGGTGCTGCGCGTGCGCGGTGAGGACGTCACGGTGCTCGAGCTCGCCCCCGAGGTCTTCGACGGCGTGGACGTCGCTCTGTTCGACGTGCCCGACGAGGTCAGCGCGCAGTGGGCGCCGATCGCCGCGGCCCGCGGGGTCGTCGCGGTCGACAACTCCGGCGCGTTCCGGATGGACCCCGAGGTGCCGCTGGTGGTACCCGAGGTGAACGCTGCGGACGCCTCCAACCGGCCCAAGGGGATCATCGCGAACCCCAACTGCACCACGCTGTCGATGATGGCTGCGATGGGTGCGCTGCACCGCGAGTTCGAGCTGCGTGAGCTCGTCGTGTCGTCGTACCAGGCGGCTTCCGGTGCCGGGCAGCCCGGTATCGACCGGCTCTACGCCGAGCTCGCCGCGATCGCCGGCAAGGAGGTGGGCGTGCGCGGGGGCGACGTCGCCGAGGCCCTGGCGCAGGCCGGGCTGGGTACCGACTCGCCGTTCCCCGCGCCGCTCGCCCTGAACGTCGTGCCGTGGGCCGGTTCGCTCAAGGACGACGGCTGGTCGTCGGAGGAGCTCAAGGTCCGCAACGAATCGCGGAAGATCCTCGGGATCCCGGACCTGAAGGTGTCGGCGACCTGCGTGCGTGTCCCGGTGGTGACCACGCACGCGCTCGCCGTGCACGCGACGTTCGGCCGCGAGGTGTCGGTGGACGCCGCGCGCAAGGTGCTCTCCGCCCAGCCGACCATCGTGCTGCGTGACGACCCGGCCGCCGGCGAGTGGCCGACCCCGGCCGCGGTCGTCGGTGACGACCCGACGTGGGTCGGGCGGATCCGGCAGGCGCTGGACTTCCCCGACACGCTCGAGCTGTTCGTGTGCGGGGACAACCTGCGCAAGGGTGCCGCGCTGAACACCTACGAGATCGCCGAGACGGTCGCGGCGACCCTCTGACCCCACCCGCTCTCCGCAATCAGCAGCCGCCGTCGACGGCGACGAGGACTGCTGATTGCGGAGCGGACCGGGTCAGCAGCTGGGACGACGGCGACATCGGATCAGATCCCGTAACCCCAGATCGTCAGCGCGTACCCACCGAACCAGGCCGAGCCGAGCGCGGCCGCGACCAGCACGCCGACCGCGGTGGCGGGCCGGCGCCGGGACAGTCCGAGCGCGATCGGCAGCAGCAGCACGAACGCCGGGATCAGCAGCCGGATCTTGGTGTTCATCAGCCCTGCCGTGGCCCACACCGTGAACAGCACCCCGGCGCCGTAGACCAGCAGGGGCCACGGCAGCCGCATCGCGATGGAGGCCCCCAGCAGGACGCCCGCGCCGGCGAGCACGACGAGTGTCGCCAGGTCGAACACCCGCTCCCCGGCGACCAGCACGTCACGCAGGTAGGCCGCCGTCTCGACCCCGCCGTCGAGGTACCAGCCCCAACCGGCCCGCTGGATCGCGAACCAGCCGTCGGGTGTGCCGGTGTGGACCGCGACGTGGGCCAGGTAGCCGACCAGCCCCGTCGCCGTGAGCAACCCGCCGAGCCAGGGCCGCACCCCGTCGCGGCGCTGCACCACGGCGACCAGTGCGGCGAGGCCCACCGCGAGCACCAGCGCGTTGGCCGTGGGCCGGACCAGCCCGGCCAGCGCGCACGTCGCACCGGCCAGCAGCCACTGCCGTTGCAGCACCCCGATCAGCGACCAGGCAGCCAGCGCGCAGAACAGCGCCTCGGTGTAGGTCATGCTCAGCACGATGCCCATGGGGGTCGCGGCTAACAGGCCGGTCAGCAGCAGGCCTGCGCGCCGTGACCCGCCCGGCACCAGCTCTCCGAGGCGGGTCAGCGCGTACGCCGTGACCACTCCGGCCAGCAGCGAGACCACGAGACCGGCGGCGACCAGGTTCCCGCCGGTGAACCATCCGGCCACGGCGACCGTCGCCGGGTAACCGGGGAAGAAACCGAGCGGGGTGTCCGGGGTGCGCCGGCCGAACGCGTCGACCATGTCCGCGGGCACGCCGGCGTATCCCTCGCCGGCGATCGCGAGTAGCCACGCCCCGTCCCAGCTGTGCAGTTCGTCGACGAGGGCCGAACCGTTGCGACCGGCGAGCCAGGCCAGGCCGAGCAGGCCGACCAGACGAACCCCGAGGTAGACGGCGGCCGGCGCGAGGGCGGACCGGACCCGGGCCAGGCGGTCCGGCGGCGCCGCGACCGGGCTCACGGTGACCTCGACGGTCGTCATCGGCGCGCTCCCGGGGCCCGGCGGTGGTGGCGGGAGCCTATCGCCGACGGTGCGCGCGAGCGGCCTCGTCTCGGGGCACCCGTCCGGGTCACACTGCGTACCGCGGGGCGGGCCGCGCGGTTAGCGTGAACGCCGTGAGCAACGAAGAGCTGCTGCGCCGGTACGAGGCCGGGGGAGGGATGCTCGCCGCGGCGAATGCGGAGGGCCTCGCCGTCCCTCCTGCACTGCACACCGCGGTTCTGACCTGCATGGACTCACGCATCGACGTCTTCGCCCTGTTCGGGCTGAAGCTCGGCGAGGTGCACGTGCTGCGGAACGCGGGTGGTGTCGTCACCGACGACGTGGTCCGGTCCCTGACCATCAGCCAGCGCAAGCTCGGGACCCGGGACATCCTGCTCGTCCAGCACAGCGGCTGTGGTCTGGCCACGTTCACCGACGACGACTTCTCCGAGGAACTCGCGCACGAGGTCGGGATGCGCCCGCCGTGGCGGACGCACGCGTTCCGCGACCCGGCGGTCAGTGTGCGCCGGGACATGGCGCAGCTGCGCCATGATCCATTCCTCATGCCGGGGACCCAGGTGCGCGGATTCGTGCTCGACATCGAGACCTTCGTGCTGGACGAGGTCTTCGTCGAGCAGCCGGTCGGTTCGGGACCCGCAGCCGACTGATCGGCGCCCGGGTGGTCGCCGGGGGACGTCCCGGGCCGGCCGCCGGGCCACGGTCTCCCGCCGGTCGGCCGCCCCGAGCCGGCGGCTTAACTCGACTGATTCCAGAAAAGGTGGTCAGGTAGATCACGATGGTTTCAGCGGCGGACGTGACACGGCGACTGCGGGACGCGGGCCTCCGGGGCACAGCCCCGAGGATCGCGGTGCTCGAGGTGCTCACCGAGCACCCCCACGCCACCGCCGACACGGTGACGCACCTGGCCCGCCGGCGGCTGGGGCGGGTGTCCACGCAGGCGGTGTACGACGTACTCGCCGCCTGCGCCGAGGCCGGGCTCGTCCGGCGCATCGAACCCGCCGGTTCCGCGGCTCTATTTGAGACGCGGACCGGTGACAACCACCACCACCTGGTATGCCGTGCCTGTGGCCGGACGACCGATGTGGACTGTGCGGTGGGCGCTCGACCCTGCCTCACCCCGAGCGACGACGCCGGCTATCTGCTCGACGAGGCGGAGGTCGTGTTCTGGGGCCTGTGTCCACAGTGTCAGGGCACGGCGAAGGACCAGGTTCGGTAACCCACCGTCTGAACCCGAACTGACCGATCGCACCATCACATGAAGGAGGCGTCCGTGACCGCGACCGAACCGCGGCCGACGACCAACAACGTCGGTATCCCGGTGGCCAGTGACAACGACTCGCTGACCATCGGCGCCAATGGCCCGATCCTGCTCCAGGACCACTACCTGATCGAGAAGAACGCCCAGTTCAACCGCGAGCGGGTGCCCGAGCGGGTCGTGCACGCCAAGGGCGGCGGGGCGTTCGGTTTCCTCGAGGTGACCGAGGACGTCAGCCAGTTCACCAAGGCCGCCCTGTTCCAGCCGGGCGTGCGGACCGAGAGCCTGGTCCGCTTCTCCTCGGTGGCCGGTGAGAACGGCTCGCCCGACACCTGGCGCGACCCGCGCGGCTTCGCGATGAAGTTCTACACGTCGCAGGGCAACTACGACATCGTCGGCAACAACACGCCGGTCTTCTTCATCCGCGACCCCATCAAGTTCCCCGACTTCATCCGTTCCCAGAAGCGCCGCGCGGACAACCACCTGCGCGACCACAACATGCAGTGGGACTTCTGGACCCTGCGGCCGGAGTCGGCGCACCAGGTCACCTGGCTGATGGGTGACCGGGGCATCCCGGCGTCGTGGCGGCACCAGAACGGCTACTCCTCGCACACCTACCTGTGGGAGAACGCCGGCGGCGAGAAGTTCTGGGTCAAGTACCACTTCAAGACCGACCAGGGTCACGACTTCCTGACCCAGGCGGAAGCGGACCGGATCGCCGGTGAGGACGCGGACTACTACATCCGCGACCTGTACAACACGATCAAGAAGGGCGACCACCCGAGCTGGACGGTGTACGTCCAGGTCATGCCCTACGCGGAGGCCGCGGACTACCGGTTCAACCCGTTCGATCTGACCAAGGTGTGGCCGCACGGCGACTACCCGCTGATCAAGGTCGGTCGCTGGGTGCTGGACCGCAACCCGGACAACTACTTCGCCCAGATCGAGCAGGCCGCGTTCGAGCCGTCGAACCTGGTGCCGGGCATCGGGCCGTCGCCGGACAAGATGCTGCAGGGCCGGTTGTTCGCCTATCCGGACGCGCACCGCTACCGGATCGGCGCGAACTACACCCAGCTCCCGGTCAACGCAGCCAAGTCGCCCGTCAACAGCTACTCCAAGGACGGCGCGATGCGGTACAGCAACCCGGGTGACCCGGTGTACGCGCCGAACTCCTACGGCGGCCCGCACGCCGACCCGCAGTACGCCGGCGAGACGGCGGCGGCCTACGGCGTCGAGGACGAGGTCATCCGCTCGGCGTACAAGCTGCACTCCGAGGACGACGACTTCGGTCAGCCGGGCGCCCTGGTCCGCCAGGTGCTCAACGACGACGAGCGCGCCCGCCTGGTGGCCAACATCGCCGGCCACCTGAAGAACGACGTGTCCGAGCCGGTCCTCGAGCGTGCCTTCACGTACTGGCGCAACGTGGACAAGGACCTCGGTGACCGCGTCGCCGAGACCGTCCGCAACGGCGGCGGCGAGAAGGCGAACGACAAGTGATCGAGTAGGACCAGCACCGCCGCCCGGCCCGGGGCCCCACCACGTATCACCTGACCCCTGGCTCGGGCACCCGAGAAGTGCCGTCGGCCCCCGCTCCGCGAGGAGGCGGGGGCGCCCGCCCGGGCGCGCCCCGCCCCCGCCCCCCCGGCCCC
>NZ_JAHDTG010000025.1 GCF_018531475.1 Pseudonocardia mahuensis
CAACGGGTCTGGTCCGTGGGCCCCCCGGTGGGCTCGTGGGGGGCCCCCCGGGCCGTCTCAGGACCGGCCGCAGTCCGCCGGGAAGCGGTCGCACCACGGCGTCATGCCCGGTAGCCGCCCGCGGTTGCGCGCCACCCAGTCGTAGAGCCCCTCCTGGGCGGCCCGGGTGTGGCGGTACAGCCGTACCGGCACATCGGTGTTCAGCGCGGCCGACAGTGCGGCGTTGATCGCGGCCGCCCCGCCGGCGGTCGTTCCGTCCACTCCCTTCCAGCGCACCGCGGCCGCGCACAGCTCGGGCGTGGCGTCGACCATCCCCGGGGCATCCGGACGCTGGAACGGTGCGGTGGTGACCCGGCGCTTCGTGTCCAGCAGCCGCAGCCAGCCGAGGCTGCGGGTGCAGAAGCCGCAGTCGCCGTCGAAGACGAGAGTTCCACCGGTGGCGTTCACGCCCGTCAGCATCCCGCCCCTCCTACGATCCCGTCGTGACGAACGACGACCGGGCCACCGTCTGGCACAACCCGCGCTGCTCCAAGAGCCGTGGCGCGCTCGCCCTGCTCGCCGAACAGGGCGTCCAGACCGACATCGTCCGCTACCTCGACGAGGCGCCCAGCCGTGGCGAGCTCGAGGACGTGCTGCGCCGGCTCGGCACCGACGACCCGCGCGCGATCACCCGTACCGGCGAGGCACGCTACCGCGAGCTGGGTCTCGCCGGCGCCGACCGCGACGCGTTGCTCGACGCGCTGGCCGCGAACCCGATCCTCATCGAACGCCCGATCGTGCTGGTGGGTGACCGCGCGGTGGTCGCCCGGCCCCCGCAGCGGCTGCTCGAGCTGCTGGGCGGTTGATCCCGGCGCGACTCAGGCCACCGGCACCGCGCGGGCCAGCGCCGCGCGGACGAACAGGCGCCCGGCCACGATCTCGGCGGTGGGGCGCAGCCCGGCCCGGCGGAGCAGCCGGGTGAGCCGCAGGTTGTCGGTGGGCGCGACGGCGGTGACCTCCGAGTGGCCCTGCTCCTGGGCCAGCTCGACGAGGCGGCGGATCAGTGCCGTGCCGAGCCCCCGCCCGCGCCAGGCGTCCTCGACCAGCACCGCGACCCCGGAGGGGGTGTCCACCCCGCCGAGGTTGGCCAGTCCCACCGCGCTGCCACCGTCGACGGTCAGCGCCAGCACCGCCCGGCCGCCGGCGGCCCCGTCGTCGACCAGGTCGGCGAGCCGGTCCGGCGACAGCCGGGGGGTTTGGCTGAGGAATCGGGCCCGCCGTGACTCGGGAGAGCAGCGGGCGTGCAGCGCGGCGACCAGCGGACCGTCCGCCGGCCGCGCCGTGCGCAGCCGGACCTCGGAGCCGTCGTGCAGCAGCACCCGCCGCCCGTCGGGCTCGCCGCTTCGGTGGGCGCGCATCCCCAGCTGGCCGGCCAGCTCCATCAGCGCCGCGGCCCGGGACAGCTCGGTCGCGGTGAACGGCCAGGCGCGCCCCAGGTGCACCTGCTGGGCGCCCACGCGCAGGGTGTGGGCATGGCCCGCTCCGGGTGGGGCGGATGGGTCTGCCAGCCGGGCCCGCAGCATGGTCGCGACGGCCCTCGGTGCGCTGCCCGGATCGGCCGCCACCATCCGCGCGAGCGCGAGCGCGGTGGTCACCGGGTCGGAGAGCTCGGTCGCGTCGGCCCGGACGAGCAGTGTGCAGGGGATCCCGGCCCGTTCCACAGCATCGACCACGGCTGCGGCGTCGACGTCCTCGGGGACCTTGACCAGCAGTTCGTCGATCACCGAGCCGTGGTCCGTGGGCTCGCCGACGACGTGCAGCGAGATGATGTTGCACCCCGCTCCACCGACCACCGTGGCCAGCTCACCGAGCCGGCCCGGTCGATCCTCCAGCTCCACGTGCACGCGCCAGAGCGCCACGCGACCACCTCCTTGCGAAGCCCCATCGTCGCTGCCCTGTGTTACCGACCCCTTACGTCGGGGTGACGCCCCGGTGTGCGTTGCGCGTCAACGCACCATCCGGCGCGCGAAGTCGATCTCGGTCGAGATGTGCCGCAGGGTCTCCTCGACAACCAGCGAGCCGTGCCCTGCGTCGAACCGGCTGACCTCGTAGCGTGCCCCGGCTGCGGCCAGCGCGTCGAGGTAGTTGTCCACCTGCCGGATCGGGCAGCGCGGGTCGTTCTCCCCGGCCAGCACGAGCACCGGCGCCCGCACCCGGTCGACGTAGGTCAGCGGGGACGCGACCCGGTAGGTCTCCGGGACCTGCTCGGGGGAGCCGCCGAACAGCGCCCGGTCGAAGGCGCGTAGCTGCTCCATCTCGTCGGCGTAGGCGGTCAGGTAGTCGGCCACCGGGACCCCGCCGATCGCGGCCGCCCACCGCTGCGGCTGGGTGCCCGCCGCGAGCAGCGCCAGGTAGCCGCCCCACGACCAGCCCTCGACGACCGTGCGCGCCGGATCGGCGAGGCCCTCGGACACCGCCCAGTCGTGGACCGCGGCCACGTCGGCCAGTTCGGTCAGCCCGGGCCGGCCCTCGATGGCGTCGCGCCACGCCGAGCCGTAGCCCGTCGACCCCCGGTAGTTGACCTCGACGACGGCGAACCCGGCGTCCACCCACGCCGCCCGGACCGCACTGAACCGGTCCTCGTCGGCCGCATGCGGGCCGCCGTGCAGGCTGAACACGGTGGGCAACGGGCCGTCGGCCCCCTCCGGCCGCGCCACGAGCGCGTGCACCCGGCCCCCCGGACCGTCGACCCAGACGTCCTCCACCGCGACCGACCCCGGCGCCCGCTCCCCGGGCGGGGTCAGCAACTCGCGGTCGGTGCCCTCGGGGTGCAGCGCCCGCACCGACGGCGGGTGCGCCGCCGACGAGCTCGTGTACTCCACGGTCCCGTCCGGGCGGACCTCCGCCGACCCGATGCAGCCGGGCGCCACGTCCAGTTCGGTGAGCTCACCGGTGGTCAGGTCGTAGCGGTGCAGCCGGGTGCGGGCGGCGTGGGTGTGCCACACCAGCAGCGCGCTCGCGTCGGGGTAGAAGTCGGCGACCAGCTCGCCGGGCAGGTCCAGCTCCAGCTCGGTCTCGGTGTCGGCGACCGGGTCCCAGATCAGCAGCTCCTCCCGGCCGCGGCGCTCGTGCAGCAGCAGCAGCCGGTTGTCGCCCGCCACCGGCGAGAAGACCAGCGGGGTCAGGCCTTTGCCCTCGCCGTCGGACTTCTCGGCGACCACGGAGCCGGTACCCGGACCGTCGGTCAGCCGGACCACGCGGACCGCCGGGTGCCGGGAGTCGCCGTGCTCGGAATGGCTGATCGCGAGCAGGGTCTCGTCCTCGGACAGGGCCCCGACACCGGCGTCCTCGGGATGGGTGTAGACCGCGGTCGCGGCGTCGTCTCCCTTGCGGTGCACCCAGATCCGCGAGCCCTCGTCGGTGGACGTGCCCACGGCGGTCACCGAACGGCCGATCTCCAGGCCGGCGGGGTAGCCGTCCTCGACGCCGGGGACGGCCGGCTCGGGCCGGGTGCCTTCGGCCTGCCCGGCGAACGGTTCGGCCACCCAGCGGCCGAACTCGTCGCCGTCGGTGTCGTCGAACCACCACAGCGTCTCGCCGTCGGGCGGCAGCGTCACGGAGTGCGTGCCGCTGCGCCGGGAGGTGACCTGGCGGTGCAGGTCGGTGGCGCGGTCCCAGGCGTAGACCTCGGTGGTGCCGCTGGCGTTCGAGGTGTACACGCTGCGGTCCGGGGCGTCGCGGGCCCAGTCCGGGCGCGACATCCGCACCGCGGTGAATCGGGACCGCCAGCGCTGTTCCCGTTCATCGTCGTCGAAGAGCCGGTCCGGGACGGCGGCGGCAGGATGCTCGGTCGTCACGGTGTCGATCCTCCCCCAACCGCACCCGGTGGCGGCGCCGCGGCCGCCCCGGTCGAGAGTGAGGCCGGTACCGATGATGCAGAAAGGCACGGCCATGACCACCAGCCGACTCCGTGACCGCCACGCCGGCGCCCTCCTGGTCGCGCTCGCCGCGACGATCCTGACCCTCACCGGCTGTTCCGGCGGGCAGGCCGGCGTGGTCACCCCGATGGTCACCGCCGACGGCGTGCAGCGTGTCAAGCTGCAATATGCGGGTGGTGCGGTCGAGGGCGGGGTGGCGCGGATCGCGATCCCGGCCGGATCGACGGTCGAGCTGGTCGTCGTCAGTGACGTCGCCGACGAGGTGCACCTGCACGGTTACGACCGCAGCAGCTTCGTCACCGCCGGGGCCGGCACGACGCTGCGCTTCGTGGCCGAGGTGAAGGGCGTGTTCGAGGTGGAGCTGGAGCAGCGAGGCGACCAGCTCGCCAAGCTCGAGGTGTCGTGAGCGGCGTCGTCCGCACCCACGGCATCGGCACCCGGCGAGACCGGCCCGCCCCGCGTCCCGCATAAGGTGAGCCCGTGCTCGCCCGGGGTCTACTGCTCGTCGTCCTGGTGGCGGTCCTGTTCCCGGGGGCGGCCGGGGTCGCGTCCGCGCACGCGGGCGGGCTGTCGTCCTCGGCCAGCGAGCCGAGGGTGCTCGGCATCGACCCGCCGGTCCCCGGGCTGGAGGTGCGGGTGGTCGAGTTCGGTGCCCGGATGCGGCTGGACAACGGCACCGGCGCACCGGTCGTCGTCGAACCGCTGCCCGGCTCGCAGCTCTCCGGACTGCCGACCGTCGCCCCCGGCACCCGGGCCTACTGGACCGACCCGCGGATCACGATGGCCGCGGCCGGGTCCCGGCCAGGCGGCGACCGCGTCGCATGGGCCATCCCGCTGCGGGCCGGCGACCGGGTGGTGACGGTCCGCGGGGAGCAGTACTGGCCGACGCCCCCGCCCGCGGCCCTGTGGTGGGGCGCGGCGCTGACCGCGCTCGTGCTCCCCGCGGCGGCGGGGCTGATCGGCGCGGGCCGGCGCTGGGGCCGGGTCGCGCTCGCGTTCGCCACCGGCGTGGTACTCCTCGCGCACCTCGTGCACGTGCTCGGTTCGGCCGTGGTTCCCGAGGACCGGAACATCGTGGCGATGGTCCTCAGCGCGGCCGGGTACGCGCTGCTCGGCTGGCCCCTCGGCGCCTTCGGTATCGCGTCGACGCTGCGCGGCCGCCCGGCCGGTCCGCTGCTGTGCTGCGCGGCCGGCGGGCTGTTCGCGATCGTGATCGCCCCGGTCGACGCGTTCACCCTCGTCGACGCCGTGGTGCCGTTCGCCTGGGGCGCGAGCCTGGACCGGGTGCTGGTCGCATTGACGCTGGGCGGCGGGCTCGGCGTCGCGGCGGCCGGGATGGCCCTGCTGCGCCGCGGCACGGTCCGCGAGGAATCGTCGGTCTGAGCGTGCCCGACGGAAACGCGATGGTCCTCGCCCACGGGATCGGCAGCGTCGAGGGCCTCCCGCTGGACGGCGAGTTGGTGCTGCAGACCGGTGGCGTCGTGGTGCTCGTGTCGTTCCTGGCCGTCGCGCTGCTGTGGCGGAACCCGCGCTTCGACGGCCCCGTGCGCGGCCGCCCGCTGCCCGCCCCGGCAGCCCGGCTGCTCGACGCTCCCGCGCTGCACTGGGTGCTGCGGTTCCTGACGCTCCTGATCGCCGCGGCGATCGTGGCGGTCGGCTTCCTGGGCCCGCAGGATCCCGACGCCAACCCCGCCCCGCGCGCGCTCTACGTGCTGCTCTGGGTCGGGATCGTGCCGGCGTCGCTGCTGCTGGGGCCGGTCTGGCGGGTGCTCAACCCGCTGCGGGTGCTGCACCGGCTCGCCGTCGCGACGCTGCGGGTGCCGCCCGAGGGGACCGCGCCGTTGCCCGCCCGGTTCGGGTACTGGCCGGCGGCCGTGGGTCTCGTCGTCTTCACCTGGATGGAGCTCGTCGTCCCGGTGCGGGACTCCCCGGCGGTGGTCGCGGCGTTCCTCCTGCTCTACGCCGTGGTGCACACCGCGGCCGCGGTGCGGTTCGGCTCCGGGTGGTTCGACCGGGCCGACGGGTTCGAGGCCTACTCGACGTTGACCGGCGCTCTCGCTCCGGTCGGCCGGCTCGACGACGGCGGGCTGGGCTGGCGCAATCCCCTGCGGGGGCTGGCCGCCGTCGCGGTCGCGCCGGGGCTCGTCGCGCTGCTGGCCGTGTGGTGGGGTTCGACGGTGTTCGACGGGGTGTCGGGCTGGATCGGCTGGTCGTCGGTGCGCCACGCCGTCGGAGTGCCCGCGGTCCTGCTCGACTCCGTGGTGCTGGTCGGGCTGATGGTGCTGGTCGGCGCGGTCTACCGAGTGGCGACCGGGCCGCTCGCCGGGGCGCTGGCCAGCACCCTGGTACCCATCGCGGCGGGCTATACCCTCGCGCACTACGCGACGTTGTTGCTGGTCGAGGGCCCGCGCGGGCTGTCGCAGTTCGCCGGCGCGCAGCTGGGTGCGGTCACCGCGGTCCCGGCGCCCGGCCTGATCGCCGGGATCCAGATCGGTGCGGTCCTGGTCGGTCACGTGGTCGCGGTCGTCGTCGCACACGACCGCAGCGTCGCGTTGCTGCCCGAGCACCGCAGGCTCGCCGACCAGATCCCACTGGTGCTGCTCATGGTGGCCTACACGATGGTCGGGCTGTTCCTGCTCGTGATCTCCTGACGCGCGTGATGGTCGTGCGCTCGATTCTGCTGTTCCTGCTCGCCGCGGTGGCCGAGATCGGTGGCGCGTGGCTGGTCTGGCAGGGCGTCCGGGAGCACCGGGGGCTGCTGTGGATCGGCGCCGGGGTGCTCGCGCTCGGGGCCTACGGTTTCGTCGCCACGCTGCAGCCGGATCCGAACTTCGGCCGGGTCCTGGCCGCGTACGGCGGGGTCTTCGTGGCGGGCTCGCTGGCCTGGGGGATCGTCGTCGACGGGTTCCGGCCCGACCGCTTCGACTACGTGGGAGCCGCGATCTGCCTGGTCGGCGTCGGGATCATCATGTACGCCCCGCGCGGGTAAGATCTACCAGCTCAGCTCTGAGCAGCGCGTCCGCGCTCCGGGCGGCTCCACCTGCAGGGTGAAGTGGGCCATCCCGTGCCGCTCGGCGAGCAGGTCGCGCGCCGCGGACAGAACAACCGCCGGATCGCAGGTCGCGCCGACGCTCAGGTGCGCCGAGCCGACCTCCATCCCCGAGGTCAGCGTCCACACGTGTACGTCGTGGACGTCCTCGACCCCGGCCAGCTCGCCGAGCTCGGTGCGGATCGCCGCGACGTCGACGTGCGCGGGGGCTGCCTGCACCAGGATCCGCACCGCCTGGCGGCCGAGGTTCCAGGTGCGCGGCAGCACGAACACGCCGATCGCGATGGCGATCACCGGGTCGGCCCAGTTCCAGCCGAACAGCAGTATCGCCGCGCCGGCCAGCAGCACACCGACCGAGCCGAGCGTGTCGGCCAGCACCTCCAGGTAGGCGCCGCGGAGGTTGAGGCTCTCCTTCGCGCCTTGGCGGAGCAGCCCGAACACGACGAGGTTCGCGGCCAGCCCGGCGGCGGCGGTGAGCATCAGGGGCAGCCCGGGGATCTCCGGGGCGTCGTCGAAGCGCTGCACGGCCTCGACGATCACCCAGCCGGCCACCCCGAACAGCAGCACCGCGTTGGCGAGCGCGGCGAGCACCTCGGCGCGGTAGAGGCCGAACGTGCGGCTGTCCGAGGCGCTGGACCGGCGGGCCGCGGTGATCGCGGCCAGGGCCATGCCGACGCCGAGCACGTCGGTGAACATGTGCCCGGCGTCGGATAGCAGCGCCAGCGACGACGTGGCGAGCCCGACGACGACCTCGAGCACGAGGAAGACGGCCAGTACGCCGAGCGAGATCCACAGTCGGCGGACGTGCCGGCCCGATGCACTGTGCGCACCCGGGCCGCCGTGCCCATGACCATGCCCGTGTCCATGTCCTGCACCCACGCGCCCAATGTATGCAGACATTCGCATAGATGCAATAGCGAGAGCCGATGGTCCAGGTGGAGCAGCGTCTTACCTCCGCCCGACGGTGCCGATGATCGTGGCACGATGGCGTCGTGAGCGAACCGGTGCGCCCCGAGGAGATGCGGATCTCGGACGCCGACCGGGAGGCACTGCAGGAACGGCTGCGCCGGGCCCACGGCCAAGGGGTGCTCGATCTCACCGAGTTCGACGCCCGGGTGCAGGCCGTGTGGGGCGCGAAGACCCGCGGCGAGCTCGCCCGGCTGGCGGCCGACCTGCCGGCGCCCACCCCGCCGAAAGGCCGCGGGGCCGTGTTCTCCACGAGCGCCGGTGGGACCGCGATGCGGCTGCTCAGCATCGTCTTCGGCAGTATCGCCGCGGTCAACCTGGTCATCTGGGGGCTGCTCGTACTGACCACCGGCGAATGGATCCACCCGTGGTGGGTCTGGGTGGCCGCGCCGCCGGCCGCTGTGCTGCTCGTGCTGTACTTCTCCGGGATCGGCCGGCCGGACGACCGCTGAGCCGCACCCCCCGACCCCGTCCGCCACCTCGGAGCCCGCCCGTGCCCTTCGCCGTGACCCCCGACGGCACCCGCCTGTACTTCGAGGAGATCGGGGAGGGCGAGCCACTGCTGCTGGTCAGCGGGCAGGGACTCGACCATCGATTCTGGGACCCGATCCGCGACGGGTTCGCGGCCGCGCACCGGGTGATCGTCTACGACCACCGCGGTACCGGCCGTAGCGACTGCCCGCAGGCGCCGCCGTACACCACCCGGGGCATGGCCGCCGACGCCGTCGCCGTGCTCGACCATCTGGGCATCTCGCGGGCGCACGCATACGGACACTCCATGGGCGGGCGGATCGCGCAGTGGCTGGGCATCGACCACGGCCCCCGGCTGGGCGGACTGGTGCTCGGCGGGACGACGCCGGGCAGCGCACACGGCGTGCGGCGCCCGGCAGCGGTGACCGCGGAGTTCGTCCGGCAACCCCGCGACGAGCAGGACGCCCTCGTCAAGTGGGGCCCGCTGTTCTTCTCGCCGGAGTGGGCGGCCGCGCACCCCGCCCTCGTGCGGGCGCTGTTCGTGGACAACCCGCTCACACCGCCCGCGCGGCGGCTGCACTACGGCGCCAGCGAAGGCCACGACTCGTGGGCTGAACTGCCGCGGATCATCGTCCCGACGCTGGTACTGCACGGCGACGAGGACGTCCTCAATCCGCCGGGCAACGCCGAACTGCTCGCCGGCCGCATCCCGGGCGCCGAACTGCGGATGGTCCCCGGCGCCGGGCACGGCTACCCGTTCGAGTTCGAGGCCGAGGCGACGCCGGCCGTGCTGGACTTCCTGAGCAGGCACCGACTGTGCGGCAGTCGCTGAGCCGGCGGTCGCCCGGTGATCACTCGCGCAGTTCGCCCGCCGTGGCGATCAAGCGCAGGGCGTCCGCCAGGTCACGTCCGGACGGGGCGGTCTCCGGATCGATCAGCCACTGCACCATGACCCCGGTGAGCAGCGCCTGGTAGGCGGCACCGAGGACCCGGGTCCGCTCGTCGTCGCCGCTGGTGTGGAACGTCAGCGCCAACTCCTCGCGGGCGATGTCCTGGGCCTCGGCCAGCACCTTGCGGATCTCGGGGATCCGTCCGACCTGCGCGATGCCCTCGACGGCGATCGCCCATAACCGGTGGTGCGTCGCGTACAGGTCGATGACCCGCGTCCACGTCCGCTCGAAGCGCTCCATCGGTGCGTCGGCCGGGTCGGGCTCGACGGTCAGTGCGCGTTCGAGCTCGTCGCCCCACTCGGCGGTCGCCTGCACCAGCGCTTCGGTCAGCAGGGCTTCCTTGGAGCCGAAGTGGTAGCCGATGGATGCCAGGTTGGTCTTCGAGGCGGCGACGATGTCGCGTGCGGTCGTGCGTCCGAAGCCCTTGTCGTACAAGCACTGCTTGGCGCCGGCCAGCAGGTCCTCGCGATGCCCCATGTGATCGACTCTATACAGACGTACCAGACGTCTGTACAGGGACGCGGGTCCGTTGTGGATGATCGAGTCCTTCTCCCGGCGGGGATCCCGGTACCGCCATCGGGTCATGTCCTGCCCGCCGTAGGCGCGTAACCTGAGCGATCTCTTCCTTCCTCCTCGGCCTGCCTCGGCGTTCGGTCTACCCGCTCCCTGGCGTTGCGGCCCAGGTACCGACGAGATTCTGCGCGATCCACAGTCTCAACAAGGTCGATCAGAGTTGTCTCGACGGAGGTTGGGTCATGGCGAAGATGCTGTACTCGGTCACCATGTCGCTGGACGGCTTCATCGCCGGCCCAGGTGGCGACATGTCCTGGTTGACCGAGCACCTCGGGCCGAACCCGACGGTGGACAAGTTGATCGGCGATATCGGCGCCCTCCTCGTCGGCAACCGCACCTTCCGTGGGGATGACCCGTACAAGGGCGACGCGGACAGGGAAGGCAAGGCGTTCGGCGGGGGATGGAGCGGACCACAGTTCGTGCTCACCCACCACGCACCGCACACCCCGGTGCCGGGTGTCACCTTCGTCGGCGACCTCGACAGCGGCGTTGCCGCGGCCAAGGCCGCCGCAGGTGACAAGTACGTCAACGTCCTTGGCGCCGACGTCGCCCGGCAGTGCCTCGACGCGGGTCACCTCGACGAGATCCTCGTCTGCATCGCGCCCGTGCTGCTCGGCGGCGGCGTCCGGCTGTTCGACCGCCCGGGCGGGACGAATGTCAAGCTCGAACGTCTCAGCCTGACCCACGCGCCGCAGGCGACGAACCTCTGGCTACGCGTCGACACCTGAGCGGTTCTGCCCCGCCCGGGGGCTCGTGGGGCATCTCGGGGAGCATCCTGCCGCCCGGCGAGGGCAGGCCCTTCGTTTTCCACCGGGGTTCGTGGCGCTGTTGATGGGTTACACCGCGGCCTCAAGACAATGGGCGACATGAGGACAATGTCGGAGCCCGGACGCGTGGTGGTGGATGACGCCGAGCTGTACTACGAGGTACGTGGCTCGGGCCCGGTGCTGTTGATCGTGCAAGGCGGGGCGAGCGACGCCGGTGCGACGGAGTTATTGGTCGCCGCGCTGGCTCACCGGTTCCGGGTGGTGACCTACGACCGCCGCGGGCTCTCGCGTAGCTCGTCCGGTGGCGGAACGGTGACCGTGTCGACGCACGCAGATGATGCCGCTCGGGTCCTCGACGAGGTCTCCGCCGCTCCGGCACGGGTCTACGGGGTCAGCATCGGGGCCCTGATCGGGCTCCATCTCGCGGTGGTGGCGCCAGGTCGGGTGTCGACCCTGGTGGCGCACGAACCGCCGATGCCCTCGGTTGTCCGTGACGTGGACCGCGAACGCGTGATGGACCAGGTCGAGGCGACTTTTCGGCGGGACGGGCCGGCCGCGGCCGTGCAGGCGATGGCCGCTCTCGTGGGCGCGACCCCCGGGGCCGTGCAGTGCGAGGCCGGCGCTCGTCCGACCCCACCGGTGGGCGATGCCATTGCGAACTTCCAGAGGTTCTTCGCCCACGATTTTCCGGCCGTGCGATCCTCGTCGCTCGCCGTCGAGGCTGTCGCCGCGGTCCGCGGGCCTGTCGTGATCCCGACCGGTGGTGTGCTCTCCCGAGGCCGGTGGGAGTACCGATGCGCCGAGGTGCTCAGCATCGCGCTGGGCCGGGCGCTGACTGAGATGCCGGGGGGACACAACGGTCCGGTGACACACCCCCGAGCCACTGCTACAGCGCTGGAGGAGCTTCTGGCGTAGTGGACCCGGAATCCGGGCGTGCACGCTGTCCTGTCCTACCGGCGCGCGGCCGAATCCTTCGGGCAGGCCACCGGCACGCGTCTTGGCGGGCCCTGGACCGTTGCACCAGCTCCGCCATTCCGCCCTGACCCACGCGGGCTGAGGACGCCGCGAACACCTTCACCCCGCCGGCCTACTCCGGCCGCTGCTCGATGACGTCACCGGCCCGCTACATCCAGCTCTCGCCGGAGGCCCTGGCACACGTATCGATACCGCCACCCCAAGCACCTTCGCGCGGGTACGTCGCGCGGTCTTTGCTCGACACGCCGATCCGTGGAGCGCGTGGACCCGATGGGCGACCGCTCCGCTCGTGATCGTCCCGTTCTGGACGCGGCGCTGGGCGTCAACGCCGCCGTCACGGGGGCTGGTGTCGTCGCGGTCATCGCCGGTCGCCGTCACCGGCTGATGCCCGCGGGCACGGCTACCGCCGCGCAGATGGCGCTGCTGCTCGTTTACCGGGAGCTGATGGCCCGCTACTTCGACCGCCACCAGTAGAATGAGGTGATCTCAGCAAGAAGGCCGTAGTTGGGGCTGTTCGAGAAGAGTCAGAACGAGCGCGGCCTTGACGTAGCTGCCGATTCGGCGGGGGCTGGCGGTGATGCGTCGCAGCGCCCGCCAGCGGCCGGTGAGCAGGGCGAACCCGCGTTCGGCAATACAGCGGGTGGCGCGCAGCAGCAGGTTGTAGGCCTGGTTGTCCGGGCCGAGGATCTGCCCGTCGCCGGGCTGTTTGATCGGG
>NZ_JAHDTG010000235.1 GCF_018531475.1 Pseudonocardia mahuensis
CCCGGTGCTTTCACGGACCGGTGGCCGAAAGGGTGTGTTGAACGGCTGAAAGGTGCTCCTGAGCAGCAAGGATGTGGCTTGTCGAGGGCCGTATCCGCGCAAGGTCAGGAGCACCTTCCAGGTGAGCAAGCGTAGTGGGTTCTACCCGTGTCCGGTCGTTGACACGGCCGCGTCGAACGTGGTGTCGCAGGCCGGTGGTGTGCTGCTCACCGAGACCGTCCGAACGGTCGGCCTCGACCGCGCGCTGTCCGGCGCGCTGGCCCGGTGGCGACGGCCCTCGGCGGTGCACGACCCCGGCAAGGTCGTGCTCGACCTGGCCATGACCCTCGCGTTGGGCGGGGACTGCCTGGCCGACATCGCTCTGCTGCGCGCCGAACCCGGCCTCTACGGCCCGGTCGCCTCCGATCCGACGGTGTCACGGACGATCGACCGGCTGGCCGCCGACCCGATCGCGGCGCTGCGGGCGATCCACACCGCACGCGCGGCGGCCCGTGCGCGGGCCTGGCGCCTGGCCGGGGACCACGCCCCGGACCACAGTGTGAACCGTGACCGGCCGCTGGTCATCGACGTCGACGCCACCCTGCCCGACACCATCACCGACGAACTCGCGAAGGTCCCCGAACGCGAGTGGCAGCCCGCCTACGACGCCGACGGCGAACCCCGCCCCGGCGCCTGGGTACTCGAGGTAACCGGCC
>NZ_JAHDTG010000236.1 GCF_018531475.1 Pseudonocardia mahuensis
GTTGATCAGACGGCGGATCACGGTGAGCGTGGCGGCGAGGTTGAGGTAGAACTCGACGATGATCTTGCGCTTGTCGGTGGTGCGGCGGAGCTTGCCGTAGCCGTTCATCCAGGAGTGACAGCGTTCCACGGGCCAGCGTTTCCCGGCCTGGATCGGGGCGGGGGTGCCCTTGACCGCGATCTCGCCGTGATAGCCCAAGATCGCGAGGAGGTCGCGGGTCTTGCCGGAGTCGTAGCCGCGGTCCAGGTGCATGTTCGGCCGCTCGGGCAGCGGCCCGATCATGTCGCAGATCCCGGCCAGGGTGGGTTCCAGCAGCGGTGAGTCGTGATCGTTCGCGCGGGCGGCGACCAGGTGCAGCGGGATACCGTCGCCGTCGGTGGCGACCGAGCGTTTGGTGCCCTGTTTGCCCCGGTCCACCGGGGAGCGCCCGGCCACCTCCCCACCGCACGGGGACTTCGTGATCGCCCCGTCCACGGCCAGATCGTCGAGGTTCAGCCCGATCATCCGGTCGAACGCGTCGAGCACGATCCGCAGCAACTGCGGCCCGATGCCGGCTTCGGCCCATTCGGCCAACCGGCGGCGGATGGTGCGGTCCGAGCAGCCCGGGGTGGCGAGGCGTTCGTAGCCGCTGCCGTGCACGAGTGCGGCGATCACGTGGTCGAACACGACGCGGTCCGGGATCCGGCGGCGG
>NZ_JAHDTG010000237.1 GCF_018531475.1 Pseudonocardia mahuensis
TCGGTGGTGTAGCCGATGACGATGCGGCCGAGCCGTTCGCGCATCTCGGGTAGCGAGCGGGCCAGGGCGAGGATGGCCATGACCTCGGAGGCGGCGGTGATGTCGAAGCCGGTCTGGCGGGGGATGCCGTCGGTGTGGGTGCCGAGGCCGGTGATGATGTTGCGCAGGACGCGGTCGTTGACGTCGAGGACGCGGCGCCAGGTGATGGCGTGGGGGTCGATGCCGGCGGTGTTGCCCTGGAACAGGTGGTTGTCCAGGAGTGCGGCGAGCAGGTTGTGGGCGGCGGTGACGGCGTGAAAGTCGCCGGTCAGGTGCAGGTTGAGGGTTTCCATCGGGACGACCTGGGCGTAGCCGCCGCCGGCGGCGCCGCCTTTGATCCCGAAGGTGGGGCCCATGGAGGGTTGGCGGATCGCGACGGTGGCGCGGTGGCCGATGTGGCGCATGGCCTGGCCGAGGCCGACGGTGGTGGTGGTCTTGCCCTCGCCCAGCGGGGTGGGGGTGATCGCGGAGACCACGATGTAGCGGGCGGGTGGCCGGTCGGCGAGTTCGTCGATCGCCTTCAGTTTGATCTTCGCGACGTGCTCGCCGTACGGCTCGAGCAGATGCGGCCCGATGCCCATCTCGGTGGCGATGTCCGTCAGCGGCTTGAGGGCGGCACCGCGGGCGATCTGCAGGTC
>NZ_JAHDTG010000238.1 GCF_018531475.1 Pseudonocardia mahuensis
GCTTCGCCGAGTCAGCCTGTGCCCGTGGCGCATCGGCGCCATCACCGCAGCCGCGCTGGTCCTGCTCCACCGCGAACACGACCGCACCACATGATCTCTCGACGGCTACTGGGAATGGCTCACTGTCCCACGCCGGTGTCCGGGTCGTCGTCGAGACCGGCGCACGGGACATTCGGGCGGGAGTCCGGCGGCACCGGACGAAAAACCCGGAAAAAGGCGCGCCGAAAAGAGGCTGAAAAGCCTCGCCGTTGGGCGTCCCGCCCGCGCCGATTGTCGAACGCGTCCCGCTGGTCGAAGAAATTGTCGATCATCGATCGACGCTCGGTGATCATTGCCGGGAGCGGTGCGTGAGAAAAGCCCCACAGGTGTTAACGGGGTAACAACCTGCGCGTTGACTTGGATCGCAGCACGCGCTTAGCTTTCCTGATACCGAGGACTGGAGCGCGTGTGCTCGTCCAGCTTTCGTTTCGCGCTTCCACCCTCCCATGGCAGATCCGGCCTTTCTTGTGGGCCCTCCTGGAAATGAGGCGCCAATGAGGTGATCTCAGCAAGAAGGCCGTAGTTGGGGCTGTTCGAGAAGAGTCAGAACGAGCGCGGCCTTGACGTAGCTGCCGATTCGGCGGGGGCTGGCGGTGATGCGTCGCAGCGCCCGCCAGCGG
>NZ_JAHDTG010000239.1 GCF_018531475.1 Pseudonocardia mahuensis
ACGCGGCGTCGGATCCGGCAACAACGGCTCCAGCCGCTCCCACTCCGCCTCGGTCAGGTCATGGCGCTCCAGCACGAACGACAACTACCGCACCCGGAGATCAAGATCCGCGGGACACGCCCTAGCCTCGATATCTCCTAACGGCTGTACGGCGATCCTCGTCGATGTTTTCTGATCTTGCTGAGTGCGGGTGACGGGCATGTGGGATCGCCGGCTCAGCGCGTTCTGCCGGTGCTCCGGGTCCATGGGTCATTGGGCCGGTGCTCCGAGGTCAGGGGATGGGTAGCGCGCAAGGCGGGCGTGGGCGGTGGTGATCACCGCCAAGCTGGGCCGATCTTGAGGAGGCGGCGGGCGGTGCGCACGATCCGTCCGGCGACGGCCAGGATGCGCAGCCTCAGTCGTTAGATTCGTAGGCCGCTGCGGCGGAGAGGGCGAGGCGGGTGGTGGCGGTGAGTAGGTCGGCGGCGAGCGCGGCGATGGCGAGCTAGTGCGGTGACCAAGAAGGTTCACCGGTTTGGCGACACGCTGGGCGGGGTCCCACGGCTGGGCTGCTGTTGATCGCACTCTCGGGGTCAACATCGAGTCGGGCCGGGAGCGGAGGTCGG
>NZ_JAHDTG010000240.1 GCF_018531475.1 Pseudonocardia mahuensis
ATGATCCACTTGTTGGCGCCGCCGACCAGCTCGGTGCCGCCCTCCCGACGGTCCACTAAAACGTCCAGGTAATAGGCCATATCGCCCAGGTAATCCACCAGCGACGGCGCCTCCGGATCGAACGTCCCGAAGATCAATCCCTTGTAACTGGCCACCTGGGCCACCGGCACCGCCGCCCAGCCCTCATCCAACGGGGCGTTCGCATACATCTCCCCGAACGGAACATCCACGATCTTGCCCCGCCGGTCATACGCCCACCCGTGATAACTGCACGAGAACCCAGCCGCGTTCCCCGCATCCAGCTTGCAGATCCGCATCCCACGATGCCGGCACACGTTCAAGAACCCGGTGATCGACCCATCGTCCTGCCGGACCACCACCACCGGGTCCTCACCCAGATACGCACTCACGAAATCCCCGGCCCGCGGGATCTGCGACTCGTGCCCGAGGAACTGCCAACACCGCGCGAAGATCCGCTGCAGCTCCATCTCATAGATCGCCGGATCCGAGAACACATGCCGGCTGACCAACCCCTGATCCGCGTCGATCAAGTCGTCGATCTTCTCGACGCCGCTGTAACCGATCGTCATTGCGGC
>NZ_JAHDTG010000241.1 GCF_018531475.1 Pseudonocardia mahuensis
CTACAAGAACGCCGCCACCAGCAGCGTCCCCGACGCAATCACGGTCATGGACCCCTTCCACGTGGTCGCGCTCGCCGGCAACAAGCTCGACGCGTGCCGCCAACGCTGCCAGCAGCGCACCCTGGGCCACCGAGGCCGCTCCAAGGACCCGCTCTACCGCGTCCGCCGCATCCTGCGCACCCGCCTGGACCTGCTCACACCCCGGGCAGAGAACCCGACTCGAAGTGGTGTTCGCCCACGATGACCACGTCTCGGTCGAGGTGACCTGGCAGGCCTACCAGCACATCATCGCCGCCTACGCCGATCCCGACCCACGCCACGGCCGCACCCGGCTGACCCGGCTGATCGACACCCTCCGCCGCGGTCTCCCCGCCGGACTCGAGGAACTGGCCACCCTCGGACGAACCCTGCACCGCCGCCGAGCCGACGTGCTCGCCTACTTCACCCACCGCGCCTCGAACGGGCCCACCGAAGCCATCAACGGACGCCTCGAAGCCCTGCGCCGCAACGCCCTCGGCTTCCGTAACCTGATCAACTACCGGCTCCGGTCACTCCTGCACTGCGGAGGTCTCGCACTCTGAATCCGGAAGAGCC
>NZ_JAHDTG010000242.1 GCF_018531475.1 Pseudonocardia mahuensis
CCCGGCCTCGTCGGCGAAGTAGATCGTGGCGCCCTCGGCCTTGGCGGCCGCCCGGATGGCCGGGAACTGCTCATCAGTCCACCGCGCCACGGCCTCGGGGTTCTGCTGGTAGGCCCGGTACAGCGGGCGCTGCGGGGACAGGCCCATGGTGCGCAGCAGCCGGCCCACGCTCACCACGCTCACCGCGACCCCGAACTCGCGGCGGATCACCTGCCGGACCATCTCCCGGGTCCACAACGCGAACGCGAACGACAACTGCCGGGGATCGGCACCGACGATCATCTCGTACAGCCGGGCGATCTGCGACCCCGACAGCTTCGGCGGCCGACCCGGCACCGGCTTGGCCCGCAGCGCGTCCCGGCCGCCCTCCCGGAACTTCGCCAACCACCCGTACACGGTCTTGCGATGCAGGCCCAACGTCTCGGCCACATCCTCCGGATGCGCACCAGCCTGAACCTGCTCGACCGCCCTCAGCCGCAGCACCTCCAGCGTCCGATGATCCAACTTCCGGCCGTCGTTCTCACGCACACGCCGATCCTGTCAGATCACGCCATCCAAGTCGATCTACTTATGAACTCCTTGGTA
>NZ_JAHDTG010000243.1 GCF_018531475.1 Pseudonocardia mahuensis
ACCAGCCTGTTCGCCGCCTTCGACACCGCCGACGGGACCGTGATCGGTGAACTGCACCGCCAGCACCGCGCCACCGAGTTCCGCAAGTTCCTCACCACGATCGACAAGACCGTGCCCGCGGAACTGGACATCCACGTGATCTGCGACAACTACGGAACGCACAAGACTCCCGCGATCAAATCCTGGCTGGGCCGGCACCCCCGGTTCCACCTGCACTTCACCCCGACCGGCTCGTCCTGGCTCAACCAGGTCGAGCGCTGGTTCGGGTTCCTCACCGAGCAGATGATCCGCCGCGGAGTCCACAAGAGCGTCCAGGCCCTGGAGAACGACATCCGAGCCTGGATCACGGACTGGAACGCCCATCCCCGGCCCTTCATCTGGACCAAGTCCGCCGAAGAGATCCTCGACTCCATCGCCCGATATTGTCGGCGAATTTCAGGCGCGACACACTAGCTAGCTAACCCGGATCTTTCGTGGGCTGCGCGTCGGTGACCGAGACCGGTCGGGGACGGTCTTCGCGGGGTGATTGTGCCGGGTGGGTATGACAGTTGGCCCGATGTCGCTTCGGTGGGCGCCG
>NZ_JAHDTG010000244.1 GCF_018531475.1 Pseudonocardia mahuensis
GGGCCCGGACGCCCACCCGGCTCCCGCAACCGACAGCCCGCACCCTGCTACGAAGTCGGGAAAACCGTCAAACGCGACCGCACCATCACCGCCCGCCAACAGCGAACAGGTTAAAGATCAAGCTGAGTGCCTGATCTGGACACACGTGGCAGCATCTTCGCCGGTCGTCGCGTTGAGGCGTGGCCGAAACTGCGGATGAGGTTCCCCCCGAAGCACGGACACCTCCGGTGTGGGGTCAGTGAAGCTGGTCTGACCGAGTGTGGAGGGTCCCGAACGTGACGGGACTGTGCATTTCGATACTGGAATGGCGCCGATTGGAACTGTACCAGCGCTCTATCCACTCGAATACCGCGTTGGCAAGCTCGTCGCGTGTCTGCCACCGCTTCGAGTCGAGCAGTTCGAGTTGCATTCGTCCCCCAGAACGACTCGGCGGCCGCGTTGATGCTCCTATAGTTGTCAAGCTGCAAGAGCAGATCCACTGTTCTTGTGTGGAGCTACGATTATCTGGTATATTTCGCGGATCAGAAGTCGTTTGAGGCAACGCAGGGCCTCTTTCTTCG